>NZ_CCAE010000002.1 GCF_000723405.1 Hydrogenophaga intermedia | reverse complement strand
CGTCGGCCAGCGGCATGGCGTGCAGGCCGCTGGTGTCCATGGTGTCGGCCAACACGCCCACGTCTGCCTTGCGGCGGGGGCAAGGCCCCCGGGGCTCCCCCGGCCCCCTTTTTTTCCCGGGCCCCGCGCCCCCCGGGGGGCGGGCGCTGGGCGCGGGGGCCGCCACGGGCGCGGTGTCGTTGTCGGGTGCGTTCATGGCGAGGCGGATGCCCAGGATTCTAGGCCGCGCCCCACGTCGGCCAATGTAGGACGGCAACGGATCACGCGCGCGAACCCCAGGGCCCTCGCCGCGTCGGCGATGCGCGGGTGCGTGGCCAACGCCACCGCCCGCGCATCGGCAGGCCAGTGGCCTTTCAGCGCCTGCACGGCTTCGCTGCTGCTGAACAGCCACACGGTGGCGGGGCCGCTGGCGGCCCGCAGGCGCTCGCTGTCGGCCTCGGTGGGCACCACGCGCTCGCGCCGGTAGGCCACACAGGCCTCGACCTCGGCGCCGGCCTGGCGGCATTGTTCGATGAGCCAGTCGCGCCCCTGGCCGGACGGATCGCCCTCGGCCCCCTCGCTGGTGCCGCGCACCACCAGCACGCGCCTGCCCGGCGCGAGCTGTCCACGCACCACGGGCCACAGGTGCTCGGAGTCGAATTGGTCGGCCGCCGGCGGTGGCGTGTCGATGCGGTCCTCGCCCACGCCCAGCGGCCACAAGGCCTGCAGCAGCGCGCGCGCGGTGCCGGGGCCTGGGGCCCAGAAGCGCGTGTGGGCGTTCGGGGGCGCCACGGGCTCGGCGAAGAAGCGTTGCACGGCGGCGCTGCTGACGAACATCAGCGCATCCTGTTTCGGCCAGGCCACGCGCCATGTGCGCAGGCGCTCCAGCGCGGGGCCGTCGGCCGGTTCGGCGATGCGCAAGAGCGGCCAGGCCTCGGCGGCCCAGCCGCGTTCGCGCAGCGACTCGACCCAGCGAGCCGCCTCGGGCTCGGGGCGCGTGACGATGACGCGGTCGATGGCGTGCGCGGCCTTCGCGCTCAAAGGCTCACTCCCCGCCCTGTGCGCCCGCGGCGCGCAGGGCAGCGGCCACGCGTGTGCCCAGGGCCTCGGCCTCGTCCAGGCTGGCCACCGAGGCGGTGCCCTCGGCGCGCACCAGGGCGCTCGCGCCCTCGGGCTCACCCCAGGCGGTGCGCAGCCACAGGCGCTCGCCCAGCCACTCGGCGTGGGCGGCCAATGGCATGGAACAACTGCCGCCCATGGCACGCGAGACGGCGCGCTCGGCCGCCACGCGCAGCCAGGTGGCCTGATGCACCAGCGGTTGCAGGGCCTCGATCAGGTCGGCGCGGTCGGCGCGCACCTCGATGCCCAGCGCGCCCTGCCCTGCCGCCGGCAGCGACTGCGCGGGCTCGAAGATGGCGCGGATGCGATCGCCCAGGCCCAGGCGCTTGAGGCCGGCGGCGGCGAGCACGATGGCGTGGTACTGGCCTTCGTCGAGCTTGCGCAGGCGCGTGTCGAGGTTGCCGCGCAGGGGTTCGATGCGCACGTCGGCGCGGCCGATGGCGGCCAGCGCCTCGCGCAGCAGCACGACGCGGCGCAGGCTGGAGGTGCCCACCACCGCGCCTGGGGGCAGATCGGCCAGGCCCGCCGCGTGCGGCGAGACCCAGGCGTCGCGCGGGTCCTCGCGCTCCATCACGCAGGCGAGCGCGAAGCCCTCGGGCAGCTCCATCGGGACGTCCTTGAGCGAGTGCACGGCGATGTCGGCGCGGCCATCGGCGAGAGCGTGCTCGAGTTCTTTCACGAACAGGCCCTTGCCACCCACCTTGGACAGCGTGCGGTCGAGGATCTGATCGCCCAGAGTCGTCATGCCCAGCAGTTCGACGCGGTGGCCGCGCGATGCCAACAGGGACTGCACATGGTGGGCCTGCCACAAGGCGAGCCGGCTCTCGCGGGTGGCGATGGTGATGGCCAGGGGCGAAGACATGGGGAAATTCGGGGGGACTGACGCCCGGCTGACGGCGCGCGCGACGCGAAAAATTCGGTACCCGTTTCGGAACCGGAACAGGGTGCGGGCGATGCTAGCATGGCCCTTTCCCCCCACTCTCCGTGAGCCTTCCGTCAAGGCACGCCCGACATGAGCCGATCGACCACGGGCGCCGCCCGCCGCGACAAGGACCAGCCCCTCATCCTCGACATCCGCCTGCTCGGCCGCATCCTGGGCGATGTGATCCGTGAGCAGGAGGGCAAGGTAGCCTTCGATCTCATCGAGCGCATCCGCCAGCTCTCGGTGGCGTTCCGGCGCGACGACGACCGCTCGGCCGACAAGGCGCTCAAGAAGCTGCTGAAGTCGCTCAGCGCCGACCAGACAGTGAGCGTCATCCGCGCTTTCACCTACTTCAGCCACCTGGCCAACCTGGCGGAAGACCGCCACCACATCCGCCGCCGCGCCGTGCACGAGCGCGCGGGCGAGCGATCGCAGACCGGCAGCCTGGCGCTGGCCCTGCAGCGGCTGCGCGAGGCGGGCATCGCCCCTGCGCAGGTGGCCCGCACGCTGGCCGAGGCGCACCTGTCGCCCGTGCTCACCGCCCACCCCACCGAGGTGCAGCGCAAGAGCATCCTCGACGCCGAGCGCGCCATCGCGCGCCTGCTGACGGCGCGCGACGAAGCCTCGCCGCGCGAGCAAACCGCCATCGACGCGCAACTGCGCGCGCGCGTGACCCAGCTCTGGCAGACGCGCCTGCTGCGCTTCACCAAGCTCACCGTGGCCGACGAGATCGAGAACGCGCTGAGCTACTACGAGAGCACCTTCCTGCCCGAGATCCCGCGCCTCTACGCCGAGCTGGAGGCCGGCCTCGGCCGCCCCGTGGCGCCCTTCCTGCGCATGGGCCAGTGGATCGGCGGCGACCGCGATGGCAACCCCAACGTCACGGCCGGCACATTGGAACTCGCCCTGCAGCGCCAGGCCGAGGTGGCGCTGCGTCACCTGCTCACGCAGGTGCACTTGCTGGGCGGCGAGCTCTCCATGTCGGGCATGCTGGTGGGCGCGGGTGAGGCCATGCAGGCCCTGGCCGCCCGATCGCCCGACACCAACGCGCACCGGCAGGACGAGCCCTACCGGCGCGCGCTCACCGGCATCTACGCGCGGCTGGCGGCCACCCTCACCGCGCTCACCGGCGGCGAGGCCGCGCGCCACGCCGTGGCACCGCAGGACCCGTACGCCCGCGCCGCCGACTTTCTGGCCGATCTGCGCACCATCGAAGCCTCGCTGCGCGCCCACCACGGCGAGGCGCTGGTCGACATGCGCCTGAGCGGCTTGATCCGCGCGGTGGAGGTGTTCGGCTTCCACCTCGCCACCATCGACCTGCGGCAAAGCTCCGACCAGCATGAGATCGCGGTGGCCGAGCTGCTGGCCACCGCGCGCCTGGCACCCGACTACAGCGCGCTCGACGAAACCGCCAAGCGCACCGTGCTGCTGCGCACCCTGGACGACGTGCGCCCGCTGCGCGTGCCCGGGGCCGGCTACAGCGATCACACCCGCGGCGAACTCGCCATCTTCGAAGCCGCAAAGCGCGGGCGCGAGCGCTTCGGCGCCCAGGCCATCCGTCACGCCATCATCAGCCACACCGAAACCGTGAGCGACCTGCTCGAGGTGCTGGTGCTGCAAAAGGAGGCCGGGCTGCTGCACGGCACGCTGAACGACGGCGCGGTGGCAGACCTGATCGTGGTGCCGCTGTTCGAGACCATCGAGGACCTGCGCAACGCCGCGCCCATCCTGCGCGAGTACTACGCCCTGCCCGGTGTGCGCGCCATGGTGCAGCGCGGCGCCGCCGACGGCTATGGCGAACAGGACGTGATGCTCGGCTATTCCGACAGCAACAAGGACGGCGGCATCTTCACCAGCAACTGGTCGCTCTACCAGGCCGAGACGGCGCTGGTGGCCTTGTTCGACGAGTTGAACGCCGGCAAGGAAGGATTCGCCGCCGGGCCGCCCCAAGGCGAATCAGCCCCCTCGGGGGGCAGCGGACCACGCGCAGCGGGGAAGCGTGGGGGCTCTGTTCGGCCGATCGGTCTGCGCATGTTCCACGGCCGCGGCGGCACCGTGGGGCGCGGTGGCGGCCCCAGCTACCAGGCCATCCTGGCGCAGCCGCCGGGCACGGTGCGCGGGCAGATCCGCCTGACCGAACAGGGCGAGGTGATCGGCGCCAAGTACGCCAACCCCGAGATCGGCCGCCGCAACCTGGAAACCCTGGTGGCCGCCACGCTGGAGGCCACGCTGCTGCAGCCCACCAAGGACGCGTCGCCCGCCTTCCTGGCAGCAGCCGAGGCGCTGTCGCAGGCCAGCATGGCCGCCTACCGCGCGCTGGTGTACGACACGCCGCGCTTCGCCGACTACTTCTTCAGCGCCACGCCGATCCGCGAGATCGCCGAACTCAACATCGGCTCGCGCCCGGCCAGTCGCAAGGCCACGGGCCGCATCGAGGACCTGCGCGCCATCCCCTGGGGCTTCAGCTGGGGGCAGTGCCGGCTCACGCTGCCGGGCTGGTACGGCTTCGGCTCGGCGGTGCAGGGTTTCGTGAAAGCGGATCCGAAGAACACCGCGCTGCTCAAGCGCATGCAGCGCGACTGGCCCTTCTTCAACACCCTGCTGTCCAACATGGACATGGTGCTGGCCAAGAGCGACCTGGCCCTGGCCTCGCTGTACGCCGAACTGGTGGAAGACAAGGCCCTGCGCCAGCGCGTGTTCAAGGCCATCGAGGCCGAGTGGCAGCGCACGGCCGAGGCGCTGGCGCTCATCACGGGCGAGCGCGAACGGCTGGCCGGCAACCTGGCCTTGCGCCGTTCCATCGAACACCGATTCCCCTACATCGACCCGCTGCACCACCTGCAGGTCGAGCTCATCCGCCGGCACCGGGCGGGCACGCTGAGTGCCGACGACGAAGGCCGGGCCAAGCGTGGTATCCACATCGCCATCAACGGCATCGCGGCGGGCCTGCGCAACACGGGCTGATCCGACCCCGGCGACAGCGCGGCGATACCCCCACTCCTACAATGGAAGGCGTGAACCCCCTGCTCAACGCCGACCTGCACTGCCACTCCACCGTCTCGGATGGCACGCTCGAGCCCGAGGCCCTGGCCGCGCGCGCCAAGGCCAACGGGGTGGAGCTCTGGGCGCTCACCGACCACGACGAACTCGGCGGCCAGCACCGCGCCATGGCCGCCGCCCGCGCGCAGGAACTGCCCTACCTCACCGGGGTGGAAATCTCGGTCACTTTCGCCGGCACCACCGTGCACATCGTCGGCCTGGGCATGGACCCGGACGACAAGGCCCTGCTCGAAGGCCTGCGCGCCACGCGCGGCGGGCGCGAGCAGCGTGCCCGCGAAATGGCCGAGGGGCTCGCCCAGGTCGGCATCAAGGACGCCTTCGAGGGCGCCCTGCGTTACGTCGGCAACCCGGACCTCATCTCGCGCTCACACTTCGCGCGCCACCTGGTGGACAGCGGCGTGTGCAAGGACATCCCCGAGGTATTCCGCAAGTACCTCACCGAAGGCCGGCCCGGCTTCGTGCCGCACCGCTGGGCCGCGCTGGGCGACGCCGTGCGCTGGATCACCGGTTCCGGTGGCATCGCCGTCATCGCCCACCCGGGCCGCTACAAGTTCACCCCCACCGAGGAATACGCCCTGTTCACCGAGTTCAAGCAGCACGGCGGCCAGGCGGTGGAGGTGGTGACCGGCGCGCACAGTCAGGCCGAGTACGCCAAGTACGCCGGCTTCTGCACCGAATTCGGCCTCGCCGCCTCGCGCGGCAGTGATTTCCACAGCCCCGACGAGAGCCACACCGACCTCGGCAAGCTGCCCGACCTCCCCGGCAGCGTGACCCCCGTGTGGGCTCTGCTCGCCGAGCGGGTCCATTGATGGGCGCCGCCGCGCCTCGGCCCGGCCAGGCCCTGGCCGGCATCGGCTTCCTGGTGGCCGCCACGGCCTGCTTCGCGGTGCTGGACACCGCCGTCAAGGTGGTGGGCGCCGTGGTGTCGGTGCTGCTGGCCCTGTGGTTCCGCTACGCCTTTCACGCGGTGGTGGTCACGGCCGTCATGCTGCCCATCCGCGGCCGCTCGCTGCTGCGCACCGAACACCCCCGCTACCAGGTGCTGCGCGGCGTGCTGCTGCTCTCGGTGAGCCTGATGTCCTTCGTGGCGGTGCAGTACATGCCGGTGGGCGAGTTCACCGCCATCGTCATGGTCACGCCGCTGGCGGTGACGCTGCTGGCCGCGCTGTTCCTGCGCGAGCGCGTGACTGTGCTGCGCTGGCTGCTGGTGGCCGGGGGCTTCGCGGGCGCATTGCTGGTGGTGCGCCCGGGCGGCGGCTTCCTGGGCTGGGCGGCGCTGATCCCGCTGGCGCTGGTCTTCATCTACGCCTGGTTCCAGATCCTCACCGCCAAGATGGCGCGCACCGAGGACCCGATGACCATGCACTTCTACACCGGCTGGGTCGGCACCCTGGTCGCCAGCCTGGTGCTGCCCCTGGTGTGGCAGGCCGTGCCCGACGCGCGCACGCTGGCCCTGCTCTGCCTCATCGGCCTCATGGGCACCGTGGGGCACTTCCTGCTGATCCTGGCCTTCCAGCGCGCACCGGCGTCGGCCATCGCGCCCTTCCTGTACACGCAGATCGGCTTTGCCATGTTCTGCGGCTGGGTGGTGTACGACCACGTGCCCGGGACCCTGGAGCTCACCGGCATGGGCCTGATCGTGCTCTGCGGCGCCACGGCGAGCTGGCTCACGGCGCGCGAAAAGCGCCTGCCGGTGGAACCTCCCGAAGCCTGAGCGCGGGCCATTGCCATGACCGCCCTCACCGTCCCCATCGCCGGCCGCGCCCTCGCGGGCATCGCCCTGCTGGTCTCGGCCACCGCCTGCTTCGCGGTGCTCGACACCACGGTCAAGGCCGTGGGTGCCGTGGTCTCGGTGCTGCTGGTCATCTGGTTCCGCTACCTGTTCCACGCGGCAGCGATGACGGCCTGGCTGCTGCCGCGGCGCGGGCGCGCCGCACTGCGCACCGGGCACCCGCGCTTTCAGTTGCTGCGCGGCGCGTTGTTGCTCTCGTTGAGCCTGATGGGCTTCGTGGCGCTGCAGCAGATGCCGGTGGGCGAGTTCACCGCCATCCTCATGTTCACACCGCTGGCCGTGACGCTGATGGGCGCCACCCTGCTGCGCGAGCGCGTGTCGGCCGTCCAGTGGCTGCTGGTGATCGGCGGCTTCGCGGGTGTGCTGCTGGTGGTGCGACCCGATGGCGGCGACATCGGCTGGGCCAGCGCGCTGCCATTGGCCATGGTCTTCATCAGCGCCTGGTTCCAGATCCTCACCGCCAGGATGGCGCGCACCGAGGACCCGCTCACCATGCACCTGTACACCGGCTGGGTGGGCGCTCTGGTCACCAGCGCTCTGCTGCCCTTCGTCTGGCAGGCCATTCCCGATGCGCGCACCCTGGCCCTGCTGGTACTCGTGGGCGTGATGGGCACCCTCGGCCACCTGCTGCTCATCCTGGCCTACCAGCGGGCGCCGGCCTCCACGCTGTCGCCCTACCTGTACACGCAGATCGCCTTCGCCATGGCCTTCGGCTGGCTGGTGTTCGGCCACGTGCCTGGAGCCATAGAGCTCACCGGCATCGCGCTCATCGTGCTGTGCGGCGCGCTTAGTGGGTGGCGCACGGCACGCAGCCGGCTGCCTGTGAGTCCACCGGAAGACTGAACCATGTCCCAGCTCTTCAGCGTCCACCCCGACAACCCGCAGCCCCGCCTGCTCAAGCAGGCCGCCACGCTGCTGCAGCGCGGCGGCGTGATCGCCGTGCCGACCGACTCCAGCTACGCCCTGGCCTGCCACCTGGACGACAAGGCCGCGGCCGACCGCCTGCGCCGCATCCGCCAGGTGGACGACAAGCACCACCTCACCCTGCTGTGCCGCGACCTGAGCGAACTGGCCAGCTACGCCAAGGTGGACAACCGCCAGTACCGCCTGCTCAAGCTCGCGACGCCCGGGCCCTACACCTTCATCCTGGAAGCCAGCAAGGAAGTGCCGCGCCGCGTGAGCCACCCATCGCGCAAGACCATCGGCCTGCGCGTGCCCGAGCACCGCGCACTGCGCGAGTTGCTGGAACAGCACGGCGGCGCCCTGCTGGCCACCACGCTCATCCTGCCCGGTCACGAGCACCCGCTCAATGACCCCGAGGCCATCCGCGAGCGCCTGCAACACGAGGTGGACGGCGTCATCGACGCCGGTGCCTGCGCGCTGGAGCCCACCACCGTGCTCGACCTGGTGCCCATGGGCACGGGCGGCGACCCCGAGGTGGTGCGCCAGGGCCAGGGCTCGCTGGCCCCGCTCGGGCTCTGACACGCGGCTCTGGGACAATCCGCCGATGGATATCGCCCTCATCGTCCAGACGGTCACGCTCTACGCCATCCCGGTGCTGTTCGCCATCACCCTGCACGAGGCGGCGCACGGCTACGTCGCGCGCCACTACGGCGACCCCACGGCCTGGCAGCTCGGCCGCGTCACGCTCAACCCGATGAAGCACATCGACCCGCTTGGCACCATCCTCATGCCCCTGTTGCTGTACTTCGCCACGGCGGGCAACTTCCTGTTCGGCTACGCCAAGCCGGTGCCGGTGGATTTCGGGCGGCTGCGCAACCCCAAGCGGGACATGATCTGGGTCGCCCTGGCGGGCCCGGCGTCCAACCTGCTGCAGGCCGCGCTGTGGCTGTTGCTGCTCTACGTGCTGCGGGCTGCCGGTGTCGAGGAACGCTTCTGGCTCGCCATGTGCCGCGCGGGCTTCGTGGTCAATCTGGTGATGTTCGCTTTCAACATGTTCCCGCTGCCGCCCCTGGATGGCGGCCGCATCCTCACCGGCCTGCTGCCCTGGAAACAGGCAGCCGCCTTCTCCCGCATCGAACCCTTCGGCTTCTTCATCGTGCTGGCGCTGGTGGTCACCGGCCTGGTGGGCGAGTACTGGCTGCGCCCGCTCATGAACCTGTCCGGCAGCGCCATCGAATGGCTACTGACGCCGATCCGCCTCCTTCTGCTCTGAACCGCCGTCCCGTCCCCAGAATGAACACGCAACGCGTCCTCACCGGCATCACCACCTCGGGCACACCCCATCTGGGCAACTACGTCGGCGCCATCCGCCCCACCGTGCGCGCCAGCCGTCTGCCCGGCGTCGAGAGCTTCTACTTCCTGGCCGACTACCACGCGCTCATCAAGACCAGCGGCGACCCGGCGCGCGTGCAGCGCTCCACGCTGGAGATCGCTGCCACCTGGCTGGCCTGCGGGCTCGACCCGGAGAAGGTCACCTTCTACCGCCAGTCCGACATCCCCGAGATCCCCGAACTCACCTGGATGCTCACTTGCGTCACCGGCAAGGGCCTGCTCAACCGCGCCCACGCCTACAAGGCCTCGGTGGACAAGAACACCGAGTCTGGCGCCGAGCCGGACGACGGCGTGACCGCCGGCCTGTTCATGTACCCCGTGCTGATGGCGGCCGACATCCTGATGTTCAACGCCCACCAGGTGCCGGTGGGGCGCGACCAGATCCAGCACATCGAGATGGCGCGCGACATCGCCGCCAGCTACAACCACCTCTACGGCGAACACTTCACCCTGCCCGAGGCCGCCATCGAAGACAACGTGGCCACCCTGCCCGGCCTCGACGGCCGCAAGATGAGCAAGAGCTACGACAACACCATCCCGCTGTTCGTGCCGCGCGACCAGTTGAAGAAGCTCATCATGGGCATCGTGACCGACTCGCGCGCGCCCGGCGAGCCCAAGTCCACCGAAGGATCGGCCCTGTTCCAGCTCTACCAGGCCTTCGCCAGCGCCGAGGAAACCGCCGCCCTGGCCAAGGCGTATGCCGATGGGATCGCCTGGGGGGAGGCCAAGCAGTTGCTGTTCGAGCGTCTGGATCGCGAGATCGCGCCGATGCGCGAGGTGTACGAGGGCCTCATCCAGGACCCGGCGCGCATCGAGAAGACCCTGAAGATGGGCGCTGCCAAGGCGCGCGCCATTGCCACCCCCTTCACCCAGCGCCTGCGCCATGCCGTGGGTCTGCGCGCGCTCGACACGCGGGCCGACGCCGCCACGGCCAAGGCCGCCAAGGCCGCCCTGCCCGTCTTCAAGCAGTACCGCGAGAAGGACGGCCTCTTCTATTTCAAGCTCACCGACGCCAAGGGCGCGGTGCTGTTGCAAAGCACCGGTTTCGCCGCCCCGCGCGAGGCCGCGCAGGCCATGGCCCGCCTGCAAGCCGAGGGAAAGGCCGCACTCGATGCATTGGCGCCGCAATTGATTGCGCCCGATGATGTGGAGCGCGTCACATCTGCCCTGAACGTTTTGCGCCAATCCGCCGCCTGAATTGGGTCACAATCGGCCCCGGCGGCCCGCGCAATCCTCTGCCGCCCTCTGTGTGCCCCTGGGGAAGGGCGCCCGGCTATCGCCAAATCGGGTTTATGCCGATATGCTGTGCCGTTAAACCAATTCATGAATTGCGCATCCTGACATGAGTATTTTTGTCATTGACGATCACCCGCTGATGCGCGAAGCCGTGGTCATGTTGCTGCGCCGCCTGCGCGCATCGACCCAGGTCGTTGAACTGGAGCGCCTGGCTTCGGTGAGCAAGGCCATCGCCGAACACGGCGAACCCGAGCTCGTCTGTCTCGACCTGAAACTGCCCGACACCAATGGCGTGTCCGGCGTGCGCGAAATCCGCCAGATGCTGCCCGACACCTCGCTGATCGTGCTGTCGGCGTCGCCATCGTCCGATTACGAAGATTTGGCCCGTGAGGCCGGCGCCGACGCCTACGTGGAAAAGTCCGCCGGCGCGGCCCAGATCGCCAAGGTGCTGCGTGAATTCCTGGCCGACGAGGTGGAGGACGAAAACGCGCCCACCATCCCCGACAAATTGTCCAAGCGCCAGAAGCAGTTGCTCGTCATGCTCGACCGGGGCCTGTCGAACCGCGACATCGCCGAGCAATTGCAGATCAGCGAGCACACCGTCAAGGTTCACCTGTGGCGCCTGTTCCGCAGGCTCAACGTGAAGAGCCGCTCGCAGGCCAGCCACTTGGCCCGCACCGCCGGCCTGCTGGACCTCTGAGCCCCGCGCCCCGCAGACAAACCGCCGCCTTGAGCGGCGGTTCTGCTTTTCAGGCCTGTACCACGGTGGGTTGCGGCGCGGGCGCGCCTTCCTGCTGCGTGTAGGCCGGCAGCATCACGCGAAACACGCTCCCGCGACTGGCCTCTGACTGGAGCGCGAGTTGGTAGCCCATGAGCGTGGCCAGCTTGGACACGATGGTCAGGCCCAGGCCCAGGCTGTCCTCGGTGCCCTGGTGCTGCGACACGCGGAAGAACTCCTGGAAGATGGCCTGCTGGTGCTCACGCGCGATGCCCACGCCCGTGTCCCAGACCTCGAACACCACCATGTCCTGGCGCCGACGCAGCGCCAGCAGCACGCCACCGCGCGTGGTGTGGCGCAGCGCGTTGGACACCAGGTTGCCCAGGATGCGGCGCAGCACCACCGGGTCGGACCACAGCACGATGGGCTGGGCGCGCGTTCGCAGCCGCAGCTGCTTGCCCGCGGCCACCGGCTCGAACTGCAGCGCGATGTCGGCGAACAGCTTGTGCACCTCCACATGCTGCAGGCGCACCTTGTAGTTGCCGGCGTCGATGCGGGTGAGGTCGAACAGCGAGTCGAACAGCTCGTTGATGGCCCGCGTGGACTGCAGGATGCGCGGCGCGATGTCGCGCGCCATCTCGGGCTCGCTGGCCAGCCAGTCGGCGTACAGGCTCAGCGCGTGCACGGGTTGGCGCAGGTCATGCGCGGCCGAGGCCAGGAAGCGGTTCTTGGTGGACACGGCGCGCAGCGAGGCGCGCGTCTGCAGCGTGAGCGAATCGATCAGCTCCTGGTTGGAAAACTGCAGCTCGAAGCTGGAGCGGTAGACCTGGTGCAGCCGTACGCCCGCCAGCTGCAGCAGCGCCCAGAACACCGCCAGCACCGCGAACAGGGCCGTGGTCTGCAGCAGGTCGGTCTGGTCGAAGTGGAAAGCCGAGGCCAGCACCAGGCCCACGAGCGCCGACAACGACAGGGCATTGGTGTAGCTGCGGTAGATGGGCCGGTAGGCGCTGTATGCCGCAAGCGTGACCAGGCCTTGCCCCACCACCAGCAGCGCGCAGACGAACTGCGTGATGAAGCTGGACTGCAGATAGCTCAAGGCCACCGGGCCACCCCACAGCAGGCCGATGGCGGGCCAGGTCCAGCCGTAGCGCTGGACGAAGGCCTGTCGCTGGGGGCCATCGACACTGTCGTAGCGCAGCCGGTAGATGCCGATGAGCTGCAAGCGCAGCACCAGCGCCACCAGCATCGCGGCCGTCCAGAGCACCAGGGCCCACGTGGGCACCTCGCCGGCCATCAGGTACACCAGGATGGGCATCGACAGGGCGCCCAGCAGCAACGTAGACCCGAGGTTGTCCATCATCACGCCGATGAGCTGGGACTGGACCCAGGCGTCGCGCACTTCTGGCGCTGCCGGGACGTGCTGATGGGTGGCGGGCTGGGTGTCGACGAGCATGGCGGCGGCGTTGGGGTCGCGCGATTGTGCACCGGCCGCCCAGCCGGCGGTGGCGCGGGCTTCCCCGGGTTTGCCGCCTGCTAGAATCGCGGGCTTCGACACGGAGAGATGGCAGAGTGGTCGAATGCACCGGATTCGAAATCCGGCGTACAGGTTCTCCTGTACCGAGGGTTCGAATCCCTCTCTCTCCGCCAGCGAGTCTGAGGCCCCTGCAGTGCAGGGGCTTTTTTGTTGGCTGAACGCGAGGCGGGGCGCGGGATTTCAGCCTGCTGCAATGTCCTTTTGGATCTCAGAGATACCGCCAGCAGCTCTCTCGGCCCTGCTTGAGAGCAGACATCTCTCTGAGCTGTGGTTTCGCCGATACACATAACGGCGTAGATGCACTGGATCGCTGACCTTGACCTGCCCCCACCAGCCGTACCAGTCTGAAGTTCGTGAAGTCCGTCAACCACCAGGAGAATGACGGACATGAAGAAGAGCAGATTCAGCGAGGAACAGATCATCGGGTTCCTGCGGCAGGCCGAGGCCGGCATGCCGATCAAGGAGCTGTGCCGCAACGGTGGCTTCAGCGATGCCACCTTCTACAAGTGGCGCGCCAAGTTCGGCGGCATGCAGGTCTCTGAAGCCCAGCGCCTGCGCGAGCTCGAGTCCGAGAACGCCAAGCTCAAGCGGCTGCTGGCAGAAGCGCACCTGGACATGCACGCGCTCAAGAGCGTTCTGGGGGTAAAGCGCTAGCCCCACAGGCCCGGCGCGAGGCGGTGACGCGGATGGTGAGCGAGCACCATTTGTCCGAACGCCGTGCGTGCCGGCTTGTGGGGCTCTCCCGCGACAGCTACCGCCATCCACCACAGCCCGACCAGGCCACGCTGGATCTGCACGAGAAGATCGTGGAGATCGCACACGTGCGTCGGCGCTTTGGCTATCGGCGCATCCATGACCTGCTGCGCCCGCAGTTTCCTGGCGTCAATCACAAGCGCGTGTACCGCCTGTACCGGCAAGCCAACCTGGCCGTGCGCCGGCGCAAGAAGAGCAAGCGACCCGTCAACGAGCGCATGCCGCTGCAACTGGCGCGCACGGTCAACGAAGTGTGGAGCATGGACTTTGTGAGCGACAGCCTCTCGGGCGGGCGGCGACTGAAGTACCTCACGGTGGCCGATGACTTCAGCCACGAGAGCGTGGACATCGTGGTGGACTTCGGCATCTCGGGTGAGTACGTCACGCGCGTGCTGGACCGCGCTGCGCTGTTTCGCGGGTATCCCCAGGTGGTTCGCACCGACAACGGGCCGGAGTTCACCAGCCGGGCGTTCATGGCCTGGGCGCAGGCACACGGCATCCGCCACATCCTCATCCAGCCTGGGCGACCCATGCAGAACGGCTACATCGAGAGCTTCAATGGCAAGTTCCGCGACGAGCATCTGAACGAGTGCTGGTTCCAGACCTTGCACCAGGCCAGGGTGGCCGCAGCCGCATGGCGCACGGACTACAACGAGGTCAGGCCACACAGCAGCCTGGGGCGCATGCCACCGGCTCGCTTCGCCGAGCTGCATCGCCAGCGCGCTGGCGATGCAGCTCAACTCCCATCAACCCCCAACACCATCGATTAACCTTCGCCCCGGACTTCCACTTCTGATTGGTACGTCTACAGGGGGCAGGTCAACCTCAGCGCAGGCGTCATATTGCCTCGCCCCACGGCATGCTTCTCGAGCGGCAGCCGTGCAGCGAGAGCCGTCAGAGGCGGCTGCTTCAGCAGCGACCGAACTCTGACATCAAGCGGTCGTTCAGCGTGTGCAACGGCGACTAACTTGAACGGCCTAGAGCGCCCACGGATCGCCTACAAGACCGTATTTGCGGGCTCCTGGCTTGCTCAGTAGTGCGGCGGCAGTTCGTCGCGCAGACTGCGAAAGACGGGGGCGCCGTCAGCCGTGGGCATCTGGTTGCGCAGCGTGGAGAGCTCAGCGGTAAGGCGGTTGATCTGGGCCTGCTGGCGCGCGACGATCTCGTTGAGCGTGTCCAGCAGGTCTTCGGCGAAGCTCGCCTTGATCTCGAGATCGGTGAGGCGGGCATCGGCGTCGGTGGGTTCCATCGGCAGTATTGTCTCGCGTCACGCGGTTAGCCAACGCGTTAGGAGGCTTGGGCGGAGCTTCAGAGAATGGCAACCTCCTGGGTCGTTGCCCGGGCCTGTTCTGCTGGATTTGGGTCCCACACAGCCTCGGCCGATTGCGGAAGTCTATCCATCGCCTCCATGGGGCGCCAAGCGCCCACGTGGGGGCGACGCGACGTCAAACATTCACTGGCCCGAGGCGAACGTGGCAATGGCATAGGTCAGACTGGAGATGGGAGTTGCGGTCTACATCGACCCAGAGCAAATGAAAGCAGAGAGCGTCGACGTGACTAGCGCTGAAAGCCTGTGATGGACACAGAGCTTCGGATTGACAATTGGTGCTACCGCGTTTCGGCGGCCTGCCAAAGTGTTCGACGGTGGAGGCATCCCGGCTCTCTCGACCGAATTAGTCACCGCGCTTGGTATATCCACTGAACGAGAGCCAGCCCTAACGAGGCGGCTCAAAAAAAAAGGGGAGCATCGCATGTCCAAGGTCAGCATCGAGCGCATCACCAAAATCGTGCGCATCATCCGAAAGCGTCGGGCTGCGCCGATGGCCTTCCTGATGAATGAACTGGAGGTCTCTCAGGCATCGGTAAAGCGCGACCTGGATTTCCTCCGTGACCGCTTGGGATGCCCCCTGGAATGGGACCGCAAGAAGCGCGGCTGGGTCATCCGGGACGACCTTGCCGAGGGCGGCCGGTTCGAGCTGCCTGGCGTTTGGTTCGACTCATCAGAAGTGTTCGCGCTGCTCACCATGCTCCACTTGGTTGAGGGCGTCCAGCCCGGCCTCCTCGAAGAGCACGTTGGCCCCCTGAAGACGCGTCTTCGCAGCATGCTCGCGGAAGGTACCAAGTCCGCCCGACCCATCGAGCGCAAGCTCCGACTGATTCACTTCGCGCCGCGAAAAGTCGAGCCTAAGCACTTTCAGACGATTGCTGGAGCGCTTTTGTCAGGCAAGCGCCTTCGCCTGCAGTACTGGAACCGCGACCGTAAAGAGTCGTCGGACCGGGAAATTTCTCCCCAGCAGCTCGTCCACTACCGCGAGAACTGGATTCTCGATGCCTGGTGCCATGAGAAGAATGCGTTGCGCTCCTTCGCGCTGGAATCAATCAAATCCGTGCAGGTTCTGGCCGAGCACGCGCTCGAGGTCGGCCAGCAAGAGATGCAGGAGCACTTCCGCAGCGGCTACGGCATCTTCGCCGGCGCCGCCAAGCACCGTGCACGCCTGAAGTTCACGCCGGAACGTGCGCAGTGGGTCGAAAAGGAGACCTGGCACCACAACCAGACCAGCGAGCGACTCGACGACGGCAGCTACGTCCTGGAAGTGCCCTACTCCAACGACCAAGAGCTGGTCATGGACCTGCTGCGCCACAGCCCGGAGGTTGAAGTGCTCGGCCCACTCGAGCTGCGGGAGCGGCTGCACACGGCCTTGTGCGCCGCAGCATCAAAAAATCGCCCAACCGCAGTTCAGTAGGTCATTCTTTGAGCTAGTGCCCTCGCAAGAATGCCTTCCATGCTTGGGTTAGGTCCAAGCAAGGAGTGCACGATGCGAATCAATCTTGCCCACCTGCGCGAGCGCGCCGCCAGCGGCGGCTGGGTCAACTTTGCGGTCTTCGACGCCCGCTCAGCGTCCGGCTCGCAAAGCGACAACGCCCGCCTGCTTGCCCAGCTGACCGCCCAGGCACGCGCCTCGAACCTGCGGGTCGAGCAGTCCGCCCTGGTGTTCTCCTCCGGCGGACGCACGCAGTTCTTCGGCAGTCCTCCGCTGGTGGACTACCTCTCGCGGAACGGCCTCCCCGGCTGGACTCACACCATCGACGCCTGAAGCGAAAGGAACCTGAACATGGCCAAGAACGCCCCCATCGGTGACAACGCCCGCCGCGGTGCCGTCCGCGACCGCTCCCAAGCCTTCAACCCGACCACCCAGACCTGGACCAAGCGCGACGCCGGCAACGGCCAGTTCATGGACCAGAAGAAGGATGGTGAGCCGTTCAAAGGCGTGCGCAAGGAGCACAAGAAGTGAACGGGCCGGCCCACCAGCTTGTTGCCGGCTTCGCCACCGGCGTGTTCATTGCCGAGCAAGAGCGCCAGGCTGGCCTCCAAACGGCCCAGCCACTGCTGGCAGGCACAGCTGCCGCCTTCCTGACCAAGTTGCCGGACATCCTGGAGCCGGCAACGTCGCCGAACCACCGCCAGTTCTTCCACAGCGTCGCGTTCGCCGGCCTCCTCTGCCTTGCATTCAAGGAGCTCGACAAGTGGCAGCCCGAATCCGCAAGCGGCGACTTCCTGAAGGCGCTCGGCCAAGTGGCAATTCCAGCCTACCTGATTCATCTCTTTCTGGATTCGTTGACGGCAAAGTCGCTCCCGCTGATTGGCCGGTAGCGAAAAGCTGACGACGCCGGACGAGTCGTCCCCGAAATTGATGAGGCTCAAGCTCCTGTTTTTCTATGCCGTTCTGGGTTGTGGCGAAAGCTGACGCTACCCTTGTCGAATTCGAGCAGGTGGCCAAGAAGCAATTGAACGCTTGCACTCGTTTGCCTTCAGGGGAGTCAACTTCAGCATGCACGTCACCTTCGGCCTGTTCCTGGACGCCCGCCAGGGCCCGTCACCGACGAACTTCTTCAACAGCCCTCTTGTCGGTCGGCTGGGCTTCCTCTCCCTGCTGGAAACCTACCTTGCCTTGTCGGCACCCGAGGCCTCGTTCGCGAAGCGAGTAGCGGTCTACTCCGGCCTCCTTCGCGCCCACGACAATGGCTCCCGCTTCTACAGCGAGTCTCTGCAGGCAGACAGCATCGGTACCGCCGCACGCCTCCTGGCCTGGCGAGACGAGTGGCGCCTCGGCGGCTGGGACGGCAGTGCGAAGCCAACGCATCCAGCGCGGATTCAGGAGCTTTCCGCCATCGAGACGGCCGCCGCCGGCAAGCTGCCGCCCGGGGAGGCCGAGCGTTTGCACCTGGTATTGCAGGCCCTTCGCGAGTCCGGACCTGGCCCCATCAAGTCGGTTCACCTCGTTGACCCGCCCGAAGACTTCCCTCTCCTTTGGCGGCAAGTGCTCGACCTCCTGCCTGCCGTTGAGGTCCGTCTCCCCGAACCACAGGGCACAGGGCATCTCCGCGCGGTGCAGGAGCAGGCGCTGGCCGTTCTGGCCGGCCACCCGGCTGGCAAGTTGGGCGCGCCGCCCGACGGCAGTATCCTGTTGGTGCACGCCCTCGCGGCCACAACCGCCGCGCACTGGCTGAGCGCCCATAACTCGTACGAGCCGGGCGACCGGCTGGTCCTTGCCGAGGACGCCGGAGATGGCCTCGACGTGTCCCTGTCCGCAACTGGCGGGGTCAACTGTGGGTTCGAACACCCGAGCCAGCTCCGTCCTGCCCTTCAGGCACTGCCTCTTGCCCTCGAGCTGTGCTGGACGCCCCTCGACATCAACCGGCTGCTGGACTTCCTCACCCACCCGGTCGGCCCGTTCAGCCGCCGCGCGAGGAGCACCCTCGCCCGCGCCGTGTCTAGACAGCCCGGGATTGGCGGGGAGGCATGGACTGCAGCCAAGGCCAAGCTCGCGACGGGAGAGGACGCCCAGGAAGTCGCCGAAGAAATCGCCTTCTGGCTCGAATCCGAGCGCTGGACGCGCAACAACGGAGTGCCCGTCGACGCACTCATCGCCCGGGTTGACCGACTGAAAGAAGCGATGCGGCGGCGCCTCACGGGTGAGTCCGCTGATGTGCCGAGTTTCCTGGCTGCGCATCGCCAGTGCGCAGCCGTCCAGGACGCGCTGACCGAATTCGCCAGCCAGGGTCTGGCGACGGTGCTGCCTCGGCAAGTCGAGCAGCTGGTCGCGC
Organism: Hydrogenophaga intermedia; assembly: GCF_000723405.1. Taxonomy (GTDB): domain Bacteria; phylum Pseudomonadota; class Gammaproteobacteria; order Burkholderiales; family Burkholderiaceae_C; genus Hydrogenophaga; species Hydrogenophaga intermedia. The sequence goes on along the minus strand of NZ_CCAE010000002.1, from coordinate 283,455 downwards.
ACGCCACGCCTGCAGGGGCGACTAACCCTGCCGCGGTTTCGCATGTCGGCTGCATGCGTTCTGCCAGCACCCCAGCCGCCTGTGTCGAGGCCGCCGACGAAGTGGTCTGGTGGATGCCGTCCACCCCCACCCTGCCGTCGCCGCTTCCTTGGTCGCAATCCGAAGTGGAATCTCTGACCCAGCTTGGTGTCCAGCTGCGAGACCCGGCACGCGAGCTGGTTTCGCTGGCCGCGCAGTGGCTTCGCCCGCTGCTTGGAGCGCGCAAGCGCTTTGTCCTCGTCTGCCCGCCCCCTGGCGCCGAGGTGCATCCGATTCGTCTGCTGCTCAAGAAGCTGCTGCCCGCAATCGAGAACACCGCCTTCGACCTTGATACAGCGATAGGTTCCACTCTCATCGCGTCCACTGCCGCAGCACTGGCACCGCAGCCTTTGCCGACGCCACCTCGACTCGTCCAACTCCCGCAGCCCGTACAGCTCGGTGACTCTGCGCAGTCGTTCACCACGCTCAACGAACTCTTCAACGACCCTGCCCTTTTCGTGCTGAAGCGAGTGGCGGGCCTGGAGCCCCCCTCGGTCCTGACCGTGGAGGAGGACAACCGCCTGCTCGGCATCCTTGCGCACCGTGTGTTCGAGAAACTCTTCGAGCACGCCGCCGCACTGACTTGGTCGAACCCCGATGCTGTCATATGGTTCCGCGCCGAGGCCGAATCGCTCCTGCAGACAGAAGGCGCCGTCCTGCTGATGCAGGGCGCGGGCGTCAGCCAGCAGCACTTCCGAAAGGTCTGCGAGGGCGCCATATGCAGCCTGCTCGACCATCTGCGGTCGGCCGGGGCCACTCAAGCTCAGACCGAGGTAGCGTTCTCCGGAACCCTGGGTGCAGTACCGCTGGTCGGTAAGATTGACCTGCTGGTCACGCTCGGTGACAAGCGAACCGTCGCCCTCGACATGAAGTGGCGGAGCGACAACTACTACGCTGGGCTGCTTCGCTCGGGCGAGCACCTGCAACTCGCGCTCTACTCCAGCCTCGTCGAGCAAAAGAACGGGGCCGCACCCACCGCGCTCGGCTACTTCATCTTGGAGAGCGGTGCGCTCTACATCACAGCAGCAGACATCTTCCCGAAGGCGCAGGTCAGGCGGCCGCCAGAAGGGGTAACCGTCGCCACCCTGCTGGACCAGGCACGCGCGACTTGGAACTGGCGTAAGCAACAGCTGGACGCCGGGGTCATCGATGTAGTTCCGGTAGACCCGCCAGATGACTTCAAGGGGCCCGACGGAACGCTTCCGGTAAAAGGCCCCAACAGCCGCTTCGACGGCGACCACCTCGTCTTGCTCGGAGGCTGGGAACAATGAACAACATCGAGTTCATCAGCGCAGGCGCTGGCAGCGGCAAGACCTACAAACTGACTGAGACCCTCGCCCAAGCGCTCGAGTCCGGTGCGGCACGCCCTCACGCCATCCTGGCCACAACCTTTACGGTGAAGGCCGCCACCGAGCTGCGCGAGCGCGCCCGTTCCTGGCTTCTTGAGAAGGGACGCATCGACCTGGCCACCGCCATCGGCCAAGCCCGCCTGGGCACTGTCAACAGCGTTTGCGGCCAGATGCTCAAGCGGTTCTGCTTCGAGCTGGGCCTGTCGCCCGACCAGACCGTCTTGGGTGAAGGCCAATCCAAGCGACTGCTCAAAGCCACCCTGGCCGAGGCCATGGACGCCGCCGCGCAAGCGGAACTGGTGGGGCTGACCGAGCGGTTCGGAATCGAGCAAGCGGACTGGTCCAAGACCGTCGAGGCCGTCGTCAAGGCCGCGCTCGACAATGACATCACGCCTGCGGCGCTTCGCGCGATGGGCGCGCAGAACGCGGACGCGATGCTTGCGAACTGGCCTGCTCCGAGTACAGGCCCAGACCCCACCGCAGCGCTGAGCGCCGCGCTTAGCAAGGCGCACCAGGAAGTTGCCGCTTTTGTCGAGCAGCGAATGGCTGCAGGCGAACAAGTGCCCCAGAACCTTTCAAAGGGCCTGGACGCACTGCAGAAGCTGGACCGCGCATTCCGTGAGGCCCGCTGGTGCTGGCCCGACTGGATAGGCGCGGCAGGTATCGACGCTGGCGCCAAGGTCAAGAACATCTTGGAGCCAGTCAAGGCCGCCGCTCAAGCCCACGAGTCTCACCCCGCCTTTCATGCCGAGGTCCGCCGGTACCTGGACCTGGTGTTCAACCTGGTCGCGGACGTCCTCGACGCCTACGAGCAGGCCAAGAAGGCCCTGGGCGCCGTTGACTTCAGCGACCAGGAGGTTCTGCTGCTGCGGGCGTTGAGGACAAAGCCCAGCGTCCGCGAAGCCCTGGCGGCCGAGCTGGACCTCATCATGGTCGACGAGTTCCAGGACACCAGCCCCCTTCAGTTGGCGCTCTTCGTGGAGTTGGCCAAGCTAGCCAAGCGGTCAGTGTGGGTCGGCGACCCCAAGCAGGCCATCTACGGGTTCCGCGGCACGGACGCGAGCCTCATCGCTGGCGTCCTGGGCGCCATCAAGGATTGGGGTGGAACCATTGGGAAGGCCCTCGACACCTCCAGGCGTTCCGTCGAGGGGCTCGTTGCGCTTACCAACGGCGTGTTCGGGTCTGCGTTCGAGCCCGACCTGACTCCAGCGCAGGTTCAGCTGCAACCGCTGCGAAAGGACATCCCGGACCAGGCAGCACTCCTGAACTGGAACTTCGAGAGCAGCCGAAACGACTTGGACTACCTGGGCCTTGGACAAGCCGTCCGCGAACTGCTGGCTTCAGGCGTCAAGGTCGAGGACAAGGACACCGAGCAGCTGCGACCGATTCAGGCTGGCGATGTCGGGGTGCTGTGCCGCTACAACGAGCAGGTCGGGTTTGCCGTCACATCGCTCACCCGCTGGGGCATCCCTTCAGCCAGCCCACGTTCCGGCCTGTTGGGGACTGCCGAGGCCATCTACGTGATGGCATGCCTGCGGCGCCTGAACGACCCGACTGACACGGTCGCGACGGCGCTGGTTCTCACCCTGGCCGAAGGCATTCCGGTCGAAACATGGCTTCAAGACCGGCTGCAGCACCTTGCCACCGATGGAGCCAAATCTCATGAGTGGAAGACGACCGGCGACAACGCCCATCCACTGCTGGCCCGATTGGAGGAGCTGCGCCCAATACTCAACGCCTTGACACCACAGGAGGCGCTGCGACTTGCCGCTGCTGAGTCCCAGGTCGCGCGCCTGGTCGGCCAATGGTCGGCCTCTCCCCACGAGAGCCGCAACCGCCTGGCCAACGTCGAAGCGCTGGTCGAGTTCGGTAAGACTTTCGAAGACGAGTGCGTTGCCGCGAAGCGACCAGCAACCGTCAGCGGCATGCTTCGCTGGCTGGACGAACTCGCCAGCGCAGATGACGACAACCGGGCGACATCGGCAGACAACTCGGTCACGGTCCTGACCTACCACGGTGCCAAGGGCTTGGAGTGGCCCGTCGTCGTGCTGACAAGCCTCGATGCGACGGCGCGCAGTTCACTCTGGGGCGTCCGCGCCAGGACGGTCGGCGCTTTCGACCCGCAGCAGCCGCTGGCCAACCGCTTCGTCCACTGCTGGTTGAAAACCTGGGGCAAGCGGTCCCAGCCCCAGGCAGCCCTCAACGCCGAGGCCAGCGCCACTGGTCAAGCCATGCAGGCCGAAGCCCTGGCGGAGAACAAGCGCCTGCTCTATGTCGGCCTGACCCGAGCACGCGACATGAACGTAGCCGTGTCCTTCGTTCGGTCGCGAGGACCTGGGCGTGCCTGGGTTGGCGAGATTCAAGGCGCAACCGAGCTATTGTTCGGCGACTCGGGCGCCGTGGCGCTTCCTTGCGGCCGGCAGCTCTCCCGCCTGACAAAGTCGTGGAGCAAGGACGACTGCGCTGACGAGCCACCGGCCAAGGCGCCCGAGACATGCCACTGGTTCGCCCCGCGGCCACGGATGCAAGGCGAACCACTGTGGCATCGTCCAAGCGCCGCCTCGGGCGGGGCCTTCAAGGTCGCTGAGACAGACACCGTCGGTGTGCGGCTGAGCCTGGCGGGCAAGCCCGACATGGCGTCGCTGGGCACGGCGCTCCACCTGTGCATCGCGCGCGCCGGAGTGCTTGGCGGCGTTTCAGCCCCGGAAGTCGAACGCATCTTGAAGACCTGGGCCGTTGCTCACTGCGTGGACAAGGATGCCGTTTGCGCCCAGGTCGCTGCATTCCAGGCGTGGATTGGCGCTCGCTGGCCCGGTTGCCCGGTCCATGTCGAAGTTCCCGTGGAGGCCGATGGCCCGAACGGGACCCGCATCCGTGGCCGCATCGACTTGCTGGTCGAAGCGCACGACGGGTGGGTCCTCCTGGACCACAAGTCGAACCCCGGTGGGGCTGCCCGAGACGAGGACTTGGTGGCTGAGCATGGTCCTCAGCTCGAGTCCTACGGCCACGCCCTCCTAGCCGCGACCGGCAAGCCCGTGAGGCAGCGGTGGCTCTACCTGCCGGTGGCTGCACGAGCCGTTCGCTTGGCTTGACGGTCCCGTACAGAGCTACTTGCTATCCCGCCTTTGTGGACTGCAACCTACCTCTGATTTGACCAGCCTATGAGCAGTGACCGAGCTGCGTTCTGGAGCATTCAGCCGGGAAGTCCCAATCCCAGGCAGCAGTTGAGCGAGCTCGTCCTGGCGTGGGGGAAGGACATTCACACCGGAGAGGCACGGTACATCTTCGAGCTCGATGAAAAGCATCGCGGCTCGAGATGCGACTGTGTTTGCTACTGCTGCAGCGAGCCGCTGACGGCCGTGAATGCCGCCAAAACTGAGTGGAGAAAGCGGCCGCACTTCAGGCACCCCGATGGTACTGACCGGCACTCCTGCCTCGTGCTGACGGCCCGCGCGGCAGCGCTCGAGCTACTAGAGAAACAAGGCCGCGTTGTCCTCCCGGCTCGGCGCGTATCTGCCCAGGTTGTCGGGTTGAGCGGTGCCGCGTACTCCGCATGGATTTCTCAGCCGGCGGAAGCGGTGAACATACGGAGCTTCAAGCCACTTGACCAAGTACGCGCCCTGTTGACGCTCGAGGACGGCAGGACTGTCGTCGTTCAGCTCACGGGTTCCCTATCTGAAGAACTCGACGGCGCCTTACATCCTGTCGTCCAGGTCGTGATGGACGACCCCGCCCTGGCCGCGCTAAACCCCAACGAGCTCAAGGGGCGACTGCACCTCTTGGTGGAGGCCGGGAGTTGGCATGGGCAGCACTGGTCGGACGCCTCCCTGGCCGAGCAAGCGCATGCGCTCGCCACCGCAAAGGCTGTTGCCGCTCTGGACTGGCTTCCTGACGAAGCGTTGCAGGACCATGGACCAGCGGCAGGCAGGGAGTCGTTGCTGCATTGGCTCACGAAGGACGTCCTCAGACGAGAAGAGCGTCTGCGCGTACCGGAACTTATCCTTCGAGAGCATCTTGGCGGCACCGGCTCAAAGCTGCACCTTGACGTCGCTCGACGCAGCGAAAGCCTGCTCGAGCTCTCGAACGTTCGACTGGAGAAGAAGGTCGGGCAGATACGCCCCGACCTCATCGCTCAGTTTGTCGACCCCGCAGATGGCGCGCAGGGAACGTTGCTCGTAGAGGTCACGGTCACCAACGCAATTTCACCCGAACGGCTTGACCGAATCCGCGCGGAAGGCTTTGCCGCCCTAGAAATCAATGTCGGGAGTCTCGGGGGAACACTGTCCCGAGCCGAGTTCACAGCTTTGGTGGTGCACGAACTGGCCGCGAAGCGGTGGCTGGCCCATCCTTGGCTCGACGAAAAAGCTGCTGCGAGAGCAGCGCAGCTGGAGCTAAGGCTTCAAGCTGATGAGCAGGAACTCGCACGACTGCGTCGCGAGTACTTGGCGGCTGTGAAGAGTCTCGCTGCGTTTCGCGCCGAGGACGCCCAAACCCAAGAAGCCAGGCAACTCCAGGAGTCGACGCGTGAGCTCATCTCTGAGCTTGGGAAAGAGCTTGCGTCGTACGGGGTGACACATGGAGATGACCCAGTCCTCTACGCGTGGCAAGGAAGCATCCTTGACCGTCTGCTGTCGATTCAAGAGAACACGGCGGTGGGCTACCGCGTGGAGACGCTGTGGCAGGTATTGAACACAGCCCTTGTCGAGAAGGCAGAGGACAAGCTTTGTTGGCACACCCTCTACCTCACGGCGCTCAGGGCATACGACCCGACCCTGGAACCCCAGCACCGTGCGCGCGTCACCCAGTGGCGCGAGAAGGTTCTGCAAGACCTTGAAGGCTGCAGTCAGCGGGGTGTCGAGTCGGTGTACAGGCGAAGCCGACGTTTCGACCCGCTCCTGGGTTTTCTCTTCCCTGAGATGCGGGAGCTACTGGCTCGCCCCCTGCCTGGCGAGGCGACAGGCAGAGGGCCTGGTCAAGCACCCTCACAACCTCGAGACGGAAACCGGAGACCGACGGGCAGTAGTCCGCCGATGCACTGGAGTCGCGAGCCAGACTGGCTAAAGGGCCCAGCGCTCGAGGACTGGAAACGAAAGAACCCTGAGGCGGCAGTGGCCTGGGAGGACTGGCTCAAGTGCAGAACACGCTGATGCCGCCCGACTTTCGCTGCCCATGAAACGTGTCTCGACCATTGACGTAACGTTGCACAGCGAGGCGAGCCGAGGGGATCTTCCAGAAGACCGCCCGCGTGATCACCCTTTGTTTGTTTGCCAGCACCCGCGCAAGGCGCCCCTCGACTCCGGACATCGCCGAATCTCCTGCGGGAGTGGAAAGCCCCGCCTGGATGCCAATGCTAGCCAGAGTCAACGAAGTGACGTGTCCCGCGTTCCTCAGAGCTGCGCGGGTTCCGCGCGGCGCTTGCGCGCGGCCTTGTGCATGGTCACCGGCGTCGCGCTAAGCACGCGGTCGACCATGGCCGCGAGGAAGCGGCCCGGATTGAGCTCCTCGGGCGTCGCATCCAGGCGAATCTTCACTTTGGGCAACCGGGCGATGGTCTTCTCCACATCCCCGTCGGCCGCGGGCACCACGTCGTCTTGCGGCTCGACGCCAGGTTCCTCCGGGATTCCGTCCTCGCCCTCTTCGCCGTCGTCCACCACTGCGGCGCCGGAATACTCCATGAGAACGAGGCCGGTCGCGTGATAGGCGTCGTCCTCTTGGCCAAGCTTCGCCAGCAAGTCGAAGAGCCACTCCGCGGTGCCCGGCTCCTCCACCAAGGCGCTCGCGCTCAATCCGAACACGAAGCCGAGGGCCGCCTGCGGATGCCGGAGGCGCAGGTTCTTGGCGTCACCATACGATTCCTCGACGCGGTTCGGCGCGTTCTTCCCGAACGACGAATCCATGCGCTTGGTGGAGATCAGGAGCTCGGGGCCCGTCGACCAGTCCGTGATGATGACGTCGACCTGTTTGAGGTAGTTCTTCCCCAAGATCTTGGCGCTCGCGGACGTCACGCCGGTGATGGCGCCTTCCTTCTTGATCAATTCGCGGATCGCCGCCGCGTCTTTCTTGGGCAGCGCCTCGAGCAGATTGGCCACCGAGGCGGGAAGAATTCTTGGATGCTGCGGCCGCGGCCAAGTCTGGTCCGCGCCGAAGCCAGCGCGTCGAAGCTCGTAGCTAAGCCAGACATCGAGAGCCAAAGCCGGTACGCCGGATTGCGTGTTGGCTTTCAGCCAAAGCGGCACGCCCAACAACTGGCACAGCGTGTCGTAGTCGGGCTGATAGGCGCGCTTGCCGTCGGCGCTTCTAGACCACGGGTTGGTGTGCTCGCCGCCGGGCGCCGCGCGCTCGACGATCCGATCGAAAAGGGCCCACGCCTTCGCTTTCGCGGTCTTCTCACCTGCCACCGATCGCCCTCGCCTCTCTTCTGTTCGCCAGCAGCTCGCGGGCCGCTCGCATCCGTTCGACCTGCTCGCGGGACGCGATCCGGCCGTCGACGAGAAGCGCTCCGTCGACGAGCTCCACCGCGGCCATCAAGTTGCCATCGCGCAGCGCCTGCGCGACGCGCTTTCTCACCGCGCGCAGGGCCGGGGCCCGCGCGCGCGCAAGCGTCGCCGAGGGGACGGCCCAGAGATCCGCCTCCTTCGGTTCGAGCTTTAGGATGCCGCCGCCGTAGGCGCGACCCACCATCTCCGCGTGCAGCAAGGTCGCCGAATTCAGGCTCGCCAAGGGCAGCAACTCCCGGCCGAACTGCCGCGCGTCGTCCTTGAAGTAGACGCCGTGAACCGAGTTGAGGTGGTAGGCGTCGGCCTCGTTGGCCACCAGCCGCGGCGTGTCGGCGTTCATGCAGGTGAGGAGCAGGTCCGCCGGTCGCACGAGCGGGACGCGATACCAAACCTTGCGAACCCTGCACTTGTAGGCCGTGTCGACGCCGGTGCGGTGGCCGTCGGCGATGTAAGCCTCAGCCTCCTTCGAGGGCTTGGCGCGAGGGTAGAACAGCAGGGTCGACTGGCCGTCGCGGCCTAGGTCCGCCAAGAGCTCCGAGGTGAGCGCGAGTCCGCGCAGATGCGAGCTTCCCGGAGGCGACAGCGGCAAAAGCTCCGAGGCTTTCAGTCCGAGCTCCTTGGCGCGCGCTGGCGAGACGGCGAAATACTTGTTGTTGCCGGTGACGATCCCGAGGGTCGTGTCTCCCCAATGCTCCAACGGCGCGAAGTGGCCGCCGCGCGTGAGTGCGGCCAAGCCGTCGAGAGCTCCTTGGTCGACTAGGCTGCCCGTCCACTTCCCGGCGGGGTCGGCCGGCGTCCAAGCCGAGCCTTCTTCCAAGGTCGCGAGGCTTTCCGCGTTCTTCGCTTGGCGGATGACCGCGTGGCCCGCCGGACCTTCGCCATGGCCGTCGGCGAGCAGCAGCACGACGTCCGCCTCGGCCTCGGGAAAGACTTGCCGCGCGAAGAGCACAAGCTGCACCGCCTTGAACCGCTCGAAGAGGAACTGGCGCACCGGAGCCGCGTAGTTGACCGAGAGGAGCTCCGCGGGCAAGACGAGCCCTAGGCGCCCGCCGCGCTTCAAGAACAGCGCGGAGTGGACGGTGAAGGCGGCCCAGCTCGAGGCGAGGCCGGTCAACGCGACGCCTCCTCGAAGCGCAGCCTGGCGCGATTTCGCGCGGGCTTCCCCGGAGAAGCTTTGATAGCGGATGTAGGGCGGGTTTCCGATCACCGCGTCGTAGACGGGCTCGGGAGCCACGTCGAAGAAGTCGCTTTGGCGCACGCGCGCCTTGCCGCCTGCTTCGCGCACGCGCTGGCGAGCGACTCTCGCGCTGTGCGCGTGGATCTCCACTCCGTCGACTTCGGGCTCCGTCCCCTTCCCGCGGCGTAGTTTCGCCAGTCGCTCGACGGCGGCGACTAGGAAGGCGGCGTCGCCGGCCGACGGCTCCAGGACTCGGTCCGAGCCGGACTTGATCGCCCATTTCGCGACGAATTCGGTGATTCCGTCCGGCGTGAAGAACGCGCCGCGCTCTTTGCGCAACTTCGGCGTGTCGTCAGGGTGAATCAAGATCGTCGAAGCCACCGCGGCATTCTAGATGCGCTCGCCCATCCGCCAAGATGTGGAAGGGGACAGCGATGTTCATCGCATACCATCTGGACGCGCATCGAAGGCGTTGAAGGGGACGGGATGCAGATACGGCACCTCCGGGTGGAGAACTTCCGTGGGACGGCGACCCTGGACTGGGCGCCAGGCGACCCTTTCTGCTGCCTGATCGGCCCCGGCGACGCCGGCAAATCGACAGTGCTCGACGCGGTCGAGGCCGCCCTCTCCTCCCGCTGGCTGTTTTTCGGCGAGCACGACTTCATCGGCGGAGACACGGCCAAGACCATCCTGATCGAAGTCACCGTCGGCGAGCTGTCCAAGGCCCTCAAATCGGACGAGCGATTCGGTCTCTACATCCGGGGCTGGACGACTGCCGGCGAGTTGCGCGACGAGCCCGAAGGGGACGACGAGCCGGTGCTGACGGTGCGGCTCACAGTGGACGCCACGCTCGAGCCCGTTTGGCAGATCGTGTGCGACCGCGCCGACGAGCCTCGGACGATCTCGAACCGCGACCGCGCGCTGTTCGGCCTGGTCCGTCTGGCCGGCGACGACGCGCGCCACCTCGCCTGGGGTCAAGGCTCCATCCTCTCGCGCCTGACGGGCGACTCGGAGGAGGCCGCAGCCAGGCTAGCGGGAGCCTACAAGGCCGCCCGCGACAGCGCGAATCTCTCCGAGATCCAGGCGCTCGCCAACGCGGCCAGCGCGGCCGAACGCTTCGCCAAGAGTCTGGGCGCCTACGTCGAACGGGGCTACGGACCCGGCCTGGAGCTTGGTCGCGGGGGAGTCTCGACCGGATCGATCGCGCTCCACGACGGAGGCGTGCCGCTCCGCCTGGCGGGCCTGGGCTCGCGCCGACTGGCCACTCTGGCCATCCAGAAGTCGGCCATCACCGAGGGCGCGATCGTCCTGGTCGACGAGATCGAGCATGGGTTGGAGCCGCACCGGGTGATGGGTGCGATCTCACAGCTGCGCGGCGACCAGGCCCGGGCCGGCGCGGAAGGCAAGCCGAAGGGGCAGATCCTGCTCACCACCCACTCCGAAGTCGCTCTGGGCGAATCCGGCGCCGCGAACCTGAGGGTGTGCCGCACGAGCCGGCCGGAGCGCGTCACCACGATCGTGAAGCCCGGCGCCCCCGACCCCGTACGCGCCTTGATGCGGCACGCGCCTCGCGCGCTGTTCTCCCGCCGAATCTTGGTCAGCGAGGGCATGACGGAGGTGGGAGTGCTCAACGGCGTTCGGGAGTTCTGGCCGCCGCTGCATGGAGGTCTGCCCATCGAGCACGTCGGAGGCTTCATCGCAGACGGAAACGGGGCCGAAGCGCCCCCCATCGCGCTGGGCCTGCGCGGCCTCGGCTACGAGGTGGCGGTCTACCGCGACTCGGACACCGCCCTCGCCGCTGACGTGGCGGGGCGATTCGCAGCGGCCGGAATCCTCGTGATCGAATACGGCGGAGGCCTCGACGTTGAGCACGCGATCATCTCGGAGGCGGACGACGCCCAGATGCAGCGGCTGATCGAACACCTGCGAGCCGAGCGCGGCGAGGGCAAGATCAACGACAACCTCCGAGTGGCGCTGGGGCTCGACCCAGCGGAGATTGTCCTGGGCTTCGACGCTTGGGAGCTGTTTTCGCCACACGACGCGGCCGAAATCCGCCAGCGGATCGCCGACATCTGCGTGGAGCGCCGCTGGCTCAAAGATCAGCGGATCGCTCGCGGAGCGGGACCCATCGCCTGGGACGTCGCCAGGTCGCGGCCCGAGTCGCCCATCGCCCGAAGCTTCGACGCGGCCCGGACCTGGCTCCATGCCTGAGGCAGAGGATCTCCTGCGGGTCGATCGCGGCGCCGTCGTCGCGCCAGCGGGTCACGGAAAGACCGAATTGATCGCCAAGGTGGCGGCGCTCGGTCGGCGCACGCTCGTGCTCACCCACACCAACGCCGGCATCCAGGCGATCCGCGCTCGCTTGAAGCGCCTGCGGGTGCCGCAGTCGTCCGTCGCGGTCGACACCATTTCAGGATGGTCGTTGCGGTACGCACACGGGTTTCCCGGCATCGCCCGCCCCCCCGAGGACATGCCCCAAGGCGCGCAGTGGGACGACGTGCACCGCGGCGTGTTGGCCGCGCTCGGCGTGCCGGCTGTGCGCCAAGTGGTCGAGGCCTCCTACGACCGCATCCTGATCGACGAATACCAGGACTGCAACGGACCGCAGCACGAGCTCGCCACGACACTCTCGAGTGTCGCTCCTACCCTCGTGTTCGGCGACCCGATGCAGGGCATTTTCGAGTTCGCGGGGGCGACGCTGAGCTGGGATGGCGAGATCCACCACCAGTTTCCTCTCGTGGGAGAGCTTGAGACGCCGCACCGCTGGCGGGATAAGAACCCCGAGCTGGGCGAGTGGATCATGGACGCGCGCCGCCGTCTCATGCTCGGAGACCGTGTCGAGTTCGGAGGGCCGGTGAGCTACCGCCAGGCCGTCAATGCTTTCGACATGGGGGCGCTCTTCGAGAGCATCGAAGGGCGGGAAGGCACGGTCGCCGCTATCCACTGCAACAAACGCATCTGCTACGGGGTCGCCGCGGCCGCGCGCGGCGGCTACCAGGCGATCGAGGAGATGGCCGCCAGGACCATGACGGACTTCGCGGGGCGCTGGGACTCATCCCCGGAAGCGCCCCGCAGGCTGGCGGCTATCCGTTGGCTGTTCTCCGAGTCCTTCGCCGTGCAGAAGCTCGCCGAAGGCGAGGCTCCTCCCGCGGAGGAGGCGCCGGTGAACGAAGCGATCCAATCCGCCGCCGCGGCGATGGCGGAGGACGGGCCGCGCGCCGCGCTGGAAATTCTGACCCTCAGTCGAAAGCTTCCCAGGTGGCGGCTCCATCGCCAGGAGCTGTTGCGGGACGTGGAGCGCGCAATCTCGGAGGTGGCCGCGAACCGATGCGAGACGATGTTGGAGGCGACCGCGCGCGTCCGCGACCGCGCAAGCGTCGTTGGCCGCAAGCTACCTCGCCGAACGGTCTCCACCCCGCTGCTGCTCAAAGGCCTCGAGTTCGACCATGTAGTAGTGCCCGACGCGACTCATTTCGGTGGCGAGCGCAACGCGCAGGCGAAGCTGTTCTACGTGGCCATCTCGCGCCCCACCCGTTCGCTCACCATCACCGGGACGCAGGATTTCGTGCAACTCCCCGCGCCCCGACTTTGACGGCGCGCCCACCGAGCTCCATGACGACAAAAGATTCAGTCGCCGCTCCGATCTCGTCGGGCTCCCGCCCCGAGCCGCGCTTGCTCTATCGCTTTCGCCCGCTTCGCCGGCTGCTCGACTCCGGCGAGTTGGAGCGCCAAGAGATCTACTTCGCGTCGCCGTCAGAACTAAACGATCCCATGGAGGGATTCCGGGACTTGTATTGGAGCGGCGATCGCATCGTGTGGGAGAACCTGTTTAAGCACTACCTGCGTTGTCTAAACTGGGCCCTCACCCTCTACCGGCTCGGGGGCGAGGAGCAGCCTTTGACCTGGGAGAACATTCCGGTCAACGGACCCCACCCGGGAGAGGCCGGAAGCCCGCAGCTGGAAGAGATGGTCGACGGCATGTGCGCCGACTTCTTGGGAGAGCCCACCGTCTCGCGGCTGATCGATTCGCTGGATGGTCGGCGGACACCGACCCGCCGCGACGAGCTCCGAGGCTACATCCGCTCGCTGCATCCTCTCGGACTAGGGGTCGTGTTCCGCCACCACGAGGTGCATAAGCTGTGCCCCCCTGATTCGGGCGCGCGCGAGATGTTGGCTCGGGCGAAGGAGACCCTTCCGAACCTGGATCTCATGATCCAAACGCTTCGCGGAATTTCGGACGACCGCTCCGAAGACTTGTTGCGCGAGCTGTTCGCACTGTTCGGGGACGTTTCAAGCCAGGTGGGGCTGGCGTCGCTGGTGAGCCACGGCGAGGGCAACTACGCGCCGAACAAGGACTTCCTCGTCCGCGCCTTCGGAGAGGAGTTCGTCGACCAGCTCGAGCGGCTTGTCTATCCGAACTGGCGCGTGGCGTGCTTCCTGTCCGATTGCCGCGACTCGTCGCTATGGGGAAGCTATGGGGACAGTCACGCCGGCGTCTGTCTCGTGTTCAAGCCCGACGAGCGCGGCGGCGAGATGCAGCTTCCGCTCACGCAGATCACTGGCTTCGATTCTCGCGGCCCCACCAGAGGCAAGGTGGCGCAGCAGTTCCACGCCGTTAGGTATTCGAACAAGTTCGCGCCCGTGGATTTCTTTCGCTCCATCGGCAACCTTCCCGTGGGCGTGCTCTATAAGCGCTGGCACTCGAACGTCGCCGGAGACCGAAGCGTCTGCGCATCTGACTATGGCGATCAATGGCGCGATGAGTATTGGCGAGGGTTCTACCCAGGGGCGACCACAAAGCTGGCCGACTGGGAGCGAGAGCGCGAGCACCGGCTGCTCTTGACCGGCTCGCTAGCGGGCTTCTCAGACGTCGACAGCCGCAAGGCGACATACGACTTCTCGAATCTTCACGGGCTGATCTTCGGAATGAAGACGCCGACGGCGAAGAAGTTGGAGATCTACCGGATCATCGAGCGCAAGTGCGCGGCCTCCGGGAGGACCGAATTCAGGTTCTATGAGGCCTTTTACTCAGAACGTCGCGGCTCCATCGATCATCGCGAGCTCAATCTGTTGAGAATGAAATTTCCGTTGACCTAACGCTCCCTCATCCGCCTACCATGTCTGCTTGTAGCGGCCGCAAGTGGATATCCTGATCGGATCAGGTTGGGCGCGCAATTCGGCAACGTGGACACTGCGACGGATGAGGGCAGCTTTCGGCCATTCGCGCTCACCCGCCGTGCCTGTCGGCCAATGACCGGCAGTCGACGACTGCTGTCATTCGCCCGGCCCGTCCTGATCGCCCCCCAGTCTAGAGCGGACTTGATTCTCACACGCGCCGTTGCTCCGCTGCTACGCAAAAGGCGACGCTTCACTCGCAGTGGCTCTAGGCAAGGCGAAAGCCGTACCGCTTCCGGTGAGATTCAAGGAACGGGATATGAGGAGGCATGAACCGCACTGAAGCCAGCTCTGGGAGACGAAGAGCAACTCGATCCGATTGGCTCAGCTGCTCACTGACAATCACGCGTCCGTCATCAGCGAAAGAGATCAAGCCGCAGTCAAACGCCGCATCCCAGTGTGCGGCAAGCAGAATGCCGTTGTGCGGGCTAAGTCGTTCTTCGTTCGTCGAGTCGGCCCATCGCTTGATGTGCGAGGCGCGTAAGAGCTTTGGGTTTGATAATCCACTCAACGGGCATCGACCACCCCAACTCTCCATGAGGTCGTCACGAAACTTCCCCTGACCTATCCTAGCCTCAACTAAGCGAAGCCGAGTTGTCTCATCCGGGACGACGCTACTGTTGAGGATCGGAGGCACACCAGGATGCCCTCGTTCCGCCAACCCGGCTTTCTCCAACAGAAATAGACCCTCGCGCTCGGTTAACGGCAGGCACCTCCTCACCGCTCACCGATGGCGCTTGCGCCGTGCTGGTAACCAGCGACACGTTCGCCGAGAGGCTCTATCTAAACGCCTTGGCCCGCATCAAGTCGTTCGCCACGGTGGGCGTCGACCCGGCGGTCATGGGCATTGGCCCGATCCCCGCGACGCGTAAGGCACTCGCGCGCGCCGGCCTCTCGGTTGCGGATCTGGACGTGGTCGAAATCAACGAGGCCTTCGCATCGCAAGCGCTCGCCTGCCTGCGGGACCTGCGGTTGGACCCGGACACGGTCAACCTCGATGGAGGGGGCCTCGCCATCGGCCACCCGCTGGGCGCGACAGGGGCGCGCATCACTGGGAAGGCCGCGTCGCTGCTGCAGCGGGTCAACGGGCGATATGCGCTGGCGACGCAATGCATCGGTGGTGGCCAGGGCATCGCCACCGTGCTCGAACGTGTCTAGGCGACCGGCCCTCTGGCGGGCGTCCACAATGGTGTCGTGAGGTTGAAGTTCACCTCGCTCGTCACCAGCGTTCGCACCTCCTTCACGAGATCGCGCACGTCGTCATGGCGCCAGATGAAGCGGTAGGTCAACGGCGGAAAGGTTGGGCGGCACTCGTACTCTCGCAGCAAACCGCGCTTCAGAATGGGCTTGAGGTGCTGCTGAGGCAGCAGGCACAGACCGACGCCGGCGATGGCCAGTTCGACAATAGCGTGGATGCTGTTGCAGCCAATGACGCGGTCTATCGTCGCGCCCGTGGACGCAACCCATTCCTCGAACAGTTGCGCCTGACCCGAAGGCGCTGCAAATGTGAGCACCGGATATGTACTGAGTGTCTCCGGCGTGATTGTTCGGCCCTTGATGCGAAGCGACGGTGCTCCCATCCACGCGAAAGAAACGCTGGGTAGCTCCTGTGAGGCCAGCGAGCGTCGCGGCACGATTCCGGCCACGACCGCGCAATCCAGGGTGCCCCGTTCCACCTCGGCTTCCATGAAGCGCCCCTGACTGACCAAGGGTTCGATCCGCAGCGCCGGGAGTTCCTGCGCCGCGCGACGAATGAAGCGAGAAAACCAGGTCGCCGCGGTCAGCTCACCAATCCCCATCCGCAGATTGCCCTGCAGAGAGTTGTCTCGCTGAAGCTTCCTGCGCAACGTGTTCTCTGCGTCAAGGATCAGCTTCGCATCGCCGAGCGCGACCTCGCCGTCCAGGGTCAAGACGGCCCGCCTTGCAGAACGATCGAAGAGGGCCTTGCCAAGGCTTGACTCCAGTTCTGCGATCCGCTTCGACAACGTCGGCTGCGAGATCGACAGTCGGTCTGCGGCGATCGCAAAGCTGCCGAGCTTGGCGGCCCAGTAGAAGGCTTGCAGCTGTTTGATGGTCATCTTTGCATTCTAAAAGTGAATGAACTATTGAACAAATTATTCACTTTTATTTTTCCATGAGATCGCTAGATTCAGAGAGGTCTTGAGCACCCTTGAACGTCTTAGATGCGGCTTCGATCAGTGGATGGGGCACGGGGGCCAAGACGCGGTGTACGACAACAATGGAGACGAGACATGATCGACCGTAGAAATGCGTTGGTACTGGGAGCCAGTGCCATCCTCGGAGCTTCTGCAGGGCGCGCCCAGACGCAGGCGTACCCGTCCAAACCAATCACCATCGTCGTGCCGTTCGCCCCTGGCGGCAGCACTGACATGGCCGCGCGAACCCTGGCAATCCCACTGGCCAAGATCCTGGGTCAACCTGTGGTGATCGACAATCGAACCGGCGCGGGCGGTGCCGTCGGAACGTCCGTTGTCGCGCGAGCGGCACCGGATGGCCACACCTTGCTGGTGGCTCCGGCGAGCGTGATGGCTTCGCTGCCGCTAACAATGAAGACCCCCTACAAGCGCCAGGACTTCGTCCCGATTTCACTCGCGGCGAAAACTTCGTTGATCCTCGTCACCAGGGCCGCCGACACGCGCTTCAAGACGCTGGAAGAACTTGCAGCACTGGCTCGCAGCCAAGAGGGGCGGGTGAGTGCCGGCAACCCTGCTCCAGGCTCACCCAATCACCTGGGCTTGCTCCAACTGGAGAAGGCATTTCGCTGCAAGTTCAACTCCATCCCCTACAGAGGCTCCGCGCCGGCACTGGCCGACCTGCTGGGCGGCACGCTGGACATCTACTTCGACCAGATCTCCAGCTCGATGCCGTACTTAAAGGCCGGGAACCTGCGAGCCATGGTGGCTTTCAGCCCCGTTCCCGACCCAGCGCTGCCTGATCTGAAAACGAGTGCGCAACTCGGCCTGGGAGAAATTGATGCGACCACCTACACCGGGGTTTTCGCTCTCAAAGGCACAAAACAGGACGTCATCGATCGCCTGAGCGCTGCCATCCGATTGGCGAGCGAGGACCCCGCCATGTCTAAGGTCCTGAGAGACGCCGGAAGCGTCGCCACGGCCTCGCTGCCGGAAGAGTTCGAACGAATCATCAAGAACGAAGAAGACCTGGTGAAGGGCTTCATCAAGGAGGGGCGACTGGAGGGGGTCATTTGAGCCGTCCTCCAGCAATGCCCGACGTCGTATCCCACCACGACGTTCCCTCGATACGGAATTTTTCCCGCCCATGAAATTGAGATCCCCTACATGTTCCTTTCCGATTTGTTGAAGAACCAGGTCGTCCTTATCACGGGCGGCGGCAGCGGCCTTGGACTGGAGCTGGCGAAGAAGTTTGTCTCGCTCGGTGCCGAAGTGCACATCTGCGGCCGCCGGCAAGTTGTGATTGACGAAGCGATCGCGCAGTTGGAGACGATCCCGGGGGCCCGCGCGGTTGGACACATCGTGGATATCCGATCCGCTGATGCGGTTCAGGAGCTGGTGGAGAAGCTTTGGAAAGAATCCCCACTCACGGCTCTGGTGAACAACGCCGCGGCGAACTTCATCAGTCCCACTGAGCGGATAAGCGCCCGCGGCTTCGATGCGATCGCCAACACGGTGTTCCACGGCACCTTCTACATGACGAACGCCGTGGGTCAAAAATGGATCTCCACGGGAAAGCCGGGTTCGATCCTGTCGATCGTCAGCACGGGTGTTGTGAATGGAGCTCCTTTTGCCGTCCCGTCGACGATGGCAAAGTCGGCCATCTGCGCAATGACCCGCGCACTGAGCATCGAGTGGGCATCCAAAGGCATCCGGCTCAACGCCATTGGGCCCGGCCTGATTCCAACGCCCGGCGCCGTTGCGCGGCTGATGCCGGGGACCAGCGCGGATGAACTCGAGCGGACGAATCCGATGAGGCGGCTGGGCCGGGTCGACGAGCTTCAGAACCTGGCCACCTTCCTGTTGTCGGACAGTTGCGCCTGGTTGACCGGCCAGGTAGTGATGCTCGATGGCGCGCACCACCTCGCGCACGGCAGCGTCTATTCGCCCTTGTTGAAGTTGACCGAGGAAGAATGGACCGTCGTCAGTTCGGAGATCCGGGCGCACGACAAGGCAGACAAACAACTTCGCGGCGAAGCGATTCCCGTCAGCACCCCATGACCGACGAACTGGTCGTGACGCAGGAGGGATTCGTCGCTAACGTCTCTCTCAATCGACCCGAGAGGAAGAACGCCTGGAATGCTTCCATGGAGATCGGCTTGCGTCAGATCATGACGCGGTTGGCTTCGGATCCCGGCGTGCGGGTGATCATCCTGACCGGAAAGGGCTCGGTGTTCTGCGCCGGTGTCGATGTCGGCGCCTTGGGTGAGATGACACGCGGAGGCGACGACATCTCATTGCCACCGGCGCAGGTCGCTGAGTCCATGGGCGCCGGCGATTTCGAACAGCGCTACAGCTACCTGCTGTCGATTCCCAAACCGATCATCTGCGTGTTGAACGGTGCGGCCGCCGGCGTTGGCCTGGTGCTTTCCCTCTACTGCGACATCCGGTACGCGGCGTCATCCGCCAAACTGGCCGCGCCTTTCGGTCGGCGCGGGCTCGTGGCCGAACATGGGATTGCCTGGATTCTCCCCAGGCTGATCGGCATGTCCCGCGCGATGGAATGGCTGATGAGCGCAAGAACTCTGCCGGCAAGCGAGGCCCACGCGATGGGTTTGGTCAGCGAAGTCTTTGAACCGGAAGAGTTATCCGCCAAGGCACATGCGCGTGCAACGGAGATCGCGCAGACCGTCTCCCCACGCTCCATACGCGTCATGAAGCGGCAGTTGTGGGAGGGGGCCACGCTCTCGCTGGCGCAGGCATGCCGGATGGCGGAGAAGGAAGTGAAAAGCGCCGTGGCTTCGCAAGACTTCAAGGAAGGCGTTCAGCATTTCATGGAGAAGCGGCCGCCGCGTTTCACTGGCCAATGACGACCTCGGGCCCGGCTTCAGGCACATCATTTACTAAGCATCCGATCCGTTGTCTGTCGGCGGAGTTGTACATCAGGAATCACACATGTCACTGTGGCAATATTTTCACGACGAGCCCGTCGTCAACGGGTACCGGGAGTTTGCAGCCCGGCACCTGAAGCCCGTTGCGGCGGCGCTCGACAAGCAGGACCTCTACCCCTACGACATCGTTGCAGCGGCCGCCGAGCGAGGCTTCAACTCTTTGATACTGCCTACGCAGTACGGCGGCGGTGGCGCGACGTTCAGGCAGCTCGCTTCCTTCTTCGAAGAAATGGCCGCGGCCAGCGCCTCCGCCGCCATTTCGCTCAACTCGAACTTCCAGGTCCAGAACGTCATCCTTCGCGCGGGATCACAAACACTGCAGTCAAAGTACCTTCCCCTGTTCGCCAAGGGCTTGAAGGGGGCTTATGCCCTCACTGAGGCGAATCACGGAAGCGACATCCGCACGTTGGATACAACGGCCGAACTCAAGGGGGACCATTGGGTCCTCACCGGCCAGAAGTCCTTCATCACGTCCGGGCTGGCGGCCGACCTGTTCGTCATCCTGGCGCAGACGCCCGCCGGCGTCTCGGTCTTCGCGGTACCCAGAGAGTCCCCGAACCTCAGCACGTTCGAGAGCGACCGCACCGAAACATTCGGTCTGCGCAACAGCCCACACGTGGAGCTGCTGCTGGACAAGGTTGTGGTCCCCCGGGACCATCTGCTGGGCGTCGAGGGCGACGGCCTCAAGATCGTATTGAGGAATCTGAACTACTCCCGCACGCTCAATGCCGCCATGGCCATCGGTATCGCACGCAGTGCATTCGATGAGTCACTGGACTACGTGAAGCACAGAAAGGCCTTCGACAAGAGCGTCTTCGATTTCCAGGGCATCCAGTGGTACTTCTCGGAGATGCTGACAGAGATAGACGCCGCCCGCCTTCTGTTGTATAGGGCCGCCGACGCCATAGATCAGCAGAAGGAGGTCGAGCGGTACTCCAGCGAAGCGAAATTTCTCTGCTGTCGCGTCGCGAACCGGGTGGCGGCACAGGCCATCCAGGTGTGCGGAGCCTATGGAACCATGACCAATTCGCCCTTCAATCGCTACTTCCGCGATGCCAAGGTCTTTGAAATCGGCGGCGGTTCCATGGAGGTTCTAAAGAACACGATCGGGAAGTATCTGCAGAAGAACAGCCAAGCGGTGCCGGAGTGGAAATGACAGCCTTCAATGGACAAGTGAACAACCTCGCGCAGTTGATCCACTGGGCGGTCGAGCGGGCGCCAGACGCGGTCTACGGTGTCGATACGGCTCATGTCGGCATGCGGGACGCGCTGCTCACCGCGAATATGCTGTCGGGTCAGTTGCTGGCGCATGGCATCCGTGCGAGGTCGCGGATTGCTTTCGTCGGCGCGACCAGCGAGCACTATCTGATCATGTGGATGGCCACGCAGCTCTCGGGGATCGAGGTCGCGCTGTTGAATCCCAACCTGCCGCGCGACCTGCTCCACGACATGCTGGAGGACCTCAATCCACTGGCTGTCGCGCTGTTCGACGACACGCTCATGTCCCTCTTGAATGACGTGCAGTGGCCTGTGATCGACGCGCGTCGCGCATGGGACGGTGTCGTCGATTGTTCGTCCCCCGTGGTTGCAACCGATGGGCCCGGTTCTCCGGACGCGCCTGACACGGGGGGCATCGATTGCACGGAGACGGACATCGCGTGCTATGTGCACACCTCGGGAACGTCGGGCCGGCCGAAGTTCTGCGCGCTCAGCCATGGCTACTTCTTGCGTCTTGGGCGCTTTGTCTCGGACACGCTGGGCTATGCGGCCAACGACGTCGTGTTCGCGCCCATGCCGATGTTCCACATCAATCCGCTCGGGTATGGCGTCGTCTCCGCCTGGACCGCGGCCGCCGGAGTCCTTGGCACCCAGAAGTTCTCCGTTTCCAGGTTCTGGGACATCGCCAAGGCGACAGGCGCGACGTCGATCGTTCTGCACTTCGCGGCGATGAAGATGCTGATGGAAAAGACCGATCGCAGCCACAGCGACGGCCACCGCATTAGGTCGGCCTTGTGCGTCAACGCCGAGTTTCTCGAGAGGTTCAACGTATCGATCGGAACGACCGCGTACGGTTCGACGGAGGCGGGCGGGCTTTGCCACATGTGGCATGTGAGGCCCGGCGACGCGTCGCCCGTTCAGGAGGGACCGTTGTTCTATGGCGGCCGGGCGCGGTTCGACGTCGAGGCGAAGATTTCGGAGTCGGGAGAGATCCTGGTTCGGGAGCTGGCGCCCAACACGCTGTTCTCAGGCTACCTCAAGGACGGGGTGGTGGTGTCGGCGCTGGACGAAGACCGTTGGTTCCATACGGGCGACAGAGGCCGGTTGGATGCCGTTGGCGGACTCGTCTTCATCGAGCGCATGAGCGAGTCCTTGCGCGTGAACGGAGAGTTTGTCCCGATCGACTACGTCGAGCGACACCTGGAGGCAGCCGCGGGAATCCGCGAGTTCGCGATCTGGGGTCGGCCGCACGCCATCAGTGGCCAGCAGGTGGTGCTGTGGGTCACCGACGATGGTTTCGATCCGGCGCGCATGACTGAAGCGATTCAGATGCTGCCGAAGTTCATGCGCCCGGGAGAGATCGTTGTCATCGAGCGTTTGCCGAGGGACTCGGGGGTCAACAAGATCCAGCGCAGGCGACTCTCGGAAGAACCTCCCGTCCGCACGCTGGCGGTGACGTACGGGCCGTCGCTGGCTGACGTGCGGATCGACCGCTGACATCTCCAGGTGCTTTCCCCAAATCCCTTCAGAACCGAACCAGAGGACCTCATGCCCAACCCCGGTATTTATCAACACTACAGTTCGCTCACGCTCAATCGGCTGGATGACGGCATTCTCGAGGTCGTCATGGGCGCTGGTGCCGGAAAATTGGCGACCGCCGACCACAAGATGCACCGCGAACTGTCCACTATCTGGCGAGACATCGACCGCGACCCCGAGACGCGGGTAGCGATCATCCGAGGCGAGGGCAAGGGCTTCTCCGCCGGCGGTGACCTCGGTATGGTTGAGGACATGGCGAACGACTTCGACGTGCGCGAGCGCCTCTGGCACGAGGCGCGCGACCTGGTCTACGGGGTGATCAACTGCAGCAAGCCGATCGTGTCCGCAATGCACGGACCGGCCGTGGGTGCTGGCTTGGTGGCGGGGCTGTTGGCGGACGTATCCATTGCAGCGAAAACGGCGCGCATCATCGATGGTCACACCCGCCTTGGCGTGGCAGCGGGCGATCACGCCGCGATCATCTGGCCGCTGCTGTGCGGCATGGCAAAGGCGAAGTACTACCTGCTGTTGTGTGAGACGGTATCGGGGGAAGAAGCCGAGCGCATCGGCCTGGTGTCGTTGGCAGTCGACGAAAGCGAGCTGCAAGCCAAGGCGTTCGAGGTCGCGTCCAAGCTGGCCGGTGGTTCGCAGACGGCGATCCGCTGGACGAAGTACGCGCTAAACAACTGGCTGCGCATGGCCGGGCCGAGCTTCGACGCGTCGTTGGCGCTGGAGTTCATGGGCTTCACCGGGCCGGATGTGCGCGAAGGCATCGCTTCGCTGCGCGAACGCCGCGCTCCCGACTTTGCGCGGAACAAGCCCGCCTGACCTCATTGACCAGAATCGATCATATGCAAGTGACGACCGAGGGCGGGATCAGGCGGCCAGACTACGGCAGTCGCGGACGACTGGGGGTCATCTTGCCCTCGGGCAACACGGCGACGGAACCTCAGTTCGAATTCTATCGACCCGACGGCGTTTCCTTTCACTTCACCCGCCTGGCGCTGGCAAGCAGTTCCGAAGAACAGTTGTTGGCCATGCCAGCCCACGTCGAGGCGGCAGCGGCCTTGCTGAAGGACGCCGACGTGAATGCCATTGCGTTTCATTGCACGGCGGTCAGCACCTGGGATCCCGCGCTTGAAGAGCAGATCCTCCGCCGCATCCGCTCCTCAACCGGGTTGCACACGATTGCGACCTCCCAGGCGATCGTTGCCGCACTGCGGGCCGTGGGGGCTCGGCGCATCGCGATGCTGTCACCCTACCCGGCGGTTGTCGCGATGCGAGAGCAGCGGTTCATGGAGCATCACGGGTTCGACGTCATCTGGAACGAGTTCCTGGAGGTGAACCGGGCAGAGGAAATGCTGGCCGTGTCAGAAGCTCAGTGGCTGGACATGGTGCGCCGCTCCCCGCTGGCCGATGTCGACGCTTGCCTGATCAGTTGCACGGCAACTCGAGCCCTCGACATCGTGAGCAGCGCCGAGCGCATGTTCGGCAAGCCAATCATCACCAGCAATTCCGCGCTGCTGTGGCACGCTGGCCGCAGTTTGCAAGCAGGTCTTGCCCATCCAGGCATCGGGATGCTGAGCAATTTCCCGACTGGATAGCGAGCGGCCGAGCCGTACGTCCCGCAGGAACGCAGTGACCTTCATGAGCTACCTATATGACGTTCTGGGCGTCCATCCGACGGCGTCACAGTGCGAAATCGAAGCGGCACATCAGCGACTGGTTTCATGTCCGTCGAGGCCAAGACCCGGACTTCTACGCAAACTATTTCCGCGGCGCGAGGTGGAGGTACTACGTGCGTACGAAACGCTTCGAGATCCCTCGTCACGTGACGCATACGACCGTCAGATTCGCGAGAACATCTTGGTCAGTGAAGGAATGCCGCCGCCGCCCTAGTCCGTAACGCCCCTAAGGGACGCGCGGCCTCACACGCCCCGACGTCAGTTGGTCGAGCGAGTCCTCAGAAGCGCCTGTCCGAGCACCGGCGCCTTCTCACACACCCTACAGATGAACTGCTGATTGCGATCGATTGGCGGACGCCCACGTGCCGGCAAGACACCTTCACCTATCGCTTCCGTTGTGGGGATGAAGAATCGCTTGTACAGGTGATCTTCAAACTTACCCGGCTTGAGCTCATTTGGTTGCCTCCTGAACACCAACGAAAAGCAGCGGATCCGAGCCGATAGACATCACTGCGTTTCCGCTCTGTTCCCGAGCGCGATAGGTGTAGCGGCGCGATCAAAATTGAACTGATCCGCGCAGGATCGGACAGTGACGACAAGGATGGTCGACGGCAACATTCGCTCAGCTTAGGGCTGCCAAGGCTCCAGGCCATAACCGACACGGCCGCCGGGCACATTTACACGATGTTCCCGGTTCATCGGTGGATTCGTCTATTCCCCAACGTGCTTAGCACCATCCCAACTGGAAAGTCCCATGCCCAAGACCGGCCTTCAAGCCCTGCTCCGCCCCGAAGACAGCATTGTCGTCCTGATCGACCACCAGCCTTTTCAGTTCACCAACCTGAACAGCCACGACGCCACGATGATCGTCAACAACGTCGTCGGCCTGGCGAAGGGCGCCAAGGTATTCGACGTGCCGACCATTCTCACCACTGTGATTGAGGAGCGCGGGGGGTACATCATCAAGCAATTGCAGGATGTGTTCCCCGATCAAAAGCCCATCAACCGCACCTGGGTCAACACCTGGCAGGACCCAAACGTCACCGACATCGTAAAGAAGAGCGGCCGCAAGCAACTCATCTTGGCGGCCTTGTGGACCGAAGTCTGCCTGGCCATGCCCGCGATCCAGGCCTTGGGCGAAGGATACGAAGTCTTTGTTGTAACGGACGCTTCCGGCGGCGTGTCTGCCGAATCTCACGACATGGCCGTGCGCCGGCTGGTCCAGGCGGGCGCGGTCCCCATCACGTGGCTGGCTGTCATCTCCGAGTGGCAGCGCGATTGGGCCCGCGAGGAGACGGTGTCAGGCGTGGCAAGCGTTCTCGCCGAGCACGGCGGCGCCACGGGCATCGCGTATGCCTGGGAGCTTCAGCTCCTTGCATCCGCGACCAGTAGCGCAGAGGCCGGCGCGTAGTGGCACCGCGCCTCGCCCACCCTGGAGACGTCATGAGTCTTGCTAGCGAACTCCCTGTTCCCTCTGCTGCCACTGAACGCCGCATCACCTGCCGGACACGCGGATTCACCCACGGCCCCGTCACTCGTCTGATGAGCCCGTCCGATCTTGGCCACGTGGTCAAGCCCTTCGTATTCCTGGACCTGTTCGACCTGGACCTCCACAATCCGCGTGCGGGGTTCACGATCCACCCTCACTCGGGCCTCGCGACCATCACGGTGATCGTGGCGGGGGATTTGCGCTTCGACGATCCTGCCGACGGCACCGGTCACATCGGGTTTGGTGGCTTTGAATGGATGCGCGCGGGCAAAGGGGTCTGGCACGGGAAGGAGCTTTCCGGCGGAACCTCGCCACGAGCGACGGGCTTCCAGCTGTGGATCGCCCTGCCGCCCGAGCTCGAACTCGGGACGGTCGACAGCCAATATGTGGAAGCGCAGCACGTTCCTACTGCCGGCCCGGCCCACGTCATCCTTGGCCGCTATGGAGGCGTTCGCAGCCCCGCGCGCTCGCCAGATGGCGTCACGTACCTGCTATTGAGACTGCCCGCAGGAACGACGTGGGCGTTCCTGCCGCCCGAGGGTCAGCCGGTCGCGTGGCTGGCGGTGGCCAAAGGCCAACTCGTTGGCGCAACGCCCGTGGGCGCGGGCGAGATGGTCATCTTTCATCCATCGCAGCAAGCGATCACCCTGGAAGCCAGCGCGGGCAGCGAGGCGATCTTTGTCATCGGATCCGCGGCGCCGCACCCCCATGAGCTGCACCTGGGCAACTACTCGGTCCATACGTCGGTCGAATCGCTGGCCTTGGGCGAGGACAACATCGAGCGACTGCGGCAACTGCTGGTCGCCGCCGGCGATCGGCGCAACGCCAGCGGCACGACGCCGGTATTTCGCGGCTAAGCGACTGACGCCACCGCCGGTGGCGACTCTCCGGCATCGAAGTCAGGAAACTGCCTGAAGTAGTCCGTCAGCATATCGGTCAGTACCCGGATCTTGCGGGCGGGATGCTGCCCAGGCGGGCGCACGACGTACGCACCCGCTGGCCTGGCGGGATGTTGCGGCAGGATCGGCACCAAGGCACCGGAGAACAGGTGGGGCCGTGTAAGTCCGAAAGGCAGGTAGCCGATGCCCAGGCCCGCAACCGCCGCGGCGACCAGCGCCATGCCGCTGTCCGCCTTGAAGCGGCCCTGCGGCCGCACGGAGACAACCTCCTCTCCGTCCATCAGTTGCCAGGTCTCTGTGCCCTGCATCAGGGCTTCATGGTCGAGGAGTTCTTCCAGCGTCCGGGGCGCGCCGTGCGCGGCGATGTAAGCAGGGCTTGCAACCATCCCCCCATTGACCCGCCCCACCCGGCGCGCGACCAGATTGGTGTTCGCGAGGTAGCCTACGCGAATGGCGCAGTCGTAGCCTCCCATGACCAGGTCCACGAACTGATCGCTATAGCAGGTCTGGATGTGAAGCCGTGGGTGCCGACTGGCCATCTCGGCGAGCACGGACGCTAAGTGAGTGGGGCCGAACGACAGGGGCGCGGCGACGCGCAATCGGCCCCGCAGCTCCCCGGTGGGCCGGATGGTTTCTTCGGCCGCCTCGATCTCCGCGCACACCCTGGCCGCAGTATCCCGGAACGTCGCGCCAGCCTCTGTCAGGGAGGCGCCCCGCGTGGTACGAGTGAGCAACTGAACACCCAA
This sequence comes from Hydrogenophaga intermedia, assembly GCF_000723405.1. Lineage (GTDB taxonomy): Bacteria > Pseudomonadota > Gammaproteobacteria > Burkholderiales > Burkholderiaceae_C > Hydrogenophaga > Hydrogenophaga intermedia. Next base: position 256,499 of record NZ_CCAE010000002.1, on the reverse strand, counting down.
CTCGGCCTCCAGCCGGATAAGCCGTCTGCTGACGATGGATTTGGTGACACCGAGACGAGCGGCGGCCGCGGTGATCCCTCCCGCGTCGGCTACTTCCACGAAAGCCCGTAGATCCTCGGTATCCATCTCATGTCTGTCCAGCGTTCCTGCTGCTGCGACACAGCAACACAGAGTTCGGGGCTACCGTACCACAGCAGGCAATGCGACGATGCGCCGCACGTATGTCGAACGAATCCGAGCTCCCTGAAAACGTGGCCAGTCGCAGGACGATCAGCCGTTGCTGGAACGGCGTGAACGTCGATCTGCACGAGTTCAACTGCACGGGAAGAATCCTGTTCCAGATCGAGCGCAAGGAGAAGGAATCGAGTCGGCTCGTCGCTCAGCTTGAAGAGGTCGGACAGGATCGGGCCGAAGCCAGGACGGCACCCGACACGCCGAACCCATACGCGTACAAGCCTCGGCCCATGTTCTTCGCCCCGGCGAACATGGATGTGTGGGGTCATTCGGCGGATTCCCGCTACATCAAATGCGCGACCATCAGCTTCGACGCCAATGCGCTACAGGAGCGGCTGGGAATTTCTCAGTCTTTGCGACTGCTGGACGTTCCTCGGCTCCGATTCAATGACGACCGCATGTGGACCTTGATCAGCTTGCTTGTGGAAGCCATTGACGACACCGACCCCGGGTCTCAGCTGTATGGCGACTCGCTGATCGCAGCCATTGCCGCCAGGCTCATCGAGCGACCCGCTCAAGCGAAGAGGAGCGCGTCCGGGCTCTCGGCGATGCAACTCAAGGATGCGATCAGCTATATCGAGGCGAACATCCCGGCAAAGGTGGAGCTTTCGACCCTTGCGGAGCTGGCAGGCTTCTCGCAGTCGCACTACAGCCGCGCCTTCAAGGCGTCGACGGGTCTGGCCCCCTACCAGTGGCAGTTGCAGGCCCGGGTCGATCGCGCCAAGGACCTCCTGTTGAATACGAATGGCGGACTGGAGGAAGTTGCCGAGGCCACCGGCTTCGCGGACGCGGTGCACTTCGGGCGGACCTTCCGCAAGATCACCGGCGCCACCCCGGCCGCATGGCGCAGGGACCGTCTCACTTAGGGCACGACTCGGCCAGCTCGCCCCATGAGCGAAACGCGCTGGCTCCAGCAGGATCGGTCAGTGACTGTTCGGGACGGAGTGGAGAACATCTTCATTCAACGCATGCGCCGCAGACTTCGGTTCACCATCGAATGCGGCACAGCGCCCTTGATGTTCATCGAATGAGGAATACGCGTGAGGTCGATACTGCTGTCCGGATTGCTGGTGTTGAATGGTTTCTTCAACGCCACCGCCCATGCACAAGAGAAGCAGGAGGCGCCTGGAGCGGACCTGATCGTGCACAACGCCAGGATTTTCACTGGCAACCCTGCACAACCTGAGGCGTCTGCCCTGGCCGTCAAGAGCGGGCGCATCTACTCGGTCGGCTCGGATGCCGAGGTGCTGGCCTTGAAGAACGCCGGCACCCGGGTCATCGATTCCCGAGGCCGTCGGATGATTCCGGGCCTCATCGATGCGCACACCCACGTGCTCAACGAAGGGGGCTACAACTACACCCTGCGATGGGACGGCGTCCCCACGCTGCGCCGGGCCTTGGCGATGCTGAGCGAACAAGCCAAGCGCACACCGGAAGGTCACTGGGTGAAGGTGATCGGTGGCTGGTCCCCTTATCAGTTCGAAGAGAACAGATTCCCCACCATGGATGAGCTGCGTCAGGCAGTGCCCGATCACCCCCTAATCGTTCAGTACGCCTACAACCGCGCCTTTCTGAACCAGCAGGCGATGGATGCATTTGGCGTCGGAACCGACAAATTTCCCAAGATTCCGGGCACCGAGTTCGAGAAGGACGAGCGAGGCCGATACACCGGTGTGATCCACGGCTACACGTTCCTGTTCATCGCGTTAGAAACCATGGTTCCCCAACTCACTTTCGATGAGACGGTGAGCTCGCTGATACAGACGATCCACAGCGTCAACCGCTTCGGGGTCACGTCCATCGTCGATGCCGGCACCGGCTTCCGTGGGTATCCGAAGGCACTGCCTACGGTCAATGCTCTTGCCCGCGACAACCGACTCAACATCCGCATGCCATTCGTGGACATTCAGTTCGGGGAAGGTAGCGTAGTGGACGCGCAGCTTACGGCGATCACCAAGACGGCACCCGTCAGCCCAGGGCACAACCTGCACCCGCAGCTGGCGCACGGTCACGTCTACCGCGGCGCCGGCGAGTTGCTATCGGCGGACGTCCACGATCACGAGAACTTCGACCGCCCGGCGGTCATCATTCCGCCGGAAAAGATGCGTGAACTGGTGGAGCGGGACGTTGCCAAGCTGGTGCAGCGGCGAATTCCTTTCCGCGAGCACATCAGCTACGACGAGAACATCACGCCGTTCCTCGATGCGCTGGAGAAGCTGAACGACAAGATGCCACTCGATGGTCTGCGCTGGAGCATCGAACATGCGGAAACCATCAGTCCGGCGAACATAGCCAGGGTAAAGGCGCTAGGCGGCGGCATCGCCCTTGACACCAAGATGGCGCTGCACGGCGACGGATTCATCAAGACCCACGGGCGCGATAAGGCATTGCGGACCCCACGGCTGCGTCAGCTCGTTGACAGTGGTCTGCCCTTGGCGATGACCACCGACGCTTTCCGAGCGGCCTCCTTCAATCCTTGGGTCGGCATCAGTTGGATGGTGTCGGGAAAGTCGGTCGCCGGGACCGAGGTACTGGCCAAAGACAACCGCCTATCACGCGCCGAGGCCCTGAGGCTCTTCACTCGCGGTGCGGCGTGGTTCATGAATGCCGAGGCCGAGCTAGGCATGATCGCCCCCGGCCACCTCGCCGACTTCGTGCTGCTGGACAGGGACTATTTCTCGATCGAAGAAGCTCAGATCAAGTCCATCGCCTCGGTCTTGACCATCATGGATGGCCGCGTGGTGTACGGCGCGCAGGACTATCACTCGCTCTCACCATCGCTACCTGAAGTCCTGCCGACCTGGTCACCGATCAAACACTTCGGCGGCTATCCCCAAGCTCAGTGAGTTCGCCATGACGTAGCGCCCCACGAACTTCTCGCGCCCGACGACGCCTCAATGGTCTGCTCTCTTGATGTCAATCCTGCGGCCAGGCTGTGCTCTCAGCCAAGAGCGCCCCTGGATGGTTCATCCGATTACAGACCTCGTCCACGGGTTTTCGTGGGGCCACCGGAGCCCTTCGTAGCAACCTTCGGCATGAGTTTCAGCCGCAGCTCCGGGGGCATGACGAACTCGGGCGTCATGAAACGTGTTCCGACGAGGACTTGCGAACGCGCTGGGGAAGCCGCTCGTCCTGACAATGGACGCCGATGGTGTCGCGATCGGCGTCCAACAGCCGGTTGAACTCATCCAGCCTGCCCAGCGCGTGCAAGGCGCTGAGCAGGGAACAGGCAGCAATACCGGGCTCGCCTTGCTCCAGGCGCCGGACAGTGCTGACAGACATGTCCGTCTGATCAGCGAGATCCTTCAAGGACCAGCGCCGACGGCGCCGGGCTTTGGAGACGTTGGAGCCCAGGCGCTTGAGGGCTCGGTGGAGTGGTTGCGAGACGGGTTGCTTCATGGCGAGGTCGCGTTGTTGCTGACCTGGTCATTCTTTCGTCACGACACCCGTGGCACCTACTCGCCGACCTCCCAGATTTGAACAGCTAGGAAGCGGAAGGCTTCAGTTCTGGCGCGCGTGCGACACGTTCAAGCGCAGTCTGCGGGGCCTGCAGAACCGAGTCGATTCAGATTTGGCATCTTGTGGGAGACAAGCATTCAGATCCGGACATGACCTCGACAACCGCTACTCTGTACGGCCGCTCGGCCCTTCGCTCCTCCGCACGACGGCGGCGGGGCCCCCCTCCAGGACAAAACCATCCGTGGTCGGTTTCGGGGCATGTCGGGTTAGGTGATCACTTGACGGCCTTGCCATTGATGTCCAGAAGTATCGTCTTCATCGTCGTGCCAAGCGAGGGGCAGGGGCAGTTGGCGCCGCCACGGTGCCCGTGCACGGCGTTCGCCACCGCGGCGGCAATGGGTGGCGTGCCCACCTCGCCAACCCCTTGGGGTCGATCGGTGCTGGGCACGATGTGATGGCAGGGCAGTCGCGCATGGGCAGCGGCGCGTAGTCGTGGAAGTTGGATTGGCGCACCTGGCCGTTGTCGATGTCGATGCGCCCGTAGGGCTCGTGACTTCCAAATCTCTACGTGCCGACGCCGTCCTCATGACTCCCTAGAACGCAACAAGTCAGCCGCGGGTTATGTCCCAGCGCTTCTTCTGCGCCATGAGGCCTCACCCTTTTTTGAGGGAACCGAAAAGGGAACCCAGAGGGAACCGAAGCTTCACCATCGTCGATGGCGTGCTCCACGTGGCAGTAGGAGCCCTCCTCGGCGCGCAGTGTCTCGACCGGCACGCCCTGCCAAGTAGGTGCGCCCGAAGCGCAGAGCCTGCTCCTGGCCTTTTGTCCGCAGCGGGCACAAGGATGTCGAAACGCATGCGCCGCCAGCAAGCAATAACCTAATGCCTCCAACACCCTCGGTTCCCCCTGCGGTTCCCCTATCGGTTCCCTTTGCTCGATTCGCCGAATCGCTGCAGAGAGGTCGACGGAGCAGGTGTTCAACTGAGGTGGCTCCAGCCGCCAGTGGTTCACGCCTACGAACACTAGCGTCGGGTGAGGGCTGGCTCGTGGCAATCCGACCCACAGGTCAGGATTCAGTCCAAGAGCTCCAAAGGCGCCATATCAGCGGGCGACACGCGAATAATTTCTCTCATGTCTTTAACACCTCGGGTTCCCCCCTTCGGTTCCCCTATCGGTTCCCCCTGCTCGATTCGCCGAATCTCCGAAGCGAAGTCGACGGTGTAGGTGCTCAACTGAGGTGGCCCGTGCAGCCCGCGGTTCACGCCCACGGAAACGGACGTCGGGTGAGCGGTTGGCTCATGGCGTCCCGCTCCTCTTGTCATATTTCAGTCCGAGAGCCCCGAAGGCGTCATCTCAGCTAACTCGTACAGGTCAAGGACCTCACCCGCAACAACAGGGCGGGGGCTCCGCCAAGACTGGAGTACGCAGCACGGCTGCGGAGCACACTCATCGCACCGACTGGCCGCGTGAAGCCTTGCAGAGTTAGATGAGGTTGGACGAACGCCCTCCGTGGTCGTTCCCAAGGGCGCCAGGGCGGAACGTCCAGTCGCGTTTTAGCTTGAAGGCGCTACCAGAGACGCCAAGAACTGCGCGCAACGCCCTCGCGCGCCGCGAGAGGGCGGGTGTCTAGATCGTCTAGCGTGGACTCGACTGGCGACCTACCGCGACGTCGTCGAATCTCAGCTTCCAGCTCGTGTGCAGGGCCACGGGCGACCTTTTCCCCGCGAAGCGCCCTCAATCTCCATTCGTGAGCCATTGCCACGAGCACTTCATCGCTCAACGCTGTCATCTCCACCATGGCCGACATTGTGCATGCCTGATGTGTACCCAAACGGATACGACTACGTCGATCTGCATGCTGTAGCGCGAGGCGACAGCCTAGGCATCACCCTCACGTACTTTGCGATCAACGTCAGCAATAGGCCTTTCCCCGGGCCTGGCGTCAGCGGGACGCGTTTGAGGTGCACGATCGGGATGGGTGGGATTCGCACCAGGTGAACGGCTGTCACCCGGCGGAGGTTGATTAACGGGCTTGCCAGGCGTCTGCCCCGGTTGGTTGGACATCATATTTGTGCTCCTTGTGAGTGCTAGAAAATCCCCAACCTCGCTGGCAAAGCGCATGCCTAGAGTGAGCGGCGCCATTCGAGATGCTCAATCAGAAGACCGCACATTCATGGGGCCGCAGACTGGGCTCGCTATCGAGGGACGGTCATCTCAGGTTTGCCGGAAAAGCTGATGCGCACTCGCCTTGTGAGGGACGCGTGTCAACGTCGCGGGCAACACCATCGGTGGCGCAGACGAAGGCCGGCGTCCCTAAGGACATCTGGCTGGCCACCGCTACCCTTCGCCGCCTCACGTTAAATCGCCTGAAGAAAGCTCGCCGAGCAAAGGCCGCAACATTTTTGAGGGGAACCGGAAGGGGAACCGAGCGGGAACCGCTGATATGGAAGGCTACGTGCCAATGGCTCGAAGCGCAGACGGCAGACATTGCACCTATTGCGGTGGCGGCCTCGTACCTGCACACGCTGCGACTTTGTTCACAGCCAGGAACTACGACGTTCCTCCGGGGCACCTCATCGAAATTTTTGAGGGGAACCGAGAAGGGAACCAAAGGGGAACCGCAGAAACGACAGACCGCAGTTCGTGTCGAGATCTACAACTCCGGGGCAACTTCGCGAGCAGCTCCCGCATCATTTTTGAGGGGAACCGGGAGGGCACCGAAGAGGAACTCAGCTTCCGATCGACAACGTCGCGCAAACAGCTGCGCACCTTGCTGCAGCTTCACACGGCCGGTCATCTACCCGCTCAGCAGAGCAGCTTCAAAACTTTTGAGGGGAACCGAAAAGGGAACCTAGGGGGAACCGCTGATACGGAAGACCACTTCAATTGAGGCACGAAAATTGCGACGCGCGTATGTGCGTGCGCGCGCGCTTTTTGAAGGCTGCAGAGCAGAAAAAAAAGTGCGCTGGATAGCGAAAAATCCAACTGAGAGTGGTTCGCTGCGTCCTACCTCCACCGCCAGCGAATCTCACGCCCCTGCAATGCAGGGGCTTTTTTGTTGGCGCGGCTGCGTTCGCCAGCGCACAGATCGATCCTCGTGCAATCCGCATACTTGTGTTTGCACCATATGGAACGTCGGAGCCCAGGCGTTCGATTCCGCTGGTAAAGGCGCTGTCCGAACGCATCGAGCACAGCCAGCGTCTCCTGCGGCCCAGCGCTGCCCACTTCTCTTGTCAGGCGCCGTGCGAATGAACTTGGTCACGTGGCTCATCGTTGGCGGAGTCATCGGCTGGCTGGCCAACATGCTCCTGTGGTCCAACGAGCGGCAGGGCCTGATCGTGAACGTCTTCGTCGGCATGGTGGGTGCCATTGCCGGCGGCTGGCTCCTCTCACCGCTGCTGGGCGCGGGGACCCTCAGCCCCGAGCACTTCAGCCTGCCGGCGCTGCTGGTGTCGTTCTTTGGTGCGGCCATCCTGCTGGCCTTCGTTGATCTGTTCCGCCACGATGACGCCCGGTAGCAGTGTGTTGGGAGACGCAGCTCAGGCGCGCACCCCGGGAGTCATCGAAAGCACACATTTCGGTTGGATCCCCCATGTCCGTTCGACTCCCTCGCGTATTCATTGACCGCATCTCGCCCCCGTTTGTCAGGTTCCTGCATATTGAGGCAGCAGGTGGCGCCGTCTTGCTCGTGTTCACCCTCGCAGCGCTCGTGCTGTCGAACTCGCCATGGGCCGACGCCTTCCTCGGCATCTGGGAAACACGGCTTGAGCTGAGGCTGGGCGACATGGCCTTGGGCCGTACGTTGAAGGACTGGATCAACGACGGACTGATGACGCTGTTCTTCTTTCTCGTCGCGCTCGAACTCAAGCGCGAAGCCGTGCTGGGCGAGATGCGCGACCCGCGCATGGCAGCCCTGTCCATCGCCGCGGCATTGGGCGGCATGATGGCGCCCGCTGCCGTCTACCTGGCGCTGCAGTGGGGACAAGCCGGCGCGCACGGCTGGGGCATCGTCATGGCCACCGACACGGCGTTCGTCATTGCCTGCCTGGCCTTGCTGGGCACGCGCATCCCGCACAGTCTGCGGGTGTTCATGCTGTTCCTGGCGATCGTGGATGACATCGGCGCCATCCTGGTGGTCGCCATCGGATACAGCCATGGCATGGATTGGGGCATGCTTGCCCTGGCGGCCCTGTGCATCGCCATCCTGCGCCTGTTGGCCGGTGCCGGTGTGCGCAGCGTTTCGATCTATGTGGTCATGGGGGCGGCCACCTGGTTGGCCATCGATGCAGCCGGACTGCACGCCACCGTCACGGGCGTGATCCTCGGGCTGATGACCCCCGCGACGCGCTGGGTCAGCGACAACCGGCTCTACGCCATTTTGGGACAGGTCATCGCCCACCCGACGGGCAGTCAGGGCAGCGGACGCACAAGCGATCGCAAGACCTTGCTGGCGGCCGAGACGGCCGCCCGAGAATCGCTGTCACCCGTCGAGCGACTGGAGATGGCGTTGCACCCCTGGGTCAGCTTCGGCGTCATGCCGGTGTTCGCGCTCGCGAATGCGGGCCTGGCGCTTTCGTGGACCAACGTGGATCGGCCAGTGGCGGCGGCGGTGTTCTTTGGATTCGCCCTCGGCAAGCCGGCCGGGATTCTTCTGTTTGGCTGGCTGGCCTTGCGCAGCGGCCTGGCGACGCGCCCCGGGGATCTGGGCTGGGGCGCCATGGCCGGCGGTAGCTGCCTGGCCGGCATCGGCTTCACGATGGCGCTATTCATCGCCAATCTCGCGCTGAGCGGGCCTTTGATGGACAGCGCCAAGATCGGCATCTTCCTTGCCTCGCTGTTCTCGGCCGCCGTGGGCCTGGCGCTGCTGAGATGGACGCAGCGACCGCTACCACTGGAAAAACCCTCACAAGCAACGGAATCGATATGACGACTCAGAGCGGAGTCACGCCGCTCCCCCCGGGGGACCCGTGAACGACGCCGTGCGCCCGAGCCGGGGCTGTTGCCCACGTCGTCCCTCCACACCCCCTATCGGCCATGTATGCACTCCCCTCTCTCCTGTCGCGTGCCACCTTGGAAAATCCGACATGAGATCCATCAAAAGAATGGATGGGCGTCAGAACGAAATTCGCCCAAACCACGGATCCATCCTTTCGGAGAAGCCAGCCGCTCTCCTCTATGCACCCATGCAAACGCGCACGTTGCAGTTGCCAACTGGGGAATCCTTCCGTTCGATCTTCCCACCGGAACAGCATTTGATAGTGCTTCGCGATGACTTCCTCGGCGTGGTACCCCGTCAGTAGCTCTGCACCAATGCTCCAGCCAACGATGCATCCAGACGGATCGAGCATGTGAACGGCGCAGTCGCGTGCGCTGCCAAGAAGCCGCAAAGGGAACTTATCGCTGTGATAAAGCGCCTTGTTGCTTGCGCATGAATCAGAGAGATTTCGGATGACCTTTTCACATCCCGCGAGCTTTCCCGTCCCGTCGAACATGGGCCGGGTGAGTTCGCTGGCAAAAAAAAGTGATCCGTCTTCTCGCATGCGCCAGCCCTCCTCTTCATACCTTCCATTCGGCAGAATCAACGTCCGCTCCCGCTGCGACGACCGTCCGTTCGCACTCGTTTCATCGGGATAGAGGAAGGCATACGCCCTGCCAATCACTTCTTGCGCACGATACCCAGTCAGTCTCTCTGCGCCCAAACTCCACGACACGACGATGCAGAGGACATTCAGCGTGACGGTCGCGTGTTCATGTGCTTCGTCACCCAAGCGTGACTCTCCTTCCATGTCCCCGCACATCTGCTCGTTCGAGTTTTTCATGTCATTCTCCAGTCAGCAGTAGAGTCATTTGATCGACTTGAGCGTGACTCGATGGGTTAGGGTCTCTACGGTTGTCTGGCGTGGGGGATGGCCGTCAACGGCTTTTCAGCGCAACGAAGCGAGCTCACATGAATCCATCGCGTATCACACGCTCGATCCAGTGAACAGCGCACGATCGCAGGTCCTCGCTCGACAGTCGCCGACCGAAAACGCCGAGATTGGGCGTGCCGACAATCTGCTCGGCCGCATCCCGGACATTTGCCGACCAGAAAAACGGCGTTACATCGACGCTGTAGCTGAACACCTGACCGTCGCTTGCCCGAACGCATTGCCCACTGACGACGTTCATGGTTTCCGGGAATGAAGAAGCGGAGGCATTCATCGAGTGGCTCAGACCGTGTTCCTCGGGCCTTGACGACTGTCTGCGGACGCTTCGCCGGCGCTACGCGTATTCATGGGCGTTTCTCTCTGGCGGTGAGTGGTGTGGGCGTGGTGCACGGGCTCTTGCAGTGGTTGGTGCATGGTCAGATGTGCGCGCCCCAGGGCCCACGGCGTCACTGTGCGCGGATCAGCCGTTTCTGTTTGTTGGCTGGCGCACATAGGCCTGTGCCAGTTGAATGTCGTTGGCGTAGCAACTGCAGGCCCGTGCCTTGAGTCGAGCCCGATCCAGCACGCTGACATCGCCTCGCCGGTAGCTGATGAGCCCATCGTTTTGCATCCCGCCAGCGGCAAGGGTCACGCTCACACGCCGCACGCCAAGCATGCGGGCCATGCATTCCTGTGTCAGATAGAAGTTCGGGCTTTGCGCACGGTCCTGGCTCATGAGCAGCCAGCGGGCCAGGCGGGAGGCAACGGGGTGGAACCGTTCACACGCCGAGGCCAGAGCCTGCTGGTGCAGGCGCACCAGCACGAGGCCCTGCAGTCGCTGTTGCAGGTCGATGTGGGTCGCGCTGACTTCGCGCAGCGCCTGCGCCTCGATGCGCCAGCCATCACCCGGGTTCAATACCACCGCGCGCCAGGGCGGCCGTGACGTGCCGAGGATGAGCTCGCCGCCGAACACACCCTCGTGGCCGATCAGGCCCACGGCCAGCGCCGGGTGGTCCTTTTCATCGATCACCAGCGCGATGAAGCCCGAGCGCGGGAAGAGGGCATGGCGCAGCGCTTGCCCCTGTTCGACAAGCCTGGTGGACAGGCCGAACGCGAAGGGCTCGCACCGCTCCAGCAAACGCTGTCGCGTCCCGGGCTTGAGTCTTTGAAGGATGTCGTTGTCGGCGGATGGCATGGGGTGCGCCACAGTGTGCGCGGCCAGCGGGCCGGCTTCCGTCTGCCAGCGCACCGATGGTTCGATGGGCTCAGGAGGCGAAGCGGTGCGGCAAGAGGCGGTCGTACTCGCGCTTGACTACCTCGTAGCACTCGCACACGCGCTGCTCCAGGCCCGGGCGGTCGAGCACGGTGATGTGACCGCGCGCGTAGCGGATGAGCTCCAGGCGCTGCAGCTTGAGCGCCGCTTCGGTGACCCCTTCGCGGCGAACGCCCAGCATGTTGGCGATGAGTTCCTGCGTCATCACGAGTTTGTTCGTGTGCAGGCAGTCCAGGCTGAGCAGCAGCCAGCGGCACAGTTGTTGGTCCAGGCTGTGGTGGCGGTTGCACACCGCCGTCTGGGCCATCTGCGTGATCAGGGCCTGCGTGTAGCGCAGCAGCAGGTGCATCACCGGCCCGACGCGGTTGAATTCCTCCTGGATGACCTGCGCACGCAGCTTGTAGCCCTTGCCGGCGCTCTGCACCACCGCGCGGCTGGGCGTAGTGCCGCCACCCATGAAGAGCGCGATGCCCACCACGCCCTCGCGGCCCACCACCGCAATCTCGGCGGAAGCGCCGTTCTCGAGCACGTAGAGCAGGGAGACGATGGCCGAGGTGGGAAAGTACACGTGACTCATGGTCATGCCCGACTCGTAGAGCACGGCCCCCAGCGGGAGGTCGACCAGTTCGAGGCGTGACGCCAGGCGTTCCCATTCGGCGGGCGGCAGGGCCGCCAGCAGGTCGCTGGCCGGGCGCGGGTTCGAGGAGTCCATGGCAACGGGGCAAGGGCGACGGGACAAGGCCCGCTTGGTCGAAACGTTCAGCTTACGCCCGAACGCCCGGGCTGTGTGCGGCATCGAACCCATGGTGCGCCACCTCGAGAGAGGCACGACAGGCTGTGAACGACCTCGCCAGGGTCGATCACCACGCCTGTCGCGGCCCGGGGGCGCGCAGGCGGTTCACTTCTTGGGCTCGACCTGGTTGCCGATGATGCCGCCGATGACGGCGCCACCGACGGTGCCCACGGCGCTGCCGCCGGTGAGCACAGTCCCGCCCACGGCACCGACGCCGACTCGCGGGCCGGCGGCGATCACTTCAGCCGCATGTCGTTCCTGACGTTGCGAACGCCTTCGACGTTCTGGGTGAGCACCACCGCCCTGTTGATGTCGCTCTGGGTGCCGACGAAGCCGCTGAGCTGCACGCTGCCTTTGAATGTCTCGACGTTGATCTCGGCCGATTTCAGACCGGGGTCGTTGAAGATCGCGCTCTTGACCTTGGTGGTGATGGCGGTGTCGTCCAGGTACTGCCCGGTGCTGGATCGCGTGGGGGTGGAACCGCAGGCCGCCAGGCCCGTGAAGGCAGCGGCCACCAGCAGCAGGGCCGCGCAGCGTTGATGGGTTTTCATGATGTGTGTTCCTTGAGCGGCGCGTGCGGCGTCTGCCCGTAGTAGTGGTTGATGTCCTGGGCCCAGGCCTTGTCGGCCATGTCGGGCCAGTGGTCCTTGTCGAAGCCGGGTGCGTTGCCCAGCCGATCCTTCTCGACGTCGAGCACGAAACACTTCTTCACGGTGTCCAGCTTGAGTGCGCTCCAGGGCACGGCGAAGAGCTTGTCACCCATGCCCAGGAAGCCACCGTACGACAGCACGGCATACGCGACCTTGCCGCTGTGCATGTCGAGCATGATTTCCTTGATGTCGCCCAGGTCCTCGCCCCGGCGGTTGCGGACATCGTTGCCATGCAGCGTGTGGGCGCCCATGAGTTGCGGGCCAGGCCCGCCGTCCTTGATTTCGGTGTACATGCCGTAGCTGTCCTGTTCCTGGTAGTTCATGGGGTGTCCTGTGTCTTGCGTTGGGTAGAGCTTCAGGGTACGCGGCAGCTGCGTGGCGGTCTGTGCTTCAGCGCACATAGCCGTGCGCCGGGACCGCTGGCCGCCCCAGATCGGTTCGTTCACATCTTCTCAGTCCAGCCGGATCGAGAAGTGCGAATCGGCCGGCAGATCGCGCCAGCGCAGGCGTTCACCGATGCGCAGCGCCCGGCCTTCGCCTTCGTTCTCGCCACGGTGCAGCAGGAAATGCATGCAGCGCTGTTCGCGGCGCAGCGTGAGGCGCGCCCGCTCCCACGACGTGGGCAGGCAGGGCTCGAACCACAGATCGTCGTGGGTGAGGCACAGGCCGAAGAGCGATTCGATGGCAGCGCGGTGCAGCCAGCCGGCCGCGCCCGTATACCAACTCCAACCGCCACGGCCTGTCCACGGCGCTTCGCTGTACACGTCGGCCGCCACGGCATAGGGCTCCAGGCCGTAGGCCGGGCCCCACACCGGGTGCGCCGCGCGGTGCGCGGGGCTGAGTTCGCAGAAGTCGGCGTACACGCGGTCCTGCGCCTCCCTGCGGTCCGGGCCATCGCTGGCGAGCGCGAGCCGGGCCGAGGCCATCAGCGCCCACACCGCAGCATGCGAGTACTGGCCGCCGTTTTCGCGCACGCCCGGCGGGTACGCCTGGATGTAGCCCGCGCTGGGCATGGCATGCCGCAGTGGCGGCGCGAGCAGGCGCATGAGTCCGGCCGGCGCGTCGTGCAGGTGCTCGCGCGCGGCCTGCATTGCCGCGCGCTGGCGCTCGATGGGGGCCTGCCCCGACAGCACGGCCCAGGCCTGCGCGATGAGGTCGATGCGCGCCTCGGGCATGTGCGCGGCACCCAAGGGGCTGCCGTCGTCGAAGTAGGCGCGACGGTACCAGTCACCGTCCCAGGCGTGGGTCTGCAGCGCCGCGGCCCAACCCTCGCGTGCCCCGGCCCAGCGCTGCGCCCGTTCGCCCTCGCTACGCTCGTGCGCCAGCGCGATCCAGTCCTCGGTGATGGCGCACAGGAACCAGGCCAGCCACACCGATTCGCCGCGCCCTTCGTGACCGACGCGGTTCATGCCGTCGTTCCAGTCGCCCGTGCCCATCAATGGCAGGCCGTGCGCGCCGGTGCGCAAGCTGCGGTCGATGGTGCGCGCGGCGTGTTCGTACACGCTGGCCCGCGCGTCGCTGGTGCGTGGCGTGTCGTAGGCGTCTTCCACGCCAACAGGCAGCTCGGGCGCGTCCAGGAAGGGCACCACCTCGTCCATCACGGTGCGGTCACCCGTGGCGCGCAGGTAGTGCGCGCAGGCGAAGGGCAGCCACAGCAGGTCGTCCGAGAAGTGCGTGCGCACGCCGGCCCCACCGGGCGTGTGCCACCAGTGCTGCACGTCACCCGCCTCGAACTGGCGCGACGCGCAGAGCACGATCTGCTCGCGCGGCAGCGCGGGCGCTGCCCAGGTCAGGGCCATGGTGTCCTGCAACTGATCCCGGAATCCCGTGGCGCCGCCGGCCTGGTAGAAGCCGGCCTTGGCCCACAGGCGCGAGGACACGGTCTGGTAGAGCAACCAGCGATTGACCATGGCGTCGAACAGAGGGTCGGGCGTGTGCACTTCTGTGGCGCCGAGCAATTCGTCCCAGCGGGCGCGCACCTCGCGTTCACGAGCCAGCGGATCGACGGTGCCGGCCTCGCGCAGCAGCTTGCGCGCCGCGTCGACGTTGTCGGCGTGGCCGATCAGGTAGGTCTGCTGCAGCATCGCACCCGGGCGCAGTGTGAGCAGCCGCGCGTGCGCGGCGCAGGCGTCAACCCCACCGCCCTCGGCCTGACCCAGGTGTCGCGGCAGTGCGATGCGCCCGGCGCGGTCGAAGAAGGCGCGGCGATCGCAGGTCCAGTCGGGGCCTTCGCCGTGCTCAAGGCCGGGATGCACGGCGTGGGGCACCTCGGCCAGGAAAGCGGTGGCGCTCCCGGGCGACGCATCCTGCGCAGGGTCCACCCGCGTCTGCGTGCAGAACAGTCCCAACAGCGGCGCGGCGGGCCCCGCGCCGTACTCGGCCCGTGTGTGCAGGGTGGCCCGGTCCGCGCGCTTGTCGCCCAGCAGCCACTCCACCATGGCCAGCAGCCGCAGGTGGCGCTTGCGCGGCCCCTGGTTGCGCACGGTGATGCGCACCTGCTTGATGGCGGAGTCGGCGTCCACGCACCAGTGCACCGCCACGTGCAACCCGTTCACCTGGTGCTCGATGGTGCTCAGGCCCTGTGTGTGCGTGACCTCGTAGTGCGCGTCTTCGTGGCCCCAGGCCGAGGGCGCCAGGCTCCACGCCTCGTGGCTTTGCCGGTCCTGCAGCCAGAACCATTCGGACGGCGGATCGGCCACGGGGTCGTTGGCCCAGGGCGTCAGTTGGTGCAGGCGGCTGTTGCCGGCCCAGGTGTTGCCGCCGCCGCTGTCGGACAGCAGCGCGCCGAAGCCAGGGTTGGCGAGCACGTTGATCCAGGGGCGAGGCGTTTGCTGCTCATGGCCCAAGCCGATGCGAAAGGCGCTGCCGCGGGCGTCGAAGCCACCGCGCGCCACCTCGGCCGCACGCGGCAGCGAGCGCACCGGCACCGCGGCCGGCTCGCTGTCTTCCTCGCGCCAGCCCGTGGTGGGCGCGGGTTCGTGCGCGAGGTACCAGTCGCGCAACTGGTGCAGCAAGGGCTGCCCATCGCCGCGCAGGCTCACCCGGGCCAGCGCACGCAGCGTGGCCAACTGCACGGGCGACAATTCGTCGACCCGCCAGCAATGCAGGCCCGTGCCCTGCGCCCCTTCCGCGAGACCAGGCGCAGACCGGTGCTGCTCGCGCAATTGCTCCAGCTCGCGCTGCAGCGGCATGTCGTAGGAGTGGGCTTCCAGGCTCAGCACCACCAGGTCGCAGGCCACGCTGGCGCGCGACCACTGGCGCAGCATCAGCGCGAGCAGGCGCAGCAGTCCCAGGCCCTGCTGCGTGCTGGCGTCCACCAACAGCAGCGGCCGGTCACCCGACAGCCCGAGCGGCCAGAGCGAGCGCCGATCGACCGCCACCGCGCCGGCCAGGGACGCGTGCACGGCCGGCAGCGTGAGCACCAGCGCCGTGGTGAGCGCCTGCAGCGCGGGCAAGTAGTCGGTGTGGGGCCGGTTCGGCGCCGCGGGGATAGCCACCAGCGTGGCGGACATCGCCGAGGCGCGTTCCACGTAGCCGGGCTCGCGGTATTTGTCGATGACCGCGCGCAGCGCGTCCGGCGAGTCGCTGGCAGCGGTGGCGAACACCACACTGGCGTGTCCGCCGGGTGGCAGGCGCAGCGTGAGCCCGATCGCGGCCACCGGGTCCAGCCCGGTGTCGAGCGCGCAGTCCGACGCGGGCGCAGGCATCAGGCGCGCCAACGGGTGGCTGGTCGGATGCATCCGACCGCGCCAGTGCAGGCGGTTCGTCTGGCAACGCACCTGCAGCAGCTCGCCGGTGGCGCTGGCCACGAAGTGCGCGGCCAGCAGGCGCTGCTCGTGCCCCAGGCGCGGCGTGCGCTCGAAGCGCAGGGCCTGCTGCGCCGCCAGCCAGTCGGCGCGCACGAACAGTTGCGAGAACGCGGGGTGGGCCTCGTCGGCGGCGGGATCGGCCAGCGTGACGTCCAGCGCCGACAGCAGCTCGACCTCCATCACCTCGTCGCTCAGGTTGGACAGCACCACCTTGCGCAGCTCGATGTCGTCCTCGGGGCTCACCCATACCGTGACGTGCGCGTGCAGCGCGGTCCATTCGGCGGTGAAGCACACGCGGTCGGCGTGGAACTCGCAACCGTAGCGCGCGGCCGCGTCGGGCGCAGGGTGACTGGTGAGGGACACCGGTACGGCACTGGCCGGCGCGCGCAGGTACAGAAAACTGCCGTGCTCGTCGCGCAGAGCGTCGTCGCGCCAGCGGGAAAGGCCGGCCGCGCCCCAACGACTCCAGCCGGCGCCGTTGGGGCGCAGGGTGACGGCGTAGCGGCCGTTGCCCAGCAGGTGCGTGGGCTCCAGGGCCTGCGCGCCCGGTGTGATGGCGCGGCTGGGCGTGGCGCCGCGCGGCTCACGCACCGACGGCGCCGGTGGCGGGGGCCGGGCGGTGCGCATCTCGCGCGGCGCCTGTTCGTGCAGCAATGCCGACAGGGCTTGCAGGCGGGGCTCGGCCATGCCCCAGCGCTGCGCCACGCCGCCCAGAAGCACGTTGGCCAGCGCCACCACGCTCATGCCCTGGTGGTGCGCCATGAAGGTGCCCACCAGGGTGAAGGCGCTGCCATGTACCTGGCGTGAGGGCGTGTGGTCCACCGCCTCCATGAAGCCGTAGGGGCCGCGCGCACCCAGTTCGGCCAAGGCGCGCAGGTTGCGGCAGGCCGCGGCGGCGTCGACCTGTGCCGCCAGCACACTGGCGTAGGGCGCCACCACGCATTCGGTGTCGGGCGTGCGGCGCAAGGCCAGGCGCGGCACGCCCTGCGGCGCGTACTGGTAGGCCAGGGTGGGGTCGCGCGCGGCGTGCGCGCATTCCGACATGCCCCAGGCCACGCCCAGGCCGCGCGCGAAAGCGCGCTGCTCGCGCAGCGCCGAGCCGGCGGCCTCGTGCAGCGCGCTGCCGTGCGGCGGCTCGCTCACCAGCAGGGGCATCAGGTACTCGAACATCGAGCCCGACCAGGACTGCAGCACCGCGTGGCGCCCGGCCGCGAAGTACGGGCGACCCAGCGCCGTCCAGTGGCGCGCCGGCACGTCGCCCTTGGCGATGGCCAGCAGGCTGGTGGTGCGCGCCTCGGAGGCCAGCAGGTCGTACAGCGAGGGGTCCAGGGTGTCGTCGTCGACGCGGTAGCCGATGTGCAGCAGGCGCCGCCGGGGGTTGTAGAGGAAGCCGAAGTCGGCCGCCCAGGCCAGCGCGCGGCAGTCGTCCGCCACGGCGCGCAGGCGTCGGTGCGCGTCCGCCAGCGCCTGCGGGTTCGCGGCGTCGTCGAGCGGGTCGTCGACCCGTTCGAGACAGGCCTGGGCCACCGCGAGCAGGTGCGCGCTCAGGTTGCCGCTGTCCACGGTGGACACGTAGCGCGGCAACAGCGGCTGCAGCGTCTCGGTGTCGTACCAGTTCAGGAAGTGGCCACGGTGGCGCTCCATGCGGTGCAGCGTGGCCAGCGTCGCTTCCAGGCGGTCGAGCAATTCGCGCGTGTCGATCCAGCCGAAGGAGCGGGCGCAGGCCGCGCTCAGAAGGTAGAGGCCGATGTTGGTGGGTGAGGTGCGGTGGGCTACCACCTCCAGCGGCAGCACCTGCAGGTTGTCGGGCGGGAGGTGGTGGTTGCGCGCGTCCACGCAGCGCTCGAACAGGCCCCAGGTGTCTCGCGCCAGCCCGTGCAGGAACCGCCGGTCTTCCAGCGACAGCGCCGGGCGCAGCGCCCAGGGACGGTGTGCCAGCCACAGCACCAGCGGCCCGGCCGCCCACAGGCCCAACACGGCCAGCGCCAGCGCGCCCGGCGCCACTGGCGAGGCCGACCACAAGGCCGCACCGATCGCCAGCGCCCCCGCGGGCTCGGCGCGGTGCCGCCACAGGGTGCCGGGCCAGTCGGTGCGCAGGCCCGCCTGCTGCGACGCGCTGGTGGACCATTCGAGCAGGTGCCGTCGGCTCACCGTGAGGCGCCACAGCGTGCGGCCCACCGCGTCGAGCGCGCTCAGCGATTGCGCCAGCAACTGCGACAGCGACCACAGGCCCCCCAGCAGCGCGCGCCCCAGGCCCTGCGCCGCCAACGTGAGAAAGCGCGTGTTGACCCGGTCCCAGCGGTGGGGCACCACGGCGGCCAGCGCCGCCATGGCCGGGCCCACGCCATGCGCCGCCAGCACCAGGCTCAGCGCGGCGGGCAGGGACAGGCCATGCCCGGCCATCGCCAGCACCACCAGGCCCAGCGAGGCCGGGGCCACCAGCGAGCGGCGCAGGTTGTCGGCCAGCTTCCAGCGGTTGATGCCGGCCATGGGCCAAGCGCGCGGCGACAGCAGGAACGGCAGCAATTGCCAGTCGCCGCGCACCCAGCGGTGCAGCCGTGCGGTGGCGGCGTCGGCGTGGGCCGCATCGGGCTCCAGCAGCACGATGTCGCTCACCACGGTGCAGCGCACCAGCGCGCCTTCCAGCAGGTCGTGGCTCAGCACCGACTCGGCCGGCAGGCGTTCGCCCAGCACCGCGTGCACGGTGGCCACGTGCAGCAGGCCCTTGCCGGTGAAACTGCCCTCGCCCCACAAGTCCTGGTACAGGTCCGAGGCCATGGCGCTGTAGGGGTCCAGCCCCTGTCGCGCCTGCCCCAGCCATTGCCAAGCGCAGCCGTGTGGGCCGGTGGGCAATGGCGCCACCAGGCGCGGTTGCACGATGCCGTAGCCGCGGCTCACCCGCCGGCCGGTGCCATCAAGCCGGGGGTGGTTGGCCGGGTGTTCGGCCACGCCCACCAGCGCGCGCAGGCGCCCGGGCGGCAATTGCGCGTCGCTGTCGAGCGTGAGCAGGTAGCGCGTGCCTGCCGCGGTGTGCGACAGCTCGCCCAGCGGCAGGAAGGGCCCCGGCTCGCCCGTGGCCAGCCGTGCCACCAGCGCCTCGAGCTTGCCGCGCTTGCGCTCGCGCCCGATCCAGCGCCGCTCGGTCTCGCTCCAGCAGCGGGCGCGGTGCAGCAGCAGAAAGCGCGGCGGCGCGCCCCGGGCCACCGGGTGTTCCTGGTTGAGGGCGTCCACGCAGGCGCGCGCGTGCCGCAGCAAGGCGTCGTCGTCGGGGGCCGTTTCGGTGTCGGCGTCGCTCCAGTCGCTCAGCAGCGCGAACTGGGCGAAGGGTTCGGGGTTGGCCAGGTGGTGCAGGCGCAGGCGGTGCACCAGCGCGGCGGTGGTGGCCTCGTCGCTGAGCAGCGCAGGAACGGCCACCAGCACGCGCGCGGGCGCGGGGATGCCATCGGCCAACCCCAGGCGCGGCACGTGGGCCGGCTTGAGCGACTCTCCCACCAACCGGTTCACCACCGCATGCACCACCTCGGATGCGGGCCAGAGCATGAGCGCCACAGCCAGTGCGACCCATGCCAGGTGCTCCGCCAGCCCCCAGCGATGCACCAGCGCGGCGATCAGGGCCAGGGTGCCCACGGCGATGACGCCCAGGTACACCCGCGTGGTGGACGGACGCGGCCAGCGCCGCCAGCGCGCGCGCAGCCCGCCGGACAGGCCCAGGCGCGCGCGCAGGGCGTCCTGGCCATCGCCCTGCAACCAATGCGCCGCCAGGCACCGCGGGTCGTCGGCCTCGCCGGGGGCGTGGTGCATCGCCTGCAACAACGCGTGGGCCACCACCGATTCGGCCCGCCCGCTCAGCGACGCCAGGCGCTCGATGCCGTGCAGCGTGGTGGAGCGCGTCTCGTCGTCCTCGGCCGCGAACACGGGCGAGGCCATCATCACCGCCACCACCCGGCTGCAGCGCGACACGACATCGCTCCAGTCGGCCGCGCCGATGAGCCGCAGGGCCGACACCGCGTTGCCCACGCTCAGCAGGTCGGCGGCCTGCTCGGCGTGCTGTTGCACCTGCAGCCGGGGCAGATCGGGCAGGCTGACCGCCAGCCACTCTCGCGCCTCGGCGGCACGTGGCTGTTTCGCCAGCGGGCGCGCGACCAGGCCTTGCATCAGGTGCATGCGAAACACCGGGCCCGCGCCGAGCCGGTCCATGTGCGCCACCAGCGCCTGCAACTCGTTCAAGGGCAGGCGCGGCAGGCGCGCCATGCACAGCGTGGCCAGCTCGTGCGCGGCCTTGTTCGTCACGATGCGGTCGGCCAGCCGGCGCAGGTTCTCCAGCAGCACCACCCGCAAGGTGGTGGGCAGGGCCCACAGCTCGCCCTGGCCCAGCTCGCGCACGTCCTGATAGCCCTGCAGAAAGGTCAGCAGCAGGCCCTCGTCGAAGGCGCTGTCGGTGTGCACCACGAAGGACCAGGCCACGCCGTACACGCGTGGCAGCCCGGTCAGCGGCGCATCGCGCAGCACCGGCAGCGATCGGTAGAAGCGCGCCGGCAGACCCTGGCGGATGGCCTCCATCTGAGATTCGATCAGGTGGAAGTTGTCGAGCATCCAGGTGGCCACCGGGCCCGGATCCTGATGCTCATGCGCGTGGCGTGAGAGCTCGCCGTGCGCGGCGCGCAGTGCGCGGACGTTGCTTTGCAGGCGCGTGTGAAAGGTGCCGTGCCCCTTGCCGGGCCGTTGGGCGCGATGCGCCCGGCCCAGCAGGCCGCCGAACTCGCGCAGGCGCTCGGGCCCGAAGATTTCCAGGCGCAAGGGCTCCAGCGCGGGCCCGGCGTCGGTTTGCAGCAGGCGCGCCAACTCGGCCGGGATCCAGGGCCAGCGCCGCCGCAGGCGCCCGCCGATCAGGTGACCACCCACCAAAGGGCGCACACCAGGGCGATCAGGGCGGCCGCCGTGACCGTGCGGGCGGCCACCACGCCTTGCAGCAGGCCGACGCCGCGACGCAGCACCTGCGCCGGGCCGTGCATCGCCGAGCATTGTTGATAGTGATCGCCCAGGTCGCCGAGCTCCATCGGCAGCGAGTCGCAGGGCACGTGGGGTGTCGCGGTGGTCCAGGTGGGCAGGCGCGTGGATGAAGGCGGCATGGCGGTGTCCAGTGAAAGGGCTTGCCACCTTGTACCAACGGGGTCCGGCGCGGTCTGTGCGCTAGCGAACGCTGCGGCAGGCCAAGGCCCGCGCCAGTCCGCCAGCTTCCTGATCAACCCCTTCGGCTGCGCCATCGCCTGCAAGGAAGACGGCCTGCGCCACGACAACTTCTACAGCGCCATGCTGTTCGGCGACGTCGGCTATCGCGACTACGACGACGTCACCACCCACCTCGACGAGCCACCGGCGCCACCCGTGCCACCGCCGTCCGGCTGTGCCTTGGCCACCGGAAGGTACAGCCTGAAGCAGGCGCCCGACCCGCTCTTGCTGACCACTTCAATCGCTCCGCGATGCCCGGTCATGACGCTCTGCACGATGGGCAGCCCCAGCCCCGTTCCCTTGTCGGCCGCCTTGGTCGTGAAGAAGGGTTCGAAGATCCGGTTCAGGTGCTCGGGGGCGATGCCGGGTCCTTCGTCCTGGACCGACAGCACCAGGTACCGGCCGGCAGGCAAGCGGGCCACCGCCTCTGGGGCAACGCCACGGTCCGCCGGGGGCAAGTCCTGCTCCGCCAACGTGATCGATACCGTTCCCTGCCCGCTCATCGCGTCGCATGCGTTGATGACGAGGTTGACGATGACCTGCTTCATCTGCGTGGGGTCCGCAACGACCCAATCGCGCTCGGCGAGCAGGTTCACTTTCAGGACGCACCGCTTCATCAGGCCGAGCGACACCAGTGCGCTCGTCTCTTCGACCAACGCCCCCAGTCGCAGGTGGTCCATGTGCGGAGGAGACTGCCGGCTGAAGGACAGCAGTTGCTTCACCAGTCCGTCGGCGTATCGAACGGACCTTAGCGCCTCCCGCAGGCAAGAGGTGCTCGGGTGGTGCGACTCCAGATCTTCGCAGGCCAACTGGATACAGCCCGAGATGGCCACGATGGCGTTGTTGAAGTCGTGCGCAATGCCACTGGTGAAACGCCCCATCGCCTCGGTCTTCTGGCTCTGCATCAACTGGTGATTCAGCGCCTCCTGCCGGGCGTGCGCCTGCCGTTGTTGCTCGGCGTCTTCGCGGGTTTTGGCCAGCAGGCGATTGATGCCCTGGGCCAGGTCGGCCAATTCGTCCTTGCCGCTGACCGAGAGCCGACCCTCGACCCCGAGGCCTTGCGCGGCAATCTCCCCCAGTTCCCGGTGGACCCGCTGCAGCCGCCTCAGCACCAGCCGATCCAGCAGGACGACCAGCAGAACGCCGATCACCAAGCCGGCCACGGCCACCTGAAAGGCCGCGGCAAACGCCAGCGAGTGGCCTTCCCGATGCAGGTCCCGCTTCAATTCGAGCACCAGCTCGGCCACGGGCTGGCCATCGCCGTTGAGGATCAGCGCAGCCGACTCGAGAACGCCCGGGTCGTCACGTTCGGCGACAGGCCGAGCCACCTCCTGCGCGCTGGGAAACTTGAGCCGCACCGGGTGCATGAGGATGTCGCTGAACTGCGTCAGCTCCTTTTCGTCGAACCGGCGAACGGCCGCCAGCGCACCCTTGGGCGCGGACGCAGGCTCGAACTGGCTGCGCACTGCCGCGATGGCCACGAGATAAAGATCGCTCCCCACACGGTGATAGGTGCGCACGACCGTCTTGCTGCTCGCATCGGACAACACCGGTACCGCCAGGCTGCGAAGCGTCTGCGACATGCCTGGCGACATCGGGCGCAGGGCCGGTTCTGGCGTCAGTTCCGCGCTGGCCACGGGACGGCCCACCGGATCGAGCACCAGCACCTGTGAGAGGCCCAGGTACTTCATGTTGTCGGTGCCGAAGTTTTCGGTGAAGTGGTCGGCGCGCTTGCCCTTCACGAAGTCCGCGGTGTCGTTCCAGTACGCATAGTCCATGACCGTCGCGCTCAGACCGTCGAGCTGCTGGGCCAGCAACCGGCGGGCCCGCTCGCTTTCGACACGCGATTGCCTGGCCTCCAGTTCGGTGAAGGAGGAAAGGATCGCGTGCTGGGAGACCCACACCGAGGACAGGGTCAGCAGGCAGATGGTCAGGCCTACCATCACCCACGCTTTTTTCTGGAGCTTCATGGGGCGGGAATGTTAGGTAGCGCGGGGCCGCGTGCGGGCCGGCGAACACGCCATCGCGTGCGGTTTGTGGCCCCACGGAGCGATGAGTTGTAACGGCAACACAGGGCCGCGCAACCGTGTCAAGGTCTCACCGCATCGCCCATCCAGTTCTCCCCTCAGGCCGGCCTCGCAGGCGCCGCCCCATGTGCACGCCTCGGGCACCACACGGGTTCTTGACCCTCGTCAAAGTGCGCCGGGTCCTGTCGATTGAAGATGCACCGCGCGCCAAGAGAGCCCTTTGCCATCCCGCAGAGGCGGCCCGGCGTCGATGGAGGCAACACCATGGCAAACCATGCGCAACCGATGTCGGGCGCGGCGCCTGCGCCCCTTCCCACCGCACAAGACCGGTTCCCCACGGCCTACACCATCCTGTTCGCGCTGATCGTCGTGATGGCCGCGCTGACCTGGGTGCTGCCCGCGGGGCAATACGAGCGCGCGGCCAACGAAGCCCTCGGCAAGGACGCGCCGGTGCCGGGCACCTATCAGGTGGTCGATGCCGCACCGCAAGGGGTGCTCGATGTGTTGATGGCGCCCATCACGGGCTTCTACAACCAGGCGACGGGCGTGGCCAACGCCATCGACGTCTCGCTCTTCGTGCTGGTCATCGGCGGCTTCCTCGGCGTGGTCAACGCCACCGGCGCCATCAACACCGGCATCGAGCGCGTCATGCAACGCATGCAGGGGCGCGAGAAGTGGATGATCCCGGTGCTGATGCTGCTCTTCGCCGCCGGTGGCACCACCTACGGCATGGCGGAAGAAACGCTGGCCTTCTATGTGCTGTTGCTGCCGCTGATGATTGCGGTGGGCTACGACGCGCTCACGGGCGTGGCCGTGATCATGGTGGGCGCCGGCATCGGCGTGCTCGGCTCCACCATCAACCCCTTCTCCACCGCCATCGCCTCCAACGCGGCGGGCATCCCGTTCACCCAGGGCATGGCCTTGCGCCTGGTGATCCTGGCGCTGGGTTGGCTGATCTGCGTCGCCTACGTGATGCGATACGCGGAGCGCGTGCGCAAGGACCCGTCCCGCTCGCTGGTGGCCGACCTCAAGGTGGAGAACGAGGCGCACTTCCTGCGCCACCGCGAGAGCCATCGAGACCAGGTGCTCACGGGGCGACAGCAGATCATCCTGGTGCTGTTTGGCGCCACCTTCGTCGCCATGGTCTGGGGCGTGGCGCTGCGCGGCTGGTGGATGGCCGAGATGTCGGCGCTGTTCCTGGCGTCAGCCATCGCCGTGGGGCTGGTGGCCTGGATGGGCGAGAAACCCTTCACCAACGCCTTCGTCGACGGCTCGCGTGAGCTGCTGGGCGTGGCGCTCGTGATCGGCCTGGCGCGCGGCATCGTGGTGATCATGGACCAGGGAAAAATCACCGACACCATCCTGCACGCGCTGGAGGGCTGGATCGGCGGCATGTCCGACGTGGCCTTCGTGAACGCGCTCTTCGCCACCGAAGGCCTGCTGAGCCTGCTGGTGCCATCCACCTCCGGCCTGGCGGTGTTGAGCATGCCGATCCTGGCGCCCTTGTCGGACTTCGCCGGCGTACCGCGCGACCTGGCCGTCACCGCCTTCCAGACTGCGATCGGCATCACCAACCTGGTCACGCCCACGTACGCGGTGGTGGTTGGCGCACTGGCCATCGGGCGGGTGCCTTACCAGCGCTGGGTGCGCTTCATCTGGCCGCTGATGCTGATGCTGGCCTTGCTCAGCATGGCCTCGCTGAGCGCGGCGGTTCTGCTGTGAACGGCCCGCACGCGGCGCTGGAGAGCGCCGCCCGCTTCGGCGTGCATTCCGAGGTGGGCAAGCTGCGGCGCGTGCTGGTTGGCTCGCCGGGGCTGGCCCACGAACGCCTGACCCCCGCCAATTGCGACGCCATGCTGTTCGACGACGTGTTCTGGGTGCAGCAGGCGCGCACCGACCACTTCGACTTCGTCACGAAGATGCAGGACCGCGGCGTCGAGGTGCTGGAGATGGGCCAGCTGTTGGCCGAGACCCTTGCGCTGCCCGCGGCGCGCGACTGGGTGCTGCAGCGCCGGGTGACGCCGGACCACGTGGGCGTGGGCATGCTCGACGAACTCCGGGGCTGGCTGTGGGAACTGCCCGATGCCCAGCTCGCGCGCCACCTGGTGGGCGGCCTGGCGGTGCACGAGCTGCCGTTCAAACCCGAAGGCATGTTCGGTCCCTACCTCGGACCCGATGGCTTCGTGCTGCCACCCCTGCCCAACCTGATGTTCACGCGGGACACCAGCGCCTGGATCTACGGTGGCGTGAGCCTCAACCCCATGCACTGGCCCGCTCGCCGCCAGGAAACGCTGCTGGCCGCCGCCGTGTACCGCTTCCACCCGCTGTTCGCGCCAGCCGCCTTCCCCGTGTGGTGGGGCGACCCCGATACGGACCATGGCCCGGCCACACTGGAAGGCGGAGACATCATGCCCATCGGCAACGGCGTGGTGCTGGTGGGCATGGGCGAACGCAGCACGCCGCAGGCGGTGGGGCAACTGGCGCAGGCCCTGTTCGCCGCCGGTGCCGCGCAGCGCGTGGTCGCCTGCCAGATGCCGCGCTCACGCGCCGCCATGCACCTGGACACCGTGTTCTCGTTCTGCGACCGCGACACCGTGACCAGCTTTGTGGAGGTGGCGGCACAGATCGTGTGCCACAGCCTCTACCCGAACGAGCGCGGCGGCATCGACTGCCGCACCGAGAAGCAGCCCCTGTTCGAGGTGGTGGCGCAATGCCTGGGCCTGAAGGCGCTGCGCGTCATTCCCACCGGGGGGGACGGCTACGAGCAGGCGCGCGAGCAATGGGACGATGGCAACAACGTGCTCGCCATCGAGCCCGGCGTGGTCATCGGCTACGACCGCAACACCCACACCAACACCCTGCTGCGCAAGGCGGGCATCGAGGTCATCACCATCCGCGGCGGTGAACTCGGCCGGGGCCGAGGCGGAGCCCACTGCATGAGCTGCCCGCTGTGGCGCGAGGCATGAGCCCTGCGCGAAGCAGGTCCCCCACCCGAAAAGGCAGCCCATGGCCATCAACCTTCGCAACCGCAGTTTCCTGACGCTGAGCGACTACTCGGCCGCCGAGATCGGCTTTCTGCTCAAGCTGGCCGCCGACCTCAAGGTGGCCAAGTACACCGGCACCGAGCAGCCCCTGCTGCGCGGCAAGGAAATCGCGCTGATCTTCGAAAAGGACTCCACCCGCACACGCGTCGGCTTCGAGGTGGCAGCGCACGACCAGGGCGCCACCGTCACCTACCTGGGACCGTCGGGCAGCCACATCGGCCACAAGGAATCGATCAAGGACACCGCCCGGGTGCTGGGCCGCGTCTACGACGCGATCGAGTACCGCGGCCACGGGCAGGCGGTGGTCGACACGCTGGCGAAGTGGTCGGGCGTGCCCGTGTACAACGGGCTGACGGATGAGTTTCACCCGACACAGATCCTGGCCGACTTCATGACCATGCGCGAGCACTGCGAGAAGCCCCTGCGCGACGTGGCCTTCTGCTTCCTTGGCGACACCGGCAACAACATGGGCAACTCACTGCTGACGGGCGCCGCCAAACTCGGCATGGACGTGCGCCTGTGCGGGCCGCGCAGCCTGTGGCCGAACGAGGCCGTCGTCAACGAAGCGAGGGCGCTGGCACGCGACAGCGGCGCCCGCGTGCTGCTGACCGAAGACCTGACTGAGGGCGTGAGGGACTGCGACTTTCTCTACACCGATGTCTGGGTGTCGATGGGAGAGCCCGAGTCCGTCTGGGCGGAGCGCATCCGCCTGCTGTTGCCCTACCAGGTCAACGCCCGGGTGATGGCCTTGACCGGCAAGCCGCGCGCGCGCTTCATGCACTGCCTGCCCGCCTTTCACAACACCGAGACGGAAGTGGGCGCGCAGATGGAGAAGCTGCACGGCATCACGGCGATGGAGGTGGACGACGACGTCTTCGAAAGCCCGGCGTCCATCGTGTTCGATCAGGCCGAGAACCGCATGCACACGATCAAGGCGGTTCTGGTAGCGACCTTGGGCGGCTGAGATGGCCCGCGTGGTCGTCGCTCTGGGAGGCAACGCGCTGCTGCGGCGCGGCGAGCCTGTCAGCGCCGCGACGCAGCGCGACAACATCCGCCGCGCCGCCAAGTCGCTGGCGCAATTGATGGATGAAGGTCACCAGTTGGTCATCACCCACGGCAACGGGCCGCAGGTGGGCCTGCTGGCACTGCAGGGCGAGGCCGCGGGCAAGAGCGGGTTCCCGCTCGACGTGCTGGGGGCCGAAACGGAAGGGATGATCGGCTACGTATTGCAGCAGGAGCTGGACAACGCCCACCCGGCGCCGGCGCGATTCGCCACCCTGTTGACGCAGGTGGAGGTGGACCCGCACGATGCCGCTTTCGGTGCACCAGCCAAGCCCGTGGGCCCGGTTTACAGCGAAGCGCAAGCCCGGACGCTGAAGCAGCAGCGCGGGTGGGCTGTCGCCCGCGACGGCAAGGCCTGGCGCCGCGTCGTCGCATCACCCCAGCCGCTGCGCATCCTCGAAATCGAGGTCATCCGCCTCCTGGTCGAACAGGGCGTGACGGTGATCTGCGCGGGCGGTGGCGGCATTCCGGTGGTCCGCCGTGCGGACGGCACACACATCGGCGTGGAAGCCGTGATCGACAAGGACCACGCCAGCGGCCTGCTGGCCGCCGAGCTGGGGGCGGACGCGTTCCTCATGCTGACCGACGTGCCCGCTGTGTTCGCGGATTGGGGCCAGCCCGGTCAGCGTGCACTGGGCAATGTGACGCAGCAGGACCTCGCCGCGATGGACTTCGCCGCGGGCTCCATGGGGCCGAAGGTGCGCGCCGCCTGCGACTTCGTGAACCGCACCGGCGCGCTGGCCGGCATCGGCGCGCTGGACGACGCCTCCGCCATCCTGGCGCGGCGGGCCGGCACGCGGGTGGTGGCCGCCGAGGCGCTCAATCGCCCAGGCTTGCCTGGCTAGGCTCGGGCCGGACGGCGGGCGGGGCTCCGGCCGGCGCCAGCGAACCGTGCGCTTGCGCGTAGACCTTGGTGAACTCGGCGCCCAGCAGAAAGATCTGCGCGGCGTAGTAGACCCAGGCCAGCAGAACCACCAGCGAGCCCGCGGCCTGGAAGGATTCTGTGATGCCGCTCTTGCCGAGGTACAGGCCGATCAGCAACTTGCCGAGTTCGAACAAGGCGGCCGTGACGAGCGCGCCGACCCACACATCGCGCCAGGCAACCGAGGTGCTCGGCATGAACTTGAAGATCATCGCGAAGAGCACGGTGCTGAAGCTCAGCGACACGAGGATGTTGAGGGCCTGGAGCAGCGCTTCGGCCCCCGGCATGAGCCCTCCCGCCCAACTGCCCAGGGCGGCGATGGCCGCGCCCACCACCAGCGACACCATCAGCAGAAAGGCCAGGCCGAGGATCAGCCCGAACGAGAGCAGGCGGGCGCGCAAGATGGCCCAGATGCCCTGGGGCTTCTCGCGCTCCGGCACGCGCCAGATGCGGTCGAGCGCACTTTGCAGTTCGGCAAAGACCGTGGTGGCGCCGACGAAGAGCACGATGGTGCTGATGGTGCCTGCCACCAGGCCACGCTCGGTGTCGCTGGCGCTGGCGATGAGGCCCTGCACCAGGCGGGCCCCTTCCGCGCCAATCAGGTCGGAGAGCTGTTGCGTGATCTGGCCGGTGACGGCCTCACGGCCAAAAATCGCACCGGAAACCGCGATGACGATGACCAGCAGCGGCGCCAGGGAGAACGCGGTGTAGTAGGCGATGGCCGCCCCCATGCTGGGCGCGAAATCATCGACCCAGGCCCCGATCGCCTGCCGGCAGAGTGAAAGTACCTGTCGGGCGTTCACGGGGACCCCCGGCAAATACCGTTCCTCCTCAGGGCGCGGACAGGCGCTGCAGCCCGCCCAGGTAGGGCCGCAGCGCCGCCGGCACCGAGATGCTGCCGTCGGCGTTCTGGTGGTTCTCCAGCACCGCCACCAGCGCGCGGCCCACGGCCAGGCCGGAGCCGTTGAGCGTGTGCACCAGCTCGTTCTTGCCTTGCGCGTTCTTGAAGCGAGCCTGCATGCGGCGCGCCTGGAAGGCCTCGCAGTTGGAGCAGCTCGAGATCTCGCGGTAGGTGTTCTGCGCCGGCACCCAGACCTCCAGGTCGTAGGTCTTGGCGGCGCCGAAGCCCATGTCGCCGGTGCACAGCGCGATCACGCGGTAGGGCAGCTCCAGTTTTTGCAGCACCGCCTCGGCGTGGCCCACCATTTGTTCCAGCGCCTCGTAGCTCGTGTCGGGGTGAGTGATCTGCACCATCTCGACCTTGTCGAACTGGTGCTGGCGGATCATGCCGCGCGTGTCGCGGCCCGCGCTGCCGGCCTCCGACCGGAAGCAGGGGCTGTGCGCGGTCAGCTTGATCGGCAGATCGCTTTCAGCCAGCACGCGCTCGCGCACGGTGTTGGTGAGCGAGATCTCCGAAGTGGAGATGAGGTACTGCTCCGGCGAGTCCTCGTCGCCACCGCGCGAGACCCAGAACATGTCGTCCTTGAACTTGGGCAACTGGCCCGTGCCCTCCAGCACTTCGCGGTTGACGATGTAGGGCGTGTAGCACTCGGTATACCCGTGCGCCTCGGTCTGCAGGTCGAGCATGAACTGCGCGAGCGCGCGGTGCAGACGCGCCACCGGGCCGCGCAGGAAGCTGAAGCGCGAGCCGGAGAGCAGCGCGCCGGTTTCGAAATCCAGGCCCAGCGGCGCGCCCAGGTCCACATGGTCGCGCACCGGGAAATCGAAGCTGCGCGGGGTGCCCCAACGGCGCACCTCCACGTTGCCCGATTCGTCCTCGCCCACGGGCACGCTCTCGTGCGGCAGGTTGGGCACGGCCATCAACAGGGCCTGCAGCTCGGCCTGGATCACGTCCAGGCGCGCGGCACCGGCCTCCAGCTCGTCCTTGATGGCGCCGACCTGCGCCATGGCGGCGTCGGCCTCGGCGTGCTGGCCCTTGCCCTTGAGCATGCCGATCTGTTTGGACACGCTGTTGCGTTGGGCCTGCAGTTCCTCGGTGCGGGTCTGCAGCGTCTTGCGCTCGCCTTCGAGGGCCTGGTAGGCCGCGACGTCGAGATAGGGCTGGGGCTGCTTGCGCGTCTCGAGCCGGGCCACGACGGCGGGCAGGTCCTTGCGCAGTTGAACGATGTCGAGCATGGGGAGGGGCAGTGGAAGGAATCAGTGGGTGCCGGCGTCGCCGAGCTTGAGTCCCTTGGGCAGCGGGAACTTGACGGTCTCGGTCAGGCCGTCCATGGAGCGCACGGAGATGGCGCCAAAGGACTTGATGCGGTCGATCACCTGGCGCACGAGGATCTCGGGCGCCGAGGCGCCGGCGGTGAGGCCCACGCGCGCGCGGCCCTCGAACCACTCAGGGCGCAATTCGTCGGCGCTGTCCACCATGTGGGCCGGCGTGCCGAGCTTGAGCGAAACCTCACGCAGGCGGTTGCTGTTGGAGCTGGTGGGGCTGCCCACGACGATGACCACGTCAACCTGTGCGCTCAGCACCTTCACAGCGTCCTGCCGGTTCTGCGTGGCGTAGCAGATGTCCTGCTGCTTGGGCTCGCGCACCTGCGGAAAGCGCGCCTTCACGGCCTTGAGAATCTCTGCCGCGTCGTCCACCGACAGCGTGGTCTGGGTGACGACCGCGAGTTTCTCGCTCTGCGCCGGGTTCACGCGCGCCACATCGGCCACGTCCTCCACCAGGTGGATGCCGCTGTCGAGCTGGCCCATGGTGCCTTCCACCTCGGGGTGGCCCTTGTGACCGATCATGATGAACTCGTAGCCCTCGCGGTGCAGCTTGGCCACCTCGATGTGCACCTTGGTCACCAGCGGGCAGGTAGCGTCGAACACCTGGAAACCGCGCTGGGCCGCCTCGTTCTGCACCGCCTTGCTCACGCCATGCGCCGAAAACACCAGCGTGGCTCTGGGCGGCACGTCGTCCAGGTCCTCGATGAAGATCGCGCCCTTGGACTTGAGGTCGTTGACGACGTAGGTGTTGTGCACGATCTCGTGGCGCACGTAGATGGGCGCGCCGAACTTGGCCAGCGCCCGCTCCACGATTTCGATCGCGCGATCCACGCCCGCGCAGAAACCGCGCGGCTCGGCGAGGATGATGTCTTGCAGTTGCGCCATCACAGGACTCCGATCAGTTCGACCTCGAACCGCACGGCCTGGCCCGCCAGCGGGTGGTTGAAGTCGAACAGCACAGCGCCATCGGCCCGCACCTCGCGCACGGCCCCGGCGTAGCTGCCCAGGCCGTCGGGCGTGGGGAACTGCACCACGTCGCCCACGGCGTACTGCTCGTGCGGGTCGCCCAGTTCGTTCAGCAGCTTGCGGGCCACCCACTGCTGCATCTCGGGCTGGCGCTCGCCAAAGGCTTCGCCGGGCGCCAGATCGATGACGGTGCGCGTGCCTTCGGCCAGACCGATCAGGCGCTGCTCGATGGCGGGCGACAGCTCTCCCTGGCCCAGGCTCAGCGTGGCGGGCTGGCCATTGAAGGTGTCGATGATGACCTGCCCTTGCGCGCCACTCATGCGGTAGTGCAGGGTCAGGAAGGAGCCGGGCTGGACGTGGGACATGGTGGGGGTGCGATGCACCCAGGGGGATGGGCGAAACGCGTATTGTAAAAAGCGCGTCCGATCCGGGGAGGAACCTCATGCAAGCCCATCAGCGGGCCGGGCTCAAAAGCCTGCCCAGCGACGCACGACCACGCGAAAAGCTGCTCGCGCGCGGCGCGAACGCCCTCAGCGACACCGAACTGCTGGCCCTGCTGCTGCGCACCGGCATGGCCGGCAAGCACGTGCTGCAAATGGCCCAGGAGTTGCTGGACACCTGCGGCGGCCTGGCCGGCCTGGTGGCCGCGGACGCCGCCGCGCTGGGCCGCATCAAGGGCCTGGGGCCGTCCAAGCGCGCGCTGATCGCGGCGGTGATGGAGATCGCCCGCCGCGCCCTGGCCCAGCCGCTGAAGGCGCGCGACCTGCTCAACGACCCCGCCGCCGCCAGCGAATTCCTGCGCCTGCAGTTGGGCGATCGCCCACACGAGGTGTTCGCCCTGTTGCTGCTGGACAGCCAGCACCGCCTCATCGCCTTCGAGGAACTGTTTCGCGGCACGCTCAACCAGGCCAGCGTGTTCCCCCGCGAGGTGGTGCTGCGCGCCCTGCACCACCAGGCCGCGGCCGTGGTGCTGGCGCACAACCACCCCAGCGGGCTGGCCGAGCCCTCGGCGGCCGACGTGGCGATCACCCGCAGCCTGCGCGACGCGCTGGCCTTGGTGGGCGTGCGGGTACTCGACCACATTGTCGTCACGCGCGAGCGCGCGGCGTCCTTCGCGCAACTCGGCCTTCTCTGATACGGCGGCGGGTGTGGCCCGACAATGACGGGCATGAAGGTGAACACCCTCGGCGAACTCAAATCGATCCGCAACGCACTGGCCGAGCGCCGCGCGCGCGAGGCGGCCGAGCGAGAGGCCGAACGCCTGGCCGCCGCGCGGCGCGAGCGCGAGCACCGCCTGTTCGAGATCGCCGTGGGCCCGGTGCAGCGCCTGCCTGCGCACGGCCGCGCCCAGCCGCCACGGCCCTACCCCGAACCGCGCCCCCTGCAACGCGAGCGCGACGAGGCCGCCGTGATGCGCGAGGCCCTGTCCGACGAATTCGACGTCGAGACCCTGCTGCACACCGACGACCAACTGAGCTACCGCCGCCCGGGCCTGGGGCCGGAAGTGGTTCGCAAGCTGCGTGAAGGCCGCTGGGCGATCCAGCGCGAGATCGACCTGCACGGCCTGCGCACCGACGAGGCCCGCGAGGCCCTGGGCCGCTTCGTGCGCGCCAGCCACCAGCAGGGCCTGCGCTGCGTGCGCGTGGTGCACGGCAAGGGCCTGGGCTCGCCCGGCCGCGCGCCGGTGCTCAAAGGCCGCGTGCTGCGCTGGCTGGTGCAGAAGAAGGAAGTGATGGCCTTCGTGCAGGCCCGCCCCGCCGACGGCGGGGCCGGCGCGCTGGTGGTGCTGCTGCGTCCGGCGTGACGCGATGCACGCCTACCGCCCGCGCGCGAACCTTCGACCGGCGGGCGTCAAGCCGGGGTCACCGGCGCGCGGCATGATCCGCGCCATGTCCGCCGCGCCCCGCCCGTTCCCTGTCGATCGCCGCCACTGGCTGCTGGCCACCGGCGCTGCCCTGGCGGGCTGCGCCACGCCCCCGTCGGCGCCGAAGGACGAGATCGATGGGTCCACCTGGGCCCGCGCCTGCCGGTTCGACGGCCTGGAGCCCGTCGGCCCCTGGACGCACCGCCGCTATGGCAACCGCCGCCCCACCGACTACCGCGCCGCCGAACACGGCGGCCGCCCCGCCGTGCACGCGCGCAGCGACGCGGGCAACAGCCTCCTGCGCCTGACGTTGAAGCCGACGGAGCTGCCACCCGGCGCACGGCTGCGTTTCTCGTGGTGGGCCGATGCGCTGATGGACCAGGCCGACATGAAAGACCCCCAGGCCGACGACGCCGTGGCGCGGGTGCTGCTCAGCTTCGACGGCGACCGCCAGTCCTGGAGCCGGCGCGACCACATGCTCTCCGAGCTGGCCCACCTGATGACCGGCGAACCCCTGCCCTACGCCACGCTGATGTACGTGTGGGACAACCGCTACCCCGTAGGCACCGTGATCGAAAACCCGCACACGCGGCGTATCCGCAAACTCGTCGTGCAGAACGGCCCGGGGCAACTGGGGCGTTGGGTGGAGCACGAACGCGACGTGCGCGCCGACTACCTGGCGGCCTTCGAACGCCCGGCCGGTCCGCTCACCGCCGTGGGGCTGATGACCGACGCCAACAACCTCGCCACCCGGGCCGAGGCCTGGTACGGCCCGCTGACGCTGCGCGAACTCTCGCTGACCACACGCTGAAGCCCGGCCACGGGTGCAAGTGGGATTTGCCCGTCCCAACAATGGGTGATCAACCGATGCCGTGGCAAGGCTCACAAACAGCAGGCACGGGGAGAATCTCGCAGACCCGCGGACATGCCGAGACCTCGCGTGTTGCGCAGAGATCCAACCTCACTTGCTGGAGTCTTGATGCCTACTCAATTGTTCCCGTACACGCTCACGTTGCGTGGCGCTCATGGCCAGCGCACGTTCGCCTCACACATCGAACTCGCGGACTGGGTTATGCGTGAGTGGGACAGGTACTATCCGATGGCTACCGCATCGAGCACGCGTCCGGAGCCGCTGCCGGATATCAAGAACAGCTTCAGCACGCTCAGCTCAGCCAAAGGGCTTGCAGTGACGCTCAAGGGCCTGGAACCCGACCCCCCGTCACAGGTTTTCGACAACACCTTCTACGCGTTGAGAGATCAGCTCGTGTATTTCTACGGCACAAAGGGTCTGCCCCCAAGCGACAGTGCCGCGGTTTACGCTCTGCTGCCAATCGCCATGGGCTACCCTCATGCGGCACTGGCCGCCCTTGCCTGGCTTTGCGACCCGAGCAATCAAATGCCTTGATTCAAGGCGTGTTGCGCATCCAGTCAGCGGTCTGGAAGAAGCTCTTCTTGAGCCGCTCGCGCAATTCGGCGTCCACCCCGGTCTCGCCCATCGCCTGGTCCATACAGGCCAGCCACTGGTCGCGCTCGACGATGCCGATGGCAAACGGCATGTGCCGCATGCGCAGGCGCGGGTGGCCGAAGCGCGAGGTGTAGTGCTCCGGCCCGCCGAGCCAGCCGCACAGGAACCAGAACAGCTTCTCTCGGGCGCTGTCCAACGCGCTGCCGTGCGCGGCGCGCAGTTCGCGGTAGCCGGGCTCCAGATCCATCAGGTCGTAGAAGCGGTCCACCAGCGCGCGCACGCGCGCCTCGCCGCCGATCCACTCGAAAGGGGTGGCGAACTTCGCGGGTTCTTCGGGTTGCAGGAGTTGGTCGCTCATCGGGTTCAGGTGGCGGCTCGGCGCAAGGTTTCAACCACAGGGGTGCGCAGGATGGCACGCAGGCCCCACCAGCCCGCCGCCAGTGCCAGCACGGCACCCGCCAGCGCGCCGCCCAGCGGCACCCAGGGCGAGGCCGTCCAGGTGAATTCGAAGGCGAAACGCGCCAGCGCCCAGCCCACGGCCACCGCCACCACCGAGGCCAGGAAGCCCGCCAGCAGGCCCACGCCCAGCAGCTCGATGCGCTGCACCTGGCGCAGCAGGCCCGAGCCGGCACCCACGGCACGCAGGATGGCGAATTCGCGCTCGCGCTCGCCGCGCGTGGCCGTGACGGCCGCCAGCAGCACCACCAGCCCCGCCGCCAGCGTGAAGGCGAAGAGGAACTCGATGGCCGCGATGACCTGGCCCAGCACGCGCTGCACCTGGGCGATGGTCTGGCTCATGTCGACGTTGGTGATGTTGGGAAATTCGCGCACCAGGGCGTTGTCGAAGCCCGCGGCCTCGGGCGCGCGGAAGGCGCTGATGTAGGTGATCGGCACGTCGTTCATCTCGGCCACGGGGAACAGCACGAAGAAATTCACGCGCATGGAGCCCCAATCGACCTTGCGCAGGCTGGTGATGCGCCGCTCGACCGTCTGGCCAGCGATATCGAAGCCGAGCGCGTCGCCGAGCTTCAGGCCCAACTCCTCGGCCAAGCCCTCCTCCACGCTCAGGCCGTCGGCCTCCTCGGGCGTCCAGCGCCCGGCCACGATGGGGTTGTTCTCGGGCCGCTCGGCCGTGTGCGACAGGTTGAACTCGCGCTCGACCAGGCGCTGCGCGCGCTCGGCCTCGAAGTCCTCGGGTTGCACGGCCCTGCCGTTGATGGCCACGAGGCGGCCCCGGATCATGGGGAACCAGTCGTACTGGCCCACGCCCGCGTTGCGCAAGGCCTGTTGGAAGGGCTGCGCCTGTTCGGGCTGCACGTTGATGACGAAGCGGTTGGGCGCGTCGGGTGGCGTGGCGCTGCGCCAGCTGTCGATGAGGTCGGTGCGCAGCAGCACCAGCAGCACCAGCGAGAGCAGGCCCACGGCCAGCGCGCTGATCTGCACCACGGCGTAGGCCGGGCGCGCCGAGAGCTGGCGCGTGGCCATGACGAGGGCGCGCGGCGCGGTGGCCTCGTTCACGCTGGCGCGCAGCACGCGCACCGCGAGGTAGCTGACGGCCGCGAACAGCAGCACCGCCGCCGCGAAGCCGCCGACGGCGATGCCGCCCAGCAGCAGGTCACGGCTGGCCGCCAGCAGCAGCGCGGCAAAACCCACCACACCCAGGCCCAGCACGCCCAGCGTGGCCGGTTTGAGCTGACCCACGTCGCGGCGGATCACGCGCAGTG
This sequence comes from Hydrogenophaga intermedia, assembly GCF_000723405.1. Lineage (GTDB taxonomy): Bacteria > Pseudomonadota > Gammaproteobacteria > Burkholderiales > Burkholderiaceae_C > Hydrogenophaga > Hydrogenophaga intermedia. The sequence continues at coordinate 219,846 of NZ_CCAE010000002.1, read as the reverse complement.
GCGGCACCTTGGCCAGTTGCAGCACCGGCGGCAGGCCGAAGGCCAGCAGCAGCGTGAGGCCCATGCCCAGACCCAGCAGCACCGGCACGGGGCCGGGCGCGGGCAGGCTGGATTCGACCAGGCCCGCCAGCAACAGCACGAAGACGTGGTGCACCACCCAGCCCAGCAGCACGCCCAGCGCGCTGGCGAACAGACCCACGATGGCGAACTCGACCGTGTAGGCGCGCGCCATGTTGCCTTGGGACAGACCCAGCACGCGCAGCATGGCGCAGTCGTCCAGATGGCGCTGCGCGAAGCCGCGCGCGGCGATGGCCACGGCCACCGCGCACAGCAGCGCGGCGAGCAGGGCCACGAGGTTGAGGAACTTCTCGGCGCGGCCCAAGGTGCGCTGCATCTCGGGCCGGCCGCCCTCCAGCGACTCCAGCCGCACGCCGCGCACGCCGGGGCGCTCGATCTCCGCGCGCGCCCAGCGGCTGAAGCCGGCCACGGCAGGCTCCGGGCCGGCCACGGCGAGCCGGTAGCTCACGCGGCTGGCGGGCTGCACCAGACCAGTGGCGGGCAGGTCGTCGTTGCGGATCATCACGCGCGGCGCGAAGCTCATGAAGCCACCACCCCGGTCGGGCTCCACCGTGAGCACCCGCGCGATGGTGAAGCGCGCGTCGCCCAGCAGCAGCGGCTGGCCCACGCGCAGGTCGAGCTGCACCAACAGGGCCGCGTCCACCCAGGCGGTGCCGCGCGCAGGGATGCCAGGCGCGACCACGTCGGGCGCATCGGGCGACTCGGACACGCGCAGCGTGCCGCGCAGCGGGTAGCCTTCGTCCACTGACTTCAGCGCCACCAGGCGGGCGGCACCGCCTTGCTCGTCGCTCGCGCGGCCCATGGTGGGAAAGTTCAGGCTCCGCGTGTGGCGCAGGCCCAGCGCCTCGGCGCGCTCGACGAAAACCGCGCCGGCCGGCTGGTCGGACACCACCACGGCGTCGCCACCGATGAGGGCGCTGGCGTCGCGCGTGAGGCCGCCCTGCAGGCGGTCGGCGAAGAAGCCCACGGCCGTGAGCGCGGCCACGGCCAGGGTCACGGCGATCACCAGCAGGCGCAGCTCGCCCGCGCGCCAGTCGCGCAGCAGGGACGTCCAGCCAATGCGCCAGAAGGAAGGGGCTTGGGGATTCATGGGCGCGACCTTATCTCAGAGCGGATAACCGGTGTGTTATCCAGAATGCGAGAGGTCGGGACCGCTACTTGGTTCCGAAGATTCGGTCGCCCGCGTCGCCCAAGCCCGGGACGATGTAGCCGTGATCGTTGAGGCCGCGGTCGATGACGGGCGTGTAGACCGGCACGTCGGGGTGGGCGTCGTGGAAGGTCTTGAGGCCTTCGGGGCAGGTGACGAGGCAAACGAAGCGGATGGAGCGCGGGTTTGTCTTCTTCAAGCGGTCCACCGCCGCCACGGCCGAGTTGCCCGTGGCCAGCATGGGATCGAGCACGATCACGTCGCGCTCGTGCATGTCCTGCGGCATCTTGAAGTAGTACTCCACGGCCTTGAGCGTGGCCGGGTCGCGGTAGAGACCGATGTGGCCCACGCGCGCGCCAGGGATGACCTGCAGCATGCCGTCGAGGAAGCCGTTGCCCGCCCGCAGAATGGAGGCCAGCACGATCTTCTTGCCGTCGATCACGCGCGACTTCATCGGCTCCAGCGGGGTCTCGATGTCGATCTCCTGCATGGGCATGTCGCGCGTGAGCTCGTAGGCCAACAGCGCGCTGAGTTCGTGCACCAGCTCGCGAAAGCTCTTGGTGCTGGTGTCCTTGCGGCGCATCAGCGTGAGCTTGTGCTGCACCAGCGGGTGGGTGATGACGTGGACGTCGCGTGCCATGGTGAACGGGTGTGTGGGTACGGGAAACGGATCAGCCCATGCCGGGCAGCTTGGGCATGCCCTTCATGCCGCCCATGCGCTTCATCATCTTCATGAGGCCGCCGCCCTTCATCTTTTTCATCATGCCCTGCATCTGCTCGAATTCCTTGAGCAGGCGGTTGACCTCCTGCACGTGCACACCCGCACCGGCGGCAATGCGACGCTTGCGCGTGGCCTTGATGATCTCGGGCTTGCGGCGCTCGGCCAGGGTCATGCTGCAGATGATCCCCTCCTTGCGCCTGATGTCCTTCTCGGCGCGCGAGAGGTCGGCTTCGCCGGCCTTGGCCGCCATCTGCGCGGGCAGCTTGTCGAGCAGGTTGGACAGGCCGCCCATCTGCTTCATCTGGCGCAACTGGTCGAGGAAGTCGTTGAGATCAAAGCCCTCGCCGCTCTTGACCTTGGCCGCGAGCTTCTGGGCCGAGGCCATGTCCACGCCGGCAGTGACCTGCTCGACCAGGGCCACGATGTCGCCCATGCCCAGCACGCGCTGCGCGTGGCGCTCGGCGTCGAAGACCTCCAGGCCATCGATCTTTTCCGACACGCCGGCGAACTTGATCGGCGCGCCCGTGATGGCGCGCACCGACAGCGCCGCGCCGCCGCGCGAGTCGCCGTCGAGCTTGGTGAGCACGATGCCGGTGAGCGGCAGCGCTTCCTTGAAAGCCTTGGCGGTGTTGATCGCGTCCTGGCCTTGCATGGCGTCGACGACGAAGAGCGTCTCCACCGGGTTCAGCACCGCGTGCAGCTCGCGGATCTCGCGCATCAGCGCCTCGTCGATGGCAAGGCGGCCAGCGGTGTCGACCAGCAGCACGTCGAAGTGGTGGCGGCGCGCGTGGTCGAGCGCGGCGCGCGCGATGTCGGCGGGTTTCTGCTCGGGTGTGCTCGGGAACCACTCGGCGCCGGCTTGGGCGGTCACGGTCTTGAGCTGCTCGATGGCGGCAGGGCGGTAAACGTCGCCCGAAACGGTGAGCACCTTCTTCTTGCGCTTCTCGATCAGGTGCCGCGCCAGCTTGGCGGTGGTGGTGGTCTTGCCGGCGCCCTGCAGGCCGGCCATGAGAATCACGGCGGGCGGCTGAGCCGCGAGGTTGAGGTCGACCACGGGACGCGCAGCCGACCCTTCCGGGCCCGCGCCGCCCATGGTCGCGGCGAGTTCGCGGTTGACGATGCCCACCAACGCCTGCCCCGGGGTGAGCGAGCCCACCACGTCCGCGCCCAGCGCCTTCTCTTTCACACGGGCGATGAAGTCGCGCACCACCGGCAAGGCCACGTCGGCCTCGAGCAAGGCCATGCGCACCTCGCGCAACATGTCGCTCACGTTGCTCTCGGTGATGCGGGCCTGGCCGCGCATTTCCTTGACGATGCGTGACAGGCGGTCGGACAGGGCTGAGGCCATGGCTGCGGTTGGGAGAGTGTGGGGGCGCCGACGGAGCGCCACAGTGGACCCGTTGAACGGGGGGACCGGGCCACGAAGCGCCCGGGAGGCGCCGTTAAGATGTGCGGCTGATTTTAGCCCTCGGCACCTACCGCGTTGGCCCGTGGCCATGAACCTGTTTCCCCAACTGGCTTTCAACCTGCCGGCTGCCGTGCTCGCCACGCTGGCCGCGCTGGCGTACGCGCTGGTGGCGTGGGCGCACCCGCGGCTGGGCAGCTTTCAGGCGCGTGGTCTGCTGGCCATCACCTGGGGCCTGCACCTGCTGGCGCTGCTGGCCAGCCTGCTGAGCGAGCCGGTGCGCTTCGGCTTCGCGCCGGCACTGTCGGTCACGCTGTGGCTGGTGCTCACGGTGTACCTGATCGAAAGCCGGCTGTACCCCCAATTGCGCGCTCGCTGGGCGCTGGCGCTGATGGGCGCGGCGGTGATGCTGCTGGTGATCGCCTTCCCCGGCGCCGAGCACCCCACCCTGCCCTCGGTGTGGATGCCGCTGCACTGGGCGCTGGGCATCGCGTCCTACGGCCTCATCGCCGCCGCCGTGGTGCACGCCTGGCTGATGCAGCGCGCCGAACGCGCGATGCGCAGCGGCGTGGCCAGCGACACCGCCATGCCCCTGCTCACGCTGGAGCGCCTCACCTTCCGCTTCGTGGCCGCGGGCTTCCTCCTGCTCAGCCTCACGCTGCTGGCGGGCTGGCACTTCTCCGAACTGCTCAACCAGCGCATGGTGTGGAACCACAAGACCGTGTTCTCGGTGCTCGCCTGGGCCACCATGGGCGTGTTGCTGTGGGGCCGCTGGCAATTGGGCTGGCGCGGGCGCACCGCCGTGCGCACACTCTACGTGGGCGCAGGCTTCCTGCTGCTGGCCTACGTGGGCTCGCGCTTCGTGATCGAGGTGCTGCTGCACCGCACATGACGCTCCAAGAATGAAATACCTGCTCGTGCTCGCCGTCGTCGTGGTGGCGTTCTACGTGTGGCGCAACAACCGCCGCGTCGAGCGCCAGGAACGCGAGGCCGCCGCGCCGCCACCGCCACGCCCCGCCGCGCGCGGACCCGGCCAGCCGATCGCGATGGTGGCCTGCCGCGCCTGCGGCACGCCCCTGCCACAAAGCGAGGCCATCACCGGCCGCGAAGGCAGCTACTGCAGTGCCGAGCACCAGCAGCGCATCGAGGGCCCACCGGCCTGAGGACCCGCATGGCACGCCACGACAGTTCCAGCTTCGCTCCATCCTGGTACTCGGCCCACGACAGCACGGGCGCTCAGGCGCACGACCAGCGCGTCCGCTCGTTCGAGCGCCTGTGGCGCGCGTTCATGCGGGCGCGCGTGTTCGTGGCGCTGGTGCTGCTGGCCTTGCAGCTGTTCCTGTTGCTCACCACCGAAAGCAGCACGATCGGGCTGACCGCCCTGGCCTCCACCTACTTGCTGGCCACCGTGGCGGTGCTGCTGATGTGGAAACCGGCGGAGCATGGCCGCGCGCCCACGCTGCAGTGGATCGTCACCATCGGCCTGGACGTGGCGGTGGTGGCGCTGCTGCAGCACTTCCAGCCCGGCGGGGGCATCAATTTCACGCCGCTGTTCGCCCTGCCGGTGCTCACGGGTGCCATCCTCGGCCCGCTGGTGCTGGGCCTGGGCACGGCGGCCGGCGTCACGCTGCTGTTGCTGACCGAGGCTGCGCTCGACGCGTCGGGGTTCGGCCAGCTCGACACCGCGCGCTTCCTGCAAGCCGGGCTCGCGGGCACGGGCTTCTTCCTGGTGGCCGTGCTGGCCCACCAGCTCGCCCTGCGCCTGGCGCGCGAGGAAGCCGTCTCGGCCAGCAGCCAGGCCGCCGCGCGCGCGCAGGCCGCCGTCAACGAGGTGGTCATCGAAAGCCTGGGCGTGGGCGTGCTGGTGATCGACACGCACGGCGTGGTGCGCAACGCCAACCCCGCCGCGCGCGGCATGCTCATGGGCGAGAACTATCCCGAAGGCGCGCGCCTGCTGCTGTCGGCGCGGCCGAGCTGGTCGCACCTGGCCGCGCTGGTCGAAGAAAGCTTCGCCATCGACGCCGCACTGGAGACCGAAACCACCATCGAACACGGCGATCGGCCCAGCCAGCGCCTGCACGCGCGCACCAAGCTCACGCCCGCGGTGGGCGAACGCGGCTCGCTGTGTGTGCTCTTCCTCGAAGACCTGCGCGAGGTCGAGGCGCGCGTTCGCACCGAGAAGCTTGCCTCCATGGGCCGTATGTCGGCTGCCGTGGCACACGAGATCCGCAATCCGCTGTCGGCCATCACACAGGCCAATGCCTTGCTCGACGAGGAGGTGCGCGAGCCCGCGCAGAAACGCCTCACGAAGATGATCGACCAGAACGCGCAGCGGCTTTCGCGCATCGTCGACGACATCCTCAACATCGCGCGCCCCCAGCCCAGCCGCGCCGATAGCCACGTGCCGCCTCTGCCGCTCGACTCCATGGTGCGGCAAGTGACCGCCGAATGGATGCGGCAGAACAGCGTGACCCAGACCCTGGGCGTGCACCTGCACGCCTCGCAAGGACTGGTGGCCTTCGACCCGGAACACCTGCGACGCCTGCTGGTGAACCTGCTGGACAACGCCCTGCGCCACGCCAGCGGCAAGCCCGCGTCGATCCGCATCGTGACCCAGCCCAGCGGCACCGAGCACCTGCGCCTGTCCATCTGGAGCGACGGCGGCCCGCTTGAGGCCAGCGTGCTCAAGCACTTGTTCGAGCCCTTCTTCTCGTCCGAGAGCCGCTCCAGCGGCCTGGGCCTGTACATCTGCCGCGAGCTCTGCGAGCGCTACGGCGCGCAGATCGCCTACCAGCGCGCGCGCCTGGACCAGCGCGAAGGCAACGAGTTCTACGTGCTCATGCCGCTGGCGAACGCGGGGGCCACTGCGGCGGCCCCGGCACGTGGGGGTGGGGGCGGACACCAATTGAGTCTGTCGCCCGCGTCGAACCCGGCCCACGACCACGAGCACACCATCGTTGATCCGCTGCGCTCGGGCCACCCGCCCCTGGCCCCCGGCTGAGCCCCGCATGTCCACCTCCGCGAGCGCCTCCATCCTGGTCGTCGACGACGAGCCCGACCTGCGCACCCTCTATGAACTGACGCTGCTGCGCGAGGGACACGCCGTCACCACCGCCGCCAACCTGGAGCAGGCCCGCGAGGGCCTGGCCCAGCAACGCTTCGACGTGCTCATCACCGACATGCAGCTGCCCGACGGCCTGGGGCTGACGCTGCTGCGTGAGGTCGCCGACGGCCAGCGCACCGAGAAGTGCATCGTGATCACCGCTTTCGGCTCCGCCGAGAACGCGGTCGAGTCGCTCAAGGCCGGTGCCTTCGACTACCTCACCAAGCCGGTCGACCTGCGCCAGTTGCGCGGGGCCGTCACCTCGGCCCTGCGCGGCCAGCGCGCGCCGCTGGCCGCCGTGCCCGCGAACGAGCCCACCCGCAGTGCGCCACCGCCGCCCAGTGGGGTGCGCGCCCTGGCCCGCCTGGTCGGCCAGGCGCCCAGCATCGTGCAGATAAAGGCCCGCATCGAGAAGGTCGCCACCAGCATGGCGCCGGTGCTCATCCTCGGCGAATCGGGCACTGGCAAGGAGCTCGTGGCGCGCGCCGTGCACGAATGCAGCCACCGCGCCAGCGGCCCCTTCATCGCCGTCAACTGCGGCGCCATCCCCGAAAACCTCATCGAGGCGGAGTTCTTCGGCGCGCGCAAGGGCGCCTACACCGGCGCCAGCGCCGACCGCGAGGGCTACTTCCAGGCCGCGCACGGCGGCACCCTGTTCCTCGACGAGATCGGCGACCTGCCGCTGGCCATGCAGGCCAAGTTGCTGCGCGTCATTCAAGAACGCCGCGTGCGCTCGCTCGGCGCCGTGCAGGAAGACGCGGTCGACGTGCGCCTGGTCAGCGCCACGCACCGCGACCTGCCCGCGCTCGTGCAGGCCGGCCAGTTCCGCCAGGACCTGTACTACCGCCTCAACGTCATCGGCCTGCGCACGCCCGCCCTGCGCGACCGCCCCGAAGACCTGCCCCTGCTCGCGCAGGCCCTGCTGGAACGACTGTGCGCCGAAGCCGGCCAGGCCGTGCCCGAGCTGTCGTCCGCCGCGCTGGCCTGGCTGCAAGCGCGGGAACTGCCAGGCAACGTGCGCGAACTCGAGAACCTGCTGCAGCGCGCGCTGGCCTTGGCCAACGGCCCGGTACTGCACGCCGCAGACTTCGGAGAGACCGGCGACACTGAGCCCGCTACCTTGCCCGACCCGCTACCCGACCCCCTGGCGGCGAGCGAACCCTACCGCTTCGTGCCGCTGAGCCCACCCGAGGCGGACAGTGGCGAGTCGCTCCCCAGTGACCTGCAGCGCTACCTCGACGACCAGGAGCGCCAGGTGCTGCTCAAGGCGCTGCAGGAGTGCGGCTTCAACCGCACCGCGGCGGCGGCCCGCCTGGGCCTGAACCTGCGCCAGATCCGCTACCGCATCCAGCGCCTGGGCATCGTGGTGCCCGGCGCGCCCGGCCATGGCGACAGCGACGCCGCGGACTGAGCCCGGCTGGCGCGGTGGCTGGTGGCGCGGCGCGCAGCGCGTCGAATCGCCTAACCACGGCCCGCGGCCGCGCGGCACGGTGGTCGACCTGATCGTGGTGCACTCCATCAGCCTGCCACCCGGTGTGTACGGCGGCGACGAGGTCGAGCGGCTGTTCACCAACCGGCTCGACTGGGACGCGCACCCTTACTTCCAGGCCATCCGCGGCATCGAGGTGTCGTCGCACTTCTTCGTGCGGCGCGACGGGCGCGTGCTGCAGTTCGTCTCCAGCGCGCGCCGCGCCTGGCACGCGGGCGCCTCGCACTGGCTCGGGCGCGACAACTGCAACGACTTCTCCGTCGGCATCGAACTCGAAGGTCTGGAAGGCGAGACCTTCGAAGCACCCCAGTACCAGGCACTGGCGCGGCTGTGCCAGGCCCTGCGCGTGCGCCACCCCATCCGGCACATCGCCGGCCACGAGCACATCGCCCCAGGGCGCAAGCAAGACCCGGGATCCGGCTTCGAGTGGGCCCGGCTGCGACAGCTCGTCGGATGGCCGACCTCGTGTTTTCCCGAAGCCACACACGAAGGACCGCTCGGCCTTCCAGCCGACGTCGACCGCGACTGACCCGGTCATCGCAGGCCACGCGCGGCCTGCAGCGCGGAATCTCGTCGCATCCCGCATGAATGCTTCGATCCGCGACCGAAACGCAGGCATCGTCAACGCTCGGCGCAAATCGTCGCGCGCCAGCGCATCGGCGCCATCCATGCCTTCGCCAATCCGCATCACAAAACGCTATCGGTAGTGCCTTGTTGCCCCTCGACACACCAGATATAGTGTGCCCCCAGATACCCCCCGGCCCTGTTTTCCGCGCACCGTCATCCGCGTGAGCAATGCACCCGACAACAGCGGCCAACCCGACCTGATCACCCAGAACAAATCCTGAATCGAGAGGAAACATGCTGAGCGCAGCCACCCCCCAGTCCCCCGTCGCCCCCGCACAGAAGTCCGTGCCCGGCGCTTCGCCCACCTCCTCCACCCCTGTGTCCGCCTACACGCAGTACCAGATCATCCGGCGCAACGGCGCCGTGGTGCCGTTCGAGCCCAGCAAGATCGCCGTGGCCATGATGAAGGCCTTCCTCGCGGTGCACGGCACGCAGGGCGCGGCCTCGGCCAGCGTGCGCGAAACGGTGGACGAACTGACGCAGAACGTGGTGCGCGCCCTCATGCGCTCGCGCCCGGGCGGCGGCACCTTCCACATCGAGGACGTGCAGGACCAGGCCGAACTCGGCCTGATGCGCAGCGGCCACCATGAAGTCGCCCGCGCCTACGTGCTGTACCGCGAGCGCCGCGCCGCCGAGCGCGCCACCCAGGCCGCCACCGCCCGCGCCGCCGAGCCGCAGCTGCACGTGATCGACGGCGGCCAGCGCGTGCCGCTCGACATCGACGCCCTCACCCGCCTGATCACCGACGCCTGCGCCGGCCTGGGCGCCGACGTCAAGGCCGACCCCATCGTCGCCGAGACCAAGCGCAACCTGTACGACGGCGTGCCGATCGACGAGGTCTACAAGGCCGCCATCCTGGCCGCGCGCACGCTGATCGAAAAAGACCCGGACTACACCTACGCCACCGCGCGCCTGCTGTTGCACACCATCGTGCGGGAGATCCTGGGCGCCGAGGTGCCGCAGGCCGAGATGGGCCAGCGCTACGCGGACTATTTCCCCCAGTTCATCCAGAAGGGCGTGGACGCCGAGCTGCTCAACCCCGACATGCTGCAGTTCGACCTGACCCGCCTGGGCGCCGCGCTCAAGCCCGAGCGCGACCTGCAGTTCGACTACCTGGGTCTGCAAACCCTGTACGACCGCTACTTCCTGCACGTGCGCAAATCGCGCATCGAACTGCCGCAGGCCTTCTTCATGCGCGTGGCCATGGGCCTGTCGCTCAATGAGATCGACCGCGAGGCCCGCGCGATCGAGTTCTACGAAATCCTCTCCACCTTCGATTTCATGAGCAGCACACCCACGCTGTTCAACAGCGGCACGCTGCGCTCGCAGCTCTCCAGCTGCTACCTCACCACCGTGCCCGACGACCTGGACGGCATCTACGAGTCCATCAAGGAAAACGCCCTGCTGTCCAAGTTCGCCGGCGGCCTGGGCAACGACTGGACACGCGTGCGCGCCCTGGGCAGCCACATCAAGGGCACCAACGGCGAATCGCAAGGCGTCGTGCCTTTCCTCAAGGTCGTCAACGACACGGCCGTGGCCGTGAACCAGGGCGGCAAGCGCAAAGGCGCCGTCTGCACCTACCTGGAGACCTGGCACCTGGACATCGAGGAATTCCTGGAGCTGCGCAAGAACACCGGCGACGACCGCCGCCGCACCCACGACATGAACACCGCGAACTGGATTCCGGACCTGTTCATGAAGCGCGTGCTGGAAAAAGGCGAGTGGAGCCTGTTCTCGCCCTCCAACACCCCCGACCTGCACGACAAATTCGGCACGGACTTCGAGAAGGCCTACGTCGCCTACGAGGAAAAGGCCGCGCGCGGCGAGATCAAGCCCTACCGCAAGGTGCCCGCCTCCGACCTGTGGCGCAAGATGCTCTCGATGCTGTTCGAGACCGGCCACCCCTGGATCACCTTCAAGGACGCCTGCAACGTGCGCAGCCCGCAGCAGCACGCCGGCGTGGTGCACAGCTCCAACCTCTGCACCGAGATCACGCTCAACACCAGCGACACCGAGACCGCCGTCTGCAACCTCGGCTCGGTCAACCTGCTGCGCCACCTGAAGGACGGCGAGAACGGCAAGGTACTCGACCACGAGAAGCTCAAGAAGACCATCGCCACCGCGATGCGCATGCTCGACAACGTGATCGACATCAACTATTACGCGGTCAAGAAGGCGCGCGACTCCAACCTGCGCCACCGCCCGGTGGGCCTGGGCGTCATGGGCTTCCAGGACGCGCTGTACGAGTTGCGCGTCCCCTACGCCTCCAACGAAGCCGTCGAGTTCGCCGACCGCTCCATGGAAGCCGTCTGCTACTACGCCTACTGGGCGTCCACCGAACTCTCCAAGGAGCGCGGCCGCTACAGCAGCTTCAAGGGTTCGCTGTGGGACAAGGGCATCCTGCCGCCCGACACCCTGGACCTGCTGGCCAAGGAACGCGGTGGCTACGTCGACGTGGACCGCTCCAGCAGCCTCGATTGGGACGCCCTGCGCCAGAAAATCGCCCGCGACGGCATGCGCAACTCCAACTGCGTGGCCATCGCCCCCACCGCCACCATCTCCAACATCATCGGTGTGGACGCCTCCATCGAGCCTTGCTTCGGCAACCTCTCGGTCAAGTCCAACCTGTCGGGCGAGTTCACCGTCATCAACGGCTACCTGGTGAAGGACCTCAAGCGCCTGGGCCTGTGGGACGACGTGATGGTGATGGACCTCAAGCACTTCGACGGCTCGCTGCGCCCGATCGACCGTGTGCCGCAGGACGTGAAGGCGCTGTACGCCACCGCCTTCGAGGTCGAGCCGGTGTGGCTGGTGGAAGCCGCCGCGCGCCGCCAGAAGTGGATCGACCAGGCGCAGAGCCTGAACATCTACATGGCCGGCGCCTCGGGCAAGAAACTTGACGAGACCTACAAGCTCGCCTGGCTGCGTGGCTTGAAGACCACCTATTACCTGCGCACCACCTCGGCCACGCAGATCGAGAAATCCACTGGCCGTACGGGGCAACTCAATGCGGTGTCGGTGACGCCGAGCGCACCGGTGGCCGCGGCCGCAAGTGCAACGGCAGTTGCGAGCGAACCCGCCACCGACGTCAAGTTCTGCGCCATCGACGACCCGGGTTGCGAGGCCTGTCAGTGAATCGGATTGCGTGCAATCGAACCCCGTCGCGATGCAATGCGTTGATTCATTCGATGCAACACCGCAACAAAATTCGTGAGCATGCGGTCTGATTGCTTTGCAATTCGCACAGACACTTTGATAATTCACTGAATCGGACCGACCCTTATGTTGAACTGGGACGAACCCACAACACCTTCTTCGACGTCGACGCACAGCCCCCGCCCTTCCGGCCAGCCGGGCTTGCAAGTCTCATCCATCGGTGAGACCACCGCCGCCGTCACCCGTCACGTCGCCTCCTCCGCCACGCCGTCGAGCCAGGCGGCCGCGCCGCAGCGCCGCATCAACGTGGCCGACAAGCGCATCATCAACGGCCAGACCGACGTCAACCAGCTGGTGCCGTTCAAGTACAAGTGGGCCTGGGAGAAGTACCTGGCCACCTGCGCCAACCACTGGATGCCGCAGGAAGTGAACATGAGCCGCGACATCGCGCTCTGGAAAGATCCCAACGGCCTCACGGAAGACGAGCGTCGCATCGTCAAGCGCAACCTCGGCTTCTTCGTCACCGCCGATTCGCTGGCCGCCAACAACATCGTGCTGGGCACCTACCGCCACATCACGGCCCCCGAGTGCCGCCAGTTCCTGCTGCGCCAGGCCTTCGAAGAAGCCATCCACACGCACGCCTACCAGTACATCGTGGAGTCGCTGGGTCTCGACGAAGCCGAGATCTTCAATGCCTACAACGAGGTGCAGTCGATCCGCGACAAGGACGAATTCCTGATCCCCTTCATCGAGGCGATCATGGACCCGAACTTCCACACCGGCACGCCCGAGAACGACCAGACCCTGCTCAAGAGCCTGATCGTCTTCGCCTGCCTGATGGAGGGCATGTTCTTCTACGTCGGCTTCACCCAGATCCTGGCGCTGGGCCGCCAGAACAAGATGACCGGCGCCGCCGAGCAGTACCAGTACATCCTGCGCGACGAGTCGATGCACTGCAATTTCGGCATCGACCTGATCAACGCGATCAAGATGGAGAACCCACTGCTCTGGACGTCCGAGTTCAAGGCCGAGATCAAGGAACTGTTCCTCAAGGCCGTTGAACTCGAATACCGCTACGCCGAGGACACCATGCCGCGCGGCGTGCTGGGCCTCAATGCCTCCATGTTCAAGGGCTACCTGCGCTACATCGCCAACCGGCGCGCCACGCAGATCGGCCTGGAGCCCCTGTTCCCGAACGAAGAGAACCCGTTCCCCTGGATGAGCGAGATGATCGACCTCAAGAAGGAACGCAACTTCTTCGAAACACGGGTGATCGAGTACCAATCGGGCGGAGCGCTCTCCTGGGACTGATGTCCCGGCCGGGTCTCCGCATTGCCAGCAAACAAGAAGACGAATCGAATCATCAGGACAGCCGCAGGGCGCGCAGACGCCCGCACTGGCCTGACCCCGGATTCAGGGCCCTGTGGTCTGTTGTGGATGCATCCACCTGACCGCAGAACCTTGAATCGCTTCACCGGCCATCCGACCGGCTGAAGTGCTCTTTGCAACTTGATCAAGGAGAAAGCAATGGCAACTGCGAAGAAAGCCCCGGCCAAGAAGGCTGCGGCGAAAAAGGCGCCGGCGAAGAAGAAAGTCGCCGCCAAGAAAGCCCCGGCGAAGAAAGTCGTGGCGAAGAAGGCCCCGGCGAAGAAAGTCGCCGCCAAGAAGGCGCCGGCGAAGAAGAAGGTCGCCGCCAAGAAAGCCCCGGCGAAGAAAGTCGCGGCCAAGAAGGCTCCGGCGAAAAAGAAAGTCGCGGCCAAAAAGGCTCCCGCCAAGAAAGCGGTAGCCAAGAAAGCCCCGGCGAAAAAGGCCGCGGCCAAGAAAGCGCCGGCGAAGAAAGCCGCTGCGAAGAAGGCGCCCGCGAAGAAAGCGGCAGCTAAAAAGGCCCCTGCGAAAAAGGCAGCCCCTGCGAAGAAGGCAGCCCCCGCAAAAAAAGCTGAGCCGGCCAAGAAGCCGGCTGCCCCTGCTCCCGCGGCCGCTCCCGCCGCTCAGACCAAGCTCAACCCTCAAGCCGCCTGGCCGTTCCCGACGTCCAGCAAGCCCTGAGTCAGCGTTGAGTTGATCTGAAAGCCCGGTGCGAATGCACCGGGCTTTTTTTGTTCCGGACCGCGTTCAGGCCAGCAGCGCGGCGTCCACCGTGTAGTTCTGCGGACCGCGCACCGCGATCTTGAGCGCGCCCAGGCGGTTGCCCAGTTCGGCGCAGCGCGCCAGCGGCCAGCCTTTGGACAGGCCGTGCAGCAGCGCCGCGCGGAAGGCGTCGCCACAGCCCGTGGGATCGACCACGGCCTCGGCCTTCACACCCGGCACGCGCGTGGCCATACCGTTCTCCCAGACGTCGCAGCCCTGGTCGGCGAGCGTGACCACCAGGCCGCGCACGCGTTGGGAGATGTCGGCCAGCGACAGGCCCGTGCGATCGCAGAGCATGCGGCCTTCGTAGTCGTTCACCGCCACCCAGCTCGCCTGGTCGATGAAGCGCAGCAACTCTTCTCCATTGAACATGGGCAGGCCCTGGCCCGGATCGAACACGAAGGGCACGCCCGCGGCCTTGAGCTGCGCAGCGTGGGAGACCATGCCCTCGCGGCCATCGGGCGCGATGATGCCCAGCGTGAGGTCTTTGCGCGCGGGCACAGGCGTGTCATGCGCGAAGGACATGGCGCCCGGGTGAAAGGCCGTGATCTGGTTGTTGTCGCGGTCGGTCATGATCATGGCCTGCGCGGTGTAGGCCTCGGCCACGGTGCTCACATGGGTGGTGTCCACGCCCAGCTCGCGCATGCGGGCGAGGTACTCAGCACCGTCGCTGCCCAGCGCGGCCAATGGCGCCACCTCGGCACCCAGTTGCCGCAGGCCATAGGCGATGTTGCCCGCGCAGCCACCGAAATCGCGCCGCAACCCGGGCACCAGGAAAGACACGTTCAGGATGTGCAACTGGTCGGGCAGGATCTGGTCGGCGAACCGACCCTCGAAGGTCATGATGGTGTCGAAGGCCAGCGAGCCGCAAACGAGGATGGGCATGGTGTCGAAGGGTGGGTTTCAGGGATAGAAGACCAGGGCGCGATAGCCCGCTGTGGGCACGCCCTCGCCAAGCGAGATCGAGAGGCGGAAGCTGACCGACACACGCTCGTGCGGCGGCAGGGCCGTGACGTCGGCGGGCCAGTCCTGCGGCAGGAACACGCGGCGCGCCACCACCACCTGTTGGGTGTCGGTCAGCGTCAGTTCGAGCGCCGGCAGGGCCACCTCCAGCGGCGACTGGTTGTGCAGCACGATGTCGAACGAATGAAAGTTGCCGAGCCGGCGCACCAGCTCGGCGCTGTCGATCACGATGGCGTCGATCTGGCGCACCGGTGCGAGGTCGCAGCCGAGGTGTACGCAGGCCTGTTCGATCCAGGGCTTGAGCGCGGGCTGCGCCGCGACCACGCGGTGGCGCTCTTGAATGGCCCATTGCGTCGCGAGCAGCAGCGCGAGCACGAGCGCCAGCAGCACCAGCGCGACGCGCATGCCGGGAGAGGTCCAGAACGCGCGGCGGCGGGCCTGGCGCACGAAGCCGGGCTCTGCGTCGGGGATGTCGTCGTCGCGCTCTCGAGGGGCTGATGCGGGCGGCGCCACGTCGGCTGGCGCGGCGACGCTCGCGGAGTTGACATCGGCAGGTTCTGTGGGCAAGGGCGCACGTGTGGAATGCGCGAAGCGCTCCAGCTCGGCGTGGAAGTCCGACTCGGGCTCTTCCTGGGACGCCACGGCAAGCGTGTTCGATACGCTGGGCATCCACTCGTCTTCGGGTTCCCGAGCCAGTGGCTCTTCCGGTTCTGGCGCCGATTCGGTCATCGCCTCGGGTAGGGGCACAGGCAGGACGGGATCGGGTTCGGGTTCGGGTTCGGGCTCGGCCGCCGCAGCGGCTTCCTCGACGACGGGCTCGGTGACCAGAGGCGCATCGAGAGGGCCGTCGCCAAACCAGGCCCGCAAGTCGTTGTCGTCGGGCGACTCCGCGGGTGGAGCAGGCACGTCGGCCACGACCGGGGTTGGGTCAAGGGGCGGAGGCGGCTGTGTTGCCACGGGCATGGTGAGAGGCGCAGGCGCAGGCGCCGGCGCGGGCGAGCGCTCCGGCACCACCGCGGCCTGATCGACCGGCGTGACCGTGGCCGTCGGCACCCACGCTTCCAGGTGGATGGTGGCGTCGAACACGTCGGAGCAGTGACCGCACCGCACCCAGCCGTCCGAAATCTTGAGTTGATCGGCCACCACGCGGAACACGGTGCCGCAAGCCGGACAGCGGGTGGTGAAACTCATGGGGACCGATTATCGCGGGCCTCGCCCGGACGGGCTCAAGGCTTGCGCGCGGTCATGAGGATCCAGCCGTCCTCTTCGTCACTGACCTCGAGCGCGAGCCAGGGCGCATAGGCCTCGCGCAGCTCGTCGGCCTGACGCGCCAGGATGCCCGCGAGCACCAGATGGCCGCCCGGGCGCACGTGCGAACACAGCAGCGGCGCGAGCACCTTCAGCGGCGTGGCCAGGATGTTGGCGAGCACCAGATCGTGCTCGCCCTTCGCAGCATCGGGCAGGCCGGCCTGCAGCGCGACACTGTTCGCGTTGGCGTTGAGGCGCGTGGATTCCACTGCCGCCGGATCGATGTCGACGGCGAGAATGTCGCGCGCGCCGTGCTTGGCCGCGCCGATGGCCAGGATGCCCGAGCCGCAGCCGTAGTCGAGCACGCGCGGCCCCACGGGCGCGTGCGTGGCCGTCCAGCGCAGGCACATGCGGGTGGTGGGGTGGGTGCCGGTGCCGAAGGCCAGGCCCGGGTCAAGCCGGATCACCTCGCGCGCCTGCGCGGGCGGCTCATGCCATGAGGGCACGATCCAGAACGTCGGCGTGATCTCGACCGGCTCGAACTGCGATTGCGTCAGGCGCACCCAGTCCTGCTCGGGCACCGCGCGCACGCCCTGCACGCGGCAGCCGTCGAAGAAGTCCTGCGCCGACAGCAGCGTGGCGGCCTCGCGCGCGGCGGCCTCGTCGGGGAACAGCGCGACCACGCGCGAACGCTGCCAGCCTTCCTTGGGCGGCGGCATGCCGGGCTCGCCGAACAGGGCTTGCTCGGCCTCGGTCATGGCGTCGGCGTCTTCCACCGACACGCTGAGCGCATCCAGCGCGTCGAGCGCTTCGCCCACGGCCTCGATGGCCCCCTCGGGCACTACCAGAACCAGTTCGAACGGCGTGGCCGCGCCAGCGGCGGAATCAGCGCTCACGCTGCGACAGCCACTCTTCGAGATAGTGGATGTTCGTTCCACCGGCCACGAAACTGGCATCGACCATCAACTCGCGGTGCAGCGGGATGTTGGTCTTGATGCCTTCGACCACCGTCTCAGCCAGCGCGGTGCGCATGCGCGCCAGCGCCTGCTCGCGCGTGTCGCCGTGCACGATGATCTTGCCGATCATGGAGTCGTAGTTGGGCGGCACGAAGTAGTTGTTGTAGACGTGCGAGTCCACGCGCACGCCAGGGCCACCCGGCGGGTGCCACAGGGTGATGCGGCCCGGCGAGGGCGTGAACTTGTACGGGTCTTCGGCGTTCACGCGGCATTCGATGGCGTGGCCCTTGAGCTGCACCTGGCGCTGCGTGAACGGCAGCTTCTCGCCCGCGGCCACGGCGATCTGCGTGCGCACGATGTCGATGCCGGTGATCCATTCGGTCACCGGGTGCTCCACCTGCACACGCGTGTTCATCTCGATGAAATAGAACTCGCCGTTCTCGAACAGGAACTCGAACGTGCCCGCACCGCGGTAGCCGATCTTCTTGCAGGCGGCCGCGCAACGCTCGCCGATCTTCTCGATCAGGCGGCGCGGGATGCCCGGCGCCGGTGCTTCCTCGATGACCTTCTGGTGGCGCCGCTGCATGGAGCAGTCGCGCTCGCCCAGGTAGACGGCGTTGCGGTGCTGGTCGGCCAGGATCTGGATCTCGATGTGCCGGGGGTTCTGGAGGAACTTCTCCATGTAAACCTCGGCGTTGCCGAAGGCCGCGCCGGCCTCGGCCTTGGTGGTCTGTACCGCGTGCAGCAGCGCTGCCTCGGTGTGCACCACGCGCATGCCGCGCCCGCCGCCACCGCCCGCGGCCTTGATGATCACCGGGTACCCCACGGCCTTGGCGGTGCGCTTGATCACCACCGGGTCGTCGGGCAGCGCGCCGTCGGAGCCGGGCACGCAGGGCACGCCCGCTCGGATCATGGCCTGCTTGGCCGAGACCTTGTCGCCCATGAGGCGGATGGAATCGGGCGTGGGGCCGATGAAGGTGAAGCCACTGCGCTCCACGCGCTCGGCGAAGTCGGCGTTCTCGCTCAGGAAGCCGTAGCCGGGGTGGATGGCCTCGGCGTCCGTCACCTCGGCGGCCGAGATGATGGCAGGCATGTTCAGGTAGCTCTGGCCCGACTGGGCCGGGCCGATGCACACCGCTTCTTCGGCCAGCTTGACGTACTTGGCGTCGCGGTCGGCCTCGGAATAGACCATCACCGCCTTGATGCCCATCTCGCGGCAGGCGCGCTGGATGCGCAGGGCGATCTCGCCGCGGTTGGCGATCAGGATCTTCTTGAACATGGGTGCGCGGCCCTCACTCGATCGCGAACAGCGGCTGGCCGTATTCGACGGCCTGGCCGTTCTGGACCAGGATCTGGGTCACGGTGCCGCTCTTGTCGGCCTCGATCTCGTTGAGGATCTTCATAGCCTCGACGATGCAGATGGTGTCACCCTCCTTCACCGTGTCGCCGACTTCGACAAATGCCTTGGCACCCGGGGCCGAAGCGCGGTAGAACGTGCCGACCATGGGCGACTTGACCAAATGGCCGGCCGGCTGCACGGGCGCGGTGGCCGCAGCGGGCGACGCCACTTCCACCACCTGCGCGGCCGGGGCGGCCGGCGCCACGGGCGGCATGCTGTAAGTAATGGGGGCGGGCATCACGGCCGGCGTGGCCTTGACGATGCGGACCTTGCCTTCGGCCTCGGTGATCTCGAGCTCCGACACGTTCGATTCCGACACCAGATCGATCAGCGTCTTGAGTTTTCGCAAATCCATGATTTCTCCAACGAAGTTCGGCGAAGTTGGTACTAAATGCTCTCAATTTCGTCGAATGGAGATGCCCCAACCGCCAAAGGGTGGGGCAGTGTACACGAAGTCACACATGGCACCAGCCCGGTCGTCCGGCCCAAAAATCAATGCAGATGAGCGGGCTTGCGACCCGTTCAGCGCATCAGGCCAGTTCCGCCCACTGGGCCAGATCGGACTCGTGCACCTGACCGATCTTGCGGTGGAGCACGCGGCCGTCGGAGCCGAACACCACGGTGAAGGGCAAGGCGCCGGTGGCGTTGCCCAGCGTGCGGCTGAGTTCGGTGCCGGCGAAGCCGGTCATGCCGACGGGGAAGGACAGTGGCAGGCGCTGCAGGAACTGGCGCACCGGCTCCACGCGATCGACCGCCAACCCCAGCAGTTGCCAGCCCTTGGGCGATTGCTTCTGGTGGAACGCATCGAGCAGTGGCAACTCCTCCACGCAGGGCGGGCACCAGGTGGCCCAGAAGTTCACGAGCAGCGGGCGGCCGCGCAGGGCAGCCACGGCCAGCGTGGCGCCGCCTTCGGGCGTTTCGAACGAGGTCTGCCAGAACGCGGCCTCGGCGCCGTCCATCACCGGTGCCGGACTCAGGCGCCGCTCGGCCCACCACACCCCGGCGCCAGCCGCGGCCAGCGCCACGCCACCAGCCAACCAATGGCGACGCTGCAACTTCATCACGAGCCCTCCCCTGCTTCCGCCGCCAGGCGCTCGCGCAACGCAGCGGCGTCGCCACGCGGCTTGCGCCCCTGGCTGTCGGGCTTGAGCGCGCCGCGCAGGCCGTCCAGGTCGTGCACCAGCAGGTGCATCAGCACCCACTGGCCGAGCGCCTCGCTGCGCGTGCGCACCGTGAGCGCCTCCACCGGTTCGCCGCGCCAGCCCGTGCCGGTGCCAGGGTGGTAGTCCACGCGGTGGTCGATCAAGGCCCATTCGGCCTGCTTGGGGTCGTCGCAGAAGAGGTGCATGTGAAGGTCGCTGTGGCGCGTGGCCGTGCCGTGCCAGGCGGCACCGCCCAGGTGCGGGCGGAAAGCCTGGAGTCGATCCATCCAGAGCAGCGCCAGTTCCCGCAGCGCGCGCAGCTCGGCGGGCTGGGTGTCGGCGCAGAACACGGCAATGTGTTCGCGCACGGCGGCTTCCAGCGTGTCGTTATCGGGCAGCGGGGTGCGGGTGTGCATCCCCAACTGGCGGATGGCGGCGCGCTTGGCCGCAGCGTAGTCCTGGCCTTCGTCGACCACCAGGCGCGCGGCCACGGCGGCGATCTCGGCAGCGGTGTCGTCTCGCGAGAGCATCCGGGGATTGTGCCCCGTGGACAAAGCCCACAAGGCGGGCGCCATTCTCTCCTCGGCGCTACGGAGGATGGCCGCGCCCACCTCCCTAGAATCCGCGCATGCATATTCACATCCTGGGCATCTGCGGCACCTTCATGGGCGGTGTTGCGGCCCTGGCCCGCGAGGCGGGCCACCGCGTGACCGGCTGCGACGCCGGCGTCTACCCACCCATGAGCGACCAGCTCCGCGCCCTCGGCATCGATCTCATCGAGGGCTTCGGTGCCGACCAGATGGCGCTCAAGCCGGACGTCTGGGTCATCGGCAACGTGGTCAGCCGCGCCCGCCTGCCCGACGGCAGTCCCAAGTTCCCGCTGATGGAAGCCATCCTGGAAGCCGGCGCGCCCTACACCAGCGGCCCGCAGTGGCTGGCCGAACACGTGCTGCAGGGTCGCCACGTGCTGGCCGTGGCCGGCACGCACGGCAAGACAACCACCACGTCGATGCTTGCGTGGGTTCTGGAGGCCTGCGGACAGCAGCCGGGGTTCCTGGTGGGCGGCGTGCCGATGAACTTCGGCCTCTCCGCCCGGCTGGGCCAAGGCAAGGCCTTCGTTATTGAAGCGGACGAATACGACACCGCCTTCTTCGACAAGCGCAGCAAATTCGTGCACTACCGCCCGCGCACGGCCATCCTGAACAACCTCGAGTTCGACCACGCCGACATCTTCGACGACCTCAAGGCGATCGAGCGGCAGTTCCATCACCTGGTGCGCACCGTGCCCGGCAGCGGACGCGTGGTGGTCAACGGGCTGGAGGACAGCCTGGAGCGCGTGCTGCACCAGGGCTGCTGGAGCGAGGTTCGCAGCTTCGGTGCCGCCGTGAGCGACTTCACCGCTCAGGGCGAGCCGCACGACTTCGCCGTGCTGGAACGTGGTCAGGTGGTCGGCCACGTACGCTGGGCGCTCAGCGGCGTACACAACCAGCTCAATGCACTGGCGGCCATCGCGGCGGCCGATCACCTGGGCGTGCCGCCCGCGGAGGCCGCGCAGGCCCTGGCGCGTTTCGAGAACGTGCGTCGGCGCATGGAGGTGCGCGGCACCGTGGCGCACGCGGGCGGCGACATCACGGTCTACGACGACTTCGCGCACCACCCCACGGCCATCCGCACCACGCTCGATGGCCTGGCGCGCCGCCTGGGCCAGCCGCGCGGGCGCATCCTCGCGGTGTTCGAGCCGCGCAGCAACACCATGAAGCTGGGCACGATGAAAGCGCAACTGCCCTGGAGCCTGGAGAACGCCGACCTGGCCTTCTGCCACTCGGGCGGGCTCGACTGGGACGCCGCCGAGGCGCTGGCGCCCATGGGCGCGCGCGCGGTGGTGGGCGCGAACATCGACACGGTGGTGAACCAGGTGACGCAGGCCGCGCAGGCCGGCGATCACATCGTGTGCATGAGCAACGGCGGCTTCGGCGGCATTCACGAGCGCCTGCTCAAGGCGCTGGCCGCCCCCTGATTCAATAGCTCAGCGACTGGGCCGGCACGTCCACGGTGACGACGGGCTTGGCCAGCGCCGCGCTGGCCGCGCGCGCGAAGGCCAGGGCCCAGTCGCGGTGCGCCGCTTCCTGAAAGCGTGGCTGGCCCGCGGCCTGCGCGATGCACAGGATCTTGTCGGCCGTGAGCACCTTGCCCGTGAGCCGGATCGGCTCGCAGCCCATCTGCGTGAACTGCTCGTCCAGCCAGTGCCGCGCCTGGTCATGCGGCATGGGCTGCACCTCTTCCAGGTCGATGCGGTAGGTGGCGGGCTCGCCCCAGGTGACGATGACTTGGCTGCGCATGGGTGTGTCTCCGCGAGGCTGGTTGTCGGGCCATTGTGCCGCGCCCACCGGGCACGGCACCGCGGAAAACCCTCCTCGCTCAGCGGCGGCGCGCAGCCTCGACCGACTGCGACAGAATCTCCAGCGCCTGCACCGAATCGCTCCAGCCCAGGCAGGCGTCGGTGATGCTCTGCCCGTACTGCAACGCAGCGGGATCGTCCTTGCCCGGGGTGAACTTCTGCGCGCCAGCCTCGATATGGCTCTCGATCATCACGCCGAAGATGGACTTGGAGCCGCCCGCGATCTGCGCGCCCACGTCGCGGGCCACATCGATCTGCTTTTCATGCTGCTTGCTGCTGTTGGCGTGGCTGAAGTCGATCATGAGGCGCGGCGTCTGCTTGGCCGCTTCGAGGTCCTTCACTGCGGCGGCCACGCTGGCGGCGTCGTAGTTGGGCGCCTTGCCACCGCGCAGGATCACGTGGCAGTCCTTGTTGCCCTTGGTCTGCACGATGGCGACCTGGCCGTTCTTGTGCACCGACAGGAAATGGTGGCCGCGGCCCGCCGCCTGGATCGCGTCGGTGGCGATCTTGATGTTGCCGTCGGTGCCGTTCTTGAACCCGATGGGCGCCGACAGGCCCGAGGCCAGTTCGCGGTGCACCTGGCTTTCGGTGGTGCGCGCGCCGATGGCGCCCCAGCTGATGAGGTCACCGATGTACTGGGGCGAGATCACGTCGAGAAACTCGCTGCCCGCCGGCAGGCCCTGGCGATTGATCTCGATGAGCAACTGACGCGCGATGCGCAGGCCCTCGTCGATGCGATAGCTCTCGTCGAGGTAGGGGTCGTTGATCAGGCCCTTCCAGCCCACCGTCGTGCGCGGCTTCTCGAAGTAGACGCGCATCACGATCTCCAGCGTGTCGGCGTACTGCTCGCGCAAGGGCTTCAGCCGCCGGGCGTAGTCCAGGGCGGCACCGGGGTCGTGAATGGAGCAGGGTCCGATGACCACCAGCAGCCGGTCGTCCTTGCCGTGCAGGATGCGGTGGATGCGCTGACGGGTCTGACTGATCAGGGCTTCCGTCGGCGTGCCGGCGATGGGGAAGAAGCGGATGAGGTGTTCGGGCGGGGGAAGCACGGTGATGTCCTGGATGCGTTGGTCGTCGGTCTCGCTGGTCTTGTCGAGAGGACGCGCATACCAGGCGTCGCTGGCGGCGGAAGTGGCTTTGGCGTTCATCACGGGCTCCTGGGTGGGTCTAGAGGAATATGGTGGGGGCAAAAAAAAACCGCCGGGCAGAGGCTCCGGCGGTTTTGATCGAGGTGCTTGGCGCGCTTACGTCTTCGCCTCTCGTCCGCCGGGGACAGAGAACCAAAAGTAAAAAGCGAAGTAAACGGCGCGCGAAGGCATGGGGCGCAATGTAGCACAGGGCTTGTGACGGCCGCGCGTCAGGCTGCCCAGCCGGTGGCTTTGAGCAACACCCCCAGCGCGCCGCAGGCCGCGATCACGGGGATGACACCGAGCTTGAAGCACACCAGCGCCAGGGCCGCCAGCGCCGCGATCGCCAGCGCCGCGAAATCCGCAGGCCCACCGGGCACGGGCCAGGCGATGTGGGCGAGGAAGAAGACACCCAGGCTGGCGATCACGCCCACCACCGCCGCCGTGATGCCGGTGAGCGGCGCGATGAAATGCATCTGCCCGTGCGTGCTTTCCACCAGCGGCCCACCCGCCAGGATGAAGACGAACGAGGGCAGGAAGGTGAACCAGGTGACCACCGTGGCCGCCAGGGCAGCGCCCCAAAAGCGGGTCTCGGGACCCAGCACCTCGGTGTGCCAGCCACCGAGGAAGCCGACGAAGGCGACGACCATGATCAGCGGCCCCGGCGTGGTCTCGCCCAGCGCAAGGCCATCGATCATCTGCGGTCCGCTGAGCCAGCCGTGATGCACCACCGCGCCCTGATAGACGTAAGGCAGCACCGCATAGGCGCCGCCGAAGGTGAGCAGCGCGGCCTGGGTGAAGAACACGCCCATGGTGGGCAGTACGCCCTGCGCACCTTGCCAGGCCAGCAGCGCGGCCATGGGCAGCGCCCACAGCACACCGCCCAACAGCAGCACGCGCAGCAGCCGGCCACGCGAGAAGCGCGCGTGCGCCGGCGTGGGCGTGTGGTCGTCGATGAGCGCCGGCGCGGCAGGCGCCGCAGCAGCCTTGGCCGAGGCGTGGCCGCTGCCTGCCAGGAACTGCGCCGGCGCAAAGCGCCCGCCCAACCAGCCCAGCGCCAGCGCCGACAGCACCACCAGCGGAAATGGCAGTCCGAGTACGGCGATGGCCACGAAGCTGCCGATCGCCATCGCCCACAGCCAGGGCGCCTGGCGCGGCGAGCGCAACACCTTGCCGCCGATGCGCCATACCGCCTGCACCACGATGGCCGCCACCGCGGGCTTGATGCCATAGAGCACGCCCGCTACCCAGCCGACGTGGCCATAGACCAGGTAGGCCCAGCTCAGGCCGACGAGCAGCAGCAGCGAGGGCAGCACGAACAGCACCCCGGCCGCGATGCCCCCCCAGGTGCGGTGCAACAGCCAGCCGATGTAGGTGGCGAGTTGCTGGGCCTCGGGACCGGGCAGCAGCATGCAGTAGTTGAGGGCGTGCAGGAAGCGCCGCTCGCTGATCCAGCGGCGCTGTTCCACGAGTTCGCGGTGCATCACCGCGATCTGCCCCGCCGGGCCGCCGAAGCTGATGAAGCCGAGCTTGAGCCAGAAGCGCAGGGCTTCGCCGAAGGACACGGTACGGGCATCGCTCACGCGGGCCTCCAGGTATGGGTTTCGTTGTCGCGGCGCTGCTCGGCCGCGCACCAGGCGTACAGGGCGTCGTAGACCGGCAGGCCGGCAGCCAGCAGGGCGTGGTCGTCGCCCTCGTGCAGGCGCGCCAGGCCGAGCGAGACGGCCAGCAGGCCGGCGCTGACGGGATCGAGGTCGAGCCGGTCGGTGTCGGCGCCGCGCACGATGGTGGCGAGCCGGTCGAGCGCGGGCAGTTGCAGGCCGAAGGCATCGATCAAGGCGTCGAAACTGCAGCGCTCGCCCACGTGGGTGATGGGCGCGCCGGGGATGTCGAACGCCACCGCACCCAGGGCCTGCGCGCGCGCCAGCACCTCGGCCGTGGGCGCGAAGTGGAACTCGGCCAGCGGGTCGATGAAGCGGCGCACCAGCCAGGGACAGGCGATGCGGTCGATGCGGGGGCGCTCGCGCGTGATCCAGCGACTCGGTGCTTCACCGCTCACGCCGAGATCGCGCCGCTGGCGCAACACGGGCAAGGGTTCGGCGCGCACACGGCCAATGAAGGCGCTGTCATCGACCCCGGGCTCGCCACCGTCGATGCCGCCTTCCAGCGCCCAGGCTCGGCGGCCGGCGGCGCGCAGCTCGCGCGCCGCGCGCTGGCTCACCTCGTGGCCGTGCACGCAGTACACGATTACATCGCGCCCGGCATCGTCTGCCGGGAGGGTGCGCAGCGCACCCGCCACCCGGTGGGTACTGGCGTCGAAGCGTTCGGGGCGGCGCACATCCAGGATCCAGGGCGCGCCAGCGTGGCCCAGGCGCGCGGCCAGGGCTGTGCGTGAAATGAAAAGATCGTCGTCCATGACAGGCTCCGTGAAGGGCTGTTCAGCGCTTGGACGACGTGTCTTGGCCCGGTGCGGGCCGCGGGAGGCTGTGGTCCCGAGGGGCGCAGTGTAGCGCCGCTTGACCGGCGGCGCTACCGGGATCAGGCCGTGCCGCCGACCGTCAGCGCCTCGATGCGCAGCGTGGGCTGGCCCACGCCCACCGGCACGCTCTGGCCTTCCTTGCCGCAGGTGCCCACGCCGGTGTCGAGCCGCATGTCGTTGCCGATCATGCTCACGCGCGTCAGCGCGTCGGGGCCGTTGCCGACCAGGGTGGCACCCTTCACCGGGTACTGGATCTTGCCGTTCTCGACCCAGAAGGCCTGGCTGGCGGAGAACACGAATTTGCCGCTGGTGATGTCGACCTGGCCGCCGCCGAAATTGGTGGCATAGAGGCCTTTCTTGATGCTGGCGACGATTTCGTCGGGGTCCTTGTCGCCACCCAGCATGTAGGTGTTGGTCATGCGCGGCATGGGCGTGTGGGCGTAGCTTTCACGCCGGCCGTTGCCGGTGGGCTTCACGCCCATCAGGCGCGCGTTCATCGCGTCCTGGATGTAGCCGCGCAGGATGCCGTCTTCGATCAGCACGTTGCGCTGCGACACGTGGCCCTCATCGTCGATGTTGAGCGAGCCGCGGCGGTCGGCGATGGTGCCGTCGTCGAGCACGGTGACGCCCTTGGCCGCCACGCGCTGCCCGATGCGGCCGGCGAAGGCGCTGCTGCCCTTGCGGTTGAAGTCGCCCTCGAGCCCGTGGCCCACGGCCTCGTGCAGCAGGATCCCGGGCCAGCCGCTGCCCAGCACCACCACCATCTCGCCCGCGGGTGCGGGGCGCGACTCGAGGTTGGTCAGGGCCTGCTCCACCGCCTCATCGACGTAGCTTTGCACCATGGCGTCGTCGAAGTAGGCCAGGCCAAAGCGGCCACCACCGCCGGAATTGCCCATCTCGCGCCGGCCGTTCTGCTCGGCGATGACGGTGACCGACAGGCGAATCAGCGGGCGCACGTCGGCCGCCAGGGTACCGTCGGCGCGCGCCACCAGCACCACGTCGTGCTCGGCGGCCAGGCCGGCCATCACCTGCGCCACGCGCGGGTCCTTGGCCTTGGCCAGGCGCTCCACTTTTTCCAGCAGCGCCACCTTGGTGGTGCTGTCCATCGAGGCGATGGGGTCCACGTCGGCATAGAGCGAGCGCGACTTGGCCACCCTGGAGGCCTTGACCTTGACCTTCTTCGCCTGGCCCTGGCCCGAGATGCTGCGCACGGTGCGCGCGGCGTCGAGCAGGGACTCCCAGGACAGGTCGTCGGAATAGGCGAAAGCGGTTTTCTCGCCGCTCACGGCGCGCACGCCCACGCCCTGTTCGATGTGGAAACTGCCGGTCTTGACGATGCCCTCTTCCAGGCTCCAGCCTTCGTTGCGGGTGGCCTGGAAGTACAGGTCGGCGTCGTCCACGCCGTGCGAGCGGATTTCCGCCAGCGCCTGGTGCAGGTGGGCGGTGGTGAGACCGAAGGGTTCGAGCAGGAGCTGCTCGGCGGTGGCCAGACGGGCCAGGGTGGGTTCGCGGGCGATCATCCGGCCATTGTAGGAACGGCCCGCCCGCCTGTGGGGCTCAGGGGCTTGGCAAACCGTCGGGGTGCGCGCGCATCCAGTCGAGCAGCGCGCCGTCGTCCAGCCCGGCCATGCCCTCGCTCAAGGCGGCGGCGAAGACGGCGGCGGCCTGCGGGCCCAGCACACCTTCATGCCCGGCGGCCCGACCGGCGGCCACCGCGAGGCGCGTGTCCTTGGCCAGCAGCGTCATGTGGGCACGCGGCGCGGTGTCGCCGGCCAGTTGGCGGCGCAGCCGGTCGGCGCCGATCCAGCTCTGGCCGCTGGAGCGCTCGATCACGTCGAGCGTGCGCGCCAGATCCAGCCCCAGGCGCTGCGCCAGGGCGAGCGCCTCGGCCGCGCCCGCGAGGTTGATGCCCGCCAGCAGGTTGTTCACGAGCTTGGTGCGCGCGCCGTCGCCCACGCGCTCGCCGACGCGGAACTGGCTGTCGGACAGGTCGGCCAGCAGCCCCGCGTGGCGCTGCAGCGCGGCCTCGGGGCCGGCCAGCATCAGGCTCATGGTGCCGGCGCGCGCCCGGGCGGGGCCGCCGGACATGGGGGCGTCGATGGTGTCCACGCCCCGCGGCGCCAGCCGCGCGGCGATGGCCTCGGTGTCTTCGGGCGCAATGGTGGGGCACAGCAGCAGGGTCTGGCCGGGCTTGAGCAGGGGCGCGGCGCCCTGCTCGCCCCAGAGCACCTCGCGGCATTGGCCCGCATCCACCACCACGAGAGCCAGGACACCACCTTCTTCCAGAACGGCCGCCACCTCGCGCGCACTGGCGCAGACCGTGGCGCCGGCCGCGCGGGCGCGCTGGGCGCAGGCGGGGTCGATGTCGTGCACCGCCACGGGCCAGCCGCGCTCCCGCAGGCGCTCGACCATGGCGCCGCCCATGAGGCCGGCGCCGATGACGGCCACAGGAACACAAACGCCACGATCCGGCGCCGGGCCGCCCCAAGCCGGATCAGCCCCCTCGGGGGGCAGCGACCCGCGCAGCGGCGGAGTGTGGGGGCCCACGTTCATGTGGGCACCAGCCGCTTGGCCCGCGAAATCGCCAGCAACATGCCCAGCCCGACCCCCATCGTCACCATGGCCGTGCCCCCGTAGCTCACGAAGGGCAGCGGCACGCCCACCACCGGCAGGATGCCGCTGACCATGCCCATGTTGACGAAGGCGTAGACGAACAGGTTGAGCGTGAGCGCGCCAGCCAGCAGGCGCGAGAACAGCGTGGGCGCCTCGGCCGCGATGATCAGCCCCCGGCCGATGAGCGCGGTGAACCCCACCACCAGCACCAACACGCCCACCAGGCCGAACTCCTCGGAGAAGGCGGCGTAGATGAAGTCGGTGGTGCGTTCGGGGATGAATTCCAGGTGAGTCTGCGTGCCCTGCATGAAGCCCTTGCCCCAGACGCCGCCCGAGCCGATGGCGATCATGCCCTGGATGATGTGGAAACCCTTGCCCAGCGGGTCCTTGGTCGGGTCCAGCAGGGTGCACACGCGCTGGCGCTGGTACTCGTGCAGCACCTGCCAATCCACCCCGGGCGCGCACCAGCTCGACTCATTGAAGATCAGCACCACGACGCCCACTGCCAGCAGCAACACGGGCGGGACGATGAGCTTCCAGCTCAGGCCGGCGAAGAAGATGACGGCCAGGCCCGAGGCCATCACCAGCAGGGTGGTGCCCAGGTCGGGCTGCAGCAGGATGAGCGCGATGGGCACCGCCAGCAGCCCCCCCGCGACGATGAAATCCGTGGCCTTGAGCTGCCCTTCGCGGCGGTGGAACCACCACGCCAGCATCATGGGCATGGCGATCTTCATGATCTCGCTGGGCTGGATCACGGTGACGCCGATGTCCAGCCAGCGCTGCGCGCCCTTGCGCATGACGCCCGCGAACTCCACCCCCAGCAGCAGGGCCACGCCCACGATGTAGACCGGCAGCGCCAGGCTCATCAGGCGCTGCGGCGGGATCTGAGAGAACACCAGCATCACGCCCGCGCCGATGAGCATGTTGCGGCTGTGCTGGGCAAAGCGCGAGCCGTGGTCGAAGCCCACCGAATACATGGTGAGCAGGCCCAGCGCGGCCATGCAGCAGACGATGGCGATCAGCGGCCAGTCGAAGCCCCGCATGAAAGGGATCGCGCGCTGCAGCAGACTGGGTTTGTCGAGGACGACGGCCATGGGACGCGATTATCCTCAGTCGATGAACGCCCCCACGGACAGCCCCGCCACCCACCTGCTCTACCTGCACGGTTTCCGGTCCTCGCCGCTGTCCATGAAGGCGCGGATGGTGGGCGAGTTCGTGCACCGCGAGCACCCCGGCGTAACCTGGTGGTGCCCCCAATTGCCGCCCTCGCCGCGCGCCGCGGCGGCGCTGGTCCGCCAGGGCACGGCCGACTGGCCCTTCGATCGCACGGCCGTGGTCGGCTCCTCGCTGGGCGGCTTCTACGCGCGCTGGTTCGCCCTGCAGACGGGCTGTCGCGCGGTGCTGCTCAACCCCGCGAGCTTTCCCGCACGCGACCTGTCGGACCACATCGGCGAGCAGACCACCTGGCAGAACCCCGAGGAGCGTTTCTTCTTCGAGCCGGCCTTCGTGGACGAACTCCGGGTGCTGGAGGCCGACATCGCGCGGCTGGCGCCCTTGAACCCCGTGACGCCCGATCGGCTGATGGCGATCGTCGCCAAAGGCGACGAGGTGCTCGACTGGCGCGAGATGCAGGCCTTCTGCGCGGGGGGCGACATCCGCCTGCTGGAGGGCGGCGACCATGCGATCAGCGATTTCGAGGCGCACATGGACGCGGTGTTCGGCTTCCTGCGGCTGGCCTGACGGCCGATGGGCCGCCCGAAGTGACGGCCCCCATGGCCGGGATGGGACAATCCCGCCCATGCACATCCTGTTCGACGAGGCCGGCAAGTTCCTGACCGGCCGCCTGCTGTCCGAGGCCGAAAGTTCTCTTCAAGTGGAACTCGACTCCGGCAAGCGGGTGAAAGTGAAGGCGGCCAACGCGCTGCTGCGATTCGAGAAACCCTCGCCCGCCGAGCTCATGAAGGAGGCCACTGCGCTGGCCGAGGGCATGGAGCTCGAGCTCGCCTACGAGTTCGCGCCCGAGGACGAGTTCGGCTTCGCCGACCTGGCGCGCGAGTACTTCAACGCCCAGGCCGGCACGGCACAGCAGGCGGCCGCCCTGCTCACCCTGCAGAACGCGCCGCACTACTTCCGCCGCGCCGGCAAGGGCCGCTTCAAGAAGGCGCCGCCCGAGATCGTGGCGCAGGCCCTGGCCGCCATCGAGAAGAAGAAGGAGCTGCAGGCCCGTATCGAAGCCTGGGCCGCCGAGCTCGCCGCCGGCCAATGCCCCGAGCCGGTGCGCCAGCAGCTCTACCGCATCCTCTTCAAGCCCGACAAGAACGGCCCCGAGTACAAGGCCGTGGTGGAGGCCGCGCGCCAGAGCCACACCGCACCGCTGGTGCTGCTGCAGAAGGCCGGCGCCATCACCAGCGCGTATCAGTTCCACTGGCAGCGCTTCCTGTTCGAGCACTTCCCCAAGGGCACGGGCTTTCCTGCGCTCAGCGCGCCGCCGGTGGCCGACGAGCTGCCCCTGGCGAACGTGCAGGCCTTCTCCATCGACGACTCCGCCACCACCGAGATCGACGACGCGCTGTCCGTGCAGGGTCTGGGTTCGGGCACGGTCACGCTGGGCATCCACATCGCGGCGCCGGGCCTGGCCATCGCGCCCGGCAGCGCGCTCGACGAGATCGCCCGCCACCGGCTGTCCACCGTCTACATGCCGGGCCACAAGATCACCATGCTGCCCGATGCGGTGGTGGAGGCCTACACGCTGCAGGCCGGGCGCGACTGCCCGGCCGTGTCGCTGTACGTGGAGATCGACGAGGCCACGCTGGCCGTGGGCGCCAGCCGCACCGCGCTGGAGCGCGTGCCCATCGCCCACAACCTGCGCCACGACCGGCTCGACGCCATCGTCACCGAGGCATGGCTCGGGGGCGAAGCGAATTCCGCCGCTCCAGCGGAACTCGCGGGCCTGCAGCCCGCGCTGGTCTTCCTGCACCGCTTCGCGCGCGAACACAAGGCGCAGCGAGAAGTGGCGCGTGGCAAGCCCGAGACCTTTACGCGGCCCGACTACACCTTCAAGCTCGAGGGCGTGCAAGGTGACGAGCCCGCCGGCGACGAGCGTGTGCTCATCGGCACGCGCTCGCGCGGCGCGCCGCTGGATCTGATGGTGGCCGAGGCCATGATCCTGGCCAACAAGACCTGGGGCCTGTGGCTGGCCGAGTGCGGCGTGCCCGGCATCTACCGCAGCCAGGCCAGCCTGCTGCCCGGCATCAAGGTGCGCATGGGCACCAAGGCGCTGCCGCACGCGGGCATCGGGGTGAAAGCCTACGCCTGGAGCACCTCGCCCTTGCGCCGCTACGTCGATCTGGTGAACCAGTGGCAGATCGTGGCCTGCGCGCGCCACGGCAAGACGGCCGCGCTCGCCGCGCCCTTCAAGCCCAAGGACGCCAACCTGTTCGCCGTGGTGAGCGCCTTCGACGCCGCCCACGCCGCGTACAACGGTTTCCAGGGCGGCATGGAGCGCTACTGGACGCTGCAGCACCTGCGCCAGAACGGCATCACCGAACTCACGGCCACGCTGATCAAGGACGGCCTGGTGCGCGCCGACACCCTGCCCCTGGTGCTGCCCGTGCTGGGCGCCGAGGGCCTGATGCGCGGCGCCCACCTGCGCGTGCGGCTCGGCGCCATCGACGACATCAGCCTGGAGGTAAGCGGCACCGTCATCGAGCGGCTCGACCAGCCGGTGGAGAGCGCCGACGCGCTGGAGAGCGAAGCCGAAGAGGACGAGGAAGAGCCGTTGGGCGCCCCGGTGGCGCTGGCCATCGATCTGGACGAGCCTGCCGCTGCCGATACCCCTGGGGACACCCCGCAGAACGGATAATCCCCCGCGTGAAATCCGCCCGCGTCAAGGCCGTCCAACGACTGAGGAACCTGAGCACGCTGCAGCTCGCGCTGCTCGTCTCGCTCGGCGTGCACGCGGCCCTGCTCGCGGTCCGTTTCGTCGACCCCGAACGCTTCGACCGGGTGTTCAAGGACACGCCGCTCGAGGTGATCCTGGTCAACGCGCGCAGCGACCAACGCCCCGAGAAGGCCCAGGCCATCGCCCAGGCCTCGCTGGCCGGCGGGGGTGATGCCGAGCGCGGGCGCGCCACCTCCCCTCTCCCGCCCGCAGCCACGGCCCGTCTGGGCGACACGCCGGACGAAGAGGTGCGCCGCCTGGAAGCCCTGATGGAGCAGCAGACGCAGTTGCTCGCGCAGGTGCGCCGCGCCCTGGCGACCATGCCGCCGCCCGCCCCGGCGGCCGAGCGCCAGAGCCGCGAGTCCATCGAACGCGAGCAGAAGCGCCAGGCCTTGGTGCGCGTGCTGGCCGAGATCGAAAAACGCATCAACGAGGAAAACGCGCGGCCGCGCAAGCGCTACATCAGCCCCGCCACGCGCGAGGCGGTGTACGCCGTGTACTACGACGGCCTGCGCAGGCGCATCGAGCAGCACGGCACGGCCAACTTCCCCGAATCGGGCGGGCGCAAGCTGTACGGCGAACTCACCATGGTGATCACCGTGAACCACACCGGTCAGGTGCTCGACACCGAGGTCGTGCAGGGCTCGGGCAACCGCCTGCTCGACGGCCGGGCCCGCGCCATCGTGCGCGGCCTGTCCTTCGGCCGCTTCAACGAGGCCATGCGCCGCCAGGCCGACCAGATCGTGGTCGTCTCGCGCTTTCGCTTCACGCGAGAGGACGGCCTGCAGACCCAACTGTCGGGACAGTAGTGGGTCGCGCCTTCGGTCGCTGGCTGCTGTGGTTGGTGCTCGCGGGGCTGGCGCTGCAGCTCTACTTCCTGGCCGGCATCGCGCTCATGGCCGTGCTCGATCCGCACAGCACCGCCTTCCAGCGTTCCGAGGCCTGGCGCGTGGCCACGGCCAGCGCGCGCGGTGAGACCGAGTGGCGCTGGCGCCAGCGCTGGGTGGATGGCGAGCAGATCAGCCCGAACCTGTGGCGCGCGGTGGTGGCCTCCGAAGACGCGGGCTTTTTCGAGCACGGCGGCGTCGACTGGGACGCCATACAGAAAGCCTGGCAAAAGAACGAGCGCCGCCAGGAGCTGGCCGAGCGCCGCGCCGCGCGCAACCCCAACGGCAGCACGCGCGAGCCCAAGGTGGTGGGTGGGTCCACCATCACCCAGCAACTGGCCAAGAACCTGCTGCTCTCGGGCGAGCGCAACCTGCTGCGCAAGGGGCAGGAACTGGTGCTCTCCCTGATGCTCGAGCTGGTGCTCGACAAGCGCCGCATCCTCGAGATCTACCTCAACAGCGTGGAATGGGGCGAGGGCGTGTTCGGCGCCGAGGCCGCCGCGCAGCGCTACTTCAACAAGCCGGCCGCGCGGCTCAACGCGCACGAGGCCGCGCGCCTGGCGGTGATGCTGCCCTCCCCGCGCTTCTTCGAGACGCGCCAGGGCTCGGCCTACCTGGCGCGTCGCACGGGCACCATCGTCGCTCGAATGGGCGACGTGAAACTTCCATGAGGATCGCCGCCACCGCCGTCAGCTACTTCCTGCTGGGCCTGGTGCGCCTGCTCACCGGCGCTCAGGCGCGCTGGTACGGCTGCCCGCCCAAGGCCGAGCAGCGCATCTACTTCGCCAACCACCAGAGCCACGCCGACCTGGTGCTCATCTGGGCGGCACTACCGCAGGAGCTGCGAGGCATCACGCGCCCCATCGCCGCCAAGGACTACTGGACCGCCTCGCCGCTCAAGCGCTGGATCACCACCGAGGTGTTCAACGCCGTCTACGTGGAGCGCGAACGCAAGGGCGACGAGGACCCGCTGGCCCCGCTGATCGCCGCGCTGGACAGCGGCGACTCGCTGATCCTCTTCCCCGAGGGCACGCGCGGCTTCGAGGAAGACCCGCAGCCCTTCAAGAGCGGCCTGTACAACCTGGCCATGAAGTTTCCCGAGGTGGTGCTGGTGCCCACCTGGATCCACAACGTGCAGCGCGTGATGCCCAAGGGCGAGGTGGTGCCCGTGCCGGTGCTGTGCTCGGTGACCTTCGGCGAGCCGGTGAAGGCCGGCGTGGACGAACCGCGCGCCGACTTCCTCGCACGCGCCCGTCTCGCCGTCATGGCCTTGCGAGACATCTGATGACCGGCTTCCTGCGCGGCCTCACATCCGACCAGCAGGTCGGCCTGCTGTTCCTGGTGGTGTTCGGCCTGCTGGCGCTGGTCACGGTGGCGGGTGTCCTGCTCTCGCTGCGCGAGCGCCGCGCGCATGGCGACGACGCGGCCCTGGCCCAGCGCCGCCACGACAACGCGAACCTGCTGCGCGTGTCCTGGATCATGGCCGTGGTGTTCTGGATCGGCTGGGTGATGGGCCCGGGCGCGTCGCTTGCACTCTTCGGCAGCCTCTCCTTCTTCGCGCTGCGCGAGTTCATCAGCCTGTCGCCCACGCGGCGCGGCGACCACCGCAGCCTGGTGCTGGCCTTCTTCGTGGTGCTGCCCGTGCAATACGCGCTCGTGTGGAACGCGCAGTTCAACCTGTTCACGGTGTTCATCCCCGTGTACGTGTTTCTGGCGCTGCCCGTGGTGAGCGCACTGCGCGACGACCCGCAGCGCTTCCTGGAGCGCAACGCCAAGCTGCAGTGGGGCATCATGGTCTGCGTCTACGGCCTGAGCCACGTGCCCGCGCTGATGCTGCTGCAGTTCCCGCGCTGGCTGGGCAACAACGCCTTCCTCGTCTTCTTCCTGGTGCTGGTGGTGCAAACCTGCATGCTGGTGCAGCACCTCACGTCGCGCGGGCGTCAGCGCCCGGTGGCGCCGGGCATCAGCGCGAGCTTTCATTGGCAGAGCTGGGGCTGGGGCCTGCTGGCGGGCGGCCTGCTGGGCGCGCTGCTGGCGGGCTTCACGCCCTTCAAGCCGCTGCCCGCGCTGGCCATGGCCCTGGTGGCCTGCGTGGCAGGCTCCCTGGGCCACCTGGTGATGAAGGCCATCAAGCGCGACCGGGGCGTGACCAACTGGGGCGGCGAGCGCCGCTCGGTCACCGGCGCGGTGGGTCTGCTCGACCGCGTGGACGCGCTGTGCTTCGCCGCGCCGGTGTTCTTCCACTCGGTCCGCTGGACCTTCGGGCTGTGAACCCCTCATGAGAATCCTCGGCATCGACCCCGGCCTGCAGTGCACCGGCTTCGGCGTGATCGACACCGAGGGCCCGCGCCTGCACTACGTGGCCAGCGGCACCATCCAGACCAGCCCGAAAGACGGCGCGCTGCTGCCGGCGCGCCTGAAGGTGCTGTTCGACGGCATCACCGAGGTCACGCGCCGCTACCAGCCCGAGGCGGCGGTGTGCGAGATCGTGTTCGTGAACGTGAACCCGCAGGCCACGCTGCTGTTGGGCCAGGCGCGCGGCGCCTGCCTCACGGCCCTGGTGGCCAACGGGCTGAGCGTGGCCGAGTACACCGCGTTGCAGCTCAAGAAGGCCGTGGCCGGCCACGGCCGCGCCAACAAGGAGCAGATGCAGGAAATGGTGAAGCGCCTGCTGCAACTGCCCGGCCTGCCCGGCAAGGACGCGGCCGACGCGCTGGGCCTGGCGATCACGCACGCGCAGGTGGCGCGCACCACGGCGGCCATCGAACGCGTGGCGCCGCTGCGCGCGCGCACGCACGCGGCGTACAAGGGCGGGCGGAACTACTGAGCGCAGCGCGCGACGCGGCCGGCGTCGTTTGGATTTTCTGACGGTGACAGGTCCTTCGCCCACCAGAACCCGCGGATGCAAGACACTCGCCGCCCGGTGAAAACCCGTTCGCCGGCATCTGGACCGACAGGGCGATGAACCAGTCACAGGGAAGTCATGAAGACAAAACGAATCGGGGGCACGTTCGCCGCCGAAATCGACGATCTGCAGCTCAACGAAGCCTCACTGCAACGCAACCGAGGCGATCTCCATCAGGCCTATCTCGACCACAAAGTCATCGTGCTGCGCGGTCAGGCCATCACCACCGAGGTCTTCGCAGCGTTCGGAACCATCTTCGGCAAGGCCGAGGTGCATCACGTCCGCGCCATGCGGCATCCGCAGATTCCTGCGCTGACCATGCTCTCCAACCAGGCAGAGCCCGGCCGCAATGATGTGATGAAGTACTTTGG
Organism: Hydrogenophaga intermedia; assembly: GCF_000723405.1. Lineage (GTDB taxonomy): Bacteria > Pseudomonadota > Gammaproteobacteria > Burkholderiales > Burkholderiaceae_C > Hydrogenophaga > Hydrogenophaga intermedia. The sequence goes on along the minus strand of NZ_CCAE010000002.1, from coordinate 183,565 downwards.
TGACGGCTGGCACGCCGACTCGTCGTACAAGCCCGTAACCGCGGCCGCCACCATGCTGTGGGGGATCGAGATTCCCGACGCAGGCGGTGACACGCTCTTCGCGAACGTGGAGGCGGCTTTCCAGGATCTGCCCGATGACGAGAAGACGTTCTTGCGCCAGCTGCGGCTGCGTCACCAATACCGCTGGTCACCCAACAGGGAAGACCCTTGGGCGCGCTGGAAATTCGTCGGCGAAGCAGAGCGGAAGGACACGCCGGAAGTCATCCATCCACTGGTCAAACGCCACCCGGAAACCGGCAAGGAGTCGCTTCACATTGCACCCCGGATCATCGGCTCGGTGATCGGCGTCGAGGGCATGGATGCAGTGGACAGCGACCCCTTGATCGACAGGCTCTTGGCACACGTGACGCGCCCGGCTTACGTGTATCGCCATCGCTGGCGGCCGAACGACATCGTTGTCTGGGACAACCGGAGCCTGCTGCATTCCGCGACGACGAAGGATCTGCCGGCTCACCAAGTCCGGCGAATGCTGCGCATCACCACGACCGGCAGCGCCCTCGTCGGCGTCACGCCCGAGGCCGGGGTGACCACCGTCGTTCCCGGCACCGAGTTCGACTGACTTTCCACACGCACCATGACGAGCGCCCTGTGGATGCTGATGGCTTCAGCGTGCTTCACCTTGATGGCCTTGATCATCAAACAGCAATCGGACCACTTCGGCGTCGGCGACTTGCTGTTTCTGCGCCTGGCGTGCTCGGCGGGATGGGTGTTGCTGCTCCAGCGGCTCATGCGATTCCCCTTGCGCACCACGGCAATCGGACTGCACGCCCGTCGCGCCGCCTTCGGCTGCGTGGCCATGGGAGCCTGGTACCACACCCTGGGGTCGCTGCCCCTGGGGGTGTCGGTCACGCTCAACTACATGTCACCGCTGTTCCTGGGCTTGCTGCTTCACTTGGACAAGGACCGCCGGAGCGCACCCACGACCAGGCAAACGGCCCTGCTCTGCGTCGGGTTCATCGGCGTGCTGCTGATGATGAACCCCTTCGGCACGTCGATGGACATGGGCCACCAGGCAGGGGCCTTCGCCATCGGTGTGCTGGGGGCCTTGTTCGGCGCGATGGCCTTCAAGGACGTGAAGAGCTTGAAAGCGGTTGGCCAGAACGAGTGGCAGATGGTCTTCTACTTCTGCTTGCTGGGCGCTCTGCTCAGCCTGCCGTTCACGCGCGTGCTCCACACCATCACCACCGCCGGCATCGGCGACTTCGCGCTGCTGGCGCTGGCCGGTTGGTTGGGCGCCTGGGGTCAACTGGGTGTATCCAAGGCCTTCGGGCGAGGAGACCCCATGGTCCCCGCGTCGCTGCAGTACACCAGCGTGGTGCTCTCGCTGGCGATCGGTTGGCTGTTGTTTCAGGAACAACTGGGTGCCCAGCGCATGGCGGGCATGGCGGTGGTCGTCGCGGCGGCGATGGGGGCCATCGCCCTGGCCGCGAGAAAGCGCCCCGGCTGAGTTTGCGTCACAAGGTCGGCGCCACAGCTTGGCCGGTGGTCGCGCCCTGCCCTGCAAGCGCCTCAGGCCGACAACAGGGCTTCCAGGTCGGCCAGGGTGTTGGCCTCGTGCAGCGGCTTGTCCTCGCGCACGCGCAGCATGCGCGGGAAGCGCAAGGCCACGCCACTTTTGTGGCGCTTGCTGCGCGCGATGCCTTCGAAGGCCAGTTCCACCACCAGCGTGGGCCGCACGCTGCGCACCGGGCCGAAGTTCTCCAGCGTGGTCTCGCGGATCACCGCGTCCACGGCTCGAAACTCGGCGTCGCTCAGGCCCGAGTAGGCCTTGGTGAAGGAGACGAGTTGCAGGCCCTCGGGGTCGGCCGGGCGGCGCTCGGTGATGGCCTCGACCACGGCCTGGGCCTCGGCCGCGTCGCGCGGCGCGCGGTTCCACACGGCGAAGGTGTAGTCGGTGTAGACCGAGGCGCGCCGCCCGTGGCCGGCCTGGGCGTAGATCAGCACGCCGTCCACGGTGAGCGGGTCGATCTTCCACTTCCACCAGGCCAGGCGCTCGCCGGCCTCGCCCGATCGCTTCACGCGGCCCGTGCCGTAGGCGCTGTCGCGGTGCTTGAGCATCAGGCCCTCGACACCGAGTTCGCGCGAGCGCGCGCGCCGCTCGGCCAGCGTCGCCCAGTCGGGCGCCGTCAACAGCGGTGAGCACGGCAAGGGCGGCACGCAGGCACCCGCCAGGGCCTCCAGCGCGGCGCGGCGCGCGTGCTGGGGCTGTGCGCGCAGGTCCTGGCCGCCCTGCTCCAGCAGGTCGTAGGCGATGAAGCCCGCGGGCGCTTCAGCCAGCACACGCGCGCTGAGCGTCTTGCGGCCGATGCGCTGCTGCAGCGTCGCGAAGGGCCCGGGCCGGCCCAGGGTCTCGCTGCCCGGCAGCGGCGCGGCCAGCGCGTCCCAGGCCACGATCTCGCCATCGACCACGGTGCCGTCGGGCCAGGCGGCGGCCAGGCGCTCCAGTTCGGGGAAACGGTCGGTCATCAGCTCCTCGCCGCGCGACCACACCCACACGCGGCCCGCGCGCTGGACGATCTGGCCGCGAATGCCGTCGAACTTCCATTCCGCGAGCCAGTCGCTGGCCGGGCCGAGCGAGGCCTCGTCCGGCTCGCTGGCCAAGGCCTGCGCGAGAAAGAAGGGATAGGGCTGGCTCGGGTCCCGCGCGGCAGCCTCGCCATCGGCCGGTGCCACGATGGCGCGCCAGGCGTCAGCCGTGGGTTCGCGCTTGCCGTCGGTGTAGCCCATCATGCGCGCGGCCACCAGTTTGGGATCCAGGCCCGCGAACTCGGCCGCGGCGCGCTGCACCAGCAGCTTGCTCACGCCCACGCGAAAGCCCCCGCCCACCAGCTTGACGAAGAGGAAGCGGCCCAGGCTGTCGAGCTCGGCCCAGCAATCGCGCACGGCCAAGGCCACGGTGCCCTCGTCGGCGCCGCGCAGCGGCAGCAGGCGCTCGGTCATCCAGGCGTGCAGGCCCCGCGCACCGCCACCATCGGCCGGCGCAGGCAGCACCAGGGCGATGGTTTCGGCCAGATCGCCCACGGCCTGGTAGCTTTCTTCGAACAGCCACTCGGGCAGGCCCGAAGCCTGCAGTGCCAGCGCGCGCAATTGCGCGGTGCGGACGAGCTGGCGCGGCTTGCCACCGGCCAGGAAGTACATCGCCCAGGCCGCGTCCTCGTCGGGCGCCTCGCGCAGGTAGCGCACCAGCGCGGCCACCTTGGCGTGGGTGGAGGTGCTCGCGTCGAGTTCGGCGAACAAGGCACCGAAGCGCTTCATGCGGCCGGCGCCGCGCTGGCCACGGCCTCCTGGTCGTCGTCGCCGCTGCCTTCGCCGCCATACTCGGTCTTGAAGCCCTCGGCCTGCAGGCCCTGCTCCTGCAGGTAGCGCACCAGCGTGGGCACGCTGCCGTGGGTGACGATCACGCGCTGGGCACCGGTGGCGCCGATGGCCGAGAGCAGGCCCGGCCAGTCGGCGTGGTCGCTGATGACGAAGCCACGGTCGTGCCCCATGCGGCGGCGCCAGCCACGGATCTGCATCCAGCCGCTGGCGAAGGCGTCGCTGATGTCGCCGAAGCGGCGCATCCAGGGCGAAGACAGCGCCTGACCCGGGCACAGCACCAATGCGCGGCGCAGGTCGGCCTTGTCCTGCACCTCGTCCACGGCCAGGGTGGGCGGCAGGTCGATACCGGCCGCACGGTAGGCGCGGTTGAGCGGCTCCACCGCGCCGTGGCAGACGATGGGGCCGATGGACGGGTCCACGCCGCCGAGCAGGCGCTGGGCCTTGCCCAGGCTGTAGCAGCACAGCACGCTCGCGCGCCCGGCGGCCGCGTTGTCGGCCCACCAGCGGTTGACTTCGGCGAACAGCTCGTGATCGGGCCGCCAGCGGTAGATGGGCAAGCCGAAGGTGGATTCGGTGATGAAGGTGTCGCAGCGCACCGGCTCGAAGGGCGCGCAGGTGCGGTCCGGCACGGCGCCTGCGGGCGTGGGGCGGTAGTCGCCGCTGGCGACCCAGACGCGGCCCTGATGTTCCACGCGCACCTGGGCGGAGCCCAGCACGTGGCCGGCCGGGTGCAGGCTGATGCGCACGCCGTTGTGCGTGATGGTTTCGCCGTAGTCCAGCGTCTGCAGGTTGATGCCTTCGCCCAGCCTGGCGCGCAGCAGGCCGGCACCGGGCGTGGCCGCCAAGTAGTGCGCGTGGCCGATGCGTGCGTGGTCGGCGTGCGCGTGCGTGATCACCGAGCGGTCCACGCGGCGCCAGGGGTCGATGTAGAAGTCGCCGGGCGGGCAGTAGAGGCCCTGTGGGCGCTGGACGATCAGGTCCTGCATTTCAACGACGTGAGGGCGACCCGACCGGCCTCAATACCTGTGGCCGGTAAGGAAAAGTACGGTGCGCATCACGCCGAAGGCGATGCGGTCCAGGATGCGCTCGCCCCAGGGTCGGCTGTTCAGCGCGTGTGCCTCCATGCGGTTGCTGCGGTGGCAGACGATGTCGTCCAGGTGCTCGCGCAACAGCGCGGCGAAACGCCGGTCGGTGGTCGTCACGTTGGCCTCGCGCGCCAGCAGCATGGACAGAGGGTCGAGGTTGGTGGAGCCCACCGTGGCCCAGCGCTCGTCCACCACCGCCACCTTGGCGTGCAGCGCGCTCGGCGCGTACTCGCAGATTTCCATGCCCGCGTTGACCAGGCGCTTGAGCACCGGCCGCGCGGCGCGGTACTGCAGAAAGTGTTCGTAGCGCCCCTGCAGCAGCAGGCGCACGCGCACGCCGCGCTGCACGGCCATCAACAGGGCCTTGCGCAGCTTGCGCCCAGGGATGAAGTAGGCGTTGACGATCAGGACCTCGTGGCGCGCCTCACCGATGGCCTTGAGGTAGGAGCGTTCGATGTCGTGGCGGTGCGCGACGTTGTCGCGCAGCAGCAGCGCGGCGCGCGCGTCGTCCACGCCCATCAGGGTGCTGCCTTCCTCGTCGCTCGCGCCCGCGAGGCCGCGCGCCCGGTGACCCAGCTTGCGCAGGAGCCTGGAGAAGTCGCCCCGACCGGAGCCACTCGATCCCCGCAAGGCCTGCCAGGCCGCCGCGAACTCCCGCTGGCGGGCCGCGCGCGCGGCCTTCAGGCGCCACCACAGTTGCTCCATGGTCTCGGTCATGTCCTGCACCAGCGGGCCGGCCACGCGCAGCGAGTAGTCCAGGCGCGGCTCGTCGAGCCGGCCCAGGGCCACGTCGTCGCGGTCGTCGATGATGTTCACGCCGCCGCAGAAACCCACCGTGCCGTCCACCACGCAGAGCTTGCGGTGCAGCCGGCGCCACAGCCGGGGAAACAGCAGGCCGAAGCGGCCGAGCGGCGAGTAGATGCGCCACTGCACGCCCGCCGCGTCGAAGCGCTGGCGCCACTCCTGCGGCATCACGGGCGTGCCCACGCCGTCGACCACCAGTCGAACCTCCACGCCGCGGCGCGCGGTGCGCTCCAGTGCCTCGGCCACGCCCAGGGCCGAACCCGCGAACTCGAAGATGTAGGTCTCCAGGTGCACCACCTGGCGCGCCGCGTCCATCGCTTCGATGAGCGCGGGGAACAACTCGTCACCGCCCACCAGCAGCACCAACTGGTGCCCGGGCTTCATGGTCGCGTGCAGGCGTCTCACGTCAGTTCAAGGTCCGCGATCAGCGGCAGGTGGTCGGACATGCGGCGCCAGGCGCGCCCGTGCGGCACGTGGGCGGAGACGGGGCGCAGGCCACGGAAGAAGATGCGGTCCAGGTGAAGCAGCGGCAGGCGCGCCGGAAAAGTGGGCAGGCGGATGCCCTCGAAGGTGTGCAGGTCGAGCGCGGCCATGGGCTTGAGCAGTTGCGCGCTCCAGTCGTTGAAGTCTCCCGCCACCACCACCGGCGCGCCGGCAGGCACCTCGCGCGCGATGAACTCGCCCAGACGCGCGACCTGGCGCTCGCGGCTGGCGTGCACCAGGCCCAGGTGCACCACCACCACGTGCAGCTCCACGCCGTCCACCAGCAGGTGCACGTGCAGCAGGCCGCGCTGCTCGAAGCGGTGGTCGGACATATCGGAGTGCCCGACGCCCACCACCGGCCAGCGCGACAGCAGCGCATTGCCGTGCTCGCCGTGTTTCGTGATGGCGTTGCTGCGGTAGACGGCCTCGTAGCCCTCGGGGGAGAGGTATCCGGCCTGGTCCATCTCGGGCCAGCGGGTGAAATAACGCTCGAGCTTGCGGTGGTGGCTGCGCACCTCCTGCAGGCAGACGATGTCGGCGTCGAACTGCTCGACGGCGTGCACGAGGTTGTGGATCTCGAGCCGGCGCGCCGGGCCCAGGCCCTGCACGCCCTTGTGGATGTTGTAGGTCGCCACGCGCACCATGCTCATGGCGCGCATGATCGCACGCGCCGCACACCCGGCGCCGATGGCCGGGATGGCGAACCGGCCCTCAGTGTCGGGTGGCGCGCAGGTGAACGGCCACGTGCACGACCACGACCTCGCCTGAGGCATCGGTGGCCGGGTAGGCGAAGGTCTCGCTGCCGACGAAGTGCGCGCAGGGCGCGTAGGCGAAACCACCCGCCCCGAAGAGCCGCAGGCCGCCGGCAAGTGACTGGCCCACGCGCAGCCAGGGGCGGGGCAAGGCTGCTCCCGCCGCGGTGTCCACCACCACCAAGGCGTCGCCCGTGAGCAGGTCGTCGGCCGCCTGCACGCCCACGCGCAAATCCACACGGCGGCGCCCACCGCCAGCGAGTTTGACGTCGAACAGCAGGTGCTGCCAGCCCGCCTTGCCCAGGTCGGGCAGGAAGCGGAACTCGCCCCCGGGTGGCAGGCTCAGACGGCCGGCCGGTTGGCTTCGCTGGGTGTGCGCGGGCGACGTCGAGGCACCACAGAGGCGCCGCATGAGGCGAAGGAGCGTGGCGGGCTGGATGGCGCGCACACGTGGTGCGTGCAGGGCCCGCGCGGCGGGCGATCGATCGGAGCGAGACATGGTGGTGGGTGAAGCGCGAGGCGCGGCAGCATCCGTGCCTGCGGCCCCGGCCCATCCGCACGCGCGCCGGACGCCCCTCCACGCGGCCGGACGGCATGGCCCTACTGCCTCGGCATCCCGCCAAGCCGAGGCAGCCAGGCGATGGCTTCGGCATTGGACGGTGAGAAGCAGCGCTCCACCGCGTCGCGCCAAGGCAACCACACCTGGTCGCGGTGCTCGCGTGGTTCCAGTCGCACCGGCACCGGGCGCGGCACACACAGGCCAAACACGCGCTCGGTGTTGTGCGTGACCCCCGGCGCGTAGCGGTGGCGCCACTGGGGGTAGATCTCGTAGACGTTCTCCAGGCCCCAGTCGCGCAGGGCGTGGTCCGAGGCCCCGGCGTCGAGACCGGTTTCCTCCTGCACCTCGCGCGCGGCGGTGCGCTCGAAGGGCTCGTCGAACGTGTCCTTGGAGCCGGTGACCGACTGCCAGAAGCCTGGCGCATCGGCGCGCTCGATCAGCAGCACCTCGAGTGCGGGGGTGTGAATGACCACCAGCACCGACTGCGGGACCTTGAAGGCCCGCGCGGGCTCAGCGCCCACGGCGGGTCGACGCAAAGCGCTGCCACAGGCGCCACACGGACAGCAGCCGCAGGGGCAGCGACACCAGGCGGCTGGGCCGACGCGCCAGCCACAGCCCGACCAGGCCGGCGACGGGCACGGTCAACTGGGGTGGCCAGGCGCGCAGCCAGTGCCAGGCGTCCTGCACCCGGTCGGCCCAACCGAACATGGGTCTCAGCGATTCGGCCTGCACGCCCGCTCGAACGCGCAGGGCGCGCGAACGCCGCCGCAGGCTCAGGTGCCGCTGCCTCAACTGCTCGGCGCGCGGCAGTCCCATCACGGCTCCAGGGCTTCGCGGTCCTGCCGCAACTCGTCGATGCTGGCCGAAAACAGGCGCGAGCCACGCAGCACGCGCGCGCGCGCCTGCCAGATGGCCACCAGGCCGATCAGCAGGAACACCCCGGTGAAGCCGGCCAATGCGGCCAGGCGGTGCTCATCCCACAAGGCCACGGTGATCAGAATGGCCAGGAAACAGACGCCGAGCGCCAGGCACACCAGCGCGATGACCCCGTAGGCCACCAAGCCGGCGATGCGCAGGACCTCTTCCTGGGCCTCGACGCTGAACAGCTCGAGACGGACCTGGGCCAGCTCGACGAGCGTGGCGGCCAGACCGCGCACGGAGGCCGAGAGGCGCTGGGCGGACGGCTCCATGGCCGGGTTCAGCGACGCGCGATGAGCATGCCGATGAGCAGGCCCACGCCCGCGGCGGTGCCGATGGCCTGCCAGGGGTGCTCGTGCACGTACTCGTCGGTCGCGCGCGCGGCTTCCTTGGTGCGGGCCGCCACGTTCTCCTCGATGTCGCCGAGCTTGTGCCGGGCGGCGATGAGGTTCTCGCGGATGCGCTCGCGCATCTCGATGACCTTGCCCTCGGTTTCGTTCGCGGTAGCGTGCAGCAACTCTTCAGCGTCGGTGATGACGCGCTGCAGGTCGCGCACGAGCTTTTTCTTGCTGGTTTCGGTGGTGGCGTCGGCCATGGCGGGACTCCTTTCCGGGACAGTGAGGGGAACGATCGATCGCGGGGATCAACAGTGCGACTGTCGAAGGATACGCAGGTTCCAACGAAAAAGGCGCCCGAAGGCGCCTTTTGAGGCCTTGTCCTACAGCGATCTCACGCGTTCTTGACGGCGTCGGGGTTGCGCAGGCGGATGTGCAGCTCGCGCAGCTGTTTCTCGTCAACCGGGCTGGGTGCCTGCGTGAGCAGGCACTGCGCGCGCTGGGTCTTGGGAAAGGCGATCACGTCGCGGATGGACTCTGCGCCGGTCATGAGCGTGACGATGCGGTCCAGGCCGAAGGCCAGGCCGCCGTGCGGCGGTGCGCCGTACTGCAGCGCGTCAAGCAGGAAGCCGAACTTCAGGCGCTGCTCCTCGGGGCCGATCTTGAGTGCATCGAACACCTTGGCCTGCACGTCGGCGCGGTGGATGCGCACCGAGCCGCCACCGATCTCCCAGCCGTTGAGCACCATGTCGTACCCCTTGGCGATGCAGCGGCCCGGGTCGCTGACCATGAAGTCCTCGTGGCCGTCCTTGGGCGCGGTGAAGGGGTGGTGCACCGCGGTCCAGCGGTCCTCCTCGTCGTCGTGCTCGAACATGGGGAAGTCCACCACCCACATCGGGGCCCAGCGGTCTTCGAACAGGCCGTTCTTCTTGCCCAGTTCGCTGTGGCCGATCTTGATGCGCAGGTTGCCGATGGCGTCGTTGACGACCTTGGCCTTGTCGGCGCCGAAGAAGAGGATGTCGCCGTTCTGCGCGCCGCTGCGCTGCAGGATGGCGGTGAGCGCGGCGTCGTGGATGTTCTTGACGATGGGGCTCTGCAGGCCGTCGCGCCCTTTGGTGACGTCGTTCACCTTGATCCAGGCCAGGCCCTTGGCGCCGTAGATCTTGACGAACTCCGTGTAGGCGTCGATCTCGCTGCGGCTCATCTCGCCGCCGCCCGGCACGCGCAGGGCCACCACGCGGCCGTTGGCCATCTGCGCGGGCGCGCTGAAGACCTTGAAGTCCACGTCGGCCATCACGTCGGTAAGTTCGGTGAATTCCATGGTGACGCGCAGGTCGGGCTTGTCGGAGCCGAAGCGGTGCATGGCCTCGCTGTAGGGCATGACGGGGAAGTCGCCCAGGTCCACGCCCAGCGTGTTCTGGAACACCGTCTTGATCATGCCCTGGAACATGTCGCGGATGTCCTGCTCGGTCAGGAACGAGGTCTCGATATCGATCTGCGTGAATTCGGGCTGGCGGTCGGCGCGCAGGTCCTCGTCGCGGAAGCACTTGGTGATCTGGTAGTAGCGGTCGAAGCCGGCCACCATCAGCAGCTGCTTGAAGAGCTGGGGCGACTGCGGCAGCGCGAAGAACATGCCGTCGTGCACACGGCTGGGCACCAGATAGTCGCGCGCGCCCTCGGGGGTGCTCTTGGTGAGCATGGGCGTCTCGATGTCGATGAAGCCGTTGGCGTCAAGGAACTTGCGCACCTCCATGGCGACGCGGTAGCGCAACATGAGGTTGCGCTGCATGTAGGGGCGGCGCAGGTCGAGCACGCGGTGGGTGAGGCGCGTGGTTTCCGACAGGTTGTCGTCGTCGAGCTGGAACGGCGGCGTGACCGAGGGGTTGAGCACCTTCAGCTCGTGGCACAGCACCTCGATCTTGCCGCTCTTGATGGTGTCGTTGGTGGTGCCTTCGGGGCGCGCGCGCACCAGCCCGACCACCTGCACGCAGAACTCGTTGCGCACGTCTTCGGCGGTCTTGAACATGTCGGCGCGGTCGGGGTCGCACACCACCTGCACGGTGCCTTCGCGGTCGCGCAGGTCGATGAAGATGACGCCGCCGTGGTCGCGTCGGCGGTTCACCCAGCCCGAGAGCGTGACGGTCTGGCCCATCAGGGCTTCGGTCACCAGACCGCAGTAGTGGCTTCGCATGGACATGGGGTGCTTCTTTCTCAGGGTTGCGTCTCGGTCGCCGAATCGGCCGCGAGCTGGATCTTGGGGTTGCGGGAGCCACCGGGCACGATGACGCCCATGGACACGATGTAGGTGAGGGCTTCGTCCACGCTCATGGCCAGCTCCACGCAGTCGCGCGCGCGCAGCAGCACGAAGTAGCCGCCCGTGGGGTTGGGGGTGGTGGGCACGTAGACGCTGAGGAACTCGTCCTCGGGCGTGGCACTGCCGGGGCGGGCCTGAAGCTGGTCGAGCAGGTCGCCCTGCGGTGAGCCGGTGAGGAAGGCGATGGTCCACATGCCCTCGTGCGGCCACTGCACCAGCAGCGCCTTGCGAAAGGCGTTGCCCTTCTCGGAGAACAGGGTGTCGGACACCTGCTTCACGCCCGAGTAGATGGAGCGCACCACCGGGATGCGGTGCAGCAGCGCGTGCCACCAGTGCACCAGCTTGTTGCCGATGATGTTGGAGGCCAGCGCGCCGATGGACAGCACGATGACCAGCGCGAAGAGCACACCCAGCCCGGGCACGTGAACGCCCAGCCAGGCGTCGGGGCGCCAGGACGTGGGCAGGATGTTCAGGGTCTGGTCGAGCGTGCCGACCACCCAGTCGAGCACCCAGAGGGTGACGATGAGCGGCACCAGGACCAGAAGGCCCGCGAACAGCCACTTGCGCAGGGCGGTCATGTGGGGCCGATCAGGCGCTGGGGGCCGACGGCGCGGACGGCGCCGGCGCCGGCGCGGGTGCTGGCGCGGGCGCCGCTTCGGCCTTGGCTGCGGTGGCCGGCGTGGCACTGGCCGCGCCGTCGGCCGGCTTGCCGTCGCCGGGCTTGCTCTCGCCCGGAGCGGCCGCCACGCCTGAATTGGCACCCGCGCCGTCGCCGCCACGGAAGTCGGTCACGTACCAGCCGGAGCCCTTGAGCTGAAAGCCAGCGGCGGTGAGCTGTTTGCGGAAGGCGTCGGCACCGCAGGCCGGGCACACGGTCAAGGGGGCGTCGGAGATTTTCTGCAGCACGTCCTTGGCATGGCCACAGGACTCGCACTTGTAGGCGTAGATGGGCATATGGCGGGGAAAGTGGGTGAAGGACGCGCCCGCCTGATGCGGGCGGACAAAGCCCGCGATTATAAATTCCGGGGGTATTCCCCGGCGCGGGCCAAGCGGCTCACCACAGCCGCACGCGCAGCAGCACCTGGGTGACGATCAGGCCCAGTGCGAAGCCGATGCCGCCGTAGATGATGCCCTGCAGCAGGCGGTTAGTGCGGCGCTGCTCGGCCAGCAGCACATCGAGCTCCTTGCGCAGCTCGTGCGGGCGGTGGCGCAGGTAGTCGTGCAGCAGGCGCGGCAGGGCGGGCAACAGCTTGGCGTATTGCGGTGCCTCGGCCTTGAGCTGGGCCAGCAGCTTCTGCGGCCCGAGCTGCTCCAGCATCCACTTCTCCAGGAAGGGCTTGGCGGTGGCCCAGAGGTCCAGTTCGGGGTCGAGCTCGCGGCCCAGGCCCTCGATGTTGAGCAGGGTTTTCTGCAGCAGCACCAGCTGGGGCTGGATCTCGACCTGAAAGCGGCGCGAGGTCTGGAACAGGCGCATGAGCACCATGCCGAGCGAGATTTCCTTCAGCGGGCGGTCGAAGTACGGCTCGCAGACCGCACGGATCGCGGATTCGAGTTCGTCCACGCGCGTCTCGGGCGGGACCCAGCCCGACTCGATGTGCAGCTCGGCCACGCGCCGGTAGTCGCGCCGGAAGAAGGCCGTGAAGTTCTGCGCCAGGTACTCCTTGTCGTGCTCCGTGAGGGTGCCGACGATGCCGAAGTCGAGCGAGATGTAGCGGCCGAAGGTGGCGGGCGCGACGCTGACCTGGATGTTGCCCGGGTGCATGTCGGCGTGGAAGAAGCCGTCGCGGAACACCTGGGTGAAGAAGATGGTGACGCCGTCGCGCGCCAGGCGCGGGATGTCCACGCCCAGGCGGCGCAGCTCGTTGGTGCGGTTGATGGGCACGCCATGCATGCGCTCCATCACCATCACGTCGTTGCGGCACCAGTCCCACAGCATCTCGGGAATGAGCACGAGATCGAGCCCGGCCATGTTGCGGCGCAGTTGCGCGGCGTTGGAGGCCTCGCGCAGCAGGTCGAGTTCGTCGTGGAGGTACTTGTCGAACTCGGCCACCACCTCGCGCGGCTTCAGGCGCTTGCCATCGGCCGACAGGCGCTCGACCCATCCGGCCATCAGGCGCATGAGGGCCAGGTCTTTCTCGATGACTGGCAGCATGTTCGGCCGCAGCACCTTGACCGCGACCTCGCGCCCGGCGTCGCGCCCGCCGCGCAGGGTGGCAAAGTGCACCTGGGCGATGGAGGCGCTGGCCACGGGCACGCGCTCGAAGTGGCTGAACACGTCATCGACCCGGCGGCCGAAAGCCCGCTCGATGGTGGCGATGGCGATCTCGCTGGGGAACGGTGGCACGCGGTCCTGCAGGCGCGCCAGTTCGTCGGCGATGTCGGGCGGCAGCAGGTCGCGTCGGGTAGACAGCACCTGGCCGAACTTCACGAAGATGGGCCCCAGGCGCTCGAGCGCCTCGCGCAGGCGCTGGCCGCGCGGGTTGTCGAGGTGGCGGCCGGTGGAAACGATGCGGGTGAGCCGACGGATCCAGGGATGGTCGAAGCTGGAGAGCACAAGCTCGTCCAGCCCGTACCGCAGCACGACCCAGACGATGAAGCAGCCGCGCAGGACGCGTCTCATTGGCCCGCGCCCCCGCCGGTGCCGGGCGGGCGGGGCATGCGGGCGGCGAAGCCCTTGATCGCTTGCGCCGCCTGCCGCGCGAACCCGACGAGGGTGTGCGCCGCCGCGTCGCCGATCAGGCGCGAGAGGTCTTCCTCCAGGTCCCAACGCACGTTGTCCACGAGCCAGGCCACTTCGGCGGCGAACTGCACGTCGCCCTGGATGTCCACCGCGGGTTTTTCACCCGACAGCACGCGCCGAGCAAGCTCGGCGGGCGAGGCCTGGGTGAGGCTGACAGTGAGCTCGGGCGGGTGCTGCACGGGGTCGACACGCTCCAGCAGGCCGGCGCGCGTGGGCGCCACGCAGAGGTGGAAGTCGCCCCACTGCACACGCAGCGGTTTGCCGGCCTGGCGGCGCAGCCGCTCGGTGGCGGCGGGCTCCTGCTGGAGCACGTGGTTGAGGAAAAGCACCAGCTTGTTCTGCAACTCGTCGATCACCCAGCCGGGCGGTCGCAGCAGTTGCAGGATCGATCGCAGCGGATCGTTGGGCGCGCCGGTGGGGCCACCGGGCTCGGCGCCAGAAGTGGAATCGGGTGGTACATGGGACATGACCACCCGATTCTGACGGATAAGCCCGCGGCGGCGGGCACCGCAAAGCGCTTATTGCAGGGCTTGAACGCCGGCCACCAGCCAGCCACCGGGGCCGCTGCTGGGACGCGTGATGTTCCAGACCTCGCGGAAGGGGTTGGGACCTGCCGAGGGCTCCTCGCGGATCAGGCCGGAGAACTCCACGCTGGCCATGTACTCGCCATCCAGTTCCTCGATGCCCAGCAGCTGCGCCTCCAGCATCACCACCTCGGTGTGGTGGGCGCCGCCGCCCTGGCGCTCGCGCTCCGCCAACTGGCCCTTGATCTGCTCGAGCATGTCGTCGGTCATCATGGCGCGCAGGCTGGAGATGTCGGCCTTGTCCCAGGCCGACTGCAGGTTCACGAAGTTGGACTTGGAGGCCTTGAGGAAGCCATCGATGTCAAAGCCGGCCGGGATGCCCCAGGTCTGGCGGCCCAGCAGGGCCGAGCCGATCATGGAGCCGCCCTGACCATGGTCGAGCGAAGCGGGCGCGCTGCGCTCCCAGGGTCGCGCGGAGGCGTCGTTGCCGACGTTCTTGGGGCTGTAGCTGGCCGGCGCGGCGGGCTCGAGGTCGAGCGGTGCGCGTGCCGTGGCGCCGCCGGCGGCGCCTTGCCAGGCCAGGTCACCGCTGCGGTTGGCCGCCTGGGCCGGCGCCTTGCGGCGCATCACCATGCCGACGACGGCCAGCACCACCACCGCCAGCAGGGCGAACAGCAGGAACTGCGCGAAGGCTTCGCCGAAGCCCAGGGCAGAGGCCAGCCAGGCCAGGCCCAAGCCAGCCGCCAGGCCACCGAGCATGGCGCCCCAGGGGCGCTTGGGCGCGGCGGCCGCCGCGGGTGCGGTGGCAGGTCGCTGCGCCGCGCTGCTCTGGGTGGGCGCGGGTGCCGCCTGCTGGGCGGGCGCCTGATTGGGCGGGGTCGGCGCGTTGCTGCGTTGCGTCACGTTGCCGGACTGCTTGCCGATGGACAGGCCACCCCCCAGGCGCTTGGCCATGACGTCGGCGGAACCGACGGCCAGGGCGCAGGCCAGCAGGAAGGACCAGAGCTTGTGCTTCTTCATGTAATTTGCCTCCATTTGCGACGATTGCGCGTCCGACTGAGGGGCGAACCCGCCCCGTTCAACACTTGATGCCCAGGTGCAGGGCGACGACACCCCCGGTGAGGTTGTGCACGTCGACATGCCCGAAGCCGACCCCCTTCATCATCTGCCTGAGGCTTTCCTGGTCCGGGTGCATGCGGATCGACTCGGCCAGGTAGCGGTAGCTGTCGGCATCCCCCGCCACCAGTTGGCCCAGTTTCGGCAGCACATTGAACGAATACCAGTCGTACGCCTTCTCCAGCGGCTTGGCCACCCTGGAAAACTCCAGAACGAGCAGCCGGCCACCGGGCTTGAGCGTCCGATGCATTTCGGCCAGCGCAAGTTCCTTGTGCGTCATGTTGCGCAGGCCGAACGCCACCGAGACGATGTCGAAACTGGCGTCAGCGAAGGGCAGCTTCTCGGCGTCGCACACCAGGGTGGGCAGCACCACACCCGCGTCGAGCAGGCGGGTGCGGCCCTCGCGCAGCATGGCTTCGTTGATGTCGGTGTGCACCACGCGGCCGGTGGGACCGACCTGGCGCGCGAAGGCCAGGGCCAGATCGCCAGTGCCGCCGGCGATGTCGAGCACCTGCTGGCCGGGCTGGGCATTGGCCACCGTGGTGGTGTAGCGCTTCCAGATGCGGTGCAGGCCGCCCGACATCAGGTCGTTCATGACGTCGTAGCGCGAGGCGACGGAGTCGAACACGCCGCGCACGCGCTGCGCCTTCTCGCCCTCGTCAACCGTCTTGAAGCCGAAATGGGTCTGTGCCATGGGCGCTTTTCCCCTCTCAGTGGTGGCCGCAGCCGTGTCCGTGCGCATGGCCACCGGCCGCCTGCATGGGATCGTCGCGGTTCGCGCCCGCCGCCTGCAGGCGGGCCTCGTAGTCGGCCCAGAGCTGGCCTTGCTGCGAGCCCAGGAAGTACAGATAGTCCCAGGAAAAGATGCCCGATTCGTGACCGTCGTCGAAGGTGGGCTGCACGGCGTAGTTGCCGATGGGCGCCAGGCCCACGATGCGCACCTCGCGCTTGCCGGTCTGCAGCACTTCCTGCCCGGGGCCGTGGCCCTGCACCTCGGCCGAAGGCGAGTACACGCGCATCAGCTCGAAGGGGATGCGAAAGGTCTGGCCATCGGAAAAGGCCACCTCGAGCACTCGCGAGGCGCCGTGCAGGGTGATGTCCTGCGGAATAGGGGTATTGCGGTCCAGGCCAGCCATGGTCTTGTCTCCGGAATCAGACGAGGACGCGTTCGATGCCGCCCTGGTTGGCGCGCTCGACGTAATCGGGCAGCCAGTTCTCGCCGAGGATATGGCGCGCCATCTCGACGACGATGTAATCGGCTTCCAGCAACCCGTTCTGCAGGTCATCGCCGTAGCGGCTGAGGCCCTGCAGGCAGCTCGGGCAGCTGGTGAGGATCTTCACGTTGGCGTCGGCGGCCACGGCGCCGCTGGCGCGCAACGCGGCCTCGCCCTTGCGGATTTCCTCTTCCTTGCGGAAGCGCACCTGGGTCGACACGTCCGGCCGGGTGACGCCGAGCGTGCCCGACTCGCCGCAGCAGCGCTCGTTCTTGAGCACCTGATCGCCCACCAGCGCCTTGACCGTCTTCATCGGGTCCTGCAGCTTCATGGGGCTGTGGCAGGGGTCGTGGTACAGGTAGGCGCCTTTGGATTCGAGGCGGATGCCTTTTTCGAGCAGGTACTCGTGGATGTCGACGATGCGGCAACCCGGGAAGATCTTCTCGAATTCGTAGCCCTGGAGCTGGTCGTAGCAGGTGCCGCAACTCACCACCACGGTCTTGATGTCGAGGTAGTTGAGCGTATTGGCCACCCGGTGGAACAGCACACGGTTGTCGGTGATGATCTTCTCGGCCTTGTCGAACTGGCCCGAGCCGCGCTGCGGGTAGCCGCAGCACAGGTAGCCCGGCGGCAGCACGGTCTGCACGCCCGCGTGCCAGAGCATGGCCTGGGTGGCCAGGCCCACCTGGCTGAACAGGCGCTCCGAGCCGCAACCCGGGAAATAGAACACCGCCTCCGTCTCGGCCGTGGTGCCCTGGGGGTTGCGGATGATGGGGACGTAGTCCTTGTCCTCGATGTCGAGCAGCGCACGCGCCGTCTTCTTCGGCAGGCCGCCCGGCATCTTCTTGTTGATGAAGTGGATGACCTGTTCCTTCACAGGTGCCGGGCCCAGCGTGGCCGGCGGCGCGCCGGTCTGCTTGCGCGCCACGCGCTTGAGCAGGTCATTGGCCAGGCGCTGCGCCTTGAAGCCCACGCCCACCATGGCCGAACGCACGAACTTGATCGTCTCGGGGTTGGTGGCGTTGAGGAAGAACATGGCCGCCGCGTTGCCGGGGCGGAAGCTCTTCTGGCCCATCTTGCGCAACAGGTTGCGCATGTTCATGGTCACGTCGCCGAAGTCGATCTTCACCGGGCAGGGCGTGAGGCACTTGTGGCAGACCGTGCAGTGGTCGGCCACGTCCTCGAACTCCTGCCAGTGCTGGATGCTCACGCCGCGGCGAGTTTGCTCTTCGTACAGGAAGGCCTCGATCAGCAGCGAGGTGGCCAGGATCTTGTTGCGCGGGCTGTAGAGCAGGTTGGCGCGCGGCACGTGGGTGGCGCACACCGGTTTGCACTTGCCGCAGCGCAGGCAGTCCTTCACAGAATCGGCGATGGCGCCGATGTCGCTCTGCTGCATGATGAGCGATTCGTGCCCCATGAGGCCGAAGCTGGGCGTATAGGCGTGCGACAGGTCGGCCAGGTGCGCGCCGTCGATGGCGCCGCGCAGCAGCTTGCCCTTGTTGAAGCGGCCCTCAGGGTCCACCTTGGCCTTGTAGTCGGCGAAGGGCTTGAGCTCTTCGTCGGTGAGGTACTCGAGCTTGGTGATGCCGATGCCGTGCTCGCCCGAGATCACGCCGTCCAGGCCGCGCGCCAGCACCATGATGCGGTCCACCGCCTCGTGGGCGGTCTGCAGCATCTCGTAGTCGTCGCTGTTGACGGGGATGTTGGTGTGCACGTTGCCGTCGCCGGCGTGCATGTGCAAGGCCACCCAGACACGGCCCTTGAGCACGCGCTGGTGGATGGCGTTGCACTCGGCCAGCAGAGGGCCGAAGGCGGCCCCGTTGAAGATCTGCTGCAGCGGGGCGCGGATCTGCGCCTTCCAGCTGGCGCGAAGGCTGTGGTCCTGCAGCTGCGGGAACAGGCGCTCGACATCGTGCAACCAGCCGGTCCAGAGCGAGCGCACCTCGCGCACCAGGGCCAGGGCCTGCTGCACGCGGTCGCCCAGAAGTTCGGCGGTGGGGATCTCGCTGGCGTCGTCGCCCTTGCCCAGGGGCAGGTTGCCGCGCTGCAAGAAGGCTTCCAGCTCGTCGGCCAGGCGGATCTTGTTGCGCAGCGAGAGCTCGATGTTGATGCGCTCGATGCCCTCGGTGTACTCGCCCATGCGCGGCAGCGGGATCACCACGTCTTCGTTGATCTTGAAGGCGTTGGTGTGCTTGCTGATGGCCGCAGTGCGCTTGCGGTCGAGCCAGAATTTCTTGCGGGCCTCGGGGCTGATGGCGGTGAAGCCCTCGCCGTGGCGGGTGTTGGCGATGCGGATGACCTCGCTGGTGGCGCGGGCCACGGCGTCAGGGTCGTCGCCCACGATGTCGCCGATCAGCACCATCTTGGGCAGGCCGCCGTTGCCTTTCTTGCTCTTGGTGGCGTAGCCCACCGCCTTCAGGTAGCGGTCGTCCAGGTGCTCCAGGCCGGCCAGCAGCACGCCCGAGCGCTTCTGCTCGGCGAACATGAAGTCCTTGATCTCGACGATGCTGGGCACCGCGCCCTTGGGGTTGCCGAAGAACTCCAGGCACACGGTGCGGGTGTGCTCCGGCATGCGGTGCACGATCCAGCGCGCGCTGGTGATCAGGCCGTCGCAGCCCTCCTTCTGGATGCCGGGCAGGCCCGAGAGGAATTTGTCGGTGACGTCCTTGCCCAGGCCTTCCTTGCGGAAGGTCTTGCCCGGGATGGCCAGGGTCTCGGTGCGGCGCGGGGTCTTGCCGTCGGCCGCGTAGTACTTCAATTCGAAGGTGGCGACCTCGGCGTCGTGGATCTTGCCGCGGTTGTGGTCCAGGCGCGTCACCTCCAGCCACTCGGCCTGGGGCGTGACCATGCGCCAGCTCACCAGGTTGTCCAGCGCCGTGCCCCACAGCACGGCCTTCTTGCCGCCCGCGTTCATGGCGATGTTGCCGCCGATGCACGAGGCCTCGGCGCTGGTGGGGTCGACCGCGAACACGTGGCTGGCGCGCTCGGCCGCGTCGGCCACGCGCTGGGTGACCACGCCGGCTTCGGTCCAGATGGTGGGCAGGGGCTCGTCGTGGCCGGGCACCTTCACCCATTCCACCTCGGTCATGGCCTCGAGCTTCTCGGTGTTGATGACCGCGCTCTTCCAGGTGAGCGGGATGGCGCCGCCGGTGTAGCCGGTGCCGCCCCCGCGCGGAATGATGGTCAGGCCCAGGTCGACGCAACCCTGCACCAGGCCGGCCATTTCGGCCTCGGTGTCGGGCGTGAGCACCACGAAGGGGTACTCCACGCGCCAGTCGGTGGCGTCGGTGACGTGCGAGACGCGCGACAGGCCGTCGAACTTGATGTTGTCCTTGGCGGTGAGTCGGCCCAGGGCCTTCTGGGCGCGCTGGCGCAGCGCCGCCACTTCGTCAAAGGAGCGGGCGAAGGCCTGCACGGCGGCGCGCGCGGCCACCAGCAGTTCACCCACCAGGGCGTCGCGGCCGGGGTCGTCCGCCGGGGTGCGGCGTTTCTGCACCTCGGCCAGGCGGTGGTTCAGGGCGTCGACGAGCTGACCGCGGCGCTTGGCGCTGGAGAGCAGGTCGTCCTGCAGGTAGGGGTTGCGCTGGACCACCCAGATGTCGCCCAGCACCTCATACAGCATGCGGGCCGATCGGCCGGTGCGGCGCTCGCCGCGCAGACCGTCGAGCAGGGACCAGGAGCGCTCGCCCAGCAACCGGATCACGATCTCGCGATCCGAGAAGGAGGTGTAGTTGTAGGGGATCTCGCGCAGGCGGGGGGCGTCGTCCGTGGCGGTGAGCAGCGTGAGCGGTGTGGGGGCGTTCATGGGGCGCTCGGCACCGTCATAGGGCACCGAGGCGGGGATGGTATCGCAGTGCACCATCCCATCCCTTCCTTATGGAAACCCCGGTTGTCATACCCGGGCAACGCCTGTGCAATCGATCCGTCACACAAGACCGATAGCCTGCGGCTTCCGCAGTGTTCTACCCAACAGAGGAGCATCCATGAGATTCCGCTTCATGCCGCTGGCCGGCGCCATCACCCTGGCCGCCGCCTTCGCCGCCCCCGCCCACGCACAGACCGAAATCCAGTGGTGGCATTCCATGGGCGGCGCCCTGGGTGAATGGGTGAACGACCTGGCCAAGGACTTCAACGCCACCCAGACCCAGTACAAGATCGTGCCGACCTTCAAGGGCAGCTACGACGAGTCCATGACGGCCGCCATCGCGGCCTTCCGCGCCGGCAACGCCCCGCACATCCTTCAGGTGTTCGAGGTGGGCACCGCCACCATGATGGCCAGTCGCCAGGCCATCGTGCCGGTGGGCGAGGTGATGAAGAAGGCCGGCGTGACATTCGACCCCAACGCCTACGTGCCCGCCGTGGCCGGCTACTACACCGCACCCAACGGCCAGATGCTGAGCTTCCCCTTCAACAGCTCGACCACCGTCTTCCACTACAACAAGGACGCCTTCAAGGCCGCCGGCCTGGACCCCGAGAGCCCGCCCAAAACCTGGCCCGAAGTGGCCCTGGCCGCCGGCAAGCTCAAGGCCTCCGGCCACAAGTGCCCCTTCACCACGAGTTGGGTGAGCTGGACGCAGCTCGAGAGCTTCTCGGCCTGGCACAACATCGAATTCGCCACCCTGGGCAACGGCATGCGCGGCCTCAACACCCGCCTGAGCTTCAACGGGCCGCTGCACGTGCGCCACATCGAGAACCTGGCCAACATGGCCAAGACCGGCCTGTTCGTCTACAAGGGCCGCGGCAACGCCGCCGACGCCACCTTCGTCTCGGGTGAGTGCGCGATGGTCACGGGCTCGTCGGCGCTGTATGGGAACGTCAAGCGCAACGCCAAGTTCACCGGCGGCATCAGCACCCTGCCCTACTACCCCGACGTGGCCGGCGCGCCACAGAACACCGTCATCGGCGGCGCCAGCCTGTGGGTGATGTCGGGCAAGAAGGAGAACGAGTACAAAGGCGTGGCCCAGTTCTTCGCCCATCTTTCCAAGGCCGAGGAAGCGGCCAAGAGCCACCAGCGCACGGGCTACCTGCCGGTGACGATCGCCTCCTACCAACTGACCGAGAAGTCCGGCTTCTACAAGCAGAACCCGGGCACCGACGTATCGGTGGAACAGATGATCCGCAAGACCACCGACAAGTCACGCGGCATCCGCCTGGGCAATTTCGTGCAGATCCGCACCATCAACGACGAAGAACTGGAGCAGGTCTGGGCCGGCCGCAAGGCGCCCAAACAGGCGCTGGACGACGCCGTCAAGCGTGGCAACGAGTTGCTGGTCCGCTTCGAAGCCGCCAACAAAGGCAAGTGATGGCCCCCCGGGCGCCGCAGGTGCCCCGCCCGCCCCGCACCGGCGCAACCCGGGCGGGGCGGTTTTTGTTGTAGGGTCGCGCACCCTTCCTTCACGCACCTTCCCTCATGGAAAAACGCGTCCGATTCCGATCCGCCTGGCTGCCCTGGGCTTTGGTGGCACCGCAGATGGCCGTCGTGCTGGTGTTCTTCTTCTGGCCCGCCGCGCAGGCGCTATACCAGAGCGTGCTGCAGCAGGACGCCTTCGGCATCTCCACCGAGTACGTGGGCTTGGCCAACTTCGAGCGCCTGTTCGACGACCCGAGTTATCTGGCGTCGTTCAAGGTGACGGCCCTGTTCTCGGTGATGGTGGCCGGCTTCGGCCTGGTGATCGCCCTGCTGCTGGCCGTGATGGCCAACCGCGTGCTGCGGGGCGCCTCGGTCTACAAGACGCTGTTGATCTGGCCCTATGCCGTGGCGCCGGTGGTGGCGGGCGTGCTGTGGCTGTTCATGTTCGCCTCGCCCTATGGCGTGGTGGCGTACGCGCTGCGCTGGATGGGCATGGACTGGAACCACCTGCTGAACGCCGACCACGCGCTGGCGCTGATCGTGATGGCCGCCGTGTGGAAGCAGATCTCCTACAACTTCCTGTTCTTCCTGGCCGGCCTGCAGTCCATCCCGCAGTCGCTGATCGAGGCCGCCACCATCGACGGCGCCTCGCCCTGGCGGCGCTTCTGGACCATCGTCTTCCCGCTGCTGTCGCCCACCACCTTCTTCCTGCTGGTAATCAACATCGTCTACGCCTTCTTCGACACCTTCGCCATCGTGGACGCCACCACGCACGGCGGCCCGGGCAAGGACACCGCGATCCTGGTCTACAAGGTGTACTACGACGGCTTCAAGGCGCTGGACATGGGCGGCTCGGCCGCGCAGTCGGTGATCCTCATGGGCATCGTCATCGGCCTCACCGTTCTGCAGTTCCGCTTCGTCGAGAAGAAAGTGCAGTACTGACATGATGATCGAACGACGCCCCGTCCTCACCGCCGTCTCGCACCTGATCCTGATCCTGGGTGTGCTGGTCATCGCCTTTCCGGTCTACATCACCTTCGTCGGCTCCACGCAAACCGCCCAGGCGGTCTCCACCAGCAACCCGCTGTCGCTACTGCCCGGCTCGCACTTCTTCGAGACCTACAAACTCGCCCTCTTCGGCGGCAAGACCACCGGCGGCTCCACCATCGCTCCGGTGCTGCCCATGCTGTGGGTCAGCTTCGTCTGCGCCATGGTCATCGCCCTCGGCAAGATCGCGATCTCGCTGCTTTCGGCCTTCGCCATCGTCTATTTCCGCTTCCCCGCGCGCGGCCTGGTGTTCTGGATGATCTTCGTCACCCTGATGCTGCCGGTGGAGGTGCGCATCGGGCCAACCTACGAGGTGGTGTCCAACCTGGGCATGCTCAACAGCTACGCGGGCCTCACGGTGCCGCTGATCGCGTCCGCCACGGCCACCTTCCTGTTCCGCCAGTTCTTCCTCACCGTGCCCGACGAACTGGTGGAGGCCGCGCGCATGGATGGCGCCGGGCCCATGCGCTTCTTCTGGGACATCCTGCTGCCGCTGTCGCGCACCAGCATCGCGGCGCTGTTCGTCATCCAGTTCATCTACGGCTGGAACCAGTACCTCTGGCCGCTGCTGGTGACCACCAGCGAGGACATGTACCCGGTGGTGCTGGGCATCAAGCGCGCCATCTTCGGCGAGGTCTACGTGGAGTGGAACGTGGTGATGGCCACCGCCATCCTGGCCATGCTCCCGCCGGCCATCGTGGTCATCCTCATGCAGAAGTGGTTCGTCAAGGGCCTGGTCGACACCGAGAAATAAAGAGACAGATCGATGGCAACGCTGCAATTCAAGAACGTCATCAAGCAATACCGCCAGGGCAAGCAGTCCCTGCAAGTGATCCACGGCGTGAGCGCCGACATCGCCGACGGCGAGTTCATCGTGATCGTGGGCCCCTCGGGCTGTGGCAAGAGCACGCTGCTGCGCATGGTGGCGGGCCTGGAGGAGGTCACGGGCGGCGAGATCCTCATCGGCCCGCGCGTGGTGAACGAGCTGGAGCCCGCCGAGCGCGACATCGCCATGGTGTTCCAGAACTACGCGCTCTACCCGCACATGAGCGTGTTCGACAACATGGCCTACGGCCTGAAGATCGCCAAGGTCCCCAAGGACGAGATCAAGACGCGCGTGGACAAGGCCGCGGGAATCCTGGAACTGGGCCACCTGTTGGAGCGCAAGCCACGCCAGCTCTCGGGCGGGCAGCGCCAGCGCGTGGCCATGGGCCGCGCCATCGTGCGCCAGCCGCAGGTCTTCCTGTTCGACGAGCCGCTCTCCAACCTGGACGCGAAGCTGCGCGCGCAGACGCGCATCGAAATCCAGAAGCTGCACCGCGAGCTGGGCATCACCAGCCTGTTTGTCACCCACGATCAGGTGGAGGCCATGACGCTGGCGCAGCGCATGATCGTGATGAACGCCGGCCACATGGAGCAGTTCGGCACGCCGGAAGAGGTCTACAACCGCCCGGCCACCACCTTCGTGGCCAGCTTCATCGGCTCGCCGCCCATGAACCTGCTCAAGCAGGCACCGGGCGGGCGTGAGGGCCGCGTGCTGGGCATCCGCCCCGAGCACCTGGACGTGGGCACCGAGGGCTGGGCGCTGCAGGTGGAAACGGTGGAACTGCTGGGTGCCGAGCGCCTGGTGCACTGCCGCCTGGGCGAGCAGGCGGTGATCATCCGCACGCACGAGGACGAGGGCGCGCCGGCCGTGGGCAGCACCATCCACGCCAAGCCCCGGGAGGACCGGCTGCACTGGTTCGACGCGGCGTCCGGCCAGCGGGTCGAGCGGTGATCGCTCCCTGGCCCTACCCGCGCTGGATCGCGCACCGCGGCGCCGGCAAGCTGGCGCCCGAGAACACCCTGGCGGCCTTCCGCCTGGGCGCGGCGCACGGCTACCGCATGTACGAGTGCGACGCCAAGCTCAGCGCCGACGGCGTGGTCTTCCTGCTGCACGACGCCACGCTGGAGCGCACCACCAATGGCCAAGGTGTGGCCGGCGAGCGGCCCTGGAGCGAGCTGAGCCGTCTGGACGCCGGTGGCTGGCATTCGCGAGCCTTCGCAGGCGAGCCGCTGTGCACGCTGGAAGCGCTGGCGCGCCACTGTCAGGCGCAGCGGCACTGGCTCAACATCGAGATCAAGCCCACCCCCGGGCAGGAGCTGGCCACCGGCCGCGCCGTGGCCGCCGAGGCCAGGCGCCTGTGGGCCGGCCGGCCGGGCGATCCGCCACTGCTGACCTCGTTCCGCCCCGAGGCGCTGCAGGGCGCACGCGAAACCGCCCCCGAGCTGCCGCGCGGCCTGCTGATGGACGCCCCCTGGGACGGCTGGCAGCGCGTGGCGCGTGAACTGGGTTGCGTGGCCCTGGTCTGCAACCACGCCCTATGGGACCAAGCCCTCGTGGACCTGGCCCGCGCCGAAAGTTGGCGCGCCCTGGCCTACACGGTGAACGACGAATGGGCCGCGCAGCGGCTGATCGATCTGGGGCTGGACGGGGTCATCACCGACCGGGTGGACCTGTTCCCGCCCACGGCCTGAGCGTTCAGCGCCCGCGCAGCCACCAGGCCAGGCTGCCCTGTACCAGCACCAGGGCGGCGTAGGTCGCCACCCGGCCGTCGCGGCCGAAGACGACCAACCCCGTCAGCAGCACCAGTACCCCACCGGTGACCAGGATCGCCACCTGCGTGCCGCGCCCGAAGCGCCCCGCCCGGCGCAAGCGCAAACCCAGCGCCAGCACCAGAGCCACGCCCAGGGCCGGCGCGATGAAGGCCAACACATGCTCAAGGAGCAACATCGCGGTCATTGAGAATGATCAAGGCCGTTCATAAGCGCCAAATTTTATAATCCGGTGCATGTCTGTCTGGACGCTCGGCATCAACCACCAGACGGCCCCGCTCGACCTGCGGGGCCGTTTCGCGTTCGCGCTCGACCAGATCCAGCCCACGCTGCACACCCTGCGCAGCGCCTTGCCCCGCCAGCCCGAGGCCACCCTGCTGTCCACCTGCAACCGCACCGAGCTCTACGGCGCGGGCGACCCGGCCGTGCTGGACCCCACGCTGGACTGGCTGGCCCAGGCGGGCGGCGTCAGCTCCCAGGTGCTGCGCGACCACGCCTACGTGCTGCGCGACGACCAGTCCGCGCGCCACGCCTTCCGCGTGGCCAGCGGCCTGGACAGCATGGTGCTGGGCGAGGCCCAGATCCTGGGCCAGATGAAGGACGCCGTGCGCGCCGCCGACGAGGCCGGCGCCCTGGGCACCACCCTGCACCAGCTGTTCCAGCGCTCCTTCGCGGTGGCCAAGCAGGTGCGCAGCTCCACCGAGATCGGCGCCCACTCCATCAGCATGACGGCCGCCGCCGTGCGCCTGGCCTCGCAACTGTTCGAGGACCTGCGCGAGGTGCGTGTGCTGTTCGTCGGCGCGGGCGAGATGATCGAACTCGCCGCCACGCACTTCGCGGCCAAGACGCCACGGGCCATGGCCATCGCCAACCGCAGCATGGAGCGCGGCGAAAAGCTGGCCAGCCGCTTCGGCGCCCAGGTCATGCGCCTGGCCGATCTGCCCGAGCACCTGCATGAATTCGACGTGGTGGTGAGCTGCACCGCCAGCACCCTGCCGCTCATCGGCCTGGGCGCGGTGGAGCGCGCGCTCAAGAAGCGCAAGCACCGCCCCATGTTCATGGTCGACCTGGCGGTGCCACGCGACATCGAGGCCGAAGTGAAGGCACTGGACGACGTGTACCTCTACACCGTGGACGACCTGGCCACCGTGGTGCAGACCGGCAAGGACAACCGCCTGGCCGCCGTGGCGCAGGCGGAGGCGATCATCGACGCCGGTGTGCTGAGCTTCATGCACTGGATGGAGCGCCGCGATCCGGCCAACGGCGTGGTGCCGCTGATCCAGCAAATCAACGCCCAGGCCGACGCCTGGCGCGCACACGAACTCAACCGCGCCCGGCGCCTGCTGGCGCGCGGTGAACCGGTCGAGGCGGTGCTGGAAGCCCTGTCCAAAGGCCTCACCCAGAAGATGCTGCACGGCACCCTGGCCGAGCTGCACAGCGGCGATGCCGCCGCGCGCGCGGCCACGGCCGAGACCGTCTCGCGCCTGTTCCTGCGCGACGGCCGCCCGCCGCAAGACCCCCAGTCCTAGCCTGCCCGGCGCGTGGCGGCCGTGGCGCAGTGCCACGCGCGTGCCGCTGCCGGGCCCCATTCATGAAACCCTTCGTTCGCCACGCCCTGCTGAAACAGCGCGCCCGCCTCCACGAGCTCGACGCCCTGCTCTCGGCGCCCGACGTGGTGGACGACATCGCGCGCTTTCGCGCCCTGAGCCGCGAGCACGCCGAGGCCAGCGAGGTGGTGTCCGTGTTCGACCGCTTCCTGGCCCGGGAGGCCGACGAACAGGCCGCGCGCGAGATGCTGCGCGACCCCGAGATGGCCGCGATGGCGCAGGAAGAAATCGCCGCCTGCGAGACCGACATGGCCGCACTGGATGGGCAATTACAGACCCTGCTGCTGCCGCGCGACCCCGACGACGCCCGGCCGGCCTTCCTGGAAATCCGCGCCGGCACGGGCGGCGACGAATCGGCCCTGTTCGCGGGCGACCTGGCGCGCATGTACACGCGCTACGCCGATCGTCAGGGCTGGCGCACGGAAATCATGAGCGAGTCGCCCAGCGAACTGGGCGGCTACAAGGAAGTGGTCCTGCGCATCGAGGGCGACGGCGCCTATGGGCGGCTGCGCTTCGAATCGGGCGGGCACCGCGTGCAGCGCGTGCCGGCCACCGAAACACAGGGCCGCATCCACACCAGCGCCGCCACGGTGGCCGTGATGCCCGAACCCGACGAGGCGGTGGCCATCGAGCTCAACCCGGCCGAGCTGCGCATCGACACCTTCCGCGCCAGTGGCGCCGGCGGCCAGCACATCAACAAGACCGACTCCGCCGTGCGCGTGACGCACCTGCCCACCGGCATCACCGCCGAATGCCAGGACGGGCGCAGTCAGCACAGCAACAAGGCCAAGGCCCTGCAGGTGCTGGCCGCGCGCCTGCGCGAGAAAGACCGCGCCGAGCGTGCCGCCAAGGAGGCGGCCACCCGCAAGGGCCTCATCGGCAGCGGCGACCGCAGCGACCGCATCCGCACCTACAACTTCCCGCAGGGCCGGCTCACCGACCACCGCATCAACCTCACGCTGTACCAACTGGGCAGCGTGCTGGAGGGTGAACTGGACGAGGTGGTGCACGCCCTGCAGGTGGCGCGTGGCGCCGAGCTGCTGGCTGAGCTGGAACAGGCGGCGGCATGACGATTGCCGAAGCCTTGCGCGCATTGGTGGTCGACGGCGTGCCGCGCCTGGAGGCCCAGCAACTGCTGCTGCTGGCCCTGGGCCGTGACCCGCACGCGCGCGCCTGGCTGGCGGCGCACGATGAACTCACGCTGGACGACACCGCGCGCGCACACTTGGCCGCGCTGGCCCGGCGCCACCGTGAAGGCGAACCCATGGCCTACCTGCGCGGCGAGCAGAGCTTCCATGGGCTGACGCTGCGCGCCGACGCGCGCGCGCTGGTACCGCGCCCCGACACTGAAACCCTGGTGGACTGGGCGCTGGAGGTGCTCACGGACCTGCCGCCCGACGCACGGGTCATCGACCTGGGTACCGGCAGCGGTGCGATCGCCTTGGCCCTGCTGAGCGTCGCCCCGGACCTGCGCATGACCGCCACCGATGCCAGCGACACCGCCCTGGCCCTGGCGCGCGAGAACGCCGAGCGCCTGGGCCTGCGACCCCGCTTCGCGGCCGGCCCCTGGCTGGCCGCCGCGCCCGGCGAGCGCTTCGACCTGATCGTGAGCAACCCGCCCTACATCGCCGCCGCCGACCCGCACCTGACAGCCCTGCGCCAGGAGCCCCTGTCGGCCCTGGTCTCGGGCGCCGACGGGCTGGACGACATCCGCGTCATCGTGGACCAGGCCACCCGCGCCCTGGCGCCGGGCGGTTGGCTGCTGCTGGAACACGGGCACGACCAGGCCAACGCCGTTCAGGCTCTGCTGAGCGCGGCCGGCTTCGAGGCCGTGAGCGGCCGCACCGACCTGGCGGGCATCGTGCGCTGCAGCGGCGCCCGTTGGCCGTCGGCGCGATAATTCCTTCATTCCGGGGCCCGCCCCCGCCAGCAGGACCACGACATGAGCGACACCCAGACCCGCATCGACCAACTGGTCAAATCCCACGACATCGTGCTCTTCATGAAGGGCAGCGCCAGCTTCCCCATGTGCGGCTTTTCGGGCCGTGCGATCCAGATCCTCAAGGCCAGCGGCGTTGATCCCCGCACCCTGTTCACCGTGAACGTGCTGGAAGACGAAGCCATCCGGCAGGGCATCAAGGAATACAGCAACTGGCCCACCATTCCCCAGCTCTACGTGAAGGGCGAATTCGTCGGCGGCTCGGACATCATGATGGAGATGTACCAGTCGGGTGAGCTGCAGCAGGTACTCACCGCGCAGAACTGAACCCCCAACCGTATCCCCGCCGAAGCCGCCCAACGGGCGGCTTCGTGCTTTTTGCACGCTCGGCGCGAAAGTGAACTCCAGCGGGCCTTTTCCGGTCCTTATCAGCAGGTCGCTCAGGCACGACCCGTGCTTGAATGATCCAACCATCGCGTTCGTAGGAGAGTTCCATGAGCAACTCACGCAGCCTGGTCGCCTCACCTCCCCTGGGCCTGCCCATCGCCCAGATGCGCAGTGTGTTCAACGCCGAGGAAGTCGAGCGCCGACTGGCGAAGCTGCAGGCCAGCGGCAACGAACGCGAACACGAGGGCCTACGCAACACCTGGCAGCGCATGCTCGAACGCGGCCCGCAGCGCTTCGCGGTCAAGCCCTCGGGCCTGCCCGACATGGCCCCGCTCTACGAGCTGATGCCCAACTTCGGCGATGCGCTGGACGACGTGAAGCGCCACGTGGCGCTGAGCCAGGACAGCCGCGACAGCCTGGAGGTGACGCCCATGCTGCTGCTGGGCCCACCTGGCGTGGGCAAGACGCACTTCGCGCGCCAGATCGCCGAGCTGCTGGGCACCAGCATGAACCTGGTGCCCATGAGCAGCATGACCGCGGGCTGGCTGCTCTCTGGCTCCTCATCCCAATGGAAGGGCGCGCGGCCGGGCAAGGTGTTCGAGGCCCTGGTGGATGGCCAATACGCCAACCCGGTGATCGTCGTGGACGAGATCGACAAGGCCAGTGCCGACGCCCAGTATGACCCGCTGGGCGCACTCTACAGCCTGCTGGAGCACGACACGGCGCAGCACTTCGTCGACGAATTCGCTGAGGTGGCAATAGACGCCAGCCAGGTCATCTGGGTCACCACGGCCAACGACGAGCGCTCCATCCCAGAGCCCATCCTCAACCGCATGAACGTGTTCGAGATCCAGCCGCCCTCGCCCGAGGCCGCGCGCAAGATCGCGGCCAACCTGTACCGCGGCATCCGAGGCGAACACGACTGGGGCCAGCGCTTCGACCCCGAGGTTCCCGCCGACGTGCTGGACGTACTTGGCGGCCTGCCACCGCGCGAGATGCGCCGCGCGCTGGTCACGGCTTTCGGCAATGCTCGCCTGGACGAGCGCTACCGCATTGAGCCCGAGGACCTACCGCGCGGTGGGCCAGGCAAGGGCCGCATCGGCTTCCTGCAGTAAAGGGGATCGTTCAGGCGTCGGGGTGCGCCCACTGACGCGCCGCGGCCTGCACGGCATTGGGATACACGTCCTTGCCTCGGCTGCCGTTGTAGCGACCGAGGGCCATGAAGGCATTGCCGCGTTCGCGGTCAAGGTAGTGCCTCAGGATCACACAGCCGAAGCGCAGGTTGGTCTGCATGTGGAACAGCCCACCCACGTCGCCGTCGCCGATGAGGCGGGACCAGAACGGCATGATCTGCATGTAGCCGCGCGCGCCCACGCTGGAGATGGCGAACTTGCGGAACCCGCTCTCCACCTGAATGAGGCCCAGCACCATGGTGGTGTCCAGGCCCGCGCGGCGCGTCTCGTACCACACGGTCTGCAGGAATTCGATGCGGGTCTGGAAATCGGGCTTGCGCCGACGCAAGCGTTCGCTGTTGGCGCCCAGCCAGCGCAGGTACGCCAGGCGGCGCTCGGTGTCGTGGAACTCGGGAACCGGGGGTGATCCGTTGGCGATGGCCGCGCTCAAGGCGGTGCGCACAGAATCGGCCAGGGGCTCCTCGAGCTGGCCTGCACGCGCTGGCGGCAACCAGACGTTCCCCGCCAGAGCGGCCATGGCAGCCAACCCCTGGCGTCGGGTGAGGCCACCCTCGTTCATGCCGTGAGGCGGGCCTTCACGTAGGCCGCCACTTCCGCCAGCGGCACGGCCGTGGCCGCACTGTCGCGCCGGTGCTGGTACTCGGCCTGACCGGCCTTCACGCCGCGGTCGCCCAAGGTGATGCGATGGGGCACGCCGATGAGCTCCCAGTCGGCGAACATCGCCCCGGGTCGTTCTCCACGGTCGTCCAACATCACATCCACGCCTTGCTCCAGCAGCTCGGAGTAGAGATTCTCGGCGGCTGCCTTGACTTCCGGACTGCGGTCCATGCCGATCGGGCACACCACCACGGTGAACGGCGCGATCGCATCTGGCCAGACGATGCCGCGTTCGTCGTGGTTCTGCTCGATGGCCGCTGCCGGCAGACGCGTGATGCCGATGCCGTAGCAGCCCATCTCGAAAGGCTTGGGCTTGCCGTCCTCGTCGAGAAAGCTGGCATTCATGGAGCGGCTGTACTTGGTGCCCAGGTAGAACACGTGGCCGATCTCGATGCCACGCTCGATGGCCAGCACGCCCTTGCCGTCGGGCGAGGCGTCGCCTTCGACGATGTTGCGGATGTCCGCCACGCGCGTGGGTTCGGGCAGATCGCGGACCCAGTTGACGCCGGTGAGGTGCACGTCGACCTCGTTGCCACCGCAGATCCAGTCGGCCATGACGGCGACTTCGCGGTCCACCACCAGTTCCACTGCCTGCTTGAGCCCGATGGGGCCCAGGTAGCCGGGCCGGCAACCGAAGTGCGATTCGATCTCGGCTGGGGTGGCAAAACGCCAGCCTTCGTCGAGGCCGGGCACCTTGCCCACCTTCACCTCGTTCATGTCGTGGTCGCCGCGCAGCAGCAGCAACCAGACCTTGGACGACTTCACGAGGCCCGCTTCATCAAGTTCATCGGTGGCCAACACCAGTGACTTGACCGTGGTGGCCAGCGGCACCCCCAGCAGTTGCGCGACGTCGGCGCAGGTGGCCTTGCCGGGCGTAGGTGTGCGCGTGAGCGGATTGGCCGGCGCGGGGCGAGGGCCCTGGGGCGCCATTGCCTCGGCCTTTTCCATGTTGGCGGCGTAGTCGCTTGTGGGGCAATAGACGATGGCGTCCTCCCCCGTGGCAGCGATCACCTGGAACTCCTCGCTCAGGTCACCGCCGATGGCGCCGCTGTCGGCCGCGACTGCGCGGTACTTGAGGCCGAAGCGGTCGAAGATGCGACGATAGGCCTGTGCCATCACCTGATAGCTGCCCTTGGCGCTCGCCTCATCGCGGTCGAAGCTGTAGGCGTCCTTCATGATGAATTCGCGCCCACGCATCAGACCGAAGCGCGGCCGGCGCTCGTCGCGGAACTTGGTCTGTATCTGGTAGAGGTTCTTGGGCAACTGCTTGTAGCTGCGCAATTCCTGGCGTGCGATGTCGGTCACCACCTCCTCACTGGTGGGCTGAACGATGAAGTCGCGATCGTGCCGATCCTTGATGCGCAACAGCTCAGGGCCCATCTTCTCGAAGCGGCCACTTTCCTGCCAGTACTCGGCCGGCTGCACCACGGGCATGGTGAGCTCGACCGCCCCGGCGCGGTTCATCTCCTCGCGCACGATCCGCTCGACCTTGCGGATGACGCGCAGCCCCATGGGCATGTAGTTGTAGATGCCAGCCCCCAGCTTGCGGATCATGCCGGCGCGTGTCATGAGGCGATGGCTCACCACCTCGGCATCGGCGGGCGCTTCCTTGAGCGTGGTGATCAGGAACTGGCTGGCTTTCATGAAGGGGCCTGCACCGGGGGTGCGCGAAAGGGGTTCTGGAGGGGTGACTCCGGCGCCGCTTGCGGGTATATCCCTAGGCGGGACGCGGGGCCGTGCGGTGTGCGATCACTTCGCTGGGCGCGGGGTGCGATGCATAATGGTCGCAGTTCAAAAAT
Organism: Hydrogenophaga intermedia; assembly: GCF_000723405.1. Lineage (GTDB taxonomy): Bacteria > Pseudomonadota > Gammaproteobacteria > Burkholderiales > Burkholderiaceae_C > Hydrogenophaga > Hydrogenophaga intermedia. The sequence goes on along the minus strand of NZ_CCAE010000002.1, from coordinate 150,769 downwards.
CGAGGTTGATTATGCTTGACAGAGAGGGCTTCAGGCCCACTGTCGGCATCATTCTGCTCAACCAGAAAAACCAGGTGTTCTGGGGCAAGCGCATCCGCTCCCACTCCTGGCAGTTCCCGCAAGGCGGTATCGACCGCGGCGAAACGCCCGAGCAGGCGATGTACCGGGAACTGCACGAGGAAGTGGGTCTGCGCCCCGAGCACGTGGCCATCGTGGCCCGCACGAAGGATTGGTTGCGCTATGAAGTGCCTGACCGCTTCATCCGGCGCGATGCGCGTGGACATTACAAGGGACAAAAGCAGATCTGGTATCTGCTGCGACTGGTGGCACAGGACTGGCACCTGAACCTGCGCGCCACCAACCACCCCGAATTCGACGCCTGGCGCTGGAACGACTACTGGGTGCCACTGGACGTGGTCGTCGAGTTCAAGCGCGGCGTCTATGAGATGGCGTTGACCGAGTTGGCGCGCTATGTGCCACGTCATGAAGGCCACCGCAATCGCTATCTGCGCAACCACCAGAGTCGCGGCCCTCGTCAGGCCGAAACCGATCATGGCCCCGATACCGTGCCCTCGCCGCCACCCGGCCTGGAGTTGCCGCCCGGGGCCAGTTTCGACCCGGGCCCGCAACCGCTCACCAGCCCTCAGGGCATCGCTTCCAAATGAACAGCAGGTTCCTTCGCGCGGCGGTTTGCGCCGCCGCGCTCGTCACCGCGCACGGCACCACGTGGGCCCAATACCAGGAACCCGAGCCTTGGAAAGAAGCCGAGGTGGCCCTGCCCCAGCACTTCAGCACCGACAAGCTGGTCACCGTGAACATCGAGGACCGCTCGTCCTTCGAGTACGGCATCGACCCGGACACGCTGAGCGTCGGCACCGACGGCGTGGTGCGCTACGTCTTTGTCGCGCGCAGCCGCAGCGGGGCTGTCAACGTGCTGTACGAAGGCGTGCGCTGCAATGCGGCCGAAGTCAAGGTCTATGGCCGCTGGGACCCGGACAGCGCGAAATGGCGCACCAGTTCCACCGATGAATGGCAGGCCATGGACACGCGGGGCAGCACCCGCCGCGCGCTAAAGCTTGCGCAAACCGGCCTGTGCGACGGGCGCGCCCCGAACGGATCGCCGCGCCAGATCCTCGACACCCTGCGAAACGGCTTCACGTACCGCCTGCGCTGACGCGTCTCAGCCGCGGCTGAGCACCAGATTGTCGCGGTGGATCATCTCGGGCTCGGCGGTGTAGCCCAGCAGGCGCTCGAAATCGGCCGAGGATTTGCGGCACAGCAGCCGCGCCTCGGAACTGGCGTAGTTCGCCAAGCCGCGCGCCACCTCCTGGCCGCGCGCGTCGCGCACCGCGATCACGTCGCCACGCGAGAAATCACCCTCGACGGCGGTCATGCCGATCGGCAGCAGGCTCTTGCCTTCGCTGGCGATCTTGGCTGCCGCGCCGTCGTCCACCACCACCGCCCCTCGCATCTGCAGGTGATCGGAGATCCAGCGCTTGCGCGCCTGGTGCTTGGCCGTCTGCGCCACGAGCGCCGTGCCGATGGCCTCCCCCGCACACAGGCGCAGCAGCACGTCCGGCTCGCGCCCCCAGGCGATCACCGTCGATGCACCGGACGCCGCCGCGCGCTTGGCCGCCAGGATTTTGGTGATCATGCCGCCCTTGCCGATGCCGCTGCCCGCCCCACCCGCCATCGCCTCCAGCGCAGGATCGCCCGCGCGCGCCGCGTGCACGAAGCGCGCGGCGGGGTCGCGCCGGGGGTCGGCCGTGTAGAGGCCTTTTTGGTCGGTCAGGATGATCAGCACGTCGGCCTCGACCAGGTTGGCCACAAGCGCGCCCAGCGTGTCGTTGTCACCGAACTTGATCTCGTCGTTGACCACCGTGTCATTCTCGTTGATCACGGGCACGACACCCAGCTGCAGCAAGGTGCGCAGGGTCGAGCGGGCGTTGAGGTAGCGCTCGCGATCGGCCAAGTCCGCGTGGGTCAGCAAGACCTGGGCGCTGCCCACGCCACAGGCGCGCAATTGGGTCTCGTACATCTGCACCAAGCCCATCTGCCCGACAGCAGCGGCGGCCTGCAACTCGTTCACCTCGTGCGGCCGTTTGCTCCAACCCAGGCGCTTCATGCCCTCGGCGATGGCGCCACTGCTCACCATGATGAGCTCGCGTCCCTGTTGAACCAGCGCCGCCAGTTGCTGGCTCCAGTGCCGGATGGCTTCCTCGTCGAGGCCTCGGCCCTCATTGGTCACCAGACTGGAGCCGACCTTGACAACGATGCGGCGCGCTTGGCGCACGAGGTCGGCCGCTTCGCTGGCCGTGCTGTCGAGGACCTGGCTCATGGTGTCAATGGAATCGGATCAATCGTTGTCGCCCGCCACGAAGCGGGGGTCGACCTCTTCAGGCTCCTGCTCCTGACGGCGCAGTGCCTCGATGTGTTCATACGCCTTCTGCACCAGCCGCTCGCAGCCCTCGCGCGTCAGCGCCGAAACCTCGAACACCGGGCCCCTGTACCGCAGGCGACGTACGATGTCGCGCACGCGCGCTTCGCGTACCTCGACGGGCAGCATGTCCACCTTGTTGAGCACCAGCCAGCGAGGCTTGGCGTGCAGCGCCGGGTCGAATTTCTTGAGCTCGGCCACGATCGCCTTCGCTTGCGCAACTGGATCCACGGTTTCGTCGAAAGGTGCGGCATCGACCAGATGCAGCAACAGGCGCGTGCGCTGCAAATGGCGCAGGAACTGGTGCCCGAGGCCGGCACCCTCCGACGCGCCTTCGATCAGGCCGGGCACGTCCGCCACCACGAAGCTCTTCTCGGGACCCACGCGCACCACACCCAGGTTGGGGTGCAGCGTGGTGAAGGGGTAGTCTGCGATCTTCGGCCGGGCATTCGAGACGGCCGCAATGAGGGTGGACTTGCCAGCGTTGGGCATGCCCAGCAAGCCCACATCGGCCAGCACCTTGAGTTCCAACTTGAGCGTCTTGCGCTCACCGGGCCAACCGGGCGTCTTCTGCCGCGGCGCGCGGTTGGTGGAGCTCTTGTAGTGCATGTTGCCAAAGCCGCCGTCGCCGCCCTTGGCCACCATCACCCGCTCGCCGGGCTGAAGCAGCTCGCACACCACCTGGCCCGACTCGGCGTCGCTCACGATGGTGCCGACCGGCACCTTCAGCACTACGTCCTCGCCCTTGACCCCGAACATGTCGGAGCCCTTGCCGTGCTCGCCGCGCTGCGCCTCGAAGCGCCGGGTGTAGCGGAAGTCGACCAGGGTGTTCAGGCTCGCATCGGCCAGCATGATCACATGGCCACCCCGTCCGCCGTCCCCGCCATCCGGGCCACCGAACTCCTTGTACTTCTCGTGCCGGAACGAGGCGCACCCGTTCCCGCCATCGCCGGCGGCGACGTCGATGGTGGCTTCGTCAACGAATTTCATGCGGTGCCAATGCTAGCTGAGGGCAACAAAAAGGCCCGCGTCCGCGGGCCTCTTGCGCGAGGATCGTGCGGGATCAGGCCGGAGTGACGCTGACCACGTGACGACCCAAGGCACCCTTGACCGCGAACTGCACATGGCCGTCTGCGGTGGCGAACAGGGTGTGGTCCTTGCCGACGCCCACGTTGGTGCCGGGATGGAATTTGGTGCCGCGCTGACGCACGATGATCGAGCCGGCCGAAACCAGTTCGCCGCCGAACGCCTTCACGCCGAGCATCTTGGGCTTGGAATCGCGCCCGTTGCGGGTAGAGCCGCCGCCTTTTTTCTGTGCCATCTTGCTGCTCCTTAGCCCGAAATCGAAGCGATTTCGATCTCGGTGAAATTCTGCCGGTGACCCTGGCGCTTCTGATAGTGCTTGCGACGGCGCATCTTGAAGATGCGCACTTTGTCGTGACGACCGTGCGCCACTACCTTGACCGTGACCGATGCGCCGGAGACCAAGGGAGTGCCCACTTTCAGCTCGGTGCCGTTACCGACAGCCAAAACCTGATCGAACACGATCTCTTGGCCCACATCCGCAGCAATCTGTTCTACTTTAATTTTTTCGCCGGCAGCCACGCGATATTGCTTGCCACCGGTTTTTATGACCGCGTACATAGGAACCTCTTGAAGTTGGCCTTGCAGCGCCTGGCCCTGACAGCCGGCAAACCTACAAAGGCTATCGGCAGACGGATTTCCGCCGAACCGAGGATTATAGCCATCGGGGCCATCCCAGGCAAATTGCCCCTCAGCTGCACCTCGTGCAGCCCCGCGTGCGGGTATGCCCCGAGGCGGCCTTCCTATAATCCAGCGCCCTTCCGCCTCTGACCACGGCCCTCACTTGTCCCTCGCCTTGCCGACGAACAACCCGCTCGAACTGATCCGCGCCGACATGGCCGCGGTTGACCGGGTGATCCATGAACGGCTGACCACCGACGTGCCCCTCGTGCGCGAAGTGGCCCAGTACATCATCTCGGCGGGCGGCAAACGCCTGCGCCCGTCCCTGCTGCTACTGGTCAGCGGCGCCCTGTCGTGCGACCACCCGCACCGGCACACACTGGCCGCCGTGGTGGAGTTCATTCACACGGCCACACTGCTGCACGATGACGTGGTCGATGAATCGACCCTGCGCCGCGGCCGGCCCACGGCCAATCAGACGTTCGGCAACGCCGCCAGTGTGCTGGTAGGCGATTTCCTGTACTCGCGCGCCTTCCAGATGATGGTGGACGTCAATCACATGCGGGTGATGGAGGTCCTTTCGGACGCCACGAACGTGATTGCAGAGGGAGAGGTGCTGCAGCTCATGAACATGCGCGACGCCTCGATCGACGAGGCGTCCTACCTGCGGGTGATTCGCTCCAAAACGGCCAAGCTGTTCGAGGCCAGCGCACGGCTGGCACCCATACTGGCGCAGGCCGACCCGGCCATCGAGCAAGCTTGCGCCACGTACGGGCAAGCCCTGGGCACCGCCTTCCAGGTCATTGACGACGTGCTCGACTACGAAGGCAGCGCCGACGAACTGGGCAAGAACCTGGGCGACGACTTGCGAGAGGGCAAAGTCACGCTGCCCATCATCTGCGCCCTGCGCGCGGGCGACGCCACCCAGCGTGCGCTGATTCGCGACGCCATCGAACACGGCCGGATAGAGAACCTGCCAGACATCCAGCGCGTCATTCTGAGCACCGGCGCCCTGGACACAGCGCGCGCCGCGGCGCAGGCTGAAGCGCGCCGCGCCCTCGACGCCGCAGCGACCCTGCCGGCCAATTCACATCGAGAGGCTTTGCTACAATTGGCGGCTGCACTGCTGGAGCGTCGCTCCTGAAGTTCACGGTCGTGGCGCCGTCATCAGCCAAGGGATCCAGCGGGTCCACACGGGGTGTAGCTTAGCCTGGTAGAGCGCTACGTTCGGGACGTAGAGGCCGGAGGTTCGAATCCTCTCACCCCGACCATCAACTGGTCACATCAGCGATCAGCCGCTGCGGCACCCACACGATGCCCCGCGCGTCGCGGATACAACGCCAATCGACGTGAGCCCCTGATTTCCGGATAACTGGCGTCAATTGTGGCGTCCAAGTTATTGATTTCCGTTAGATTACGCAGATATGGCGTCAGTTGATACGGTGAACCAGGATAGCCCGTCCATGGCCCTTCCGGGGCTGGGGCGTGCGCTCGTGTCGGCCGGCAAGCTCAATCAACGGGCGGCCGAGGATCTGTACCGCAAGGCACAAAGCAGTCGAACCAGTTTCATCGCCGAGTTGACGGGCTCAGGTGCCGTGTCTCCGAGCGATCTGGCCCACACCATGTCGGTGGCCTTCGCCGCGCCGCTGCTCGATCTCGATGCGATTGATGCACAGCGCCTGCCCGCCGGCTTGCTCGATGCCAAGATCTGTGCGGACTTTCGCATCGTCGTCCTCAGCAAGCGCAACAACCGCTTGATCGTCGCCACGGCCGATCCATCCGATCAGCAGGCCGCTGAAAAGATCAAATTCGCCACGCAAATGGGCGTGGACTGGGTCATCGCCGAATTCGACAAGCTCAGTCGCTTGGTCGAGGCGCAGACCAAGTCCGTCACCGAGGCGATGGAAAACATCGTCGGCGATGTCGAATTCGACGAGTTGGCCACCGAAGCCGTCAGCGCAGACGCCGCCGAGAAGGCCAGCGAGGTCGACGATGCGCCGGTCGTCAAGTTCCTGCACAAGATGCTGATCGACGCGTTCAACATGCGCGCGTCCGACCTGCACTTCGAGCCCTACGAGCACCAGTACCGCGTGCGTTTCCGCATCGACGGCGAACTGCGTGAAATCGCTTCGCCGCCGATCGTTATCAAGGACAAGCTGGCGTCGCGGATCAAGGTCATATCCCGGATGGACATCTCCGAGAAGCGGGTCCCCCAGGACGGGCGGATGAAGCTCAAGGTGGGCCCGGACCGCGTGATCGACTTCCGCGTCAGCACCCTGCCCACGCTGTTCGGTGAAAAGATCGTGATCCGTATCCTCGATCCGAGCCAGGCCAAGATGGGCATCGACGCCCTGGGCTACGAGCCGGAAGAGAAGGAGCGCCTGATGGACGCCATCCAGCGTCCCTATGGCATGGTGCTCGTCACTGGCCCGACGGGCTCAGGCAAGACGGTGTCGCTGTACACCTGCCTGAACATCCTGAACAAGCCGGGTGTGAACATCTCGACGGCCGAAGACCCGTCCGAGATCAACTTGCCCGGCGTCAACCAGGTGAACATGAACGAGAAGGCCGGCCTGACCTTCGCGGTCGCGCTCAAGGCCTTCCTGCGCCAGGATCCGGACGTGATCATGGTCGGTGAGATCCGAGACCTGGAAACCGCCGACATCGCAATCAAGGCCGCGCAGACCGGCCACATGGTGATGTCGACCCTGCACACCAACGACGCGCCGACGACGCTCACGCGGATGATGAACATGGGCATCCCCACGTTCAACATCGCCTCCAGCGTGATCCTCATCACCGCGCAACGGCTCGCGCGGCGCCTGTGCCCGAATTGCAAGGCGCCGCTGGACGTGCCCCGCAAGGCCCTGCTCGAGGCGGGTTACAAGCCCGAGGAACTCGATGGCACCTGGACGCCCTACAAGCCGGTCGGCTGCTCAGCCTGCAACAACGGCTACAAGGGGCGTGTCGGCATCTATCAGGTGATGCCGATCTCCGAGGAGATCCAACGCATCATTTTGCGCGGCGGCACCTCGCTGGACATCGCCCAGCAAGCCAGCAAGGAAGGCGTTCGCTCGCTGCGCGAGTCCGGCCTGCTCAAAGTCAAACTGGGGCACACCTCCCTTGAGGAAGTCCTCAGCGTGACGAACGAATGATCACCCGCTCACCCACAGCCCCCTGAGGAATTCCATGGCCACCGTCGCAAGCAAGAGCGTCAAGGACTTCGTGTTCGAATGGGAGGGCAAGGACCGCAACGGCAAGGCGGTGCGCGGCGAGACGCGGGCGCAAGGCGAGAACCAGGTCACCGCCACGCTGCGTCGGCAGGGCATCATCCCTGTCAAGATCAAGAAGCGGCGCACCTCCTCCGGCAAGCGGATCAAGCCGAAGGACATCGCCATCTTCACGCGCCAGCTGGCCACGATGATGAAGGCGGGCGTGCCCTTGCTGCAGTCCTTCGACATCGTGGGTCGCGGCAACCCCAACCCAAACGTCACGCGTCTGCTCAACGACATCCGCGCCGACGTCGAAACCGGTACCTCACTGAGTGCGGCCTTCCGCAAGCACCCGATGTACTTCGACAGCCTCTACTGCAACCTGATCGAGGCGGGTGAGGCGGCCGGTATCCTGGAAGATCTGCTCGACCGCCTCGCCACCTACATGGAGAAGACCGAGGCGCTGAAGTCGAAGATCAAGTCCGCCCTGATGTACCCGACGGCGGTGATCATCGTGGCTTTCGTGGTGGTGGCCATCATCATGATCTTCGTGATCCCCTCCTTCAAGGAGGTGTTCACCTCGTTCGGCGCCGACCTGCCTGCACCTACGCTGTTCGTGATCGGCATGAGCGAGTTCTTCGTTCAGTATTGGTGGCTGATCTTCGGTGGCCTCGGTGGCGGCTTCTACTTCTTCATGCAGGCCTGGAAGCGCAATGAAAAAGTCCAGCGCTTCATGGACCGCCTGTTGCTCAAGCTGCCCATCTTCGGCGAACTGATCGAGAAGTCGGTGGTCGCGCGCTGGACTCGCACGCTGGCCACAATGTTCGGCGCCGGCGTTCCGCTGGTCGAGGCGCTCGATTCCGTGGGGGGCGCCTCGGGCAACTCGGTGTACGCCATCGCCACCGAAAAGATCCAGCAGGAAGTCTCCACGGGCACCAGCCTGACGGCCGCGATGACCAACGTGAACATCTTTCCGTCCATGGTGCTGCAGATGTGCGCGATCGGCGAAGAGTCGGGATCGATCGATCACATGCTGGGCAAGGCAGCCGACTTCTATGAGGCCGAGGTGGACGACATGGTGGCTGGCATCTCCAGTCTGATGGAGCCGATCATCATCGTGGTGCTGGGCACGGTCATCGGCGGCATCGTCGTCTCGATGTACCTGCCCATCTTCAAGCTCGGTCAGGTGGTTTGATGGGCGAGTTGGCGACCGGTGCGCCCGCCGTGGCGCTGTTGGGCGTGCTCGGCCTGCTGGTGGGCAGTTTCCTGAACGTCGTCATCCACCGCCTGCCCAAGATGATGGAGCGGCAGTGGGCCGCCGAATGCGCCGAGCTGCAGGGCAAGGCCAATGAGACCGAAACACCGACCGCGCGCTACAACCTGGTCGTGCCACGGTCCGCCTGCCCCCATTGCGGGCACGTCATTCATTGGTATGAAAACATCCCGGTGCTGAGCTACCTCGCCTTGCGAGGACGTTGCAGCCAATGCCACGCCGGCATCGGTCTGCGCTACCCCACGGTCGAGGTCGCCACAGGCCTCCTCTTCGCCTGGGTCGGCTGGCGCTGGGGGTTCACGTTCACCGGGCTGGCCTGGTGCGGTTTTGCCGCGGCCGTCGTGGCACTGGCCTGCATCGACTGGGACACCACGCTACTGCCGGACGACATCACACTGCCGCTGCTGTGGGCCGGTATCGTGGCCGCGGCGCTCGGCCTGACCTCGACCCGCCTGCCCGAAGCCGTGTGGGGCGCCGTCGGCGGCTACCTCTCGCTCTGGCTCATCTACTGGGGCTTCAAGCTGCTCACTGGCAAGGAGGGTATGGGCTACGGCGACTTCAAGCTGTTCGCGGCCTTCGGCGCCTGGTTTGGCTGGCCAGCCTTGGTGCCCATCATCCTGATGGCCTCGGTGATCGGCGCAGTCATCGGCATCGGCATCAAACTGGTGGGCCGCTTGCGCGAAGGGGGCTACGTGCCCTTCGGCCCCTTCCTCGCCCTCGGCGGGCTTACCGCCATGGTATTCGGTCCGGCGGCCATCCTGGCCGCCGTCGGCCTGTGAGGCTGGCGAGCTCGGTAAGGCGCATCGGCCTCACGGGCGGCATCGGCAGCGGCAAAAGCACGGTCGGTGCGCGCCTGCAGGCGCTCGGCGCTGACCTCATCGATGCCGATGCCATCTCCCGCTCCAGCACGGCGGCCGGCGGCGCGGCCATCCCCGCCTTGCTGAACAGCTTCGGGCCCGCGTTCATCGACGGCGACGGCGCGCTGAACCGCGCCCGCATGCGCGAACACGTGTTCGCAGACCCCAGCGCCCGTCACACACTGGAAGCCATCGTTCACCCCATCGTGGCACGCGACATCGCGCAGCGTGTTGCGCAAAGCAACAAGGCTTGCATCGTGTTCGACATTCCCCTGCTCGCCGAATCGCCGCGCTGGCGGGTCCAGTTGGACTGCGTGGTGGTGGTGGACTGCAGCGAGGCCACTCAACGCCGCCGCGTGCGCGCCCGCAACGGCTGGGACGACGCGGTCATCGATGGCGTGCTGCGCAGCCAGAGTTCGCGCACCCTGCGATTGGCGGTGGCCGATGCGGTGATCTTCAACGACGAGGACAAACTCGACCGTTTGCATCGCCTGGTTGACCGGCTATCGACAAGCTTCGGGCTATGATCCGCCCACGCGCGGCCATCAGGGCCCCGCACCCAGCGAGCCCGTGATCCTCTACGAATACCCCTTCAACGAACGCATCCGCACCTATCTGCGGCTCGAGCAGCTTTTCAAACGGCTGGCTGTGCTGGTGCCGCGCGAGCACCCGCTGGATCACCACTACGCGATCCAGACATTGTTCGAGATCATGGATGTGGCCTCGCGCGCCGACATGAAATCGGACGTGCTCAAGGACCTCGATCGACAGAAGCAGTCCCTGGCGGGTTTTCGGGGCAACCCGGCAATCTCCGAAGCGGCGCTTGACACCGTGATCAGTCAGCTCGACGCCTGCTTTTCGCAAATTGCCGATGTACCAGGCAAGCCCGGCCAGAGCCTGACGGAGAACGACTGGCTGATGGCCATCCGCAGCCGCATCGGCATTCCCGGTGGCACCTGCGAATTCGATCTGCCCGCCTATTTCCATTGGCAGCACCTCAACACTGCGCAGCGCCAGGCAGCCCTGACCGACTGGTCCCGCACGTTGGCACCCTTGGCCGAGGCATTGGTGCTGCTGCTGAAGATGATGCGCGAGACGGGCGCACCGCAGAAGGTTGTCTCCACCGGCGGGCATTTCCAGCAGAACCTGCCCCAGGGCCGCACATTCCAGTTGCTGCGGTTGCGGATCGACCCCTCGGCCGGCCTGATCCCCGAGATCAGCGGCAACCGGCTGATGTTCTCGGTGCGGCTGATGCGCTTGGGCGAGGATCATCGCCTGCACCCGTCCGGTGAGGACGCCAGCTTCGAACTCGCCTTGTGCGCCTGAGGAGATGACGCAAGCGACCGACAGCCGCATCGTGCGCTGCCCCGCTTGCGGCGGCGACAGCGTCTACGCGCCCGGCAACCGCTGGCGGCCGTTCTGCAGCGAACGCTGCAAGCAGGGTGATCTGGGGGCCTGGGCCAGCGAGCAATACACCTTGCCCGACAAGAACGCGCCCAAAGACGACTGGAACGCCGAGTTGCGCTGAACGCGATGCTGCCTCAGGCGGCGTCGGCCTCTTCTTGCAGCCAGCGCAGCACGGGCACGGTGCCAGGCAACACCGGCTCACATTGCACAGGCAAGCGCTCCCAGCGGCTGTCTTGCCCCTCGTGCATCTGCAACTCGCCAGACCACTCGTGCACCTTGCAGAAGTGCAGGCGCACCAAGCCGTGTGGGTAGTCGACCAACTGGGTCCGCCAGACAGGGGCCGAGCCGATCGTCAGGCCAATTTCCTCCTGCAATTCGCGCCGCAGCGCCTGCTCCACGGTTTCGCCCGCTTCTAGCTTGCCACCCGGGAATTCCCAGTAGCCTGCGTAGACCTTGCCGGGAGGACGCGAGGTGAGCAGGAAACGTCCTTCGCCATCGATGAGAACGCCTACCGCCACTTCCGTCGCGCTGTTGGCGGCGGCCGCTTCGCGTCCACCGTCCACCACGAGAACATCTGCCGTCATGCCTCGCCGCCGTGCGAGCCAGCGTAGTCACGCGCGAACTGATAGGCCACGCGCCCGCTGCGCGAGCCGCGCTCCAGCGCCCACACCAGGGCCTGCGGTCGAGCCGCGTCGATGGCCGGCGGCGAGACGCCGAAGGACGACAGCCATTGCGCCACGATCGCCAGGTACTCGTCCTGGCTGAAGGGGTAGAAGCTGATCCACAGACCGAAGCGCTCGGACAGGGAGATCTTCTCCTCGACCACCTCCCCGGGGTGCACCTCGCCGTCCGCCGTGTGCGTGTACGTGAGGTTCTCCTTCATGTACTCGGGCAGCAGGTGGCGGCGGTTGCTGGTGGCGTAAATCAGCACGTTGGCGCTCGACGCCGACACCGAGCCGTCGAGGATGGACTTGAGCGCCTTGTAGCCGGGCTCGCCGTCCTCGAAGCTCAGATCGTCGCAGTAGACGATGAATTTCTCGGGCCGGCTGGCCACCACGTCGACGATGTCGGGCAGGTCGACCAGATCGCTCTTGTCGACCTCGATGAGGCGCAAGCCCTGATCGGCATAGGCGTTGAGGCAGGCCTTGACCAGCGAGGACTTGCCCGTGCCGCGCGCGCCCGTCAGCAGCACGTTGTTGGCCGGCAGGCCTTTGACGAAGTGCTCGGTGTTGCGCTGGATGCGCTCTTTCTGCGGCTCCACTTCCTTCAGGTCACCCAGCGCGATGCTGGCCACGTGGCGCACAGGTTCCAGCAAGCCGTGGCCGTTGCTGCGCTTGCGGTACCGAAAGGCGTGCGAAGCCGACCAGTCCGGCTCGGACAGTGGCTGCGGAAGAACGGCTTCGATGCGGTCGATCAGGGTTTCGGCGCGCTGCAGCAAGCGCTCGAACGAGGGATTCATGAGCGGTAGTCGGCGTTGATGGTGACGTACTCGTGGCTGAAATCGCAGGTCCAGACGGTCTCGCTGGCCGAGCCGCGGCCCAGACCGATGCGCACCTCGATCTCCGCCGGTTTCATGACGCGCTGGCCATCTTCCTCACGGTACTTCGGGTGGCGACCGCCTCTCGTGACCACGTGCACGTCGCCCAGCCACAGGTCGATGCCACCCACGTCCAGGTCGTCGATGCCGGCGTAGCCAACCGCCGCCAGGATACGGCCCAAGTTGGGATCGCTGGCGAAGAAAGCCGTCTTGACCAGGGGCGAGTGCGCCACGGCATAGGCTGCACGCAGGCATTCCGCCGTGTCTCGCCCGCCTTCCACGCGGATGGTGATGAACTTGGTAGCCCCTTCGCCGTCGCGCACGATGGCGTGGGCCAGGCGCTGAGCCAGGGGCGTGAGCGCCTCCAGCAGCGCGCGCCCCGTCGGGCTGGACAGGTCGCTGACCGTCGGCGTCTCCGCCTGGCCCGTGGCGATGACAACGAAGGAATCGTTGGTGCTCGTGTCACCATCGACCGTGACGCGGTTGAACGAGACATCGGCGAGCCGGCGAGCCAGTTCGTTCATCAGCTCGGGCGCCACGGCCGCATCGGTGGCCAGGAAGCCCAGCATGGTGGCCATGTTGGGGCGGATCATGCCCGCGCCCTTGGCGATGCCGGTGGCGCGCACCGTGCGGCCTTCAAGCTCGAACGACACGCTGGCCGCCTTGGGCACGGTGTCCGTCGTCATGATGCCCTGGGCCACGGCCAGCCACTGCGCACCCGAATCGTGCTGCGCCGTGGCGGCGCTGGTCAGCGCCGCGGGCAAGCCACCGAGCAAGCGGTCCATGGGCAGGGGCTCCATGATCACGCCGGTGGAGAACGGCAGCACCTGCTCGTGGTGCAGGCCGAGTGATCGCGCCAGCGCGGTGCAAGTCTGGCGCGCGTCGGCCAGGCCACTCTCGCCGGTGCCCGCGTTGGCGTTGCCGGTGTTGATCACCAGGGCTCGCACACCCTGCCCACAGGCCAGATGTTCGCGGCACACCTGCACCGGCGCCGCCGCATAGCGGTTGCGCGTAAACACCGCACCCACGGCGCTGCCCTCGTCCAGCAGAAAAACCGACAGGTCCTTGCGGTTGGCCTTGCGGATACCGGCTTCAGCGACTCCGATGCGCACGCCCGCGATGGGCAGCAGGTCGGTCGCGACGGGACTGGATAGTTGGACAGGCATGGAGGGACTCTCGGATCGGGAATCGGACGACCGGCCTACGCCGCCGGTCACTCAGTCGAGCTTGCCGTGGCAGTGCTTGAATTTCTTGCCACTGCCGCAGGGGCAGGGGTCGTTGCGGCCCACGCGCGGCATCTCGCCAGCCATCGCCTGCGCGACAGCGGCCTCGGGACGGGTCTCTGCCTCGCCGGTCTCGGTGGGCGCCGTGTAGGTGACGTTGCTAAGGGCCTCGGCACGTTCTTCCATCTGCTCGGCCGCCTGCGAGATCTGCTCGGCCGACTGAACGCGTACGTTCATGAGAATGCGCGTGACATCGTTCTTCACCGAGTCCAGCAACTGACCGAACAGCAAGAAGGCCTCGCGCTTGTATTCCTGCTTGGGCTGCTTCTGCGCGTAGCCGCGCAGGTGGATGCCTTGGCGCAGGTAGTCCAGCGCGGCGATGTGCTCGCGCCATTGCGAATCGATGGTCTGCAGCAGCACCACGCGCTCGAAGGAGGTGAAGTTCTGCTCTCCGACCTGATCGACCTTGGACACGAACACCGCTTTGGCGGCTTCGCGCACGCGTTCGGCGATGTTGTCGACCTCGACCGCCTCGGACTCGGCCACCCAGCTGGCTAGCGGCACGTCCACCGCCCACTCCTCGCGCAGCGTCTTCTCCAGGCCAGGCAGGTCCCACTGCTCTTCCACGCTCTCCTCGGGCACGAACTGGTGCACCACGTCGGTCAGGGCTCCGTCGCGCAGCGCGTCGATCTGCGCGCGCAGGTCCTGCGCGTCGAGGATGTCGTTGCGCTGCTGGTAGATGACCTTGCGCTGGTCGTTGGAGACGTCGTCGTACTCCAGCAGCTGCTTGCGGATGTCGAAGTTGCGCGCCTCGACCTTGCGCTGCGCGCTCTCGATGCTGCGGGTGACGATGCCAGCCTCGATGGCCTCGCCCTCGGGCATCTTCAGGCGGTCCATGATGGCGCGCACACGGTCTCCCGCGAAGATGCGCATCAGTGGATCGTCCAGGCTCAGGTAGAAGCGGCTGGAGCCGGGGTCGCCCTGGCGACCCGAACGGCCGCGCAACTGGTTGTCGATGCGGCGCGATTCGTGGCGTTCGGTGGCGATGATGCGCAGGCCACCCAGTGCCACCACCTTTTCGTGATCGGCCTGCCACTGCCCGCGTAGCGTCTCGGCGCGCGACGCCCGGGTGGCTTCGTCCAGCGACGGGTCGGCCATCACGGCCTCGACCATCTTCTCCAGATTGCCGCCGAGCACGATGTCGGTGCCGCGGCCCGCCATATTGGTGGCGATGGTGATGGCGCCGGGACGGCCGGCCTGCGCGATGATGTCCGCTTCGCGAGCGTGCTGCTTGGCATTGAGCACCTGATGCGGGAGCTTTGCCGCTTCCAGCAACTGCGCGATGATTTCGGAGTTCTCGATCGACGAGGTTCCCACGAGCACCGGCTGGCCGCGCTCGTGGCACTCGCGGATGTCGGTGATCGCCGCCTCGTATTTTTCCTTGGTGGTCTTGTAGACGCGATCGAGCTGATCCTGTCGCTTGCTGGGCCGGTTCGGCGGAATCACCACTGTCTCCAGGCCGTAGATCTCCTGGAATTCGTAAGCCTCGGTGTCGGCCGTGCCAGTCATGCCCGAGAGCTTGCCGTACAGGCGGAAGTAGTTCTGGAATGTGATGGAGGCCAGCGTCTGGTTCTCAGGCTGGATGCCCACGCCCTCTTTTGCCTCCACAGCCTGGTGCAGGCCGTCGCTCCAGCGGCGCCCTGCCATCAGGCGGCCGGTGAACTCGTCGACGATCACGATCTCGCCGTTCTGGTTCACGTAGTGCTGGTCGCGGTGGAACAGGTGGTGCGCCTTGAGCGATGTCACCAGGTGGTGCAGCAACGCAATGTTCGACGGGTCGTACAGCGAAGCGCCTTCCGGCAGCAGGCCGGCCCTGGACAGCAGGGCCTCGGCGTTTTCATGCCCCTGTTCGGTGAGATGCACCGAACGCGCCTTCTCGTCGAGTGTGAAATCGCCCGGCTTGATGACGCCTTCGCCCGTCCGGGGGTCGGCTTCGCCCTCCTGACGGCTCAGGTGCGGCACAAGCTGGTTGATGGCCACGTACACGGCCGTCTGGTCTTCGGCCTGGCCGCTGATGATCAGCGGCGTGCGAGCCTCGTCGATCAGAATGGAGTCCACCTCGTCGACGATTGCATAGTTCAGGCGGCGCTGCACGCGGTCGGCGGCCTCGTAAACCATGTTGTCGCGCAGGTAGTCGAAACCGTATTCGTTGTTCGTACCGTAAGTGATGTCCGCGCGGTAGGCGGCCTGCTTTTCCTCGCGCTGCATCTGCGGCAGGTTCACGCCCACCGTCAGGCCGAGGAAGTTGTAGAGCTTGCCCATCCACTGGGCGTCGCGGTTGGCCAGGTAGTCGTTGACGGTCACCACGTGCACGCCCTGCCCGGCCAGCGCGTTCAGATAAACCGGCAGCGTGGCGGTGAGCGTCTTGCCCTCGCCCGTGCGCATCTCGGCAATCTTGCCGTGGTGCAGAGCAATGCCGCCCACGAGCTGCACATCGAAGTGACGCATCTTCATGACGCGCTTGCCCGCCTCGCGCACCACGGCAAAGGCTTCGGGCAACAGCGCGTCGAGCGTTTCACCCGCCGCCAGACGCTGGCGGAACGTCTCGGTCTTGGCCTTGAGTTCGTCGTCGCCAAGCGACTCGAACTGCGACTCCAGCGCGTTGATGCGCTCAACCGTCTTGCGGTACTGCTTGAGCAGGCGGTCGTTGCGGCTTCCGAAGAGCTTGGTGAGGAAATTGGTGGCCATATGAGGACGCCCGGGACACCAACCCGAAAAGCGTTGGCACGGACGGCGATGATCGATCGGAAGGACGCTTGCGCGCCCGCTGGCGGCGGCGAAGGGGCGCAAGACCCCCAGGTGCCGGCGAACACGCGGCTTTCAAGCGCGAAGCCGGCATTTTAGCGGCCGGCCACCGTCTGCTTCAGCGCGTGCGAGAGACGTTCGGCCCGGGGGGAGCACGGGCCAGGTGCTCACCCGCCTGCAGGAATTTCTGCGGGTTCTGCGGCACGCCCGCGACCCACACCTCGAAATGCAGGTGCGGGCCGGTAGAACGCCCGGTCGAGCCGACCTCGGCGATCTTTTGGCCGCTTTTGACGATGTCGCCTTTCTTTACATGCACCTTGGACGCGTGGGCGTAGCGCGTGACCAGGGCATTCCCATGGTCGATCTCGACCAAGTTGCCGTAAGCGGCGTGATACTCCTGCGCGATCACCACGCCACCGGCCGCGGCCACGATGGGCGTGCCGGTGTCTGCGGGGAAATCGAGCCCGGTATGCAACGCCGACTGTCCGGTGATCGGATCGATGCGAAAACCGAAGGCCGAACCGACCCGCCCGTCCACCACGGGTTTTTCGGTCGGTACCAGCGTGCTCTGGATCTTCTGGTCGAACAGGCGGGACTCGATCGCGGTCAGCCAGTCCACCCGCGCGCCGCTGCCGGCGTCCACCGCCTCCATCTCTCGCATCAACTCCTCGAGCGTGAGCGAGCGATTGGAAATCAACACACCACCCGAGCCAGGCAGCGGCGGACGGGCCTGGGCCGGCTCCAGGCCGGCCAGGCCGGCCACGCGCTCACCCAGCGAGTCGATCTGCATCATGCGAGCCTGCATCTCGCCCAGCTTGCGCGCCATGGCGTCGAGGTTGGCGCGCAGATACGCGTCGCGCTCCCCGGGGTTGTCGGGGTGCACCAGGCGCGCCACGGAGGCGAAACCCGGCCAGCCCTGGCGAATGCCCTCCAGGAACACCCAGTGGTAGGTGGCCACCGCGCTGAACATGAGACCCAGCACAGCCATCGCCGCCGCGGCTATGAGTTTCCAGCCGTTCAGGTGCAGGGCTTGGCGTCGTGCCAGCCAAGCGTCGGTGATGATGATGTGCACGTCTCAAATCCTTGGTTGACCGATCCGCTCGACGCGGCGCGACCGACTCGGTCAGAATGGACCGCATGCCGACCCGACAGACCCCCTCCGTCTTCAGCCTTCAGGAGGCTGTTGGCGCCGCACCCGGGCTGGCCGAACTCCAGGCCAGGATCCGCATGTCGCAGCGTTGTCTCGATGTTGTGCGGGAGCGCATTCCTCACGCCCTGCGCACGCAGGTCACTGCCGGTCCCCTGCAGGATGCCGAGTGGTGCCTGCTCGTTCGCAGCAGCGCGGCGGCCGCCAAATTACGACAACTTCTACCCGCGCTGCGTGACGCACTGCACGAAAGCGGGGCGCAGGTTAGCGCAATCCGCATCAAAGTCCAAACACCCGGCCGATGAGCGCGCCCGCCGGAAGAGCGGGTGGTGCCGCTTGTCTGACTCGAACAGACGACCTATCGCTTACAAGGCGATTGCTCTACCAACTGAGCTAAAGCGGCCCGGGCCACGATTCTAGGTTCACTTCACCCGCTTGAGCTGCGGCCGGCCACCCGGACGGTTGGGGCCGTCGCCACTGGGCTCCGGCGGGGCAGCCTCGTCGTCGGGCGTCACGGCACGCAGCGAAGACGCCGTGGCAGCATCCCCCGTCGCAGGAGCCTGCGCGGGCGCGGGTGCCGGAAAGGCCATGCCCTGCCCGTTTTCCCGCGCATAGATCGCGATGACGTGGGTAATGGGCACCACAATCTCGCGCGACACCCCGCCGAACCGCGCCTTGAACGAGATGTACTCGTTGCCCAGGTGCAAGTCCTTGGTGGCTTCCATGCTCACATTGAGCACGATCTCGCCATTGCGCACGAACTCCATCGGCACCTGCACCGAGGCATCGACGTGCACGGCGATGTAGGGCGAAAACCCGTTCTCGCTGCACCACTCGTACAGCGCCCGGATCAGGTACGGACGGGTCGACGGGACCGGTGGTTCTGCCTGCTGGCTCATGGCACTGCTACGCCGCCGGCGGGGCTTACTTGCGCATCACCTTCTCGGATGGGGTCAGCGCCTCGATGTAGGCCGGGCGCGAGAAGATGCGCTCCGCGTATTTCAGCAGCGGCGCGGCGTTCTTGCTGAGCTCGATGCCGTAGAAGTCCAGGCGCCACAGCAGCGGCGCGATCGCCACGTCGAGCATGGAGAAGTTGTCGCCCAGCATGAACTTGTTCTTCATGAACACGGGCGCAAGCTGCGTGAGGCGGTCGCGAATGTGCGAGCGGGCCTTCTCCAGCGCCTTGTCGTTGCCCTTGCTGCTGCGCGATTCCAGCACCGACACGTGCGTGAACAGTTCCTTCTCGAAGTTGAGCAGGAACAGGCGCACGCGGGCGCGATCCACAGGGTCACCTGGCATGAGCTGCGGGTGCGGGAAGCGCTCGTCGATGTACTCGTTGATGATGTTCGACTCGTACAGAATCAGGTCGCGCTCGACGAGGATCGGCACTTGGCCGTACGGGTTCATCACAGCGATGTCTTCGGGCTTGTTGTACAAGTCGACGTCGCGGATTTCGAAATCCATGCCCTTTTCGAACAGCACGAAGCGGCAGCGGTGCGAATAGGGGCAGGTGGTGCCCGAGTACAGAACCATCATGGTTGGCGTCTCCTGAAACAGAAAACAGTGGCTTGCGATTGTGCCGCGTCGGCACCGCAAGCCACTGTGGAACGGGCAGGCCAGCGGATCACGCTGGCCGCGGCAAAGTTACTTGACGTCTTTCCAGAACGCAGCGTTGAGGCGCCAGGCCACCACGGTGAAGGCCGTGAGGAACAGCAGAACCCACACGCCGATGCGCACGCGGTTGTTCGCTGCGGGCTCAGCCATCCACTGAAGATAGGCCACCAGGTCACCGACGTTCTGGTCGTACTGGGCCTGCGTCATGGTGCCGGGCTTGACCTGCTCCCACCCACGCAGCACTTCGACTTCGTGGCCATGGCTCATGACCTTGTCGTAGACGGGCTTGCGCTCGCCCTGCAGTTCCCACAACGGGTGCGGCATGCCGATGTTGGGGAAGGCCTTGTTGTTCCAGCCAGTGGGCTTGGTATCGTCGCGGTAATAGGTGCGCAACAGGGTGTAGAGGTAGTCGGGGCCGCTGCCAGCCGAACTGGCGCGCGAGCGCGCCACCAGGGTCAGGTCGGGCGGCACCTTGCCGAACCAGTCCTTGGCCATCTTGGGATCGATGGCCGCCTTCATGGTGTCACCGATCTTGTCGGTAGCGAAGGTCAGGTTCTCGGCGATCTGCTTGTCGTTGAGGCCAATATCGCGCAGGCGGTTGTAGCGCATGAAGGCCGCCGAGTGGCAGTTCAGGCAGTAGTTGACGAACAGCTTGGCACCGTTTTGCAGGGCCGCCATGTCGTTGGTGCGTTGGGGGGCGTGGTCCAGCGGGATGCCACCGCCAGCGGCCAGGGCGCCGCCGCTCAGGCCCAGGGACAACGCGAGGCCCAGAAGAATCTTTTTCATATCGTTCGCTCTCCGGAAGTCGCGTTGACTCAGTGCGGCTGGAAGGTCACCCGGTCGGGGACCGGTTTGAACTCACCGAGGCGGCTCCACCAAGGCATCAGCAGGAAGAAGCCGAAGTAAAACAGGGTACCCACCTGCGACACGCGCTCGCCGATCGGCGAAGGCGCCTGGATGCCCAGGTAGCCGAGCACGAAGAAGTTGATGACGAACACCGTGTAGAGCCACTTGTTCCAGCTCGGGCGGTAGCGGATCGACTTGACCGGGCTGTGGTCGAGCCAGGGCAGGAAGAACAGGATGATCACGGCAGCACCCATGACGATCACGCCCCAGAACTTGGCGTCGTAGGTCAGCATGGCGGCCGCGGCCAGCAAGGCGACGACCACGACCACGCCTTTGAGTGCGGCACTGAGGCGGGCCTTGATCACGCCGAACGCAGCAGCCAGCACCACGCAGGCCACCAGCACATACATGAACTCGGCGGTGATGGCGCGCAGCATCGAGTAGAACGGCGTGAAGTACCACACCGGCGCGATGTGCAGCGGGGTGGTCAACGGATCGGCCGGGATGAAGTTATTGAACTCCAGGAAGTAGCCGCCAAACTCGGGCGCGAAGAACACGATGGCCGAGAACACCATCAGGAACACGGCAACCCCCAGGATGTCGTGCACGGTGTAGTACGGGTGGAAGGGGATGCCGTCCACGGGCTTGCCCGCTGCGTCTTTGTTGGCCTTGATCTCCACGCCGTCGGGGTTGTTGGAACCCACTTCGTGAAGCGCGATGATGTGCGCCACCACCAGACCCAGCAGCACCAGCGGCACGGCGATGACGTGGAAGCTGAAGAAGCGGTTGAGCGTGGCGTCGCCCACCACGTAGTCGCCGCGGATCAGCAAGGCCAGGTCAGGACCGATGTAGGGAATGGCGGAGAACAGGTTCACGATCACCTGGGCGCCCCAGTAGGACATCTGGCCCCAGGGCAGCAGGTAGCCCATGAAGGCCTCTGCCATCAGGCACAGGAAAATCGCGCAGCCGAACACCCAGACCAGTTCGCGCGGCTTGCGGTAGCTGCCGTAGAGCAGACCGCGGAACATGTGCATGTACACCACGACGAAGAAGGCCGAGGCTCCGGTGGAGTGCATGTAACGGATCAGCCAGCCCCAGGGCACGTCGCGCATGATGTACTCGACCGAGGCGAAGGCCACGTTCGCATCGGGCTTGTAGTGCATCACCAGGAAGATGCCGGTGACGATCTGGATGACCAGCACCAGGAGGGCGAGCGAACCGAAGAAGTACCAGAAGTTGAAGTTCTTCGGCGCGTAGTACTCGGCCAGGTGCTCGTTGTAGAGCTTTGACAGCGGGAAGCGGTTGTCGACCCAGTTCAGCGCTTTCTGGCTCAGCGGGGCGTCGGGGGAGATTTCTTTGAATTCGGCCATGGCGTGCGTGCCTCGATGTTCTGTGGGTGTTCAGGCTCGATGGCGCGGCCTCAGGCCGGCTTGTCCTCGCCGATCAGCAGCATGTTGTCGGAAACGTAGTAATGCGGCGGGATCTCGAGGTTGTCGGGCGCGGGCTTGTTCTGGAACACGCGGCCGGCCAAATCGAAGGTGGAACCGTGGCAGGCGCAGAGGAAGCCGCCCTGCCAGTCGTCCGGCAGCGAGGGCTGCGGGCCGGGCGCGAATTTGTCGCCAGGCGAACAGCCCAGGTGGGTGCAGATGCCGATGGCCACGAGAATCTCGGGCTTGATCGAGCGGGTGCGGTTCTTCGCGTACTCGGGGGTGGGGAACGCCGTACGCTCGGAATTCGGGTCGGCGAGCTGTGCCTCGTCCTTTTCCAACGTGGCCAGTTGCGCCTCGGTGCGGCGCATCACCCACACCGGCTTGCCGCGCCACTCCACGACGCGCTTTTCGCCCGGGGCGATGGTCGAGACGTCCACCTCGACCGCAGCGCCAGCGGCCTTGGCGCGCTCGGAGGGCTGAAAGGAACTCACGAAGGGCACGGCGACTGCCGCGGCACCCACGCCACCCATGGCGCAGGAGGTGATCAGCCAGGTCCGGCGACTGTTGTCCACAGCGGCCTTGCCTTGGTTGGCGGGAGCTTCACTCATGGGGGACTTTCTCGTCTTGCGGGAGGAATCAGGGACAACCCGGCATTGTACTGGACCGTGTCAAGGGGTCAGATCGCGTTTTGCGCCTGCTCTGCCGTGGGCGCGCACGCCGGTTTCGCGTGTGACAATGCCCGCCCGACCAATACCCTCTGGAGGATGCGCATGGGCATGATGCAGGAGTTCAAGGAATTCGCCGTCAAGGGCAACGTCATCGACCTGGCCGTCGGCGTGATCATCGGCGGCGCGTTCGGCAAGATCGTCGGCTCGCTGGTGGACGACGTGATCATGCCGGTGGTGGGCCTGGTGTTCGGCAAGCTTGATTTCAGCAATCTGTTCGTGGTGCTGGGCTCGGCGCCCGAGGGCACCGCCCGCACCCTGGCGGCCATGAAGCAGGCCGGCGTGCCGGTGCTGGCCTACGGCAACTTCATCACCGTGGCGATCAACTTCGCCATCCTGGCCTTCATCATTTTCCTGATGGTCAAGCAAATCAACCGCCTCAAGCGCGAAACGCCACCTCCGCCTCCTGCAGCCGCGCCGGAAGACATCGTGCTGCTGCGCGAGATCCGGGACAGCCTGAAGAAGTAGGCTCCGCTCAAGCCGGACTGGCGGCCATCGCGGCGTCGATGGCCGCCAGCAGGCTGTCCGCACTGGCGCGGCCGGTGCCCGCGATGTCGAATGCGGTGCCGTGGTCGGGGCTGGTGCGCACGAAGGGCAGGCCCAGCGTGGTGTTCACGCCATGCTCCAGGCCCAGCAGCTTCACGGGGATGAGCCCCTGGTCGTGGTACATGGCCACGACCACGTCGAACGCGCCCTGGCGCGCCCGCATGAACACCGTGTCGGGCGGGTGAGGTCCGCTGGCCTCGATGCCCAGATCGCGCGCGGCCCGCACGGCGGGCCCGATCACCTCGATCTCCTCGCACCCGAACAGACCGCCCTCCCCCGCGTGCGGGTTGAGCCCCGCCACGGCAATGCGCGGCCGAGCCAGCCCGGTGCGGCGGAAGTGGGTATCGGCGATGCGGACCGTCTCAAGTACACCCTCGGTGGTCACCGCGGCCAGGGCCTCGCGCAGCGGCACGTGGATGCTCACCAACACCGTGGCCAGGCCCGGTGCGCTGAGCATCATGCGCACGGGCAAGGCCTCCACCGGCACACCTCGGTGTTGGGCCGCGAGGGCCTGCAGCAACTCGGTGTGACCCGGATAGGGCTCGCCGGCCGCGGCGAGCGCCTCCTTGTGGATGGGCGCCGTGACCAAGGCGCGCGCGCGGCCGTCCAGCGCCAGCTGCGCTCCGAGCCGGATGGCGGCGGCGGCGGCGTGGCCGGCCACGGCGCTCACCTGCCCCCACGGCGGCGGCGCCAGCGCCTCGCCGGCCTGCAGCACCCCCACAGCGCCGCGCGGCAGGCCAGCCCATTGCGCCGGTTCGTCCAGCCCGGCTAGCACGAGGCCACCCTCGGCCGAATCGGGCGCCACGCCACCCAGGCGCGCCGCGCGCCGCAGCGTGGCCATGTCGCCCACCACCACCACCTCGCGCCGCAACGCGGGCCGCTCGCGCAGAGCGCGCATCACGATCTCGGGGCCGATCCCCGCGGGATCGCCCATGCTGATCAGGACCGGTCGACTTGCCATCACGCGGGGTTGGGAATGTCGATGAAGCGGTGCTCGACGCCGAGCGCTGACGCCACGTGGGCAGCAACGGCTGGCGCACCGTAGCGTTCGCTGGCGTGGTGGCCGCAGGCCAGGTAGGCCACGCCGCACTCGCGCGCATAGTGCGCCTGGGGCTCGGAAATCTCGCCCGTGATGAAGGCGTCGACGCCGGCCGCGATGGCGGCCTCGAAGTAGCCCTGCGCCCCCCCCGTGCACAGGCCGATGCGCCGCACCACACGACCCGGTGGGTTCACCAGCGTGACCGGACGACCCAGCGCCCGCTCCACGTGGGTCGCCAGGGTCTCGGCGGGCTCAGCCGGGCGCTGGCCCACGAAGCCGAGCGCCTGCTCCCCGAAGCGTGCACCCTCTTCGAGCGCGATGCCCAGCACCTTGGCGAGCTGGGCGTTGTTCCCCAGCGTGGGGTGTGCGTCCAGCGGCAGGTGGTAGGCGATCAGGTTGATGTCGTGCGCCAGCAGCCGCGACAAGCGCTGCTTCATCCAGCCCGTCACCCGCCCGTCCTGGCCGCGCCAGAACAAGCCGTGGTGCACGAAGATGGTGTCCGCTTTCGCCTCGATCGCAGCCTCGATCAGCGCCAGACTGGCCGTCACGCCGCTGATCAGCCGGCGGATCTCCTGGCGGCCCTCCACCTGCAGCCCGTTGGGCCCGTAGTCCTTGAACTGAGCGGGTTGCAGCAGGGTGTCGAAGGCGTGAACCAGCGTGTTTCGGCTTGTGCTCATGGGGGTGGTGGCTTGAAAACGGCATTCTGACAGCCACATCTGCACCAGCCGAATGCGGGACAATTCCACTCTTTCCTTCGCCGATCTCTCATGAAACGACTCTGGCTCGTGTTTGCCCAAACCGTCACCGTGCTGGTGGCGGTGTTCTTCGTGGTGGCCACGCTGCAGCCGCAGTGGCTGGGCCGGCGCTCTTTGCCATCGGTGGTGCCGGTTTTCGAGGCGCCCACCAGCGCTTCGTCCCCCGCCGACCCGGGCACCCTGAGCCTTCGCGCGGCCGCCAAGACCGCCTCGCCAGCGGTGGTGAGCATCAACACAAGCAAGGCGCCGGCCAACAACCCGCACAGCGTCGATCCCTGGTTCCGCTTCTTCTTCGGCGATCAGCTCAACAATCAGCCGCAGACCGGACTGGGTTCGGGCGTCATCGTCAGCCCGGCGGGCTACGTACTCACCAACAATCACGTCGTCGAGGAAGCCGACGAGATCCAGGTGACCCTCAACGATGGCCGCCAGACCGTGGCCAAGGTCATCGGCACCGACCCGGAAACCGACCTCGCGGTGCTGAAGGTCGAACTGACCGACCTGCCCGTCATCACGCTGGGCAACTCCGACGCACTCGAGATCGGCGATCCGCTGCTGGCGATCGGCAACCCCTTCGGCGTGGGCCAGACCGTCACCAGTGGCATCGTCAGTGCCTTGGGCCGCACACAACTGGGCATCAACACCTTCGAGAATTTCATCCAGACCGACGCGGCCATCAACCCGGGCAACTCGGGCGGCGCCTTGGTGGACGTGCAAGGCCACCTGATGGGCATCAACACCGCCATTTACTCACGCTCGGGCGGCTCCATGGGCATCGGCTTCGCCATTCCCACGTCCACCGCGCGCAGCGTGATGGAAGCCATCGTCAAGGAGGGCAAAGTCACGCGCGGCTGGATCGGCGTGGAACCGCAGGACCTGACGCCCGAACTGGCCGAGAGCTTTGGCGTGGGCACGCGCAGCGGCGTCATCATCACCGGCGTGTTGCAGAACGGCCCCGCCGTGCAGGCCGGCATCCGCCCGGGCGACGTCATCACGGCGGTCAAGGGCCAGGAGGTCAGGAACGTACCGCAGCTGCTGGCGGCCGTGGCGGCGCTGCCGCCCGGTGAAAAGGCCCGCCTCGACGTATTGCGGCGAGACGCCTCGATGCAGATCGATGTGACGCCGGGCCGGCGCAACCTCACTCAGCAGGCCGCCAACCGCCGCTGAACTTGCCCCCCCGGCGGGCAGGTTCAGGAGGCGGTCTTTTCGCCTTCGCCCTCTTCGTCCTCGGACCGCGTGCGCTTGATGAAGACCTGGGCACCCCAGATACCGGCCTCGTAGAGCACGCACATCGGCACCGCCAGCGCCAGCTGCGAGATCACGTCGGGCGGCGTAATGACGGCCGCGATGATGAACGAGATGACGATGAAGTAGCCACGGAAATCCTTGAGCTTCTGCACCGACACCATGCCCATCTTGACCAGCAGCACGACCACGATGGGCACCTGGAAGGCCAGGCCGAAGGCCAGGTACAGGCCCAGGATGGCCTCCACATAGGACGCTATGTCGGGCGTGGCGGCCACGCTGGCGGGCGTGAACTTCTGGATGAAGCCGAACATCTTGTCGAGCACGAAGAACTGCACGAACGCAATGCCCGCATAGGCCAGCAGGCTGCCGAGGAAGATGAGCGGCACGGCGAAGCGCTTCTCGTGGCTGTAGAGCCCCGGCGCGATGAACGACCACAGCTGGTACATCCACCACGGCAGCGACAGCAGCACCGCGGCCATGGCCAAGACCTTCAGCGGCACGAAGAAGGGCGAGAACACGCCCACGGCGATCAGCCGCGCGTCGGGCGGCATGTGGGCGCGAATGGGGATGGCGATCAGGTCGATCAGGCCACTGGGGCCGGGCCAGAAGGCCAGGATGGCCATGCACACCGCCAGGCCGATCACGCTGTAGAGCAGGCGGTCGCGCAGCTCCATCAGGTGCTGCACGAAGGGCTGTTCGGTACCGGCGAGCTCGTCGTCGGAGTCGGGCTTGTTGGACATCAGCGAGACGGGTTGGACGGGCGCGGGCGGAATCGGGCCACGCGCGCGGCCCCCGACTGGGTGCGGGTGCGCACACCCGTGCGCGCCTTGAACCACTGCGGCACCGCCTTCTGCTTGAGGCGGAAGTTCTTCTTGGGGCGCGTGTAGACCGGATACACCGGCTGCCCGATGGACCGCATCACGTCCGCCTCGGTCGGCTCGCGCAGCGTGTCGCCCTCGAGTCCGGCCGTGGCGTCGGACCAGGACTTCTCGAACTCATTGGTGGTGTCCTGCACCGACGACTGCACGTCGCGCGCGGCGGTCTCCACCGAGTCCTTCATCTTCTTAAGCTCTTCGAGCTCCATGGACCGATTGACCTCGGCCTTGACGTCGGCCACGTAGCGCTGGGCCTTGCCCAGCAAGGCACCCACCGTGCGCGCTACGCGCGGCAGTTTCTCGGGGCCGATGACGACGAGTGCCACCGCCCCGATAAGGGCCAACTTGGATATGCCGAGATCGATCATGGATCAGCCAAGGTCACCAGTCGCGCGCGGGTCGCACGCAGCGCCGCGGGGGTGATTCACGTCAGCTTTTCTGCTTGGCTTCAACGTCGATCGTGCCCTTGTCGGCCGCGCTGTTCTGCGCGACCTGGGGAGCGGGGGTGGCGGTGGCATCAGAGGG
Organism: Hydrogenophaga intermedia; assembly: GCF_000723405.1. Lineage (GTDB taxonomy): Bacteria > Pseudomonadota > Gammaproteobacteria > Burkholderiales > Burkholderiaceae_C > Hydrogenophaga > Hydrogenophaga intermedia. The sequence continues at coordinate 123,564 of NZ_CCAE010000002.1, read as the reverse complement.
CGCGTTCTGACCACCCTCCTTCATGCCGTCCTTGAAACCCTTGACGGCGCCGCCCAGGTCGGAGCCGATGTTCTTGAGTTTCTTGGTGCCGAACACCATGACCACGATGAGCAGCACGATGAGCCAGTGCCAGATGGAAAACGTACCCATGTCAATCTCCAGAGAGGTGGGGTGAGCGCACGCGCAATGCTGGGATTCTAAGCCGCGGGCCTGGGTTCAACCGGTTGTCCCGGTTATGACGCCAAGGGCCGGATGGATCAGCCCTTGGCCCAGGGGCGGGGACCGCCGATCACGTGAATGTGCAGGTGGTGGACCTCCTGCCCGCCCTCTTGCCCCGTGTTGCACACGATGCGAAATCCGCCCTCGGGATAGGGGTTGCAGCCCTGCTCCATCGCCAGTTTCGGGGCGAGGGTGAGCAGGCGGCCCATCAGGCGCTCGTGCTCGGGGCCGACCTGTGCCATGGACGGAATGTGGACCTTGGGCACCATGAGGAAGTGCACGGGCGCCCAGGGGTGGATGTCGTGGAAGGCGAACAGGTCCTCGTCCTCGTACACCTTGCGGGACGGGATCTGGCCGGCAACGATCTTGCAAAAGATGCAGTTGGGGTCGTGCTGAGCGCTCATGGAGGTCTTATTGCGGCATGGGGCGGTTGGCGTTCATGTTCACCATGCCCCGGACGATGCGGTAGAGGAACCAGATCGAGATCAGGCACCAGGCGATCCAGCCCGGCACGAAAAGCAGCAGCCACAGCGGAATGGTGACCACGTACAGGATGGCCGCCCAGATGACCGAGCGGATGCGCCAGGAGAAGTGGCTGGCCTGCCAGGTGCCAACAGCCTCGTCCCGTTTCACCAGATCGATGATCAGCGCCACGATGAGCAGCGCGATGCCTGGCTGCGCCGACGGCAACACCGCGCCCACCGCGACGATGAGGTGCAGGATGTAACTGAGCCAGCCCACGCTCTTGAGCGACTGGGCTTTCTCGTTGTCGGTGGTTTCCACATCGATCACGTCGCTCATGGTCTCACTCCTTCGCTTCGCGTTCGCGCACCTTGCGCAAGGCCTTCTCTTCCAGACCACTCAGACCCTCGCGGCGCACCAACTCGGCCACCACATCGGCCGGCGTCAGGCCGAAGTGGGCCAGGGCGATCATGCTGTGGAACCACAGATCGGCGGTCTCGTTCACCAGCTTCTGCCGGTCGGCGCCGCCGTGCTCCAGGTCCTTGGCGGCCATCACGGCCTCGGTGGCCTCCTCACCAATCTTCTTGAGAAAGGCCTCTGGGCCCTTGTGCAGCAGGCGCGCGACGTAGCTCTTCTCTGGATCGCCGCCGTTCGCCGGCTTGCGGCTCTCGATCACGGCGGCCAGCCTGGCCAGGTCGTCGGTGCTGCTCATAAAACTATCTGTAGATGGATTCAGGGTCTTTCAAGACCGGTTCCACGGTGACCCATTGGCCATTCTCGTGGCGTTGGAAGAAGCAACTGTGTCGGCCCGTGTGACAGGCGATGCTGGGGTCGTGCCCAAGTTGCGTCACCTTCAGCAGCACCACGTCGTTGTCGCAGTCCAGGCGGATGTCGTGCACGGTCTGCACGTGGCCGGACTCTTCACCCTTGAACCAGAGCTTGCCACGCGAACGGCTGAAATACACGGCACGCCCCAGCTCGGCCGTCTTCTGCAGCGCCTCGCGGTTCATCCACGCGAACATCAGCACGTCGCCCGTGGCGGCTTCTTGCGCGATCACGGGCACCAGTCCCTGGTCGTCCCATTTCACAGCGTCGAGCCAGTCCATCACAACCTCACCGGAATGCCGCGCGCGGCCATGCGGGCCTTGGCCTGCGCGACCGTGTATTCGCCATAGTGGAAGATGCTGGCGGCCAGCACCGCATCGGCACCGCCCTGTTGCACACCGTCAGCCAGGTGGTCCAGATTGCCCACGCCACCCGAGGCGATCACGGGCACGTTCACCGCATCGCTCACCGCGCGCGTGAGCGCCAGATCGAAGCCCGACTTGGTGCCGTCGCGGTCCATGCTGGTAAGCAGGATCTCGCCGGCGCCGAAATCGGCCATCTGCTTCGCCCATGCCACGGCGTCCAGGCCGGTGTTCTTTCGCCCGCCGTGGCTGTAGACATCCCAACCCTCACCGTCGGCGCGGCGCTTGGCGTCGATGGCCACCACGATGCACTGCGCGCCGTACTTGTCGGATGCCTCGCGGATGACCTGCGGGTTGGCGATGGCGGCGGAGTTGAAACTCGTCTTGTCGGCGCCCGCGTTGAGCAGGCGGCGCACGTCGTCCACCGTGCGCACGCCGCCGCCCACGGTGAGGGGGATGAACACCTGCGAGGCCACGGCCTCGATGATGGGCAGGATCAGGTCGCGGCCATCGCTGGTGGCCGTGATGTCGAGGAAGGTGAGTTCGTCGGCCCCCTGCTCGTTGTAGCGGGCCGCAATTTCCACCGGATCACCCGCGTCGCGCAGTTCGACGAAGTTGACGCCCTTGACGACACGGCCACCGGTGACATCGAGGCAGGGAATGATCCGTTTGGCGAGCATGCCTTATCCGTTCAGTTCGTCCGCGAGCTTCTGCGCGGCCTCGAAATCCAGGTCGCCGCTGTAGATGGAGCGTCCGCAGATCACGCCCTCCACGCCCTCGTCCTCGACCGCGCAGAGCTTGCGGATGTCGTCGAGGTTGGACAGGCCACCCGAGGCGATGACGGGAATGGACAGCGACTGCGCGAGCTTGACCGTGGCCTCGATGTTGATGCCGCTGAGCATGCCGTCGCGACCGATGTCGGTGTAGACAATGGACTCGACGCCGTAGTCCTCGAATTTCTTGCCGAGATCGACCACCTCGTGTCCGGTGAGTTTGCTCCAGCCATCGGTGGCAACTTTGCCGTCCTTGGCATCCAGGCCCACGATGATGTGGCCGCCGAAGGCCGTGCAGGCGTCCTGCAGGAAGCCGGGGTTCTTCACGGCCGCGGTGCCGATGATCACGTAGCGCAGGCCGGCGTCGAGGTAGCGCTCGATGGTGTCGAGGTCGCGGATGCCGCCGCCGAGCTGCACGTCCACCTCACTGCCGATTTCCTTGAGGATGGCGCGGATGGCTTGCTCGTTCTTGGGCTTGCCCGCGAATGCGCCGTTCAGATCGACCAGATGCACGCGGCGCGCGCCCTTGTCGACCCAGTTGCGCGCCATGGCGGCCGGGTCCTCACTGAACACAGTGGATTGGTCCATGTCGCCCTGTTTGAGGCGAACGCAGTGGCCGTCCTTGAGGTCGATGGCGGGAATCAGCAGCATGGTCGTGGGCGGGCGCGAAGGCGCGGCTCAGGGGGTCCAGTGGAGGAAGTTGCGGTAGAGCGCGAGACCTTGGTCCGCGCTCTTCTCGGGGTGGAACTGGGTCGCAAAAATGTTATCGCGCGCCACCGCGGCTGCAAAGCGGCCACCGTAGTCCGCTTCGCCAACCACATGCTCGGGCCGTTCGGGCCGCGCGTAGTAACTGTGCACGAAATAGAAGTACGCACCGTCATCGATGCCCGCCCACAAAGGGTGCACGGCGCGCCCCAGCTCGTGGAACACGCGGTTCCAGCCCATCTGCGGCACCTTGTAGCGGCTGCCGTCGGGCTGATGCCGGCCCTCGAGTTCGAAGCGTTTCACCTGCCCGGGGATGAGGCCCAGGCCCTCGGTGGGGCCTTCGTCGCTGCGGTCGAGCAGCATCTGCATGCCCACGCAGACGCCGAACAGGGGCTTGTTCGCACAGGCGTGCATCACCGCGTCCTTCAGGCCAGAGGCGGCCAGCGCGCGCATGCAGTCCCCCATATGCCCCTGACCGGGCAAGACCACGCGCTCGGCGGCCATCACCTCATCGGCGCGCTGGGTCACGATGACGTCCACCCCACTGCCCTGCGCGGCGTGCAGCACCGCCTGGGAAACCGAGCGCAGGTTTCCGCTCTCGTAGTCGACGACGGCGACCGTCCTGGCTTTCATCACGCGGGAAACGAGGGGTTCAGAGCGAACCTTTGGTGGAGGGGATCGCGTCGCCCAGGCGCGGGTCGCGCTCAAGGGCAAAACGCACGGCGCGCGCGAAGGCCTTGAACACCGTCTCGGCCTGGTGGTGCGCGTTCTCGCCGTGCAGGTTGTCCACGTGCAGCGTGACGCCCGCGTGGTTGACGAATCCCTGGAAAAATTCGTAAGTGAGCTGGGTGTCGAAGGCGCCGATCATGCCGGCCTTGAAGGGCACGCGCATGTGCAGGCCGGGGCGGCCGGAGAAGTCGATCACCACGCGCGAGAGCGCCTCGTCGAGCGGCACGTAGGCGTGGCCGTAGCGGCGGATGCCTTTCTTGTCGCCCACGGCCTGCGCGAACGCCTGGCCCAGGGTGATGCCCACGTCTTCCACGGTGTGGTGGCCGTCGATGTGCAGGTCGCCCTTGGCGATGATCTCCAGGTCGATCAGCCCGTGGCGGGCGATCTGGTCAAGCATGTGGTCGAAGAACCCGATGCCGGTGGACAGCACGGCCACGCCGGCGCCGTCGAGGTTGATGCGCACACCGATCTGGGTCTCGTTGGTGTTGCGCTGCACCTGGGCGGCGCGGTCATTGGGGCCCGGGACGGGGAAAACGGGCGTGGTCGAGGTCATAGGGCGGTTTGCAGGGCCTGGATGAGCCGGGCGTTCTCGTCGGGCGTGCCCACGGTGAGCCGCAGGCATTGGGCCAGCAGCGGGTGCATTTTAGAAACATTCTTCACGAGCACGCCCTGGGCCTTGAGGCCGTCGAAGGCGCGCTGCGCGTCGGGCACGCGCGCGAGCACCATGTTGGCCTCGCTCGGGAAGGGCATGACGCCTGGCAGCCGCGCCAGCGCGGCCAACAGGGCCTCTCGCTGCTCGCAGATCACGGCCGCCTGTTGCGCGAACACCTCGGCGTGTTCCAGCGCGAACAGCGCGCACTCGGCGTTGAGCGCGCTCACGTTGTACGGCGGGCGCAGCTTGTCCACCTCGTGAACCAGCGCCGCCGGGCCCACCAGATAGCCGATGCGCACGCCCGCCAGGCCGAACTTGGAGAGCGTGCGCATGAGCAGCACGTGCGCGTTGGCCTCGGGCCGGGCGCGCATCTCGTCAAGCCAGGTGTGGCTGGAGAAGGGCTGGTAGGCCTCGTCCACCACCACCAGGCCGCCGAAGGTGGCGGCCTCGGCGATGAGGCGGCGCATGACGGCCGGGTCGAAGCGGTTGGCCGTGGGGTTGTTCGGGTAAGCCAGGTAGGTGATGGCCGGGCGGTGCGCGCGCATCGCGGCCAGCAGGGCGGGCTCGTCGAGCTCGAAATGGGCGGTGAGCGGCACGCCATGGAAGGCCAGGCCCTGCAACTGCGCGCTCATGGCGTACATCACGAAGCCGGGCACGGGCGCGAGCACGCTGGCGCCAGGCAGGTCGCAGCCCATGGCCAGCAGCGAGATGAGTTCGTCGGAGCCGTTGCCCAGCATCAGCGCGTGGCCGGCGGGCAGGTCGACAAAACGCTCCAGCGCATGCTTGAGTTCATCGACACGCGCGCCGGGGTAGCGGTTGATGGCGACGGCGCCCAGGCGCCGGCCCAACTCGGCCTGCAACGCGGGCGGCAGCGCGAAGGGGTTCTCCATCGCGTCGAGCTTGAGCATGCCGGCCGAGTCCTGGATGGCGTAGGCCTGCATGGACTGGATGTCCTGGCGGATGCGCGCCAGCGGCTGGGGTTTGAGGGCGCTGTTCATCGCGGCGTGCCTCGCATCGGCGGGATGGTGGGCAGGCGCAACTCGGCCGCGCGCGCGTGCGCCTGCAGGCCCTCACCGTAGGCCAGCTCGGCGGCCACGGTGCCCAGGGTCTGCGCGCCCCGCTCGCTCACCTCGATCAGGCTGCTGCGCTTCTGGAAGTCGTAGACACCCAGCGGCGAGGAAAAGCGCGCGGTGCCGCTGGTGGGCAGGACGTGGTTGGGGCCGGCGCAGTAGTCGCCCAGGCTTTCGCTGGTGTAGGCGCCCAGGAAGATGGCGCCGGCATGCTTGAGCAGCGGCTCCCAGCGGTGCGGCTCGGCGCTGGACACCTCCAGGTGCTCGGGCGCGATGCGGTTGCTGATGGCGCAAGCCTCGTCCATGTCGCGCGTGAGAATGAGCGCGCCGCGGTCGTTGAGGCTCTTGGCGATGATGGCCGCGCGCGGCATGGTGGGCAGCAGGCGGTCGATCGCGGCCTGCACGGCGTCGATGTAGGCGGCGTCGGGGCACAGCAGGATGCTCTGCGCCAGCTCGTCGTGCTCGGCCTGGCTGAACAGGTCCATGGCCACCCAGTCGGCCGGCGTGCTGCCATCGGCCAGCACCAGGATCTCGCTCGGGCCCGCGATCATGTCGATGCCCACGGTGCCGAACACGCGCTTCTTGGCGCTGGCCACATAGGCGTTGCCGGGGCCGGTGATCTTGTCGACCTTGGGCACGGTGGCCGTGCCGTAGGCCAGCGCGGCCACGGCCTGGGCGCCGCCGATGGTGAAGGCGCGCGTGACGCCGGCCACGTAAGCCGCCGCGAGCACGAGTTCGTTGCGTTCGCCGCGGGTGGCGGTGGCGGCGCCGTTGCCGCCTTCCACGCCACCGGTGGCCACGCTGCCGCGCACGGGCGTGGGCACCACCATCACGATCTCGGGCACGCCGGCCACGTGCGCGGGCACGGCGTTCATGATCAGGCTGGACGGGTAGGCCGCCTTGCCGCCCGGCACGTAGATGCCCACGCGGTCCAGCGGCGTGACTTTCTGGCCCAGCAGGGTGCCGTCCTCGTCGCGGTAGCTCCAGCTCTCGCCGTTGGCCTTCTTCTGCGCTTCGTGGTAGCGGCGCACGCGTGCAGTGGCTGCCTGCAGGGCCTCGCGCTGGGCGACGGGCAAGGCGTCGAAGGCGGCCTTGAAGTCGGCCTGGGTGAGTTCAAGTTCGCTCACGCTGGCGGCCTGCAGGCCATCGAAGCGCGCGGTGTACGCCAGCACCGCCGCGTCGCCGCGCTTCTGCACGTCGGCCAGGATGTCGGCCACCCGTTGCTCGATCGCGTGATCCGTCTCGCTCGACCAATGCAGGCGCTGCGCGAAGCGCGCCTCGAAATCGGGCTGGGCGGTGGACAGGCGAAGGGGCTGGGCGTTCATGCGGGGGTGGGAACAATGGCGCCGGCGAAGGCGTCGATGAGCGGGCGCAGGCGCGCCTGTTTGAGTTTGAGGGCCGCCTGGTTCACCACCAGGCGCGAGCTGATGTCCATGATGCGCTCGACCTCGACGAGGTGGTTGGCCTTGAGCGTGTTGCCGGTGGACACCAGGTCGACGATGGCGTCGGCCAGGCCGGTGAGCGGCGCGAGTTCCATGCTGCCGTAGAGCTTGATCAGGTCCACGTGCACGCCCTTGCTGGCGAAGAACTCGCGCGCGATGGTGGTGTACTTGGTGGCCACGCGCAGGCGCGAGCCCTGGCGCACAGCCGAGGCATAGTCGAAGTCGGCGCGCACGGCCACGCTGACGCGGCATCGGGCGATGTTGAGGTCCAGCGGCTGGTACAGGCCCTGGCCGCCGTGTTCGATGAGCGTGTCCTTGCCAGTGACGCCAAGGTCGGCGCCGCCGTTTTCGACGTAGGTGGGCACGTCGGTGGCGCGCACCAGCACCACGCGCACGTCGCTCTGGTTGGTCGGCAGGATGAGCTTGCGCGACTTCTCCGGGTCCTCGAGCACCTCGATGCCGGCCGCTCGCAGCAGCGGCAGGGTCTCATCGAAGATGCGGCCTTTGGACAGGGCAAGCGTGATCACTTGATTCTTTCGATGTCGGCACCAATGGCGCGCAGCTTCACTTCCATCTGGTCGTAGCCGCGGTCCAGGTGGTAGATGCGATCGACGATGGTCTCGCCATCGGCCACCAGTCCGGCGATCACCAGGCTGGCCGAGGCGCGCAGGTCGGTGGCCATCACGGTGGCGCCGGACAGGCGCTGCACGCCCTCCACCATCGCCACCTTGCCCTCGGTCTGGATGCGCGCGCCCAGGCGCACCAGTTCATTCACGTGCATGAAGCGGTTTTCGAAGATGGTCTCCGTCACCTTGCTCGTGCCCTCGGCGACGCAGTTGACGGTCATGAACTGCGCCTGCATGTCGGTGGGAAAGCCCGGGTACTCGGTGGTGCGGAAGCTCTGCGCCTTCATGCGGCCCGAGGCGCGAATGCGGATGAAAGGGCCGGCGGCGTTGGCGCCCGCCTCGATCTCGGCGCCGGCCTCGGTGAGTTTGTCGATCACCGCGTCCAGGTGGTCGGCGCGGCCGCAGCGCAGCAGCACGTCACCGCCGGTGGCGGCCACGGCGCACAGGAAGGTACCGGCCTCGATGCGGTCGGCCACCACCTGGTGATCGCAGCCCTGCAGGCGATCCACGCCCTGCACGTGGATGCGGCTGGTGCCATGTCCCTCGATCTTCGCGCCCATGCGGATGAGCATCTCGGCCAGGTCGGTCACCTCGGGCTCCTGCGCGGCGTTCTCCAGCAGGGTCTCGCCCTGGGCCAGGGCCGCGGCCATCAGGAAGTTCTCTGTGCCGGTGACGGTGACCATGTCGGTGGCGATGCGCGCGCCGTGCAGGCGCGAGCGGCCCTGGGGCAGGCGAGCCTCCATGTAGCCGTGTTCGACCGAGATCTCGGCGCCCATGGCCTGCATGCCCTTGATGTGCTGATCCACCGGGCGAGAGCCGATGGCGCAGCCACCTGGCAGCGACACACGAGCGCGCCCGAAGCGGGCGAGCAGCGGGCCCAGCACCAGCACCGATGCGCGCATGGTCTTCACCAGGTCGTACGGCGCCTCGGCCCGCAGGCCATCGGGCGCCTGAAGGCGGATGCCACCGCGCTCACCCAGCGTGTCGGTGCGCACGCCCATGTTGTTCAGCAACTGCCGCATGGTCGCCACGTCACGCAGGCGCGGCACATTGGTCAACGTCACGGCCTCGTTGGTCAGCAAGGCGGCGCACAGTTCGGGCAGCGCAGCGTTCTTGGCGCCGGAAATCGGCACCTCGCCGCTGAGCTTTCGCCCCCCGCGGATCAGCAGTTTGTCCATGGTGTCAGTGTTGAGCCGCCCATTCGGCGGGGGTCAGGGTCTGCATCGACAGAGCGTGCACCTCGTCGGTCTGCATGCGGTTGCCCAGCGTGGCATAGACGGCCTGGTGGCGCTGGATGCGGCGCTTGCCTTCGAAGGCTGGCGACACGATGACGGCGGACCAGTGGCGGCCATCGCCTGTCACCTCGATGTGTTCGCAGGTCAGGCCGGCGGCGATGAGGGATTGCAGTTGTTCGGCGGTCATGGGTTCAGTGGCGGACCTTGTAGCCGATCTTGAGCAGGTGCAGGGCCAGGGCGCTCACCACCGCCAGCGCACCGCCGACCAGGGCCAGGCTCAACCAGGGCGAGACGTCGCTCTGGCCGAAGAAGCCGTAGCGAAAGCCGTCGATCATGTAGAAGAAGGGGTTGAGGTGGCTCACGCGCTGCCAGAACTCGGGCAGCGAATGGATGGAATAGAACACGCCCGACAGGAAGGTCATGGGCATGATGATGAAGTTCTGGAACGCAGCCATCTGGTCGAACTTCTCGGCCCACAGCCCGGCGATGAGCCCCAGCGCCCCCAGCAGAGCCGCGCCCAGCACGCCGAACACCAGGATCCACAGCGGCGCCACGACGCTGGGCTGCGCGAACAGCCAGGCCACGACCAGCACCCCCATGCCCACCGCGACGCCACGCACGATGGACGAGCCCACGTAGGCCACGAACCAGGCGCGGTGCGACAGCGGCGTGAGCAGCAGGAACACCAGGTTGCCCATGATCTTGCTCTGGATGAGCGAGGAACTGCTGTTGGCGAAGGCGTTCTGCAGCACGCTCATCATCACCAGGCCGGGCACCAGGAAGGCGGTGTAGCTCACGTCACCGTACACCTGGGCGCGGCCTTCGAGCACGTGGGCGAACACGGCCAGGTACAGCAGCGCGGTGATGACGGGCGCGGCCACGGTCTGGAAGCCCACCTTCCAGAAGCGCAGCACCTCTTTGTAGAACAGGGTTTGCCAGCCGGTCATGCCGATACCTTGTTGGACGGGGCCGAGGGCACACCCGGCGCGCCGCTGCCGGTGAGGTCGAGGAAGACGTCCTCCAGGTCGGCCTTTCGAACCTCGATGTCTTCCGGCATCACGCCGGCCTCGCGCAAAAGGGAGAGCACATGCTCCACCGCTCGGGCGTCGAGCGCGGGCAACTGCACCACGCGGCCGGTGATGCGCGCCTGCGCCGCGATGTCCGCCGGCAGAGGCGCGTCGGTCTTGAAGCGCAACACATTGGCCGCCGCGCGCGCCAACAGGGCCGAGGTGGATTCGAGCGCGACCACCTGCCCCAGCTTGAGCATGGCGATGCGGCTGCACAGGGCCTCGGCCTCTTCCAGGTAGTGGGTGGTGAGCAGCACGGTACTGCCCAGGCGCTTGTTCAGGCCCGAGACGAACTGCCACAGGGTCTGGCGCAGCTCCACGTCCACGCCAGCGGTGGGTTCGTCGAGCACGATGACCGGTGGCTTGTGTACCAGGGCCTGGGCGATCAGCACGCGCCGCTTCATGCCGCCGGAGAGCTGGCGCATGTTGGCCGTGGCCTTGTCGGCCAGTCCCAGGCCGGTGAGCAACTCATCGATCCAGTCGTCGTTGCGGCGGATGCCGAAGTAGCCCGACTGGATGCGCAGGGCCTCGCGCACGTTGAAGAACGGGTCGAACACCAGTTCCTGCGGCACCACGCCCAATTGCCGCCGTGCGGCCTGGTAGTCGTCGTGCACGTCGTGGCCGTGCACGGTGATGCGGCCCTCGGTGGCGCGGGCCAGGCCGGCCAGGATGCTGATGAGCGTGGTCTTGCCCGCCCCGTTGGGACCGAGCAGGCCGAAGAATTCACCCGGTTCGATGTCGAAACTGACCGAACGAAGGGCGTGCAGGTCGCCACGCGAGGTGGCGTAGGTCTTGGAGACGTTCTGGAATGAGACAGCTGACATGCGCAGCAACACCGCGGGGCTGGCCCGTGACACGGGACATCCGTGGCGGGCAGGGAACCGGGGATTCTACGGCTGGGGCCTAGCCCGCGCTGGCCTGGGGGCAGACGCGGACGGACTCAGGCGGGCAGCAATTCCTGCACGCCGTAGGCGGTGACCAAGTCGCGCAGGCGGGGCGGCCATTGCGTCACCCGCAGCGTGCGACCGGTGCGCCGCAGTTCGCGCTGCAGCTCCAGCAGCAGGGCCACGGCGGCCGAATCGAAGCTGCGCAGGCCGCCCGCGTCGAGCGTGACGGCGTCTCCCGGCTCGGCCGCCAGAGCGCTGCGCAACTCTTGAAGGACGGAAGCGGCCTCGGCCGTGGTCAGGCGCGCGGGCAGCCGGGCGTCGCTCATCAGTTGGTCTTGGCGGTGCCGCCGCCACTCTTGTTGCGCTGGGCCAGGGACTCGATCAGGCCGTCGATGCCCTTGGCATTGATTTCCTGTGCGAACTGGGTGCGGTAGGTTTCCACCAGCCACAGGCCCAGCACGTTGAGGTCGTAGATCTTCCAGCTGTCGTTGGATTTCTCCATGCGGTAGTCGAGCTGGATGGGCTCGCCACGGCCACGCACCTCAGAGCGCACCACCACTTCCGTGTCGGTGGGCTGCATGCGCAGGGGCTTGAAGCTCAGCGTCTGATCGCGGACCTCGCCCAGGGCACCGGAGTAGGTGCGCACCAGCAAGGCCTTGAATTCGGCCTGCAGGCGCTGCTGCTGCTCGGGCGTGGCCTGGCGCCAGTGGCGGCCCACGGCCGAGGACGTCATGCGCGTGAAGTTCACGTTGGGCATGATCTTCTCGTCCACCACGGCCATGATGCGGTCGATGTTGCCGGCCTTGATGGCCGGGTCGGCCTTGATCAGGTCCAGCACCTCGGTGGACAGGCGCTTGACCATGGCGTCGGGGGCTTCGGCCGCGCTGGCGGGCAGGTTGAAGGCGGTCAGGGCCAGCGCCATGCCGGCCAGCCAGGAACGTCGTTGCAGGGTGATCATGAAAGTCCTTTCGGGGCCCGTGGCCTGTGTGACGGCATTGTGGCGGTGGGACGGGCGCCCCATGTGACGGGTTCCCGGCGGATGGTGACGAGGCGTATCAGCAGCGAGTGCCCACTATCGCCCTATTCGGTGTCATCCCCATCGCCCAGCCCGATGCCCTTGTCGATCATGTCGTCGATCTGCCGCTGGCGACGGTTCAGGTAGAAGTCGCGCATGAAGCTGTACGGATCGAGCGCGGCGTCATTGAACAGTTCGCCCGCGCGCAGCAGACCGGCGCGCGTGTCCACCACGCGCAGGGCGTAGAGCGAGTTTCGGCTGGGAATGTGGTCGACGTGGCCCACCGGATCGGCGGCGCTGTCGGCCACCAGGCCACCCGTGTCGCGCACGGTGGACGGACCGAAGAATGGCAGCACCAGGTAGGCGCCCGAGGGTACGCCCCAGCGGCCCAGGGTCTGGCCGAAGTCGATACGGGTTCGCTCGATGCCGGCCTCGCTGGCGATGTCGAGCAGGCCACCGAAGCCCAGCACGGTGTTGACGCCGAAGCGCAGCAGGTTGTCGGCGGTTTCGCGGGGGCGCAACTGCAGGCCGGCGTTGACGGCGGACCACAGGTCCCCCAGGTTACCGAAGAAATTGTTGACCCCGGTGCGCACGGGACTGGGCGTGATGTCGACGTAGGCCGTGGCCACGGGCTTGAGGACCGCCGTGTCGACCGCGTCGTTGAAACGGTAGACGCCGCGGTTGAAGGGCTCCAGCGGGTCCTTGGGGTTGGCGTCGGGGCCGGTGGCGCAGCCGGCCAGCAGCGCCAGGGCCGCGGCCGCCGCCAGCGCGGGGCGGGGGGTGAATCGTGGGGTGGTCATGGGGCGAACTCCCGGGGGGGACGAGGGGCTTATTGGGTGCCCGCTTCGGGTTTCTTTTCGGCGCCTTCGGCCGCGCGGTTGAACAGGAACTGGCCGATCAGGTTTTCCAGCACCAGCGCCGACTGCGTCTGCGTCACCAGCGCGCCATCGGCCAGGTTCTCCGGGTCACCACCCGGCTCGATACCCACGTACTGCTCGCCGAGCAGGCCGCTGGTGAGTATCTTCATGGAGCTGTCGCGCGGGAAGGCGTAGCGCTTCTCGAGCGTGAGCGCGACACTGGCCTGGAAGGTCTTGTCGTCGAAGCCGATGGTTTCGACCCGGCCCACCACCACACCCGCCGAGCGCACCGCGGCACCGGCCTTGAGGCCGCCCGCGTTGTCGAAGCGCGCGACCACACGGTAGGTGGGCTCGAAGCTGATCTGCAGCAGGTTGGCCGACTGCAGCGCGAGGAACAGAATGGCCGCGCCGCCGATGAGCACGAACAGGCCGACCCAGAAATCGTTTTTGGAAGAAGTCATGGTGGTTCTCCGGTGAACCCTCAGATGCTGAACATCATGGCGGTGAGCACGAAATCGAGGCCCAGCACGGTGAGCGAGGCCATCACCACCGTGCGGGTGGTGGCGCGCGACACGCCCTCGGGCGTGGGTTGCGCCAGGTAGCCCTGCAGCAGGGCGATGAAGGTGACGGCGAAGCCGAACACAACGCTTTTGATGACGCCGTTGCCGACGTCGGCCCAGACATCGACGCCGCCCTGCATCTGGCTCCAGAAGGCGCCGCCGTCCAGGCCGATGAGACCGACACCGACGACCCAGCCGCCGATGACGCCGACCGCGCTGAACACGGCGGCCAGCAAGGGCATGGCGATGACGCCGGCCCAGAAGCGCGGAGCCAGCACGCGGCGCACCGGGTCCACGGCCATCATCTCCATGGCGCTGAGCTGCTCCCCGGCCTTCATGAGACCGATCTCGGCGGTAAGCGAGGTGCCCGCGCGGCCGGCGAACAGCAAGGCGCTGACCACGGGGCCCAGTTCGCGCACCAGCGAGAGTGCCACCAGCAGGCCCAGCGCCTCGGTGGCGCCGTAGATGCGCAGCGTGTAGTAGCCCTGCAGTCCCAGCACGAAGCCCACGAAGAGGCCCGAGACGCCGATGATGGACAGAGAGTGGTTGCCCAGGAAATGGATCTGGTCACGCACCAGGCCGAAACGGCGCATTGCGCTCCCACCCAAGGCGAGCAAGCGCAGGAACAGGCGAGCGCCATACCCCAGCGCAGTGATCTGCTGGCGCACGGCGCGGCCGACGTTGGCGGGGTACAGGGCCTTGAACATCAGACGCCGTCCTTGCCGAAGTCCTCGGCCAGCGTGGGGGCTGGGTGGTGGAAGTGCACCGGGCCGTCGGGCCGGGCGTTGACGAACTGCGACACCAGCGGATCGGTGCTGTGGCGCACCTCGTCGGGCGTGCCCTGCGCGGCGATCTTGCCGTTGGCCAGCACGATCACCTGGTCGGCGATGCCGAAGGTCTCGTCCAGGTCGTGCGACACCACGATGCTGGTGAGGCCCAGGGCGCCGTTGAGTTCGCGGATCAGGCGCGCGGCCGTGCCGAGCGAGATCGGGTCCAGGCCAGCGAAGGGCTCGTCGTACATGACGAGATCGGGGTCGAGCGCGATGGCACGCGCCAGCGCCACCCGTCGCGCCATGCCGCCAGAGAGTTCGCTGGGCATCAGGTTGCGCGCGCCGCGCAAGCCCACGGCGTTGAGCTTGAGCAGCACGATGTCACGCACCAGCGCCTCAGGCAGTTTCGTGTGCTCGCGCAGCGGAAAGGCCACGTTGTCGAACACGCTCATGTCGGTGAACAGCGCACCGAACTGGAACAGCATGCCCATGCGGCGGCGTGCGGCGTAGAGCGCGCGCTGGTCCATGGTGGTGACGTCGGCACCGTCGAACAGGGTCTGACCGCGCTGGGCGCGGATCTGGCCGCCGATGAGGCGCAGCACCGTGGTTTTGCCGCCGCCCGAGGCGCCCATGAGCGCCGTGACCTTGCCGCGCGGCACGGTCAGCGAAATGTCGTCGAGGATGACCCGCGCGCCGTACCCGAAAGTCAGGTTGCGCAGTTCGACGAGGGGGGTGGACGGTGTGGTGCTCATCAAGCAAAAGCCGGGCATGGACCCGGCCGCCGCATGATACGGGATCCCGACTTACCGGAATCCCGTCGCACCCTTACGTTTTGGTAATGGAGTGTTCAGCGCGGCAGGTCCGAATACCCCATGAGGAATTCATCCACCGAGCGGGCCGCCTGACGGCCTTCGCGGATGGCCCAGACCACCAGCGACTGGCCCCGGCGCATGTCGCCGGCGGCGAAGACCTTGGACACGTTGGTCGCGTAACCACCGGTGAAATCGGTCGTGGCCTTGGCGTTGCCGCGAGCGTTCTTGTCGACACCGAAGGCCTCGAGCACGGTGGCCACGGGGTTGGTGAAGCCCATGGCGAGCAGCACCAGATCGGCCTGGTACTCCTTCTCGGTGCCAGGCACCTCGACGAACTTACCGTCCTTGAACTCCACGTGCACGGTCTTCAGGCCGGTGACCTTGCCGTTCTTGCCGACGAATTCCTTGGTGGACACCGCGAACTCACGCACGCAACCTTCTTCATGGCTGGAGCTGGTGCGCAGCTTGAGCGGCCAGTAGGGCCACACCAGGGGCTTGTTCTCCTGCTCGGGCGGCTGGGGCATCACCTCGAACTGAGTGACGCTGAGCGCGCCGTGGCGGTTGCTGGTGCCCACGCAGTCGGATCCGGTGTCGCCGCCGCCGATGACGATGACGTGTTTGCCGTCGGCGCGCAGTTGGCCCTTGAGCTTGTCGCCCGCGTTCACCTTGTTCTGCTGCGGCAGGAACTCCATGGCGAAGTGGATGCCGTCGAGGTCACGGCCAGGCACGGGCAGGTCGCGGCTCTGCTCCGAACCGCCGGTGAGCAGCACGGCATCGAACTCGGCCTTGAGCTCCTCGGCGCTGACGGTTTCCTTGGCCCAGTTGGTGACCTTGCTGCCGGCGGGCAGAGCGCCCACCAGCACGCCGGTGCGGAACACCACGCCTTCGGCCTCCATCTGCGCCACGCGGCGGTCGATGTGCGACTTCTCCATCTTGAAGTCGGGAATGCCGTAGCGCAGCAGGCCACCGATGCGGTCGTTCTTCTCGAACACGGTCACGTCGTGGCCGGCGCGCGCCAGTTGCTGCGCGGCGGCCATGCCAGCCGGACCGGAGCCCACCACGGCCACCTTCTTGCCGGTCTTGTGCTTGGGCGCTTGCGCCGGCACCCAGCCTTCGGCCCAGGCGCGGTCGATGATGGCGTGCTCGATGGACTTGATGCCCACCGGATCGTCGTTCACGTTGAGCACGCAGGCCGCCTCACAGGGCGCCGGGCAGATGCGGCCGGTGAACTCGGGGAAGTTGTTGGTGCTGTGCAGCACCGTGATGGCATTCTTCCAGTCGCCCTGGTACACGAGGTCGTTGAAGTCCGGGATGATGTTGTTCACCGGGCAACCGCTGTTGCAGAACGGCGTGCCGCAGTCCATGCAGCGCGCGCCCTGGACCTTGGCCTGCTGGTCATCGAGCCCGACGACGAATTCCTTGTAGTGCTTCAGGCGATCGGGCACGGGCGCGTAGCCCTCCTCGATGCGCTCGTATTCCATGAAGCCGGTGACTTTTCCCATGGTGCTGTCCTGTATCTCGTGGGGCTGTATCTCGTGGGCTTATTTGGCGGGCGCGATGGCCTTCTTGGCCGAGCCCTGCGCCTTGGTGGTCGCGGCGGCGGCCGTCTGCTTCGCGGCCATCTCACCCAGCGCGCGCTTGTACTCGTTCGGGAACACCTTCACAAACTTGCCACGCGCCGTGGCCCAGTTGTCCAGCAGTTCGCGGGCGCGCTTGCTGCCGGTCCAGCGGTTGTGGTCTTCCAGCAGCTTCTTCAGCAGGGCTTCGTCGGTCTGGCCGCGGTGCCAGGCGCCGGCGGCGGACGCGGCCTCCTGCTCCTTGGCAGGGAGCACGGGCTCCAGGCTCACCATGGCGGTGTTGCAGCGCTCGGCGAAGCGGCCGTCCTCGTCGTAGACGTAGGCCACACCGCCGCTCATGCCGGCGGCGAAGTTGCGGCCGGTCTTGCCCAGCACCACCACGGTGCCGCCGGTCATGTACTCGCAGCCGTGGTCGCCGGTGCCTTCCACCACCGCGGTGGCGCCGGACAGGCGCACCGCGAAGCGCTCGCCGGCCACGCCGGAGAAGTAGGCCTCGCCCGTCGTCGCACCATAGAGCACGGTGTTGCCGACGATGATGTTGCGCGTGGCCTCGCCGCGGAAGTCGATGCTGGGGCGCACCACCACGCGACCGCCCGACAGGCCCTTGCCGGTGTAGTCGTTGGCGTCGCCGATCAGGTACATCGTGATGCCCTTGGCCAGGAAGGCGCCGAAGGACTGGCCGCCCGTGCCTTCGAGCTGGATGCGGATGGAGTCGTCCGGCAGGCCTTCGGGGTGGTGCTTGGTGAGCTCGCCCGAGAGCATGGCGCCCACGGAGCGGTTCACGTTGCGGGCGACCTCGATGAACTGCACGCGCTCGCCCTTCTCGATGGCGGGGCGGCACTTCTCGATCAGCACCTTGTCCAACGCCTTCTCCAGGCCGTGCTCCTGCTGCTCGGTGTGCTTGCGCGGCACCTCGGCCGGCACGGCGGGCAGGGCCAGCAGGCGGCTGAAGTCCAGGCCACGCGCCTTCCAGTGCGCGATGCCGGCGCGCGTGTCGAGCAGATCGGCGCGGCCGATCAGTTCGTCGAACGTGCGGATGCCCAGCTGCGCCATGATCTGGCGCGCCTCTTCCGCGACGAAGAAGAAGTAGTTGACGACGTGCTCGGGCTTGCCCGAGAACTTCTTGCGCAGCACCGGGTCCTGCGTGGCCACGCCCACCGGGCAGGTGTTCAGGTGGCACTTGCGCATCATGATGCAGCCCTCCACCACCAGCGGCGCGGTAGCGAAGCCGAACTCATCGGCACCCAGCAGGGCGCCGATGACCACGTCGCGACCGGTCTTCATCTGGCCGTCGGCCTGCACGCGGATGCGGCTGCGCAGGCGGTTGAGCACCAGGGTCTGCTGGGTCTCGGCCAGGCCGATCTCCCAGGGACTGCCGGCGTGCTTGATGGACGACCAGGGCGAGGCGCCCGTACCACCGTCGTGACCGGCAATCACCACGTGGTCGGCCTTGCACTTGGCCACGCCCGCGGCGATGGTGCCCACACCCACTTCCGACACCAGCTTGACGCTGATGCTGGCGTGCGGTGCCACGTTCTTCAGGTCGTGGATGAGCTGGGCCAGGTCCTCGATGGAATAGATGTCGTGGTGCGGCGGCGGGCTGATGAGGCCCACGCCGGGCACCGAATAGCGCAGCTTGCCGATGTAGGTGGACACCTTGCCGCCAGGCAATTGGCCGCCCTCGCCGGGCTTGGCGCCCTGGGCCATCTTGATCTGCACCTGGTCCGCGCTCTGCAGGTATTCCGCGGTGACACCGAAGCGGCCCGAGGCCACCTGCTTGATCCTGGAGCGCAGGCTGTCGCCGGCTTCCAGCGGCAGGTCGACCTCGACCACGTCCTCGCCGATGATGCTCTTGAGGGTTTCGCCCTTGGTGATCTTGATGCCCTTGAGCTCGTTGCGGTAGCGGCGCTCGTCCTCACCGCCTTCGCCCGTGTTGCTCTTGCCGCCAATGCGGTTCATGGCCACGGCCAGCGTCGCATGGGCCTCGGTGCTGATGGAGCCCAGCGACATGGCGCCCGTGGCGAAGCGCTTGACGATCTCTTTGGCGGACTCCACCTCGTCGATCGGAATCGCCTTGCTCGGGTCCAGCTTGAACTCGAACAGGCCGCGCAGCGTCATCTGGCGGCGGCTCTGGTCGTTGATGATCTGGGCGTATTCCTTGTAGGTATTCCAGCTGTTGGCGCGCGTGCTGTGCTGCAGCTTGGCGATGGCATCGGGCGACCACATGTGCTCCTCGCCGCGCGTGCGCCAGGCGTATTCGCCGCCGGCATCCAGCATGCTGGCCAGCACCGGGTCGTCGCCGAAGGCGGCCTTGTGCATGCGGATGGCTTCCTCGGCGATCTCGAACACGCCGATGCCTTCCACGCGGCTGGCGGTGCCGGTGAAGTACTTGGCCACCGTGTCGCTGTTGAGGCCGATGGCCTCGAACAGCTGGGCGCCGCAGTAGCTCATGTACGTGCTCACGCCCATCTTGGACATGATCTTGGACAGGCCCTTGCCGATCGCCTTGGTGTAGTTGTAGATGGCCTTGTCGGCGCTGAGATCGCCCGGCAGATCCTTGTGGATGGCGACCAGGGTCTCCATCGCCAGGTAGGGGTGCACGGCTTCGGCACCGTAGCCGGCCAGCACGGCGAAGTGGTGCACCTCGCGCGCGGTGCCGGTCTCCACCACCAGGCCGGCGCTGGTGCGCAGGCCCTCACGCACCAGGTGCTGGTGGATGGCCGAGAGTGCCAGCAGCGCGGGAATGGCCACCTGCGCCGGGCCGACACCGCGGTCGCTGATGATGAGGATGTTCTTGCCGCCCTTGATCGCGTCCACCGCGGCCGCGCACAGCGAGGCCAGCTTGGCCTCCACGCCCTCGCGGCCCCAGCTTGCGGGGTAGGTGATGTCCAGCGTGACGCTGCGGAACTTGCCCTGCGTCACGGCTTCGATGTTGCGCAGCTTGGCCATGTCGGCGAAGTCCAGCACGGGCTGGCTCACCTCCAGGCGCATGGGCGGGTTCACCTGGTTGATGTCGAGCAGGTTGGGCTTGGGCCCGATGAAAGACACCAGCGACATCACGATGGCTTCGCGAATCGGGTCGATCGGCGGGTTTGTGACCTGCGCGAACAGCTGCTTGAAGTAGTTGTAGAGCGGCTTGTTCTTGTCCGACAGCACGGCCAGCGGGCTGTCGTTGCCCATGGAGCCGATGCCCTCCTCGCCATTGGCGGCCATGGGGCTCATGAGGAACTTGATGTCCTCCTGCGTGTAGCCGAAGGCCTGCTGACGATCCAACAGCTCGGGCGAGACGCGCTCCATGCCGGCCGACTGCGGCTCGGTCTGGGCCACGGGGAGCTCCTGGGCGTCCTCGCCAGCGACGGGATGTTCCACGTCGTCCAGGCGGATGCGCAGGTTGTCGATCCACTGCTTGTAGGGCTTGCTGTTGGCGAGGTTGGCCTTGAGCTCCTCGTCGTCGATCATGCGGCCCTGCTCCAGGTCGATCAGGAACATCTTGCCGGGCTGCAGGCGCCACTTGCGCACGATCTTGTTCTCGGGCACGGGCAGCACGCCGGATTCCGAGGCCATGATGACCAGGTCGTCGTCGGTGACGCAGTAGCGCGAGGGGCGCAGGCCGTTGCGGTCGAGCGTGGCGCCGATCTGGCGACCGTCGGTGAACACGATAGAGGCCGAGCCGTCCCAGGGCTCCAGCATGGCCGCGTGGTATTCATAGAACGCGCGGCGGCGCGGGTCCATGGTGGTGTGCTGCTCCCAGGGCTCCGGGATCATCATCATCACGGCCTGCGACAGCGGGTAGCCCGCCATGGTGAGCAGTTCGAGGCAGTTGTCGAAGGTGGCGGTGTCAGACTGGTGCGCGAAGCTGATCGGGTAGAGCTTCTGCAAATCGGCGCCCAGCACGGGCGAGCTCATCACGCCTTCGCGCGCCTTCATCCAGTTGTAGTTGCCCTTGACCGTGTTGATCTCGCCGTTGTGCGCGACGTAACGGTACGGGTGCGCCAGCGGCCACTCGGGGAAGGTGTTGGTGGAGAAGCGCTGGTGCACCAGGCCCAGGGCAGACACGCAGCGCGGGTCCTGCAGGTCCTTGAAGTAGGTGCCCACCTGATCGGCCAGCAGCAGGCCCTTGTAGACCACGGTGCGGCTGCTCATGCTCACCACGTAGTACTCCTTGGAGTGCGTGAGCTTGAGGCGCTGGATGGCCGCGCTGGCGGTCTTGCGGATCACGTACAGCTTGCGCTCCAGCGCGTCCTGCACGATGACGTCGTTGCCACGGCCGATGAAGACCTGGCGGATGATGGGTTCCTTGGCGCGCACCGTGGGCGACATGGGCATGTCCATGTTCACCGGCACCTCGCGCCACCCCAGCAGCACCTGGCCTTCGGCGGCGATCGCGCGCTCCATTTCCTGTTCGCAGGCCAGGCGGCTGGCGTGCTCCTTGGGCATGAAGATCATGCCCACGCCGTATTCGCCGGCGGGCGGCAACGTCACGCCCTGCGCGGCCATTTCCTCGCGGTACAGCGCGTCGGGCATCTGGATCAGCAGGCCCGCGCCGTCGCCCATGAGCTTGTCGGCACCCACCGCACCGCGGTGGTCGAGGTTCTCGAGGATCTTGAGCGCCTGCTCGACGATGGCGTGGCTCTTCTCGCCCTTGATGTGCGCCACGAAGCCGACGCCGCAGGCGTCGTGCTCGTTGGCCGGGTCGTACAGACCGTGCTGTTGCAGGTGCTCTTTTTCAGCGGCCGTGTTCATGGCGCTCGTCCTTCTCGTCTGTGGGGCAAATCCGTCGGGATCGGGAGCTTATTGCATTGCACCATGCGTGCCAAGCATTTTAAATAGGGTCAGATTCCATTTATTTTCTGATTCGTTTGACCAACATTTAAATGGGGACATATTAAAAGCAGGCGCAGCGTCGCAAGAGCAAGCTCGTGGCCGCCTCAGGTACCGGCTTTGTCCACGGGCACTGCGGCTGGGCGCCCCTTAGCAGCACGCGACACCCGACGGCTGGTCTGCTTCTGCAGTTCCCCCGCAAAACCCTCGTCGCCCAGGGCCCAGCCATGCAGCGCGGCGTCCGTGATGGCCTTCTGCTGCTGCGCGCTGAGGCCCGAGCGCACCCACTCAGCGTAGGCGGCTTCGCGGGCGAAAGGGGTGTTGCCCAGGGCCCAGTACACGGGGTGGGCGCTGAGGTAGCGGTCCACGCGCTGACCAATGTGGTGCAGGTGGCTCGACCAGGGGTACTGGCGCGGCTCGGCCACCATGCCGGCGCGCACCGGATTGAGCTCGATGTAGGCCATACAGGCCAGGAAGTAGCGCTCGGTCTGGATCAAGGTGGACTTGTAGCGGCCTTCCCACAGGGTGCCGGAGCGCTGGTGGCGGTCGTTGAAGCGGCGCACGTAGCTGCGGCCAACGTCCTGCATCCACCGCGGCACGCCCTCGGCCGTCTCGGGCGTGGCCAGCAGGTGGAAGTGGTTGTCCATCAGCACCCAGGCGTGCAGCGCCACGCCGTGTTGGCGCGCCCGGGTCGTGATCAGCTCCAGCAGGGCCTCACGGTCTTCGTCGTCGCGAACGATGGCCTGGCGGTTGTTGCCGCGCTGGATGATGTGGTGCGGGTAACCGGCGACGGTCAGGCGCGGCAGTCGGGCCATGGGGCAAGAAACCTGGAATCTGACCCCAATTAAAGCATCAGGCCGGCAGGGTGCGTTGGATGCGGTGCGCGACCCAGAGGCCGAGCAACGAAGCGGCGCCGGTGACGACCCAGGTGAGTTGCCAGCCGCCCATCTGCGTGGCCACCCAGGCCACGAAGGGCGGCCCGACGAACTGACCGAGGGCGGAGAACTGCTGCATCCAGCCCACGGTGGTGGAGATGGTGTCCTCGCCCGGCGCCAAACGGATCGCCAAGCCGAACAGCGTGCCCGGGATGAGACCGCCCAGACCGGAGAACGCGAGGATGGCGAGGTACTGCACCACCGGCACGTCCCGCAGACCGAAGGCCAGCATCGCGCCGAACCCCATGGCGAGGTAGGCGAACCCCATGACGAAGCGGGGACGCCCACCGCGCGCGATCCATCGGCCGGCACCGATGTTGCCAGCCATGTTAACTGCGGCGGCGCCCGCGCTGAGCACGCCGGCCGCCAGGCCCCCAAAGCCCGCCTGTGACAGGATGGTGGGCAGAAATCCCACGACGGCCAGCCACTGTCCCGAATACAGGAAGAACGCCAGGGCGACGAGCCAGGGGCCGGGCGCTGCGAGCGTGCGGCGCACCCGGGGGCCCAGGGGCGCGCCCTGCCCTGCCAGCGCCATGTCGGGTGGCAGGCCGCGCCACAGTGCGACGAGCGCCAGCAGCGAGCACGCGGTCAGGCCCAGCCACACGGCGCGCCACCCCAGCCATTCGATCACTGGCGCCCCCAGCAGCAGCGCCAGCGCGGTACCCAGGGGCATGTAGGCCCCCCACCAGCCCAGGGCTTTGGCCAGCAGGCGCTGATCGGCCACGTGGCGGCGAATCAGGCCCGGCGCCGGCAGCACGGCTAGCAGGAAGCCCAGGCCCTCCAGGGCCCGCGACGCCAACAGGTCGGTGGGTGACAACGCCATCGCGCCCCAGGCACTCCCCACGGCCAGCCCCATCAATCCGAACAACATCACCCGACGCGGCCCGAGGCGGTCGGCAGCCAGGCCCACGAAGAGGCCCAGGGCCATGCCCGCCAGTTGCACCAGCGACAGCAGGAACCCCGCCTGCACCAGACTCACGCCCAGGCCGGATTGCAGGGCGGGAATGGCGACGGGCAGCTTGCCGATGTGCAAGGCGCAGGTGACGCCCACGGCCACCACCAGGGCGGCGGCGCGGACGGCGGCGGGCGAAGACGGGGGCAGGGATGTCATGGGAAGAGAACCGCGCCGAACAGGCGCTCGTGCTCGCGGATGGCGAATCGGTCGGTCATGCCAGCGATGTAGTCCGCCACCGCGCGCTCCAGGTGGCGGCGCTGGCCGTGAGCGTCGGGCATCTCGCCGGGGTCGACGAGGTAGCGGTCGAACAGGTCCTGGATCACCCGGCGCGCGCGGCCGGTGGTTTCGACCACCTGAGGATGGCGGTAGAGGTTGCGGAAAAGGAAGGTTTTGAGCGCCTGGCTGCGCTCACGCATCGAATCCGAGAACGCCACGAGCGCTGGCAAGGCACGCGCTTCGTCGGCGCTGTGCACGCCCGAGCACTCCAGCCGATCGCGCGTCGCCGCGATTACGTCGTACACCTGATCGCTGAGCATGCGCCGGATGCTTTCGAACAGCAACCGCCGTCCCTGCAGGTGAGGGTGTTCCTGCAGAGCCTGGCGCCGGTAGTGGTCGAACAGCTCCACGGTCTCGAGCTGCTCCAGCGTGAGGAGGCCGGAGCGCACGCCGTCGTCAATGTCGTGCGCGTTGTAGGCGATCTCGTCGGCCAGGTTGCACAACTGCGCTTCCAGCGAGGGCGAGCCACCGCGCAGAAAGCGCGTGGCGACGCCGCCTGGCTCCAGACGCTCCAGCCGCTCGGCGTTGCGGCGCGAACAGTGTTTGAGGATGCCCTCGCGCGTTTCAAAGGACAGGTTCAAGCCATCGAACGCGGGGTATCGCTCCTCGAGTTCATCTACCACGCGCAGGCTCTGCAGGTTGTGCTCGAAACCCCAGCCATCGGGAGCGCGACCATCAGGGCTCAGCGCCTGCAGGGCCTCATGCAGCGCGTCCTGGCCCGCGTGGCCGAACGGTGTGTGCCCGAGGTCGTGCGCCAGCGCCACCGCCTCGACCAGGTCTTCGTTGAGACGCAGCGATCGGGCAATGCTGCGGCCGAGTTGGGCGACTTCCAACGAGTGCGTGAGGCGGGTGCGAAACAGATCACCCTCGTGGTTGAGGAAAACCTGCGTCTTGTAGACCAGCCGGCGAAAGGCGGTGGAATGGATGACCCGGTCACGGTCGCGCTGGTAGTCGGTGCGCGTGGGCGCAGGCGGCTCCGGGTGACGCCGTCCGCGGCTGCGCGCCGGGTCGCTCGCGTACGGCGCGAGGTCAAAGTTCACCGAAAGACCTCCGTGCTGCGCACTGCGGAGCTGAGCGCCCTGGGAACGGCCCGGCGGCACTCATGCTGGCTGGCAACTGCGCGCAATCACGTCGGCCACCACTGCGTCGCTGGCCGGCCTGAGCGAAGCATGACCCGGCGGGTCGATCAGTACGAAGCGGATCTCGCCTGCCTCGGCCTTCTTGTCGACGCGCATGAGTTCCAGGTAGCGATCGGCGTTGCGCGAAGGGTCGAGCACCGGTGCGACCACCGGAAGCCCGGCCCGCTTGACCAGGGTGTTCAGCCGCGTCACGAAGGCCGCATCGACCAGGCCCAGGGCCTGCGACAGCCGCGCGGCCATCACCATGCCACAGCCCACGGCCTCACCATGCAACCAGGCGCCATACCCCATGCCGGCCTCGATCGCATGGCCGAAGGTGTGGCCGAAGTTCAGGACGGCGCGCACACCTGACTCACGCTCATCGGCCCCCACCACCTGGGCCTTGATCTCACAGCTTCGCCGCACGGCGTGCGCCAGGCTCATCGGATCGCGCAACATGAGCGCATCGATGTTGTCTTCGATCCAGTCGAGGAAGGCCATATCAGCGATCGGCCCGTACTTGATGATCTCGGCCATGCCGGCACTGAACTCGCGATCGGGTAGCGAACGCAGCACGTCCAGGTCGCACACCACCTTCAAGGGTTGGTGGAAGGCGCCGATCATGTTCTTGCCCATGGGGTGGTTGATGCCCGTCTTGCCTCCCACCGACGAATCCACCTGCGCCAGCAAGGTGGTGGGCACCTGAACGAAGGACACGCCACGCATGTAGCAGGCAGCTGCGAACCCGGTCATGTCGCCCACCACGCCGCCGCCGAGCGCGTAGAGCACGGTCTTGCGGTCGCAACCGGCCTCAAGCAGGTGATCAAATATGGTCTGCAAGGTGAGCCACTGCTTGTGAGACTCGCCATCGGGCAGTACCACGTTCAGCACGCGCTCGTGGCGCGACTGAAGTGCCCCACGCAGGGTCGACAGGTACAAGGGCGCCACCACCTCATTGGTAACGATCACACCCGTACTCGCGCGGGGCACATCGGCGAAGGTTTCGCTCCGACCGATCAGGTCGGCACCGATGTCAATGTCGTAGCTGCGATCGCCCAGGTCGATGCGAACGCGTTGTGTCTTGGTGATCGGAGCAGCGGGCAGCATGTTCCGAGTGTATGCCGGCCCTCGTCGTGCCCCGATGCGAGACGTTCAAGGAGCCGGCGGCTGGCCGCTGTGTGAGCCGTTGGACACCCATCCGGCCAATTCCAGCTGCATCAGGATCATGTTGACCAGTGTCGCCACGGAAGGGCGACCCGTGTCGATGGCAAAGTGCGACGTCTCGGCATACAGAGGATGCCGCAGGGTGTACAGATCCTTGAGCCTGACCAGAGGATCGGCCACTTGCAGCAGGGGGCGGTGACGATCATTGCGCAAGCGGCGGAAGAGATCTTCCGGCGTTGAGCGCAAGTACACCACACGACCGCGGTCGTGCAGACAGGCACGGTTTTCCGGACGCAATACGGCACCGCCGCCAGTGGCCACCACCGCCTGGGGGCCACCGGTGACTTCGTCAATGACCTGAGCTTCAAGGTCCCGGAACGCCGCCTCCCCTTCACGATCGAAATACGCCCGGATGCTCGATCCGATGCGCTGTTCGATCACCTGATCGGAGTCGATGAAGGGCAAACCCAGTCGACGGGCCAGTTGGCGCCCGACGGTGGATTTGCCTGATCCTGGCAGCCCGACCAGAAAAACCGACTGCGAGGCGTTCAATTAGTTGATGGCGGTGCGCCCCAGAACGCGCGGGGTGATGAAGATCAGCAACTCGGAGCGCTGATCCAGCTGGTTGCGCGACTTGAACAGGTTGCCCACGCCAGGGAGGTCGCCCAGCAGCGGCACCTTCTGGATCTCGTTGCGCTCGGTACGCTCGAAGATGCCGCCGATCACTACCGTACCGCCATTCTCGACCAGCACTTGCGTTTGCACATGTTTGGTATCGATCGCAATACCTTCCGCCGTGGTCTCGCCTCGGGTGTCCTTGTTCACGTCGAGGTCGAGAATGATGTTGCCTTCAGGGGTGATCTGCGGCGTCACTTCGAGCTTGAGGTTGGCCTTGCGGAACGCGATGGCCGTCGCGCCACTGGAGGTGGCCGTCTGGTACGGGAATTCCGTGCCCTGCTCGATGAGCGCCTTGACCTGATCGGCCGTGACTACGCGGGGGCTGGACACCACTCGCCCCTTGCCGTCGGATTCGAGGGCCGAGATCTCCAGGGCCAGGAAGCGCGACGCGTTCGGGCTGAACAGCGACAGGGCATAGGACGCGGCTTGGCCGGACGGCGGCAGAGCAGGCAGATTCACAAAGGGCGAGGACGTCAGCGCTGGGCCGGTTGTCACGGCCGAGTAGTTGCTGCCGAAGTTGCCCCGCACGGGATTGCCATTGGCGGAGCCGGCGCTGAAATCTCGGACGCCGCCGCCCAGGCGCACACCGATGGACTTGCTGAAGTCGTCGTCGGCCTCCACGATGCGCGCCTCGATCAGCACCTGGCGAATCGGGATGTCAAGTTTGGTAATCAGCCCCTGTACCTGCTCCAAGCGCGAAGGGATGTCCGTCACAAACAACTGATTGGTGCGCGGTTCGGCGATCACACTGCCCCGAGGAGACAGAATGCGCGCATTGCCAGAGCCGCTCGATGAACCACTGGCGGACCCCGTCCCTGAGGTCAGTTGCGTGGCGATATCAGCCGCCTTGGCGTAGTTCATCTGGAACGACTGCGTACGGACTTGCTCCAGGCTCTCCACCGTGGCGCGCGCCTCAAGTTCTTGCTTCTCTCTCGCCGCGATCTCGTCGCGCGGTGCAATCCATAGCACGTTGCCCGACTTGCGAAGACCCAGACCTTTGGCCTGCATGATGATGTCAAGCGCCTGATCCCAGGGCACGTCCTTCAGGCGCAAGGTCACCGAACCAGAGACGGAGTCGGACGTCACGATATTGAAGTTCGTGAAATCGGCGATGACCTGCAACAAGGCGCGAACCTCGATGTTCTGGAAATTCAGCGACAGCTTCTCGCCTGTGTAACCGGGACCCTGGCTGAGCTTGTTCGGATCGACCCGCTGCTCGCGCACCTCGAGCACGAACTGGTTGTCGCTTTGGTACGCTGAGTGCTCCCAATTACCCACCGACGACACCACCATGCGCACACGATCACCGGTC
Source organism: Hydrogenophaga intermedia (assembly GCF_000723405.1). Taxonomy (GTDB): domain Bacteria; phylum Pseudomonadota; class Gammaproteobacteria; order Burkholderiales; family Burkholderiaceae_C; genus Hydrogenophaga; species Hydrogenophaga intermedia. The sequence continues at coordinate 95,660 of NZ_CCAE010000002.1, read as the reverse complement.
TGCGTGGTCGTCACCGATTGCACCGGCGTACCGAAGTCGGTCACGTCCAGCCGACGACGCAAACCCTCAGGCAGGGAGCTCTTCAGGAACTCCACGACCAATCCAGTACCTTGTTGCCGAATGTCAACGCCCACCTGGTTGTTCGGCAACTCGACCACCACGCGGCCGGTGTTGCCGGTACCGCGACGGAAGTCGATGTCGCGCAAGGCGCTAACGTCCAGATTGCGGCTCTCCGCAAAATGGGTCGGCGGATTGGTTTGCGCCGTAACCGCCTCCGGACGCTCCATCACCACGAGCAGACTGCTGCCTTCCACGCGCGTCTGGAACTGCGCGGGTTGCTTGAGGTTGATCACCACGCGCGTGCGGTCACCGGCCTGGACCACCGTGGCAGAGCGGAGATTGCCCTCGTTGATGTCCACCGTGCTGCGCCCCATGGCATTGGCGACGCCCGGGAAATCAAGCGCAATGCGGGCTGGTGATTGCACCGAAAAACTCGACGGCGTCGCCTTCAGTGGTTCCGACAGATTGATCCGGATCACCTCGGCACCACTCTGGATGCCACCGGTCACGGACTGGATGGCGGTTTGCGCCTGAGCCCAGCACGCCGACAAGACGAGACCGAGAACCAGCCCCCCCTTGACCATCCTCCGCCCCCACGCTGTTCCAGCGGTCGCCTGTTCTGGCTTGTTCATTTAGCGTCCTCTACTAACTGCAGCGCCGTGGGGCGCTCGATCCATTCACCCGACGGGTCTTGAACGATTTCGCGCAAGGCAATCTCGGTTTCGGTGATGCGGGTCACGCGCCCGAAGTTCTGTCCAAGGTACTGCCCCTGACGAACTTGGTACAGCAAACGATCCACTTTGATGAGCGCCACCAACTGGCCAGAGCGGTCCAGGCTGCCGACCATGGTCATGGAGTCCAGGGGAAATGCTTCAAGCGGTTGCCGCCGGCGTGCCAGTTCCGGTTCGATCAGCGCGGCGTTCGCTGCGGTTGCCGTTTGTGTACCGCGCAGCAAGCTGGCCAGCTTCTCCGTGCTGAACGGCGGGGTCTCACGTTCAACACTATACGGCTGGGGCTCGAAGCGCGTGGGCTCGGGAATGGGTTTTACCGAAGGTTTGATTGAATTGCGCTCAGCCTGCATCCAGGACCGCAACTCGTCCTGACCGGACGACGTGCATCCGGCAAGAACAACGACCGAAGCACACAGGAAGTACGGTGCGAGGCGCTTCACTTCTTCGCCCCTTTCGCTTTTTGCTGCGCGGCCACTTCCTCGGGATCGAGATACCGGAAGGTCTTGGCCACGCCATCCATCGTCAGATACCCCTCGCGATTGGCAATGGGCGCGAGGCTGAGGTTGTTCAAGGTGACGATTCGAGACAGATTGGCGATATCCGCAGCAAAGAGGCCGATGTCGTGGTAGCTCCCGGTAACGCGAATGGCAATGGGGAGTTCGGCGTAGTACTCCCGCACCACGATCTGCCCCGGACGGAACAACTCGAACTGCAGGCTGCGGCCAAGGCCAGCCTGGTTGATATCGGAGAGCAAGGCATCCATTTCGGCTTTGCTGGGCAGTTGCTTTTCCAACTGCGTCACGTACTGCTGCACCTGCTCCAGTTGCTTGCGCAGGGCGTCCAGGTTGACCGCTTGCACCAGCTTGCTTCGATAGGAGGTGCGCAGCTGTTCCTCCCGCGCCTTCTCCGCGACCAGCTCCTCGTCAACCCCTTTGAGCCAGAAGAACCAGAGTGCCGCCACAACGCCCACGCAGACCGCCACGAACAGCAGATTGCGTGGCAGCGCTGGCCACATGGACGGGTCGTTCGGATCAAGCCCCGTGAACTGGGCGCGCAGCCTGTCCTGCACGCCCTTCAGGTCAATATTTATGTTCGGTTTCTTCGCCATTACGCCACCCTGGATCAGACTTTGCCTGCGGCAGGCGCCGTGGCTGGCGTTGCGGGCGTCGCCGGCGCTGCCGCTGGTTTGCGCAATGTCACGCGCATGGTGAAGTTGGCCACGCGGCGCGCATCGGCGCCACTGATGGCGGCATTGGCCGATACGATTTCCACCAACTCGGGGCGAGTCAAGGCCGGGCTGTTGTTCGAGAGGTTCCGCAGGAGTTCGGAAACGCGCTCCTGGGACTGTGCAGTTCCAGTCATGAGCACGCTCATGTTCTCCTGCTTCATCGAGCGCAGAAAAACACCTTCGGGCAACTGACTGACGAGTTCTTCCAACAAGTACACAGGCAGGTTTCGCCCGGCCTGCAGGTCCTCCACTGCTGTCTGGCGCGCACGCAAGGACGCAATCTGCTGCTGCAAGGTCGCGATGTCCTTGATCTCCGCGTCCAGCTTGGCGATCTCCTGGGTAAGAAACAGGTTGCGTTCCTGCTGCGAGGAGATCTGCCCCTGATACCACGTGAAGATGGCGCCACCAATGATGCCGCCCAGCAAGGCCGACAGGCCCAGTTGCGTGTAGAACTGCTCTTTCTGTCGCTTGCGCGCTGCCTCACGGTGAGGCAGCAGGTTGATGAGGATCATTGGTAGAACCTCCGCAGCGCCAGGCCGGTGGACGTCAGATAGGCTGGCGCTTCGCGAGAGATCTTTCGCGCCTGAATCGAGGAACCCAGTTCCATGGCATCAAACGGATTGATCAGCATGCACGCGAACGAGGTCTGATGCGTCACCGCTTCGGTCAACCCCAGCAAGGCGGCACTGCCGCCCGCCAGCAGGATGTGATCGATCTTGTTGTATGGCGTGCTCGTGAAGAAAAACTGCAGGGCACGTCCGACCTCCTGGGACATGCTCTCGATGAAGGGTTCGAGCACGGCGCTCTGATAATCCTCGGGCAGATCCCCCGACCGCTTCTTGGCTTCCGCCTCATCAGGGGAAAACCCGTACTGGCGGATGATGAGCTGAGTCAGTTGCCCGCCGCCGAAGGCTTGGTCACGCTCGTAGAGCACCTCATCGTTGCGAATGACCTGAAGGCTGGTGGTCATCGAGCCGATTTCGAACAATGCCACCAGTGCGTCAACGCCCTGGTTCGGCAATGTCTCGATGACCCGGCCAGCGGCCAAGCGGGAAGCGTAGGACTCCACATCCATCACCACCGGCTTGAGCCCGGCCGCCTCAGCCAGACCTTGGCGATCGGAGACCTTCTCCTTGCGAGAGGCAGCGATCAACACTTCGACGTCGCCCACGGAAGTGGCGCTGGGACCGACCACGCAGAAATCGAGGCTCACCTCATCAAGTGAGAACGGGATGTACTGGTTCGCTTCCGACTCGACCTGGGCCTCAAGCTCCTTGTCGCTCATGCCACCAGGGAGGACGATTTTTTTGGTGATCACGGCCGAGGCGGGAAGGGCCAGTGCCACGTTCCTGGTCTTGCTGCCGCTCTTGCGGACCACACGCCGCACGGCATCGGCGACCTCATCGAACTTTTCGATGTTGCCATCGGTGATCCAACCGCGTTCCAGCGGCTCCATGGCACACCGCTCCAGCACGAACTCGCCCGCGCGGTTGCGACTGAGTTCCACGAGCTTGACGCTCGACGTGCTCACGTCAATGCCCAGCAAGGGCGCCGGTTCTCGGCTGAAAAGCGATCCCATTGAGATCAAGATGGCCCCCAAATCGCGTGGCGCGTTACCACACCAGACTTAAGAAATCACTTCAATGCTAGCAGTAAGCCCATTGAGCGGCAAAGATTTATTGCCAAACGCACAATTCGAAACGTTGTCAAAAGCCGACGGGACAAGCGCCCGACATGACGGACTGAACGCCCTTCGACAAACCTGATCCGACACCCACATCCACCCGTTCCGGTGATTCAATGTCGGCGTCCAGGCCGACTTCTAAAATGCGGGACGTTTCAGTTTCAGTTCGCATGCCCCAAGAATCCAAGTCCTCTCAAGCAGGCACTGCGAAGGCAGTATCTGCGGCCCCTCGCACACTCATCTGGATCGGTCGCTTGGTGGTGGCTGTAGCCGGACTGGCGGCGGCGGGTGTTGCAGCTTTGTTGGTGGCCGTTGGAATCGCTCTGGCGGTGGCCTATCCCAACCTGCCCGACGTCACCGGCCTGGCCGACTACCGCCCCAAACTTCCCTTGCGTGTGCTCGCGGTGGATGGGCAACTCATCGGCGAATTCGGCGAAGAGCGACGCAACCTGCTGACGATCGACCAGATCCCCGATGTGATGAAGAACGCGGTGCTGGCCATCGAGGATGCGCGCTTCTTCGAGCACAGCGGTGTGGACTACCGCGGCATGGTGCGGGCTGCGTTGGCCAACCTGCGTGAAGCCAAAAGCCAGGGGGCCTCCACCATCACGATGCAGGTGGCACGCAACGTGTACCTGTCCGCAGAGAAGAGCTACACGCGCAAGATCTACGAGGTGCTGCTTACGTTCAAGCTGGAGCACATGCTCACCAAGGAGCAGATTCTCGAGATCTACATGAACCAGATCTTTCTGGGCCGGCGGGCCTATGGCTTCGCCTCGGCATCGCAGATCTACTTCGGCAAGCCGCTGCAGAACGTGACCATCGCCGAAGCCGCGATGCTGGCGGGCCTGCCGCAGGCACCCTCGGCCTACAACCCGGTGCGCAATCCCAAGCGCGCCCGCGCGCGCCAGCTGTACATCATCGATCGCATGGTGGAGAACGGCTTCATCACGCCCGACCAGGCCGAGCAAGCCAAGGCGCAGGAGATCAAGCTGCATCGTGGCGCGCAGGAAGAAGGCCTGCACGCGGAGTTCGCCGCCGAAATGGTTCGCCAGGCAATCGTGGCCCAGTATGGCGAGGCCGCGTACACGCGAGGACTCGTGGTGTCGACGACCATCGATCCCCGAGCACAGGAGGCTGCGTACCGTGCGGTGCGCCAGGGCGTTCTGGACTACGAGCGTCGGCAGTTCTACCGCGGCCCCGAGCTGTTCATCAATCTGCCGGAAGACCCGCAGGAGCGCGACACGGCCATCGACGAGGCCCTCGCCGAGCGCCCCGACAACGGCGATCTGCTGTCGGCGGTGGTACTGGAAGCGAGTGCGCGCAAAGTCGTGGTGATGCGCCAGGACGGTGAGCCGATCGAGATCACCGGCGAAGGCCTCAAGCCGGTGCAAAGCGGCCTGTCGGACAAGGCAGGGCCCAACATCAAGCTGCGCCCGGGTGCGGTGGTGCGCATCGTCAGGGTCGGCGACAAATCCTGGCGCGTGACGCAACTGCCCGAGGTGGAATCCGCTTTCGTGGCGCTGGATCCGCGCAACGGCCGAATCGCAGCAGTCATCGGCGGCTTCGATTTCAACAAGAACAAGTTCAACCACGCCACCCAGGCCTGGCGTCAACCGGGGTCGAGCTTCAAGCCTTTCATCTACTCCGCCGCGCTGGAAAAAGGCCTCACGCCGATGACGGTGGTCAACGACGCGCCATTGTTCTATTCCGCAGCGGAAACCGGTGGCAAGCCCTGGGAGCCGAAGAACTACGATGGGCAGTTCGATGGTCCGATGTCGGTGCGCCGCGCGCTGGCGAAGTCGAAGAACATGGTATCGATTCGCGTCCTGCAGTTGGTGGGCACACAGAACGCCCAGAGCTGGGTGACGCGCTTCGGCTTTGATGCGGAAAAGCATCCACCCTTCCTCACGATGGCCCTGGGCGCGGGCGCAGTAACGCCGCTGCAGATGGTCTCGGCCTATTCAGTGTTCGCCAACGGCGGGCATCGCGTCTCACCCGTACTCATCACGCGGGTGACCGACGCACGGGGCCGCGTGCTGTTCGAGGCACCGCAGACCACACTGGACAACGCGCCGCGCGCGATAGAGCCGCGCAACGCATTCATCATGAACAGCCTGCTGCAAGAAATCACCCGGTCGGGCACGGCCGCTCGCGCGCAGGCCATCCTCAAGCGGCCCGATCTGTACGGCAAGACCGGTACCACGAACGACGCGGTAGACGCCTGGTTCGTCGGCTACCAGCCCACGCTCGCCGCCGCAGCCTGGGTGGGCTACGACACGCCACGCAACCTGGGCAGCCGCGAAACCGGTGGCGGCCTCGCATTGCCGATGTGGATTTCCTTCATGCAGGAGATGCTCAAGGACGTGCCCGTGACCACCTACAGCGCACCGCCGGGTGTGGTCAACATCGGTGGCGAGTGGTACTACGAAGAGTACGGTCCGGGCAACGGGGTACACGGCTTGGGCCTGGCGGACCCTTGGCCGGGGGCGCCCAACGGCACTACGGTCGATCCCAATGGCGTGCCCGTTCCGGCACCGCTGCCACCGGTGGAGAACCGGCGCAGCATCCTCGACCTGTTCAGAAACTGAAGTTCAGCGGCTCGCCCGATTGCTCGCTCGCGTAGCGCGAGAGATTGGCGAAGAATTCGCCATTGCCCTTCGTGTCCATCCAGGCGCGCCCGTCGTGTTTGTAGTGGAAGCCCCCGGCCCGCGCGGCCATCCACACCTCGTGCAGCGGCTTCTGCAGGTTGATGACGATCTGGCTTCGGTTGGCGAAGGTCAGGGTGATCATGCCGCCCACGCGCTGGTTGTCGATGTCCGCGTCGGTGTCTTCGTTGATGCGATCGCAGTTCAGCTCGATGGCGCGCAACAGGGCCTCGGCGCGATCCTGGTATTCGAGGTCGGTCATTACAATGCGCAGGATGTTTGGGTGGCTGCGCATTCTAGGTTCCTGCTCCGGCCCCGCTCGGGTCATGGCCTTGTCGCTGGTGCTGTCGGGCTTGGTGGCGTGCGGACAAAGGGGCCCGCTGTACCTGCCGCCCGCCAAAACCCCCGAGTCCACACCCAAGCCCGCCAATGCCCCTGCCCGCCTTCCTGACACAACGCCACGGTGAACTGCACGTCGAGGACGTGAGCCTCGACGCCCTGGCCCGGGCCCACGGCACCCCGCTCTTCGTGTACAGCAAGGCCGCCATGCTGCAGGCCCTGGGTGCTTACCAGCGCGGCCTCGCAGGGCGAGCTCACCTCATCTGCTACGCCATGAAGGCCAATTCGTCGCTGGCCATTCTGCAGACGCTGGTGCGCGCGGGCTGCGGGCTCGACATCGTCTCGGGCGGTGAGCTGGAGCGCGCGCTCGCGGCTGGCTGCGCGCCGGAGCGCATCATCTTCTCGGGCGTGGGCAAGACCCGTGCCGAGATGCGCCGCGCACTGGCAGTCGGCATCGGCTGCTTCAACGTGGAAAGCCGCGCCGAGCTGGCCGTACTCGACGAAGTCGCGCGCGCCGCCGGCCGACGCGCCCGCGTGAGCATCCGCGTCAACCCCGATGTGGACGCGCGAACGCACCCCTACATCTCCACCGGCCTGAAGGACAACAAGTTCGGCATCGCGCACGACGAGGTGATCGACACCTACCGCCAGGCCGCAGCCTGTGAAAGCCTCGACGTGGTCGGCATCGACTGCCACATCGGCTCGCAGATCACGCAGGCCGGGCCGTACCTGGACGCGCTCGAGCGCGTGCTTGACCTGGTCGAAGCGATCGAGCTCACGGGCACCCGCCTTCATCACATCGACTTCGGCGGTGGTCTGGGCATCGACTATCACGGCGACACGCCGCCTGCTGCCGATGAACTGTGGGCGAAGCTGCTGCAGCGTCTGGATGTGCGTGGCTTTGGCGATCGCCAGATCATGATCGAGCCGGGCCGCTCTATCGTGGGCAACGCCGGCGTGTGCCTCACCGAGGTGCTTTACCAAAAGCCCGGCGAGCACAAGAACTTCCTGATCGTGGATGCGGCCATGAACGATCTGCCGCGCCCCGCGATGTACCAGGCCTACCACCGCATCGAACCAGTTCGATCGCGGACCGATACCACCGCGCTCACCTGGGACGTGGTGGGCCCGGTCTGCGAAAGCGGCGACTGGCTGGGACGCGATCGCGAGCTGGCCGTGCAGCCGGGCGACGTGCTCGCCGTGCTGTCGGCTGGCGCCTACTGCATGAGCATGGCCAGCAACTACAACACGCGCGGCCGCGCGGCCGAGGTGCTGGTCGACGGCGCCCAGGCCACGGTGATCCGCCAGCGCGAAACGGCTGCCGATCAGATGCGGCTGGAGACGCCCCTGCCCTGATGCGCGCGCCAGCGCCGCCAGGCGCGCCAACCCAGCAGCGTGCCCAGGATGGCCGCGTACACCGCGACCTCGTTGAAGTCGTTCTTGCCTGCCCGCATCCAGAAGAAATGCAGGACCGCGAGCCCGGCCACTGCATACACCAGGCGGTGCAGCCGCTGCCAACGCGGGGCCCCCAGGGCACGGATGGCGCGGTTGAAGGAGGTGGCTGCCAAGGCCAGCAACATCAACCAGGCCAGCGTGCCCACCAGGATGAAGGGCCGCTTGGGGATGTCGGCGACCACCTCGGCCCAGTCGAAACCCATGTCGAACCAGACGTAGGCCAGCCAGTGCAGCGTGGCGTAGAAGAACACGAACAGGCCCAGCATGCGCCGAAAGCGTGCCAGCGCCGGCCAACCCAGCGCCACGCGCAGCGGCGTCACCAGCAGCACCAGCACCAGGGCGCGCAAGGTCCAGTCACCCAGGGCGCGGATCAGCGCCTCGGCGGGGTTCGCGCCCAGGCGATCGGCCACTGCGGCCCAGACCAGCCAGGCGAAGGGCAGCAGCCAGACCGTGAACACCAGCGGCTTGGCCAGTGGGTGCAACAAGGCCCGCTGGACCTCGGCTCGGCTCATGAGATCCGGCGCAGGGCGGCCCCAAGCCGGATCAGCTCCCTCGGGGGCAGCGACCCGCGCAGCGGCTCAGCGTGTGGGTTCATGATGCTCAGTAGAACTTGCGCAGGTCCATGCCCGCGTAGAGCTGGCCCACCTGCGCCTCGTAGCCGTTGAACATGAGCGTCTCGCGGCGCTTGGCGAACAGGCCGCTGCCTTCGCCAATGCGCCGCTCGGTGGCCTGACTCCAGCGCGGGTGCGCCACCGTCGGGTTGACGTTGGAGAAGAAGCCGTATTCCTGCGGCGCCGCGAGGTTCCACGAGGTGCGGGGCATTTGCTCCACGAAGCGGATCTTCACGATGGACTTGCCGCTCTTGAAACCATACTTCCACGGCACCATCAGGCGCACGGGCGCACCGTTCTGGTTGGGTAGCACCTCGCCATACATGCCGAAGGCCAGCAGCGCCAACGGGTGCTGCGCCTCGTCCAGGCGCAGGCCCTCCACGTAGGGCCAGTCGAGCACGTTGGAACGCAAGCCGGGCATCTGCTGCCGGTCGGCCAGGGTCACGAACTCCACGTACTTGGCGCTACCCTGCGGCTCCACGCGCTTGATGAGTTCGGCCAGCGAATAGCCCTGCCAGGGAATCACCATGGACCAGCCCTCGACGCAGCGCAGGCGGTAGATGCGCTCTTCCATGGGAGCCAGCTTGAGCAGTGCGTCGAGGTCGAAGCGGCCGGGCTTGTTCACCAGCCCCTCGACCTCAACCGTCCAGGGCCGCGGCTTGAGCTTGCCGGCGTAGGCCACCGGGTCGCTCTTGTCGGTGCCGAATTCGTAGAAGTTGTTGTAGCTGGTGACGTCTTCGTAGCTGGTGGCCTTCTCCATCGTGGTGGCGCCGGCCACCGTGGACGCCTTGCCCGGCAGCGGCGCCAGCTTGCCGGGCCGCTGGGCAGACTGTGCCCAGGCGTCGCGCGAGGCCCAGGCCACGCCCGCGGCGGCCAGGCCGGCCAGCCACTGCCGGCGCTGCAGGTAGGCGCCGCGCGAGGTGATCTCGCTGCTGCGCGGGTGGACGAAACCGTCCCGGTCGGTTCGGATGATCATGGCAGTGTTCCCCGAAAGAGCGCGGGCGCGAAGGATGCCGCGCCCGCTGACCCATCAGTCGTCTGATCCGTCGAAACCTTACGCGGTTCCGGAATCAGAGTTCGCCGTAGCTGTGCAAACCCGACAGGAACATGTTGACGCCCAGGAAGGCGAAGGTGGTGATGACCAGGCCCACCAGCGCCCACCAGGCGGCCACGGTGCCGCGCAGGCCCTTCATCAACCGCATGTGCAGCCAGGCCGCGTAGTTCAGCCAGACGATCAACGCCCAGGTCTCCTTCGGGTCCCAGCTCCAGTAGCCGCCCCAGGCCTCAGCGGCCCAGAGAGCGCCTAGCACGGTGGCGATGGTGAAGAAGGCGAAACCGACCGCGATGGCCTTGTACATCACGTCGTCGAGCACCTCGAAGGCGGGCAGACGCGCCGCGATGCGCCCGCGCACCGACAGGATGCCCCCGACGATGAGGGCCGACACGCCGAAGTAGACGAACCAGTAGACACCGCCCTTGTCCGTGGCGCCCTGGCGGAACACCAGCGGCTCGAAGCACAGAACCACGCCCAGCAGCCACAGCGGCGCCAGCTTGTACCAGCGCGTCTCACCAGCGCTCTGCTTGATGAGGTAGGCGAAGGCCAGCATGGCCGCGATGGCGAAGGTGCCGTAGCCGATGAAGTTGGCCGGCACGTGCAGCTTCATCCACCAGCTCTGCAGCGCAGGCACCAGGGGCTGGATCTCGTGCGCCTCGCGAACCACCGTGTACCAGAGCAGAAAGCCCACGGCTGCGCTCACGATGAGCATGGCAAAGGCGCCCATGCGGCGCGTGTCGTACTGATCTTCGTAATACAGGTAGAAGGCCGCCGTCAGCCAGCAGAACAGCACGAACACCTCATAGAGGTTGCTGACCGGGATGTGGCCGATGCCCGGGCCGATCTGATGGCTTTCGTACCAGCGCACCAGCGAGCCGATGAGCGCCAGGCCCACCGCCACCCAGGCCAGGCGCGAGCCCAGGGCCTCGAAGGTGTCGCCCGCGCGGGTGAACATACCCAGCCAGTAGAAGGCCGTGCTCATGAAGAACAGCACGCTCATCCACAGGATGGCCGACTGGCTGGAGATGAAGTACTTGAGTAGGAAGACCTGGTCGCCGCGCGCCAGGTCGGCCCCGCCGCCGGGCGCCTGATAAAGCCAGATGGCCAGCAGGGCGAAAGCCGCCACCACCACCGACAACAGGCGCAGCGGGCGCCAGAACCAGCCCAGGCAGGCCAGGCTGGGCACGGCGCCGGCGAGGATCCACTTCTCGTAGATGTCCATGGCGCCGCCGTAGCGCTGGAAGGCCAGCAGGCCGCCGGCCAGCACGAGCGCGGCGAACAGCCAGTCCCAGCGGTCGCGGCGCGCGAAATAGCCCGGGGCCAGTGCGGCGCCGCCGGACGCCTTCTTGAGCTCGATGGTCTGGGAAGCGGTGGTGGTGTTCATGCGGTCACCTGGAGAGCAATCGGGTCTTGAGCTGGTCGAACTCGCGGTCGGCGTCCAGCGTCTTGCGGTTGGTGGACAAGGCCATGGCTGCCTGAGCGCCCTGCCCGGCCGGCGCCAGCCAGACCCACAGGCGGCGCTCACGGACGTAGAGCATGGCAAAGACGCCGATGATGAGCAACAGGCAGCCAAGGTAAACGACGGTCTTGCCCGGTGCGCGCGCCACCTGGAACACGCTGGCCTGCACGTGCGTGAAGTCCGCGAGCTGGAAGGCCATGGGCGCCGGGTAGAAGAAGGTGTCGGACAGGCTGATGACGGCCTGCGTCATGAAGCGCTGGGCGGGTTCGTCGCGCGGCAGCGGCGCCAGGCCGGCCTTCTCGCGGCAGAGCTGCAGCAACTCGAACAGGGTGCCGTTGAGAATGCGCACCAGCACGTCGCCGGCGCGCTCGCGCTCCGCGTCGGGCACGTTGGACTGCAGGAAGGCGGCCACGGCCTGCAGTCCGCCCTTGGGGTCGCTGCCGGCGGCGCCGTTCGCACCATTCGCACCATTCACGCCGGTGGCCGCATCGGCCACCGCGGTAACGCGCTCCGCGCCCGCGAAGAGCGCCAGCGCCCGCGAGGCCGAGGCCACCAGGGCCTGTTCCAGGTCGGCACGCCCCGGCTCCACCGACTGAGCGGCGTAGCGGCGCACAGCCTCCGCGCGCATGGCCGGGTCGTCGAGCGCGGCGCGCAGCCGCACGAAGCCATCCAGGCTGTCGTTCTCGTCGGCCGGCACGCGCAGGTAACGGAAGCTTTCCTGCGGCGTGTCGCGCAGGCCCAGCAGGTACACGCGCTGGCCGTCGAGTTCGACAGGCAGCATGTAGTTGTGGTACTCCACCGCCTGGCCCGCCGCATCGCGCAGCTTGTAGGTCACGCTGGGGCCCACGTTGCGCAGGGTTTTCTCGGTCACGGTCTTGTGCGCGGCGCCCAGGCGGCTTTCGATGGACTCGCGCAGATCGACCTTGCGCACGTCGGCCCCGCCGCCCGTGGCCGAGAAGTTCTCCACATTGATGACGCGCAGGCTGGTGAATTCCAGGCCCAGCTTCTCATCGCCGTTGCTGAGCTCGGTGGAGCCACCGATATTGCCTTCCACCTCGAACGACCGGGCGTGGCCGTTGATGGGCACGGCCTTGAGCTTCACCCGCGAGCCGCCGTCGTCGAAGCTGGACTGGTAGATGGCGACGCCGCGATGGAAGGCCGGGTGGTTCACCTCCACACGGGCTTCCTTTGTCTCGCCGGTCTCGCGGTCGTGGATCACGATCTCGCTGGCGAAGAGGCGCGGCATGCCGGTGTCGTAGTACTCGACAATGAATTTCTTGAGTTCGACGGAGAACGGCAGCTCCTGCAGCAGCACGCCGCCGGGCTGAGTGAGGATGGCCGTGCTGGAGGCCGTGCCTTCGGTGACCAGCAGGTTGCCGCGGAACGTGGGGTTGCTGGTGGACAGGCGGTGCTGCGCCGGCACGTCGGCGATCATCCCGCCGCCCTCATAGATCTGCTTGCCATTGAACCAGGTTTGGGCACGCACCATGAGGTCGCCATCGAGCAGGCCGCCCACGCACACCAGCACGATGGCGCTGTGCGCCGCGATGTAGCCCCACTTGTTGGCCGCGCCGGTTTTGGCGGCCACCATCCAGCCCATGCCCTGCGGCGTCTCGCGCGACTGCAGCTTGACCTTCCAGCCCGCGCCGAGCAGGGCCTGCCCCATCCGGTTCGCGGCGGCTTCGGGCGCTTCGGACAATTCGGCCTGCGCCTTGTGCGGGAAGGCCTTGAGGCTCTGCTCGCGGATGTTTTCCTTGTAGGCCTTGAGGTCGACCAGGATTTTGGGCGTGTTGCGCGCGATGCAAAGGCTGGTGCTGATCACCAGGAAGGCCAGGATCAGCAGGAACCACCAGGCGCTGTAGACGGTGTAGAGGTTCGCCGCCGCGAACACGTCGGCCCAGAACGGCCCGAACTGGTTGACGTAGTTATTGAAGGGCTCGTTCTGCTTGACCACCGTGCCGATGACCGAGGCGATGCAAATCACCGTCAGCAGCGAGATGGCGAAGCGCATCGACGACAGCAACTCGACCCATTCGCTCAGCCGCCGCGAAACGGAGCGCAATTGCAGGCCTTGGGTGGAGACGGTCATGACGAAAGCGTGGGGGGCAGAAAAAAAGGCGCGTCCCGAAACGGAAAGCGCCCTGTTCAGATGGGATTCGAGGCCGGCGGTTCAATTCACCAGAGGGCGGGCCGCATTGTGGGGCCAAACATCAACTGGTGCTTATATCCCGGACGGGCCGAGGGGGCGCGGACAGGCCGCGCGACGCTCAGCGCAGCCCGGCAATGTAGTCGGACACCGCCTTGATTTCGCGGTCGGTCATCTTGGCGGCAATGCCCATCATCTGGGCGTTGTTGGCGCGCGTGCCGTCGCGGAAGTGGCGCAGCTGCGTGTCGGTGTATTCGGCGTGCTGACCGGCGATGTGCGGGAACTGCGAGGGGATGCCGGCGCCGTTGGGGCTGTGGCAGCCCGCGCAGGCGGCGATGCCGCGGTCGGCCAGGCCGCCGCGGTAGATGCGCTCGCCCAGCTTCACGAGTTCGGCGTCGGAGGCGAAGCCCTCCTTGGCTTTCTGCGAAGCGAGCCAGTAAGCGATGTTGCGCATGTCGTCATCGGACAGCGAAGCCGCCATGCCTTGCATGATGGCGTTCTTGCGCTTGCCAGACTTGTATTCCTGCAATTGCTTGACGAGGTACTCGGGGTGCTGCTGCGCCAGCTTGGGGTTGGCCGGCGTGGTCGAGTTGCCGTCGGCAGCGTGGCAGGCCACGCACACGGCGCCGTAGGAAGCTGCGCCCTTGGCCAGGTCGGGCTTGGCCGACTGCGCGTTTGCGCTCAGGGACAGGGCGGCGGCCGCGGCAGCGACCAGGAGGGAGGCATGCAATTTCATGTCGGGCTGTCGTTGCGGTCGACGGATACGTGGGGGCCGAATCGATGTTCGGCTGGACAAAACCGCCGGATTTTACAATGCACCCCCAACCCGGTTCCCCAATGACCCACAACCCTGCTGCAGACCCCGGCCGAGACCCGCGCCTGGCCCATGGCTGGCTGCACACCGCCCGCTTCCTCACCACCGCCCCGCAACTGGAGCACCTCCCGGCCTTGGAGGTGCCCGAGATCGCCTTTGTCGGGCGCTCGAACGCGGGCAAATCCACGGCGATCAACACGCTCACTCAGCAAAAGCGCCTGGCCTTCGCCTCCAAGACGCCCGGGCGCACACAAGCCATCAACCTGTTCTCGCTGGGCAAGCAGGGCGTCACCGACGCGGTGCTTGCCGACCTGCCGGGCTACGGCTACGCCGCGGTACCCCGCGAGGCCAAGCTGCGCTGGCAGCGCGTGATGGGCAACTACCTGCTCACGCGGCCCAATCTGGCGGCGGTGGTGCTGCTGGTGGACCCGCGCCTGGGGCTGACCGAGCTCGACGAGACCCTTCTGGAAGCCATCCGCCCGCGCGTTGAGCAGGGGCTGAAGTTCCTGCTGCTGCTCACCAAGGCCGACAAGCTCACCCGCACCGAAGCCAACAAGGCGCTGGCCATCGCCAAGCTGCAGTCGGCCGGTGGCGAGGCGCGGCTGTTCTCAGCGCTGAAGAAGCAAGGGCTGGACGAGGTGGCGACGCTGCTGTGGCGCTGGTCTCACGAGCCGGCTGCCACGGCCGACGGGACCGACAACGACGAGCCGGACGCAGTGGACTGACCCGGAGACACCGCGGAACCGGCTTTGCCGGGCCGCAGGTGTCGCCCCCTTGAGGGGGTCGCGCAAAGCGCGGCGGGGGTGGTCACATCAAATAAAAAGGCGGCGCCCCCGGCGGGCGCGTCTTGAAGCGCTTGTGCACCCAGTAGTACTGCTCGGGCATGTCGGCGATGAATGCCTCCAGCCGGCGGTTCATCTCGGCGGTATCGGCGGTCACGTCGCCCGTGGGGTAGTCCAGCCAGGGGGAGTGCACCGTGACCTCGTAGCCGTCGGGCACCAGCCGCGCCGTCACCGGCACCACCTGGGCGCCACCCAGACGCGCCAGCCGCGGCAGCGACGTGAGCGTGGCCGCCGGCACACCGAAAAACGGCACGAAGACCGCGTCGCGCTCGCCATGGTCCATGTCGGGCAGCAGGTACAGCGGCAGGCCCTCGCGCAGGGCGGTGGCCAGTGCGCGCAGGCCCTGGCGCTTGCCCACCACGTGCGGGTTGCCGAAGCGCTGTCGGCCCTCGGCCATCCAGCGGTCCACGTCGGCGTTGAGCTGCTCGGCGTACAGGCCGCAGAAGCGGCGCGAAAGGTGCGCGGTCAGCGCCGTCCAGCCGGCGTCCATGCCCACGAAATGCGGCGCGAAGATCACCGTGGGTGACTGGCCTTCCAGGGCGTCCAGGTCGCCGCGCAGCAACAGGCGGTGCCTGACCACATGGCCCGGCGCCTCCCAGAGCCAGCTGCGGTCCAGCCAGGCCTGGGCGAAATAGACGAAATGGCGCCGGATGGCGGCGTCGCGCTCGGCCTCGGAGTGATCGGGGAAGCAGGCCGCCCAGTTGGTGCGCGCGATCCGGCGGCGGCGCGCGGCGACCGCATGCAGCACGCTGCCCAGCGCCCAGCCCAGGGCGCGTACCCACGACAGGGGCAGGCGCGCCAGCAGGCGCATGACGCCCAACCCCAGCCGGTTGCTCAGGCGGGCCTGCGGCGCGGTGTCTGGCGCGGGGGACGGGGTGGAAGACGGCATCAGCGCGGCTGCTTGTAGCGGTCGTACGACCACAGGTACTGGGCGGGCGATTCTCGCACCAGGGATTCCATGGCCGCGTTGACGGCGCAAGCCGCCGCCAGGGGATCGGCCGGCAGCGGTTCGGCCAGCGGGCGCACGTGCACCACGTAGCCCTGGCCCCAGGGCAGGCGCTCGCCCCAGCTCAGCAGCACCTGGGTGTCGGCCGAGCGCGCCAGGCGGGCCGACAGGGTCATGGTGTAGGCGTCGCGCCCGAAGAACGGCGCCCAGACGCCCAGGCCCCTGGGCGGCACCTGATCGGGCAGCAGCCCCACGGCTTCGCCCGACTTGAGCGCCTGCACCAGTTGGCGCACGCCCGACAGCGTGGTGGGTGCCGTGCGCAGGCCTGGCCGCTCGCGCGAATGGTCCACCAGCTCGCGCAGCCAGGGCTGTCGCGCGGGGCGGAACAGCACTGTCATGGGTCGATCGGCGCCGAAGCGGGCGGCATAGGCCTGGGCGGTGATCTCGAAACAGCCCAGGTGCGGCGTGAGGAACAGCAGCCCGCGCCCGGCGGCCATCGCGATCTCGATGTGCTCGACGCCGTTCCAGCGCACCGGTACCGGCGCGCCCAGCCAGAGTCGCGGCAGTTCGGTCACGAGTTTGCCCGCCTCGGCCACCGACCGCCAGGCCACGCCGGCCGGCATACCGGCCTGGCGGGCGTTGGCCATCAGGCGCCGCCGGTAGCGCGGCGACAGCAGGAAGCTCAGCCAGCCCAGCAGCAGCCCCGCGCCGTGCAGCACGGGCAGTGGCAAGCGGCTGCCGAGTGTGAAGAAAAGACGGATCAGCGTGGCCAAGGAGGGGTGCCAGCGCGACCGGCTGCACTAGAATCGCCGGATCGCCGAGTTGATGAACTGATTGCGGGGCGATTCACAAATACCGCTAAAGCGTTCGCCGACTTCTGACAGACCGGCAACGCCGATCCGACAAACCTCAGGAGTTTAAATGGCGAGCGATTTCCTCTTCACGTCCGAATCCGTGTCCGAAGGCCACCCCGACAAGGTGGCGGACCAGATTTCCGACGCCATCCTCGATGCGATCTTCGAACAGGACCCGCGCAGCCGCGTGGCCGCGGAGACCCTGACCAACACCGGTCTCGTGGTGCTGGCCGGCGAGATCACCACCAACGCCCACGTCGACTACATCCAGGTCGCGCGCGACACCATCAAGCGCATCGGCTACGACAACACCGACTACGGCATCGACTACAAGGGCTGCGCGGTCATGGTCTGCTACGACAAGCAGTCCAACGACATCGCCCAGGGCGTGGATCACGCCTCCGACGACCACCTGAACACCGGCGCCGGCGACCAGGGCCTGATGTTCGGCTACGCCTGCGACGAGACGCCCGAGCTGATGCCGGCGCCCATCTACTACGCGCACCGTCTGGTCGAGCGCCAGGCGCAGTTGCGCAAGGACGGCCGCCTGCCCTTCCTGCGCCCGGATGCCAAGAGCCAGGTGACCATGCGCTACGTCGATGGCAAGCCGCACAGCATCGACACCGTGGTGCTCTCCACCCAGCACTCGCCCGACCAGAGCGAGTCGCCCACCAAGATGAAGGCCAGCTTCAACGAGGCCATCATCGAAGAGATCATCAAGCCGGTGCTGCCCAAGGAGTGGCTCAAGGACACCAAATACCTGATCAACCCCACCGGCCGCTTCGTCATCGGCGGTCCTCAGGGCGACTGCGGCCTGACCGGCCGCAAGATCATCGTGGACACCTACGGCGGTGCCTGCCCGCACGGCGGCGGCGCATTCTCCGGCAAGGACCCGTCCAAGGTGGACCGATCAGCCGCCTACGCCGCGCGCTACGTGGCCAAGAACATCGTCAAGGCCGGCCTGGCTCGTCAGTGCCAGATCCAGGTCGCCTACGCCATCGGCGTGGCGCGCCCCATGAACATCACGGTCTACACCGAAGGCACGGGCGTCATCCCCGACGAGCAAATCGCCCAACTCGTGCAGGAACATTTCGACCTGCGCCCGAAAGGCATCATCCAGATGCTGGACCTGCTGCGCCCGATCTACGGCAAGACCGCCGCCTACGGTCACTTCGGCCGGGAAGAGCCGGAGTTCAGCTGGGAAAAAACCGACAAGGCAGCCACGCTGCGAGCCGCCGCCGGCCTGAAGTAAGCCGAAACGCTTCACACCAAGCCCCGCCGGCGAGAGCCCGCGGGGCTTTTTCGTGGAGAAATGCGCTGGAAACACCCCGCTATTGCTGGGCGGACTGGCTGAATTTTTCCGTTTGGCATCCGATATCTACCGGCAAGGACCCCTTTCGCCGAGTCAACCGTATCGGAGCCTCCATGGAGATCGACCTGCCCCTCACCGGCCCCGCCTGCGACAGCGCTGACGGCCTGTTCGACCATGCCCCCTGCGGCTTGATCGCACTGGACGCCGAGCTGCACTGCCTGCGCGCCAATGGCACGCTGCTGCACTGGCTCGGCCACGCCGACGCACCGGCCCACGCCCTGGCGGACGTGTTCGAGCCCGCCGACCATGGCAGCCAGCAGCAGGTTCGCCTGCACCTGGACCTGCTGCGCCAGACCGGTGAAACCCAGACACTCGACCTGAGCCTGCGCCGTGCCGATGGCAGAGTGTTCCGGGCGCGCATGACCTCGTCGGCCAGACTCGACACCGATGGCCATTTCCTGCACAGCAGCAGCCTGGTGGTGCCCGCCCCCGAACCCTCGCCCCCCACGGACACCGTCGCCTCGCCCACCGAAGCCTTGCTGCGCGGCGTGACCGACCGCATCCCCGCGCGCCTCGCTTACTACGACAAAGACCTGGTGTGCCGCTTTGCCAACCTGGCGCACGCCGCACGCTACGGCAAGCGGCCCGATCAGATGGTGGGCTCGCACCTGAGCGATGTGGTCCGACCCGACGTGCTGCCCGAGATCCTCCCGCGCGTGGCGGCCGCTCTCAGTGGCCAGCGCCAGACCTTCGAAGCCGAGCGCCTGGACGCCGGGGGGCAGCGCTGCTATTTCGAGATCCACTACATCCCCGACCAGCAGGGTGAGGAGGTCCGGGGCATCTTCATCGAACTGCACGACATCAGCGAGCGGCGCCGCACCGAAGAACTGGTGCTCAACGCCAACCGCGACCTCGAGGACCGCGTGCGCGAACGCACCAGCGAGCTCTACGACAGCGAGCAGCGCTATCGACTCATGGTCGATGCGCTGCAGGACTACTGCATTTATTTCGTCGACGATGGCGGCCGCATCACCGAATGGACCGAAAGCGCGCAGCGTCTGCACGGCCACGCGCGCCCACAGATCCTGGGCCAGAGCTTTGCCGCGCTGATGAGCAGTGACAACGCTGGCGAGGACGAGGTCGATCCCGCCCAGGTGCTGCGCCTGGCCAAGTCGCACGGCCAGTGGGAATCGCGCGGCTGGCGACTGCGCGAGGACGGCTCGCGCTTCTGGGCCCACTCGGTGGTGACCGCGCTGCGCAACGAGCAGGGCGAGCTGCGCGGCCTCTCGTGCATCACGCGCGACATGACCGCGGCCAAGAACCTTGAAGACGTGATGAACGACCTCAATCGGGAGTTGGAAAAGCGCGTGGCCGAGCGCACGCGCCAGTTGGTGGCCGCGAACAAGGACCTGGACGTCTTCTCGCACATGGTCTCGCACGACCTGCGCGCGCCGCTGCGCCACATCTCCAGCTTCACCGGCCTGCTCAACGAGCAGCTCGGTGAGTCGGAGGACGCCATGGTCCAGCAGTGCTTGCAGTCCATCGGCAAATCGACCAAGCGCATGAGCCAGATGATCGAGGGCCTGCTGGAGTACGCGCGGCTTGGCCGCGTATCGGTGGAGTCGCAGCCCGTGCCGCTGAGCCCGCTGCTGCATGGCGTCATCGCCCACCTGCGCCAGGAAAACGCGCAGCGCCAGATCGAGTGGGTCATCGAGCCCGATCTGCCTATGGTGCGCGGCGACGCCATGCTGCTGGCCCAGGCGTGGGGCAACCTGCTCGACAACGCCGTGAAGTACACGCGCAAGCACCCCAAGGCGCGCATCGAGGTGGGGTGCAAGGTCAACCCGGTGGGTGGGCACATGTTCTACGTCAGCGACAACGGCGCGGGCTTCGACCTGGAGAAGGCACACAACCTGTTCGTCATGTTCCAGCGCCAGCACCATTCGATGGATTTCGAGGGCAACGGCACCGGCCTGGCACTGACGCAGCGCATCATCGAACGCCACGAAGGCCGTATCTGGTGCGAAACCGCGCCGGGCCGCGGCTGCACCTTCTATTTCACGCTGCCCTTTGACGGCCCGGAGCACGCGCCCGAGTTCACCGCCTCGGCCATGGCCGCGCTGGCGGCCTGAGCGCGGCACTGGCCCACCGTGGTGGGCCGGGATAATCCCCGGCCATGCCCTCCCCCGCCACCCTGTTCGATCTCGGGGCGCGCACCGCCCTCGTCACCGGCGCGGCGCGCGGCCTGGGCCGGGCCATCGCCCAGGGCCTGGCCGCTCACGGTGCGCGCGTCTGGCTCGGTGGCCGCGACGAAGCCGCCCTGCAAGCCGTGGCCGAGACCATCGGCCCGAATGCCCGCCCGCTGCCTTTCGACGTGACCGACCATGCCGCCACCAGCGCCGCCATCACCCGCGTGCTGGCCGAGGGCAGCCGACTCGACATCGTGGTCAACACCGTGGGCCAGCGCCGCCGTGAACCGCTGCAGGCCCTGCCCGCCCAGGCGCTGCGCGAGATGCTGGAAACCAACCTGGTGGCCGCCTGGCACCTCTGCCGCGAGGCCAGCGAGCCCATGCGGCGTCAGGGCCACGGCCGGCTGATCAACATCACCTCCATCGCCGGCCCGCTGGCGCGGGCCGGCGATGCGGCCTACACCACCAGCAAGGGCGGCCTGGAGGCCATGACCCGCGCGCTGGCGGCCGAGCTGGGGCCGCACGGCATCACGGTCAACGCCATTGCGCCGGGCTACTTCGCCACGGAAACCAACGCGGCCATGGTGGACGACCCCGGCGTGGCCGACTGGCTGCAGCGGCGCACGTCCATCGGCCGCTGGGGCCGACCCGAGGAAATCGCCGCTGCCGCGGTGTTCCTGGCCTCGGACGCCGCCAGCTACGTCACCGGCCAGGTGGTGGCGGTGGACGGCGGCTACCTGGCGCATTTTTGAGAGGCGTCCATGTGGCGCCGCCTTGAAAACCCCGGACCCGGCCTCCACCATTAGCACTCGCTGGCGCTGAGTGCTAACATCCGCGCCCGTGCCCCGGCTCAGTGCCGTGGCCCCCCTTTTCCTAGCCCCTTTTCCATTCAGGAGATGCAATGAAACTTCAGCCTCTCGGCGACCGCGTGATCGTCAAGCGCGTGGACAGCGAAACCAAAACCGCCTCGGGCATCGTCATCCCCGATGCCGCTGCCGAGAAACCCGACCAGGGCGAAGTCCTGGCCGTGGGCCCGGGCAAGACCAACGACAAGGGCGAGATCAAGGCACTGACCGTCAAGGTCGGCGACCGCGTCCTGTTCGGCAAGTACAGCGGCCAGACCGTCAAGGTCGATGGCGACGAGTTGCTCGTCATGAAGGAAGACGACCTGTTCGCGGTCGTCGTGAAGTAAATCCCCCCTGATTCGTATTGAAGGAGCCAAACATGGCAGCTAAAGACGTGGTTTTCGGCGGCGAAGCGCGCGCCCGCATGGTCGAAGGTGTGAACATCCTGGCCAACGCAGTGAAAGTGACCCTGGGCCCCAAGGGCCGCAACGTGGTGCTCGAGCGCTCGTTCGGCGCACCCACCGTCACCAAGGACGGTGTATCGGTCGCGAAAGAGATCGAACTCAAGGACAAGCTCCAGAACATGGGCGCGCAGATGGTCAAGGAAGTCGCTTCCAAGACCAGCGACAACGCCGGTGACGGCACCACCACCGCCACCGTGCTGGCCCAGGCCATCGTGCGCGAAGGCATGAAGTACGTGGCCGCCGGCATGAACCCCATGGACCTCAAGCGCGGTATCGACAAGGCCGTCGAGGCCCTGATCGCCGAGCTCAAGAAGGCCTCCAAGGCCACCACCACGAGCAAGGAAATCGCCCAGGTCGGCTCTATCTCCGCCAACTCCGACGAGTCGATCGGCAAGATCATCGCCGACGCCATGGACAAGGTCGGCAAGGAAGGCGTGATCACCGTTGAAGACGGCAAGAGCCTGCAGAACGAACTCGACGTCGTCGAGGGCATGCAGTTCGACCGCGGCTACCTCTCGCCCTACTTCATCAACAACCCCGAGAAGCAGTCCGCCCTGCTGGACAACCCCTTCGTGCTGCTGTTCGACAAGAAGATCAGCAACATCCGTGACCTGCTGCCCACGCTGGAGCAAGTCGCCAAGGCCGGCCGTCCGCTGCTGATCATTGCCGAAGAAGTCGAGGGCGAAGCCCTGGCCACCCTGGTGGTCAACACCATCCGCGGCATCCTCAAGGTCGTGGCCGTCAAGGCGCCTGGCTTCGGTGACCGCCGCAAGGCCATGCTGGAAGACATCGCCATCCTCACCGGCGGCAAGGTCATCGCTGAAGAAGTGGGTCTGACGCTCGAGAAGGTCACCCTGGCCGACCTGGGCCAGGCCAAGCGCATCGAAGTGGGCAAGGAAAACACCACCATCATCGACGGTGCCGGCGCCGCCGCCGACATCGAGGCCCGCGTGAAGCAAGTGCGCGTGCAGATCGAGGAAGCGACCAGCGACTACGACCGCGAGAAGCTGCAAGAGCGCGTGGCCAAGCTGGCCGGTGGCGTGGCCGTGATCAAGGTTGGCGCCGCCACCGAGGTCGAGATGAAAGAGAAAAAGGCCCGCGTGGAAGACGCCCTGCACGCCACGCGCGCTGCGGTGGAAGAAGGCATCGTGGCCGGTGGTGGCGTGGCCCTCCTGCGCGCCCGCCAGGCCGCTGGCGCCATCAAGGGCGACAACCCCGACCAGGACGCCGGCATCAAGCTGGTGCTGAAAGCGATCGAAGCGCCCCTGCGCGAGATCGTGGCCAACGCCGGTGGCGAACCGAGCGTGGTGGTCAACGCCATCCTGGCTGGCAAGGGCAACTACGGCTTCAACGCCGCCAACGACACCTACGGCGACATGATCGAGATGGGCATCCTGGACCCCACCAAGGTGACCCGCACCGCGCTGCAGAACGCTGCCTCGGTGTCCAGCCTGATGCTGACGACCGAAGCCATGGTCGCCGAGTCCCCGAAGGACGACGCACCGGCCATGCCGGGTGGCGGCATGGGTGACATGGGTGGCATGGGCGGAATGGGTATGTAAAACCCTTGGCCTGTGGAAGCGCTCCGGCGCTTCCCGCGCGCCAACAAAAAAGCCCCGCGAGCAATCGCGGGGCTTTTTAATTTATGGCGTTCGCCGCCCGCAGGCTTCAAACCATCAGCGCTTCAAGCTTGACCGTGTCGGCCGCAAAGGCACGGATGCCTTCGGCGAGCTTCTCGGTGGCCATGGCGTCCTCGTTCAGCGCGTAGCGGAACCCCGCCTCGTCGTACCGCACCGGCGCAATGTCCAGGCCTTTGGCGGCCTGGGCATCAAGCGCACGCGACAGCGGCGCCTCGCTCGCCGCCAATTGGGCCAGCAGCTCGGGACTGATGGTGAGCAGGTCGCAGCCCGCGAGCGCGGTGATCTGGCCCACGTTGCGGAAGCTCGCACCCATCACCTCGGTGGCGATGCCATGGCGCTTGTAGAACTCGAAGATCCGCCGCACGGAACGCACGCCAGGATCATTGGCCTCGGCGTTGGCGGTCTCGTCCCATTGAGCGCCGGCCTGCTTCTTGTACCAGTCGTAGATGCGGCCCACGAAGGGGGAGATGAGGCGCACGCCGGCCTGGCCGCAGGCCACGGCCTGGGGAAAGGAGAACAGCAGGGTGAGGTTGCAGTGGACGCCCTCGCGCTCCAGTTGCTCGGCCGCGCGGATGCCCTCCCACGTGGCCGCGATCTTGATCAGGACTCGGTCGCTGTCCACGCCCTCGGCCCGGTACAGCGCGATCAGCCGGCGCGCGCGCGCCAGCGTGGCCTCTGTGTCGAAGCTCAGGCGCGCATCGACCTCGGTGGACACGCGCCCGGGGATGAGTTGCAGGATCTCGACCCCGAAGCGCACCAGCAGTCGGTTCATCAGCTCCACCTTGTCGGCCACCCCATGCTGCGCGATGGCCTCGGCCAGCAGCGGCGCGTACTCGGGCTTCTGCACCGCTTTCAGGATGAGCGAGGGATTGGTGGTGGCATCCTGGGGGGCGTAGGCCGCCAGTTGCTTGAAGTCGCCGGTGTCGGCGACCACGGTGGTGAACTGTTTGAGGGCGTCGAGCTGGTTCATGGCCGGATTATCGCCTCCGGTGGCAATAAAATTTCAGTCCTTCGGACCACTGGGTAACACGCCATGCTCGACCGCATCAAGGCCTCGCTGCCCTCGCTCGCCCCGGCCGAACAGCGCGTGGCCAAGCTCGTGCTGCAGGATCCGCGCAGCTTCGCGGGCCTGCCGGTGAGCGAGCTCGCCGAGCGCGCTCACGTGAGCAAGCCCACGGTGGTGCGCTTTTGCCGCAGCATGGGCTACGACGGGCTGTCGGACTTCAAGCTCAAGCTGGCGGGCACGGTGAGCGAGGGAGTGCCCTTCATCCACCGCAGCGTGGACGCCGACGACAAGACCAGCGACGTGATGGTCAAGCTGATCGACAACACCGTGGCCGCCTTCCTCAAGTACCGCAACGACGCCTCCCACCACGCGATCGAGCGCGCGGTGGACGCGCTCATGGCGACGTGGAAGGGCAAGGGCCGCATCGAGTTCTA
Organism: Hydrogenophaga intermedia; assembly: GCF_000723405.1. Classification (GTDB taxonomy): domain Bacteria; phylum Pseudomonadota; class Gammaproteobacteria; order Burkholderiales; family Burkholderiaceae_C; genus Hydrogenophaga; species Hydrogenophaga intermedia. The sequence continues at coordinate 70,899 of NZ_CCAE010000002.1, read as the reverse complement.
TGGCGCCGGCAACTCCGGCATCGTGGCGCAGGACGCGCAGCACAAGTTCTTCCGACTGGGCATCAACGCCGTGGCCTACAGCGACGGTCACATGCAGGTAATGGGCGCGTCGCTGCTGAGCCCGGGCGACTGCCTGGTGATCGTGTCGAACTCCGGCCGCACGCGCGACCTCATGGACGCCGCCGACATCGCGCGTCGCCACGGCGCGACGGTGATCACCGTCACCACCAGCGGCTCACCGCTGGCGCAGGCGGGGCACATCCACCTGTCTGCCGACCACCCCGAAGGCTACGACCGCTACAGCCCCATGACCTCGCGCCTGATGCACCTGATGGTGATCGACATCATGGCCACCTGCCTGGCGCTGCGCATCGGTGGCGCCAAGCTGCAGCCGCTGTTGCGCGAGATGAAGAACAACCTGCGGAACAAGCGCTACGCCTGAAGCTCAGATCCGCCCTTCCTCCACCGCGTGGCAGGCGATGCGGATGCCGCCCAGGTCCAGCAAGGCCGGGCGCTCGTTGCGGCAACGGTCGTTGGCGTGCGGGCATCGCGGGTTGAAGGCGCAGCCACTCGGCGGGTTCAAGGGGTTGGGCACTTCGCCCTGCACCGGCGTGCGCGCCTTGCCGGTGTCGTGCATCTTCGGAATCGCGTCCAGCAGCATGCGCGTGTAGGGGTGACGCGGGCTGTCGAACAGCGTGTGCTTGGGCGCCAGCTCCACCAGGCGGCCCAGGTACATCACGCCCACCTGGTCGCTCACGTGGCGCACCACGGCCAGGTTGTGGCTGATGAACAGGTAGGTCAGGCCGCGCTCGCGCTGCAGGTCCTTCATGATGTTGAGCACCTGCGCCTGCACCGACACGTCCAGCGCGCTGGTGGGCTCGTCGCAGACCAGGAAGTCCGGCTGCGTGGCCAGGGCGCGCGCGATGGAGATGCGCTGGCGTTGGCCCCCGCTGAACTGGTGCGGGTACTTCAGGCTGTCGTGCGGGCTCAGGCCCACCGAGCGCAGGAGGTCTTCCACGCGCTCGCGCAACTTCAGGGGATCGGTTTCGATCTCGTGCTCGCGCAGCGGCTCGGCGATGATGTCCTCCACGCGCCAGCGCGGGTTCAGGCTGGCGTAGGGGTCCTGGAAAATCATCTGGATGCGCCGACGCAGCACCCGCCCCGCCGGCGTCTTGAAGGCCGCGTGCGCGTCCTGCTGGTCGAACTGGAAGCCGCCACGCGTGGGCTCGTACAGGCCCACCAGGAGGCGGGCCACGGTGCTCTTGCCACAGCCCGATTCACCCACCAGCGCCAGCGTCTGCCCGCGCGGGATGTCGAAGCTCACGCCGTCCACGGCGCGCAGCAACTGACGCGGCTTGCGTTCGAGCACGCGGTTGAGCCAGGGCGGCGAGACGTCGAAGGTCTTGGCCAGGTCGGTGGCGCGCACCAGGGGGGTGGCGTCGGCGATGGTCTCGCTCATGCCGCCGCTCCTTGCTGCAGCCAGCAGGCCGCGCGCGTGGCGCCGGCGTCCATCAAGTCGGGGCGATCGACATGGCAGCGGTCGAACACGTGCTCGCAGCGCGGGTTGTAGGCACAGCCCTTGGGAATGGCGTTGAGGCGCGGCATGGCGCCATCGATCTGGTGCAGGCGCTCGCGCTCTTGCGTCATATCGGGGATGCAGGCCATGAGGCCACGGGTGTAGGGATGGGCCGGATGATTGATCACCTCGTGCACCGGGCCGATCTCGGCGACGCGCCCGGCGTACATCACGGCCACGCGGTCACAGGTCTCGGCGATCACGCCCATGTCGTGCGTGATGAGCATGACGGCCGCCCCGCGCTGTTTGCAGATGGTCTTGAGCAGCGTGATGATCTGCGCCTGGATGGAGACGTCCAGTGCCGTGGTGGGCTCGTCGGCCACGATGAGCTGGGGCTCGGCTGCCAAGGCCAGCGCGATGACCACGCGCTGGCGCATGCCGCCGCTGAACTGGTGCGGGTAGTGGTCGATGCGCTGCTCGGCCGCCGGGATGCCGGTGTCGCGCAGCAACTGGATCGCGCGTTCGCGCGCCTCGGCCGCGTTCACCGGCAGGTGCGTGGTGATGGTCTCGGTGAGCTGGCGGCCCACGGAGTACAGCGGGTTCAGCGAGGTCAGCGGGTCCTGGAAGATGGCGCCGATCTTGCGGCCGCGGATACGGCGCATTTTCTCGTGCGGCAGATTGTCGACGCGCTGGCCTTCGAGCAGGACCTGCCCCGAGGCGATGCGCCCCGGCGGCTCCAGCAGGCCGATGATGGACGCGCCCGTGAGCGATTTGCCCGCGCCGGACTCGCCCACCACGCCCAGGATCTCGCCGGGTGCGATGTCGAATGAGATGTCGTCGAGCGCGCGAAGGGTGCCGCGGCGCGTGGGGAATTCAACGACGAGGTTCTTGACTTGCAACAGGCTCATGGTCAGCGCAGCCTTGGGTTGAGGGCGTCGCGCAGCCAGTCGCCCAGCAGGTTCACGCTGAGCGCGATGAGGATGAGCATGAGGCCGGGGAAGATGGTGATCCACCACTCGCCGGAGAAGAGGTAGTCGTTACCGACGCGGATGAGCGTGCCCAGCGAGGGCGAGGTGGGCGGCGCGCCCACGCCGAGGAAGGACAGCGTGGCCTCGGTGATGATGGCCGTGGCCACCTGGATGGTGGCCAGCACCAGGACCGGGCCCATGACGTTGGGCAGCACATGGCGGCCCATGATGCGCAGCGGCGCCACGCCGGTGACGCGAGCGGCCTGCACGTATTCCTTGCTGCGCTCAACCAGGGTGGAGCCACGCACGGTGCGCGCGTACTGCACCCAGCCGGCCAGGGTGATGGAGATGATGAGCACGCCGAAGGCGAGCGTCTCGTGCGCGTTGGGAAACAGCGCGCGGCCCACGCCGGCAATCAGCAGCGCAATGAGGATGGGCGGGAACGACAACATCACATCGCACAGGCGCATGAGGAAGGCGTCGATCCAGCCACCGAGAAAGCCGGCCAGCAGCCCGAAGGTGACGCCAATGACCACGGACAGCACCACCGAGGCCAGGCCCACCGCGAGCGAGATTCGCGCGCCGTACATCAGCGCGGAGAGGATGTCGCGACCCTGGTCGTCCGTGCCCAGCACGAACTCGGGGTTGCCGCCTTCCTGCCACACGGGCGGCAGGCGCGCGTTCATCAGATCCAGCGTGGCCAGATCAAAGGGGTTGTGGGGAGCGATCCAGTTGGCGAAGAGCGCGCAGACCACACAGATGAGCGCGATCACCGCCGCCACGATGGCCGTGGGCGAGGTGCGAAAGCTGTACCCGACATCGCTGTCAAGCGCGCGGCGAAGGATGGCAATCAAGAAAACGTCCTGGAGAGTGAAGCGATGCGCAGACCCAGGGCCAGCGCGGAACCGGCTCCGCCGGGCCGCTGCTGGCGCCCCTTGGGGGGGAGACGCCGCAGGCGGCGCGGGGGATAGCCCTATTTCACCGACATGTAGCGGAACGGCATGAAGTTGTCAGCCAGTTGGGCCAGGCTCACGTTATTGGCCACGCCCCAGGCCAGGGCCTGCTGGTGCAGAGGGAGGTGACCGACATCGTCCGAATGGATCTTGAAGGCTTCGCGGATCATGGCGTCGCGCTTGCTCTTGTCGGTCTCGGACTGGATCTGCTTGGTCAGCTCATCCACCTTGGGGTTGCAGTAGGAGCCCAGGTTGAACTGGCCCGAACCCGAATCGTCCACGCAGCGCATGAGCGCGTTGAGCGCGTTGTGCGAATCGTAGGTGCCCGGCGTCCAGCCCAGCATGTAGAAGCTGGTGTCGCGGCGCAAGATCTTCGGAAAGTAGGTGCCCTTGGTCTCGGCCTGCAGGTTGATCTTCACGCCCACTCGCGCCAGGTTGGCGGCCACGGCTTGGCAGATGTTGCCATCGTTGACGTAGCGGTCGTTCGGGCAATTCATCGCCACCTCGAAACCGTTCGGATAGCCGGCCTCGGCCAGCAGCTTCTTCGAGGCCTCGGGGTCGTAGGGCAGGCGGGTGTTCAGGCTGGCATCGAAGCCGTTGATGCCGGGGCCGACCATCAACGCCGTGGGCGCCGACGCACCGCGCATCACAGTGCGCTGGATGCCCTGGATGTCGATGGCCTGGTAGAAGGCCTGGCGCACGCGCTTGTCCTTGAAGGGGTTCTTGCCCTTCACGTTCGAGTAGAGCAGTTCGTCGCGCTTCTGGTCCATGCCCAGGAAAATGGTGCGCAATTCGGGGCCCTGCATCACCTTGGACTTGCCGCTGCCGTTGATGCGCGCGACGTCCTGCAGCGGTACGGGTTCGATCACATCGACCTGACCCGACAGCAAGGCAGCGACGCGCGTGGAATCGTTGCCGATGGGCGTGTACTCCACCGTGCTCACGTTGCCTTCGATCTTGCCCCAGTAGTTGCCGTTGCGCTGGAAGGTCGTCTTCACGTTGGGCTGGCGCTCGCGCAGGCGGAAGGGGCCGGTGCCGTTGGCGCGGAACGAGGCCGCGTTCTCGATGCCCTTGCGGCGGTCCACGGGGCGCGTGGCCTGGTTGTCCTCGCACCACTTCTTGCTCATCACGTAGAGCAGCGAGAGCACGTCGGGCAGGATGGGGAACGGGCCCCTGGTTTCGACGTCGACGGTGTGCGAGTTCACCTTGCGCACGTCCTTGACGTCGTTCACGTAGCTCTTCATGTCCGAGCCTTCACCCGCGGCGCGCGCGAAGGTAAACAGCACATCGTCGGCAGTGAAGGGCGTGCCGTCGTGGAATTCCACGCCTTTGCGCAACTCGAAGCGCCAGACGGTGGGCGAGGTTTGCTTCCAGCTCGTGGCCAGGCCGGGCACCAGCTTGAGGTTGCGGTCGCGCGCCACCAGCGGCTCGTAGACGTTGCCCGTCACGGTGAGCTGTAGGGACTCGTTGAGCGAATGCGGGTCCATCGACAAGGCATCGCCCTGGTTGCCGATGCGCACCGTCTGGGCGCTGGCGACGCCGGTGGCCAGGGCGGCGGCCACTAGCAGGGCGGCCGAGGATTGCTTGAGGTTCATGCTTCGCTCCTTGCGGGGGTGGGGGAAGGGGTGGACTGAGGGGTGGACTGGCGCAGCGCCGCGTGAGGCTCGCCCAGCGGCATGCCCTGCTCGATCAGGCTGGCGTGCAAGGCGGCGCCCAGTGGCAGCACCTCGTCGTTGAAGTCGTAGCGGCTGTTGTGCAGGAAACAGGCTCCCTGCCCGTTCTCGGCACCCTGGCCCAGGCGCAGGTAGGCGCCGGGCTTGACCTGCAGCATGAAGGAGAAATCCTCCGCGCCCATGCTCGGGTCCATGTTGCGGTCCACGTGCTCGTGGCCCACGAGCTTTTGCGCCACTTCCATCGCAAAGCGGGCTTCGTCGCGCGTATTGATGGTGGCGGGGTAGATGCGTTCGTAGTTCAGGTGCGCCGAGGCCCCCAACCCCAGCGCCACGCCGGAGCAGACCTCGTGCAGGCGCTTCTCGACCATGGCCTGGACCTCCGGGTTGAAGGTGCGCACCGTGCCGATCAGCCGCGCCGTGCCGGGAATCACGCTGAAAGCGCCCGGGTCGCCGGCCTGCATGGCACACAGGCTGATCACGGCGCTGTCGATTGCGCGCACGTTGCGCGAGACGATGCTCTGCACGGCTGTGATGATGTGGGCCGCCACCAGCACCGGATCGACCGCAGCGTAAGGGTGCGCGCCGTGGCCGCCCTTGCCGGTGATCTCGATGGTGATGCGATCAGCCGAAGCCATCATCGGCCCCGGGTTCACGCCCACCATGCCTGGGCGCATCTGCGGCCAGTTGTGCATCGCAAAGACCGATTGCACCGGAAAGCGCTCGAACAGGCCGTCTTCGATCATGGCCTTGGCGCCGGCGAAGCCTTCTTCGCCGGGCTGAAAGATGAGCACGGCCGTGCCATCGAATTGGCGCGTTTCGGCCAGGTAACGCGCGGCGCCCACCAGCATGGCGGTGTGCCCATCGTGGCCACAGCCGTGCATCATCCCGGGCTTGGCCGACTTCCAGGCGAAGTCGTTGTGCTCGGTCATGGGCAGCGCGTCCATGTCGGCGCGCAGCCCGATCATGCGGCCGCTGCCATTCTGGCGGCCGCGGATGATGGCCACCACGCCGGTCTTTCCGATGCCGGTGTGGATCTCGTCCACGCCGCACACCTTGAGCGACTCCGCCACGCGCTTGCTGGTGTATATCTCTTCGAAGCCCAGTTCGGGATGGGCGTGCAGGTCGCGTCGCAGCGCGGTGAGTTCGGGGTGGAAGGCCGCGATGTGCGCAAACGCCGGGCCATGCACCTTGTAGCGGGACTTGTTCATGAGGCCTCCCGCCGGGCCGCCCCAAGGGAGGCCTGCACCCCCTCGGGGGGCAGCGAATACACGAAGTGATGAGCGTGGGGGTTCATGATCAATGTCCTCCGGACTTTTCCACGCGCAGGCGCGGATCGACCGCAAAGTACAGCAGATCGACGACGAGGTTGATCACCACGAAAATCAGCGCGATCAGACACAGGTAGGCGGCCATCACCGGGATGTCGGCGAAGGTCACGGCCTGGATGAACAGCAGACCCATGCCCGGCCATTGGAACACCGTCTCGGTGATGATGGCGAAGGCGATCAGGCCACCAAGCTGCAGGCCGGTGATGGTCATCACCGGCACCAGCGTGTTCTTCAGCGCGTGGCCGAAGTGAACGGCGCGGTTGGTGAGACCACGCGCACGAGCGAACTTGATGTAGTCCGTGCGCAGCACCTCCAGCATCTCAGCGCGCACCAGCCGCATGATGAGCGTGAGCTGGAAGATGGCCAGTGTGACCGCCGGCAGCGTGATGTGGATCCACCCCCTCGTGGTGAGCAGGCCCGTGCTCCACCAGCCCAGGTTGACCACGTCGCCACGGCCGAAGCTGGGGAACCAGCCCAGGTGCACTGCGAACACCAGGATCAGCAGGATGCCGATGAGGAAGGTGGGCAACGACACACCCAGCAGCGAGACTGTCATGAACACCTGGCTGAGAAAGGTGCCGCGCTTGAGGGCCGCATACACACCCATGGGAATGCCCACCAGCAGCGCCAGCACGGCAGCCACCATGGACAACTCAAGCGTCGCCGGGAAGCGCTCGGCGATCAGGCGCGACACCTTGGCACCCTGGCGCAAGCTCAACCCGAACTCACCCTGCGCGGCGTTGACGAGGAAGTGCCAGAACTGCACGAAGAACGGCTGGTCGAGCCCCAGGTCGGCGCGCAAGGCCCGCACCTGTTCCGGCGTCGCGTCCTGCCCCAGCAGGAACACCACCGGATCCCCGACGTACTGGAACAGCATGAATGCGATCAGCGCCACGCTGACCATGACGATCACCGCCTGCGCGAGGCGTCGGAGAATGAAAGCGAACATCGATGAAAAAGCAAGAGAGGGTCGCGCCCGGACGGAGGCGACCCTCTTTGGTCTATACCCGGGTCAGTTTACCGTGATGAGCCGCCAATCGAGGCGGTTGTCGGCGCGGTGAACCACGTTGATGCTCTTCTTCATCGCCCAGGGAATGATCTGGTTGTGCAGCGGCAGGTGCGACACGTCGGCGTTCGACAGCTCAAGCGCCTCCGTCAGCAGGCGATTGCGGATCAGCAGGTCGGTCTCGACCTTCGCGCGGTCGATGATCTGGTCCATCTTGGGGTTGCTGTAGCGGCCCACGTTGTAGTTGCCGTCACCGCCCTGCCCTACGCTGCGCACCAGCGACTGCAGGCTGTACATCGCGTCAAAGGTGGGCACGCCCCAGCCCAGCATGTAGATGCTCGCCTCGTAGCGTTGAATCATCGGAAAATAGGTGGACAGCGGCAGCGTGCGCAGCTTGGCCTTGACGCCGACACGCGCCCACATGGCTGTCACGGCCTGGCAGATCGCCTCGTCATTGATGTAGCGGTTGTTCGGGCAGGCGAAGTCGACCTCGAAGCCGTCCTTGTAGCCGGCATCGGCCAGCAGCTTCTGCGCCGCGGCCACGTCGAACGGGTAGCGCTGGTGCACGCCCTCCGTCCAGCCCGTCACCTGCGGCGCGATGATGGCGCCCGTGGGCTGGCCCAGGCCGCGCAGCGTAACGCGCGCGATCGCGTTCATGTCGATGGCCTGGTACAGCGCCTTGCGCACGCGAACGTCCTTCAGCGGGTTCTTGCCCTTGATGTTGCTGCCGACCAGTTCGTCGCGGTGCTGGTCCATGCCGAAAAAGATGGTGCGGTTCTCGACACCGTCCATGACCTTCAGGTTGCCGTCCTGGCGCAGGCGCGGCAAGTCCTGCGGGCTCGGGTCGAGCACGAAGTCGACCTCGCCCGACAGCAGCGCGGCCATGCGTGTGGCCGTGGCCTTGACGGGCGTGTACACAACCTCGGTTACGTTCGTCTCGGTACTCCCCTTGCCCCACCAGTTGGGGTGGCGCGTGAGCACCATCTTCTGGTCCTGCGCCCACTCCTTCAAAACAAAGGGACCGGTACCCATCGCATTGCGGTGCGCGAAGTTTTCGTCCTGCGTCTTGATGTCTTTGGGTGCGGTGGAGTTGTTCTTCTCCGCCCAGGCCTTGCTCATCATTCGCAACTCGGTGAGCTGGTTCACCAGCACCGGGTTGGGGCCTTTGGTGAAGATGTCGATGGTGTTGTTGTTGACCTTGACGACGCGGTCGATGCCCTGGATGTATGGCGTGAAGTTCGAGGTGGGCGCCATCGCGCGCTGCAGCGAGAACACCGCGTCGTCGGCGGTGAAGTCCGAGCCATCATGGAATTTCACGCCGGTGCGCAGTGTCAGGCGCAACTGCGTGGGCGACACCTGATTCCAGCCCGTGGCCAGCAGCGGCTCGGGTTTGAAGGTGCGGCTGTTGTAGTAGACGAGCGACTCGTACACCGCGGCGTGAATGCCGTTCGCCAGCGCATTGTTCTGGGAATGAATGTCCCAAGTCGGGATGTCACTGGCGCTCGTCCACTTGAAGGTCTTGGCTTGAAGACCACCGGTCGTGACAGCCAAGGCTGCCCCCAGCACGACCGCCTGCATGGGCACGGAGAACGATTTCATCGTTGACACCTGAAATAAATGAAGGTGCCGCGACTATGCAACAAGCGTTCCTGCGCCAGCGACGGGACTTACCCGTACCAAGTATCTGGCGCGCGAGTAGCGCCACAAACCATGACGCATCCATGACCTCTGCACGTCGTTTCCGGACGCAGTGCCAGACATCATTTGTCCGTCATTTCAAATAATTCTTTATGGCTATATTTGAGTCGCCTATCGCTCTGGAAGATAGGCCTTTCAACCAACTTAAACACTGAAACGCTCATCGTTATGAAGAAACTCCTCATCGCCGCCCTCTTCTCCCTTTGCGCTGCCACGGGCTTCGCCGCCGTCGACGTCAACAAGGCCTCGGAGGCCGATCTCGACAGCGTCAGAGGCATCGGCCCCAGCACCACGAGCAAGATCCTCGAGCAGCGCAAAGCCGCACCATTCAAGAGCTGGGGCGACCTCATTGAGCGCGTGCCGGGCATCGGCGACAAGCGCGCCGCGAAACTGTCGCAAGAAGGCCTGACGGTCAACGGCGACGCCTTCAAGCCGACCGGCGCACCCGCGGAAGCCAAGCCCAAGCAATAAGCGCGGTCCAGCGACACGCACAATGAAAAAAGCCGCCCGGCATGCCGGGCGGCTTTTTTTGAGCAGCGCTCGTTCTGAAGATCAGAAGTTGTGCTGGATGCCCAGGCCGAAGAGGGTGCTCTTGGCTTCGTCGCCAGGGGTCGTCTCATCTTCGATCTTGGTGCGGTTGAACGCCGCGTACAGGAAGGTGCGCTTGGACAGCGTGTACTTCGCACCGATGCTGAAGCCGGTGGCGGTGGTCAGGTCCACACCACTGCTCTCGGTCTTGGAACGGGCCAAGCCAACACCGACGTCAAAACCAGCACCCACGGGAACGTCCACACCCAGGTTCCACTCATTGGCCTTCACATCGGCGAAACCGTCAGGAGACACTTTCACTTGGTTCACGCCGCCAACCAGTTTCAGGAAACCAAAGTCGTACGAACCATTGAGCAGGTTGTAGGTGGTCTTGCCGGTGGTGGCCAGACCGGTCAGCACGCCAGTGCTGTCGAAACTCGCGAGGATGCCAGCAACTCCGCTTTCGACCTTCTGGTTCTGATGGGCAAAGCCCGCGACGATGGGGCCGTTGGCGTAGTTCAGGCTGAACGACGTCAGGCTGCTGGAACTGTTGGTCGGCGAAGCAGCGCGGTCTTCACCCAGCGAATATGCCAATGCGCCCGAGAATCCGCCGAAGTTGGGCGTGTTGTAGCGGATGGTGTTGTTCGGATTGTCTTCGTAGAACTGCCACGTGGTCCACGACGCGGCGAAGTTCGCGTTGAACGTGTCGTTGGCCATCGCGCGGGTATCGTCGTACGGCGTCCACGGCTTGCCCAGTTGCACTTCACCAAAACCACCCGACAGACCGACCCACGACTGGCGGTTGAAGCTCAAGCCACCGTTAGTGCCGGTGTCCATGGCCAGCGCGGCTTCGAGGTTGAAGTTGGCTTTCAAGCCACCACCCAGGTCTTCGGAGCCTTTGAAGCCCAGACGGCTGGTGTTGAAGCCACCACTCTCGAGAACGGAGGTGCTGGCAGAAGTCGACACACCACCAATGGAGGCATCCGCCTTCGTGCGACCGACCCACACGTCGGCCATGCCGTAGAGCGTCACGCTCGATTGAGCCATGGCGGCACCGCAAGAGGCCAGGACGGCCAGAGCGATCAGACTTTTCTTCATGGGGAGAATCCTTTTCCTTTGGAACGGTTTGGAAGCGTTTCACGCGACTGAAACTAAACGGATGGTATCCAGCGCTCGACCGGTTTACGGGTTACTCCTTAGGGTTTTACACCGATATGCCGCACATCGTTGCGAGTAAGCAACAGGCCGACCACCACGCCTCCAATGCAATCTTCACGCCAGCAGTGCTCATCTTCGGCAACAAAAAAGCCACCGCCGAGGCGGTGGCTTTTGGCCTTGGATGCCAGCGGGACAAGCCCGCGAAGCATCAGAAGGAGTGACGCACGCCGATTTCGAAGCCGCGGCGCTTGTACTCAGTTGCAGCCAGCAGGCCGGCATCGGCGCTGATGCGGGCGAAGTTGCCGTACAGAGCGGTGCGCTTGCTCAGGCCGTACTCGTAGCCGATAGCGATCTGATTGCCGTCAACTTCCGCACCACCAGCAGGTTCAGCCTCGGTACGGGTGTACGAAGCCTTGATCAAGCCGGGGCCAACAGGCGCCGTCAGGCCAATCATCAGGTTGGTGGCCTCGTTGCCGGTCGTGTCGTCTTCCGCGGTCGTGTAGTTGAACATCGGCTTGATGAAGCCGAAGTCGTACGAAGCACCGATGTTGGAACGCTTCGAATCAGCAGCACCCACGTTGCCTTCCGAGGCGGTCGCGAAGGCCACGGACAGCGGGCCGGCGGCATACACCACGCGCAGACCCTGGTAGTCGCTGGCGCTGGTACCCGTGTCGACTTCCTTGAAGCCGTACGTGAGCTGGGCCTGGAAGCCGCCCATGTTGGGCGTGAAGTAGGAGATCAGGTTGTTCGAGCGCACGTTGGTGGCGATGTATCCACCCGACACGGTGCCCCACATGTTGATCGAGCTGCCCAGACCGTTGGTGCCGAACGGGTCGTACACCGTGTGGTTCCAGAAGGTCGGCGTGTAGTCACGACCCAGGCGGACTTCACCGAAACCACCGGACAGGCTCACGGTGCTGCGGCGCTGGAAATTCAGGCCGCCGACGGTACCGGTGTCGGGGTTCAGGGCGCCTTCCAGCCAGAAGCTGGCGCTCATGCCGCCACCCAGATCTTCCACGCCACGGAAGCCGAGACGGCTCGAGGCGGTACCGTCTTGCGCCATTTCCGTCAGCGAGACGTCCGTACCGTTGGCTTCGGTCTTCGTGTGGCGGACGTTCACGTCCATGATACCGAACAGGGTCACCGACGACTGGGCCAGTGCTGCGCTGGAGGCTGCCACGGCAGCCAGAGCGATCAGGGTCTTTTTCATCGAGGAATTCTCCAAGGTTTGGGTTAAGAGGCCGGAAGTCTGTGCCCCCGAGCCGACCTCCATTGAGGAAGCTGGGGGCATTGCATCAGAAACGACTTGCAACCGCCATGTTTGTCGGCCGCAACTTGCCCCAGGGTGGTGCTGTTGTTGCAGCCTTGCCACGATTCCCAGGGGTTACCCCTAGTCCCGCCGCATGGCACGATAGGCCGACGCTTCGATCGAGAGAACACCATGAACCCATTCAGTGATGCCCTCGTGGGCGCGGCCGATTCGGCCCTTCGCACCTTGTTCGCCGCGCCGCGGGCCAGCCAGGCCTGTCCCACCGTGCCCGAACATCACGACGATGGTGCACTGAGCACCGAGGAGCGGCATCTTTCTGGTGCATTGATGCGCGTGAACCATGTCGGCGAGGTGTGCGCCCAGGCTCTATACACGGCGCAGGCACTGGCGGCCCGCTGGCCCGGGCGGCGCGGCAAGGCGCCGAACGAGACCCTGGCTCGCCAACTTGAAGAGGCCGGCCGGGAGGAAACCGATCACCTGGCCTGGACCAAAGCCCGTCTCGACGAGTTGGGCAGCCGACCTTCGCTGCTCAACCCGCTCTGGTACGCGGGCGCCTTCGGGCTGGGTTTGCTGGCCGGGCGCCTGGGTCAGGGTCCGAGCCTGGGCTTCGTGGTGGAAACCGAGCGACAGGTGGAGGCCCACCTGGCCAGCCACCTGGACCGGCTGCCGGCCGAGGATCACGCCTCACGGGCCATCGTGGCGCAGATGAAGCTCGACGAAGCCCGTCACGCGCGTTTGGCCCAACAGGCCGGCGCGGTTGAACTGCCGGCCCCGGTCAAGGGGCTGATGCGGATGGCGGCCAAGGTCATGACAACCGTGGCACACCAGATCTGAGGAGGGCCTCAGCCCTCCAACAGATCGAAGCTGGTGGTGATCTCGGCTGTCTTGGCCAGCATGATGCTGGCCGAGCAGTACTTTTCGTGGCTCATGGCGATCGCCCGCTCGACCGCGTTGGCGGGGATGCCCTTGCCCGTGACCGTGAAGTGCATGTGGATCTTGGTGAACACCTTGGGATCGACCGGCGCACGCTCGCTCGTGAGCTTGACCGAGCAGCCGCGCACGTCGTGGCGACCACGCTTGAGAATCAGCACCACGTCATAGGCCGTGCAGCCCCCTGTGCCGGCGAGCACGGTTTCCATGGGGCGTGGCGCCAGGTTGGCTCCGCCGTTCTCGGGCTTGTTCGCGTCGGGCGCGCCGTCCATGGCGAGCACATGCCCGCTGCCGGTTTCGGCGACGAACCCCATGGCCGAGCGGGTGCCGCTGGCGCCGGTCCAGGTGACGGTGCATTCCATCAGACAGTTCTCCGTGACAAAGCCCATGACTTCTAAGGGCTTTGCTCTAAAAATGAGGGCAAAGAACGCCAGGTTGTTGCAACGCAGCAATCCGGCGATATACTTGCGTCATTGTATTTACGGTTGTCTCCTCTACCCTCCACGGGTGGATTCAAACCCGGACCAGCTTCGTTGGTCCGGGTTTTTTTTCGCCACCGATAATGCGAAGCGATGAACGCTGCCGCCTCTCACCTCACACCCGCCGACTACCTCAAGAAGATCCTGACAGCCCGGGTGTATGACGTGGCGGTGGAGTCGAACCTCGAGCCTGCCCGCGCGCTCTCGAAGCGCGTGCACAACACGGTGCTGCTCAAGCGGGAAGACCAGCAGCCCGTGTTCAGCTTCAAGTTGCGCGGGGCCTACAACAAGATCGCGCACCTGAGTCCCGAGCAATTGGCCAAGGGCGTCATCTGCGCCTCCGCGGGCAATCACGCTCAGGGCGTGGCGCTCAGCGCGCGCAAGCTGGGCATCCGCGCGGTGATCGTGATGCCGGTGACCACGCCGCAGCTCAAGATCGACGCGGTGCGGGGCTTCGGCGGCGAGGTGGTGCTGCATGGCGACAGCTACACCGACGCCTACAACCACGCGGTGGGGCTGCAGAAAAAGCAGGGACTCACTTTCGTCCACCCCTTCGACGATCCGGACGTGATCGCGGGCCAAGGCACGATTGCGATGGAGATCCTGCGTCAGTTGCAAAGCCTGGGCTCCAACCAGCTCGACGCGGTGTTCGTCGCCATCGGCGGCGGCGGCCTGGTCAGTGGCGTGGCCAACTACATCAAGGCCGTGCGGCCAGAGATCAAGGTCATCGGCGTGCAGATGACCGACTCCGACGCCATGATGCGCTCGGTCAACGGCAAGGAGCGCGTGACGCTGCCCGACGTCGGCCTGTTCGCCGACGGCACAGCCGTCAAGCTGGTGGGCGAGGAGACCTTCCGCATCGCGCGGGAGCTGGTGGACGAGTTCATTGCGGTCGACACCGACGCCGTGTGCGCCGCCATCAAGGACGTGTTCGTGGACACGCGCAGCATCGTCGAGCCCTCGGGTGCGATGGCGGTGGCCGCGATCAAGCAGTACGTGGCCACGCACAAGACCAAGGGCCAGACCTACGCGGCCATCCTGTGCGGCGCGAACATGAACTTCGACCGCCTGCGCTTCGTGGCCGAGCGTGCCGAGGTCGGCGAGGAGCGCGAGGCCCTGTTCGCCGTGACCATGCCCGAGGAACGCGGGAGCTTTCGCCGCTTCTGCGAAGTCATTGGCTCGCTCCCTGGCACGGCGCGCAACGTCACCGAATTCAACTACCGCATGCACGACAGCGCCCAGGCGCACGTGTTCGTGGGCCTCACAACGGCGGGCAAGGGCGAGTCCACCAAGATCGCCCAGCAGCTCGTGCGCCACGGCTTCAAAACGCTGGACCTCACGCACGACGAGCTCGCCAAGGAGCATCTGCGCCACTTGGTGGGCGGGCACTCCGCCCATGCCCAGGACGAGCGCCTGATGCGCTTCATCTTCCCCGAGCGGCCGGGCGCCCTGCTCAAGTTCCTGAGTCTCATGCGCCCCAACTGGAATATCAGCCTGTTCCACTACCGCAACCAGGGCGCCGACTACGGCCGCATCCTTGTAGGCCTGCAGGTGCCGGCCAAGGACGACAAGGCCTTCGCCAAGTTCCTCGACACCCTCGGCTACCCGTACGTCGAGGAAACGCAGAACCCGGCCTACCGGCTGTTCCTGCGCAGCTGAACCTGCCATGGCGCGCGATCCCGCTCTCCAGCCGATCAACGCGACGCGCCCGTTCGCGCCCGTCGAGGGTTTGAAGCTTCCCGCCATCGCCAGCACAGCCGACGCCATGCTGGAGCACGCCCTGCACCGCCGCCTGCAGCCCGAGGGCCAGCCCGCCAACGCCCTGGGCCAGTTGCAGTGGCTGGCCGGGCAGCTCGCACGCATCCAGCACAGCAGCGCCCTGCCCTTCGACCTGCTGGTGTTCGATTCCCCGCAACTGGTGGTGTTCGCCGCCGACCACGGCCTGGCCGTGGAGGGCATGAGCGACCTGCCGCAATCCACCACCTGCGAGCTGGTGAACCAGTTGCTCAGCGGCCGGGCGCCGGTGAGCACACTGGCGCGCCAGCACGGCTTTGACGTCACGGTGGTCGATGCGGGCGTGGCCACGCCGATCACCCAGCCACCGGCACCACGCGGCCGCCCGCCAGCCACGCTGCAACCGCGCAAGATCGCCTACGGCACGCGCAACTGCCTGCTGGGGCCGGCCATGTCTCTCAAGCAGACGGTGGCAGCACTGCACGCGGGCATGGACGTGGTGCGTCACCTGCCGGGCACGGTGCTGGCGCTGGGCGAGGTGGGCGTGGCCAACCCCGCCAGTGCCGCGCTGCTGCTGTCGCGCCTGTGCGGCGTGCCCATGGTGGACGCCCTGCCGCGCGACGATGGTCCCGGCTCGGCCTTTGACGACACCGTGCACTTCCAGCGCCTGGACAAGCTCACCGCCGCCGCTCAGCGGCACGCGCAGGCGGTCTCGCCCATCCACGCGCTCGCGGCCTTCGGCGGGTTCGAGATCGCGATGATGGCCGGCGCCATGCTGCAGGCCGCCAGCGAGCGGCGGGTGGTGCTGGTCGACGGCTTCGTGGCCGGCGCCGCGGCGCTGGTGGCGCGCGGCCTGAGCCCGGCCGTGGCCGACTACCTCGTCTACGCCCAGCGCTCGCCGGCCACCGCGCACCGGCTCATGCTGATTCACCTGCAGGCCATGCCCCTGCTCGACCTGGACTTGCACATCAACCAGGGCACGGGCGCTCTGCTGGCTTGGCCGCTGCTGCTGGCCACGCAGTCGCTGCTCGAGGCCTGAGCGACGCACCCGCCTAGGCGGACGCCAGCCAGCGGCGCCGCGCAGCCACCGTCCGCACGTCGCGCCAACTGCGGCACTCCCCCGCCAGGGCCGGCCAAACGCGCTGCAACAACTCGCATTCGGCCAGCGTGTCGGCCGCGGCCTGGTGCCGCCGCGGGCAGACGATACCGAAATACGCCATCCACTCGTCCAGCGAGCGCGCCCGCACCTGGGGATGCGTGACGGCGCACAGGTGCTCGATGTCCACCCAGGAATTGGCCAGCCGATGACCGAGGTACCGGCGCACATGCCTGCCGATCAGGGCCTCGTCGAAAGCGCTGTGGAACGCCAACAGCGGCGCGGCGCCAACGAAGGCCTCGAAGGCGCGCAGCGCCGCCACCGGCTCGAGCCCGTCGCGCTGGCTCTGCGCGCCGATGCCGTGCAGCAGGATGTTGTCGCGACTGGACACCTCGTCCTGGCGCAGCACCACCTCGAAGCTATCGCCCAGGCGCACGTCCAGCCGACCGCGCGTCCAGTCCACGCACAGCCCGATGGCGGCGATCGCCAACAGGCGGTCGCGCGCCACGTCCAAGCCGCTGGTCTCCACGTCCAGCGCCACCCAGCGCTCAGTGGCCGCCGGGAGCGGGTCAAGGGCGCGGCCGAACCAACCCGACCACCAAGCGCTCATCGGTCGTAGTCCAGCTTGAGCCGCTGCTGCAGCGCGCGCAGCACGCGCAGCGTTTCCTTGAGGATGCGGCGGTCGATGTCGTTGAGCGTGTCCACCGCGATCCGGTTCGGGTTGTCGCCCACGGTGGTGCCGTCCAGCTGCGCGTGCAGCCGCAGCAGTTGCAGATAGTCGAAGCCGCCAATCCAGGCCTGGGCCTCATGCGCCGGCACGCCCAGCAGCGGCCCCACGGTCTCCAAGCGCTCGCGTGTGTTGGTGGCTGACACACCGTGCGCCAGCGCGTACAGGCGGGCCACGTCGACGAAGATCGCGGTACCCTGCAGTTTGATGTCGAGCGTGTCGTGTCCGCCTACCGCGGTCGTGTCGATGTTGCCCAGCCAATTGAGTGGCGCCTCGTGCGCCAGGCCGTTGAGCGCGAGCTGTTTCAGGAAACGCGGCGTGGTGCGGGCGTGCTCCATCATCTCCTCGCGCAGCGCCTGCGCCAGGGTTTCATCGCCCGCCAACGGACGGAAGTCGAAGAAAATGCTGGCATTGAGCAGGTCTTTCGGCGAGCCGTGTTCGATCCAGAGGGCGAAACGCTCGCGCCACTGCGACAGCGTCAGGCACAGTTCGGGATTGCCGGCCATCACACCGCCCTTGCACAGGGGGTAGCCGCAATCGTCCAGCGCCTGGTTCACCTCGCGCGCGAAGGCCAGGTAGTGCGACGGATCGCTGCCCTCGGGGCGAATCAGCGCGTTGTCCTGGTCGGTGGCGATGGTCTGCTCGCTGCGTCCCTCCGAGCCCAGCGCCAGCCAACACGCGCCCGCCAGGGAAAGGCCGTGCCGTTCGGCCACCAGCTCGATCAGGCGCGTGGTGAGCGCGTCGTTCAGGTGGCTGATCAGCGCCGTGAGCTGACGTGCCTGCACGCCCTGGCCCAGCAGGGTGCGCGCGAAACGCCGGATGTCGTGCGCCACCACCCGCAGCGTGTCCACGCTGGTGGCGTTGCGGATGCTGGAGCTCACCTGCTTCAGGCTCAGCCGCTGCAGCGCGAACAGATCGCGCTCGGACACGATGCCCACCAGGCGCCCACCGCGCGTGACGGGCACGTGGCGAATGCCGTGCGTGGACATGGCCAGCGCCGCATCCTGCGCGGTGGCGTCGTGCGGCAGGCTGTGCACGGGTTGCACCATGACGGCCGACACGGGCGCGTCCAACGGCACCTGCGGCAGCGCGACGCGGCCCAGCACGTCGGAGCGCGTGAGAATGCCCATGGGCGCACCCACGCCATCCACCACCAGCATGGAGCCGATGCGCCGCTCGTGCATCTGCCCGAGCACCTCGCGCAACGGCGTGTGCGGCGCGCAGCTCACTGGCGCCTTGTGGCCAACCAGCTCGACCAGCGGCGTCTCCAGCGATTGCTCGGCCAGCGCCTGCGAGGAGTAGGCCACCTGCAGCGCAGCACGCGAGAGCTCCAGGAACTTCAGAATGCGCCGGTTGAGGAAATCCCCGAAGGGCGGGCTGCGCTGGGCCAGGGCGCGCATGTCCTCGGCGGCGATGACCAGCACGAAGGTGTCTTCAGTGGCGTGGTACAGCGTGGTCGGCGCGCGCTGCGCCAGCACGGCGCTGATGGGGAACAGGTCGCCCGCCTCATATTGAAAGGCACCGCCCGAGACCTCGGACAGCCCGCGCTTGCCGGTTACCGCGCCGCGGCGGATGAAGAACAGCTCGCGCACCGGGCCGTCCTCGGGTGCCACCACCGGCTCGCCGGGGGCGTAATAGGCTTGACGCGACGCCGCCACGAAGGCGCTCACGTGCGCGGGGTCCATCTCGTCGAACGGCGGGTGACGCCGCAGCTCGTCGCTCAGGTTGGCCAGCAGGCTGCCCGACGGGCGCAGCGCGTCCGGTGTCGGCGTTTCGGTCGTCGTGGCACCGCGTTGGGCCATGGCCTCGTCGCCAGCGACCTCAGGAGGATTCGCCCGGGGGCTCGGGCAGGGTGAGGTCGAAGCCCGAGGCGCCGCCACCCGAGGGCGCCAGCCGAACCGAGCGGCGCTGCACCGACTCGAGCACCACACCGCCGTCCAGCTCCGCGCCCACGCGGTAGGGCTTGGGTGGCTGGCCGTCGATGGCGATCAGGGCGGCGCCGCCGGCGCCGCCGGCCGCCACCACACCCAGCAACTGGAAGCGCGAGGCCAGCGGAGGCGGCGCGCTGGCTGGCGCATCCACGGCGGCCACCTGCACGGCACCCAGCACCCGAGCCACGGATGCGGCGTCGGGCGCGGGCGGTGTCACCGCGGGCGCGGCCACCGGCGTGAGTGGCGAGCGACCCAACGTCTGCAACACCCAGTAACCCACACTGAGCCCGGCAGCCAGCCACAGGAACACCGCCAGCACACCCGGCGCGCGCCGAGGCGCGCCGCCGGACGCCGCAGCGCCCTCGCCGAGGAAGACGGAGTGCCCGAAAGTGGATGGCCGACTCATGCGCGCATTATGATCGACCGACCCCCCTGCGGGGCCTTCACCACCCGGTGCCGGAGACCCGATTGACACGCTCCCTCCCCCCCTTCTTCGCTCCCGCCCGGCGCGCGCTTCGCCGGGGTTTCACGCTCATCGAGCTCATGGTGGTGCTGGTCATCATCGGCGTGCTGGCCGCACTCATCGTGCCCAATGTGCTCGACCGCACCGATGACGCCCGCGTGACCGCCGCACGCACCGACGTAAACAACCTGATGCAGGCGCTCAAGCTCTACCGCCTGGACAACCAGCGCTACCCCACCACGGAACAGGGCCTGGGCTCGCTGGTCAACAAACCCACCGTGGGCACCGTCCCGCCCAACTGGCGCCGCTACCTCGACAAGCTGCCCAATGACCCCTGGGGGCGGCCGTACCAGTACCTCAACCCCGGCGTGCATGGCGAGATCGACGTGCTCTCGCTGGGCGCCGACGGCCAAGCCGGCGGCGAAGGCGCCAACGCCGACGTCGGCAGCTGGCAGTGAACCGGCCGGCCCGCTGACGGCCCGCCACCATCACCATGCACCGCGCCCACCACCGGGGCTTCACTCTGCTCGAACTGATGGTGGTCGTGGCCATCATCGCCATGGCCACCGCAGCCGTCACCTTCGCGCTGCGCGATGACAGCGGCACGCGGCTCGAGCGCGAGGCGCTGCGCCTGTCGGCCATGCTCGAATCGGCGCGCGCGCAATCGCTCACCAGTGGCCTGCCCGTGGTGTGGCGCGTGCGGCCCCAGGGCTTCGAATTCATTGGTCTGCCGCGCGCGCGCGCCGGTGACGGGCCCACGCCGTCCGAGGGCCAGCACCAGTGGCTGAACGCCGACACCGCCGCGCTGGTGCTGCAACCACCCGGCGCCACCGCCCTGGTGTTGGGGCCAGAGCCGCTCATTCCCGCCCAGCGCATTGCCCTCGGCCTGGGCGATCGCCGCCTGGTGCTGGCCACCGATGGCCTGGGCCCCTTCCGCGTGGCCACGGACACGCCATGAAACGCACCCGCGGCTTCACCCTGATCGAGGTTTTGGTGGCGCTGGGCGTGGTGGCGCTCACCCTCACCACCGGCCTGCAGGCCAGCAGCGCGCTCACGCGTACCGCCGAGCGGCAGACCGAGCAATGGCTGGCCACCCTGTGCGCCGAGAACGCGCTCACCGCCCTGCGCCTGCAGCGACAGCTGCCCGGCACCGGCGACACCGAGACCGTGTGCGAGCAGGCCGGCCGCGCCCTGCGCGTGCGTGTGTCGGTGCTGCCCACGCCCAACCCCAACTTCCGCCGCGTCGACGCCACCGTCATTCGCGGCACCGACGCGACCGGGACGCGGCTGTTGACCTTGTCGACGGTTCAAGGCCGCTACTGATACATGAAGCCCATGACGCGCACACGTGGCTTCACCCTGATCGAGCTGCTCGTGGCGCTGGCCATCCTGTCCACGATCGCGATCCTGGCCTGGCGCGCGATCGACGGCATGAGCCGCACGCAGACCATCACCCAGACGCGCGCCGACGACTTGCGGCGCCTGCAGGCCGCGCTGGGGCAGTGGACAGCCGACCTCGACGCCATGATCGACACGCGCGAGATCGCGCCGATCGACTTCAACGGCCAGTTGCTGCGTCTCACGCGGCGCGACGCGATGGAGACCGGGCTGGATAGCCGCGGCATCCGCGTCGTCGCCTGGGCCCTGCTGAACACGCCCGAGGGCCCGCGCTGGTCGCGCTGGCAGTCGGGCCCGCTGCGCCAGCGCGACGAACTCGCGCGCGCCTGGCAGCGCGCGGCCGAATGGTCCGGTGGCCGCCTGGCTGTGGCCGGGGACGGCGGCAACCCGTCCAACGCGCTCACCGCCCCCACGGCCGACAGCGCCATCGCCCTGGTGCCGGCCCTGGGCTGGCAGCTCTACTACCACCGGGGCGAGGCCTGGACCAACCCGCAGTCCGCCGCCGACACCCAACAGCCCCCCACCCAGGACGGCTATGCACCCAACCTGAACCTGCCCAACGGCGTGCGCGTGCTGCTGGAGCTGCCTGCGTCCGGCGCGGCCCTGCAGGGTGTGCTGCAGCGCGACTGGGTGCGACCCACGCTGGAGGCCGCACCGTGAACGCCAAAAGGCGCCAGCAAGGCGCCGCCCTGCTGCTGGCCATGCTCACCGTCACCCTGGTGGCCGCGCTGGCCGCCAGCGCGCTGTGGCAGCAGTGGCGCGCCCTGGAAATCGAACGCGCGGAGCGCCAGCGCGCCCAGGCCGCCTGGATCCTGGCCGGGGCGCTCGACTGGGCCCGCCTGATCCTGCGCGAGGACGCGCGCGGCAACCAGACGAATGGCAACCCCGACCACCTCGGTGAGCCCTGGGCGCTGCCGCTGGAAGAAGCCCGGCTGTCCAGCTTCCTCGCCGCCGACCGCGACAACAACGCCGACAGCGCGCTCGAGGCCTTCCTCTCGGGCGAAATGACCGACCTGCAGTCGCGCCTGAACTTCAACAACGCGGTGCGCCAGACGGTCGGCCAAGGGTCGGGCCAGGGACAGGGCCCGGGTACGCGCCAGGTCGAAATCTCCGAGCCCGACCTTGACATCCTGCGCCGCCTCTACGAACAGCTCGGCCTGCCCGTCAGCGAGCTCGACGCCGCCGTGAACGAGCTATTGGCCAGCACCCGGCTCGCGCTCAGCGACCCGCTGCCCTCGCGCACAGCGCTGCTGCCAGCCAAGCTCTCGCAACTGTCCTGGCTGGGCCTGTCGCCCCAGAGCCTGGCCCGACTGGAGCCGCACCTCACCGTGCTGCCGCAGCGCACCACGCTCAACCTCAACACCGCCAGCGCCGAGGCCATCGCCGCGTCGCTGCCCGGGCTGGACCTGGCCCAGGCCCGCCAGCTCGTCTCGGCGCGGGAGCGCAAGCCGTTTCGCGCCATCGCAGAGGCCCAGCGCCTGCTGCCCGAAGGCCCCGTCACCCTGAGCGACCAGTACCACGGCGTGCGCAGCGCCTACTTCGAGGTGCGCGGCCGCCTGCGGCTGGACGACACCATCATCGAAGAGCGCTCGCTGGTCGTGCGCCAGGCCCTGGACGTGCGCATCGTCTGGCGCGAACGCTTCACGCGCCGCTGAGGCGCCCCGGGTGGCCGCTGAAGCCGCCACGCAACGCCCTAGGGCGCATGGCTGGGGGTTTGCCATGCACCCTCTCTAGAATGGCCGGTCCCATCTGCTGAAATCCCGTCCGTGCTCATCGTCACGCCCATCGACCACCAGGCCGCGTCTTCGGCCGCGGCCACGCTCATGCGTTGGGTGCGCAGCACCGATGGCCAGTACCCTGCCGAGGACGGCGAATCCGCCATCTCCCTGCTGCCGCGCGACGACGAACTGGTGCTGGCGCTGCCGCCACGCGCGCTCTCCTGGCACCGCGTGGCCCTGCCGCGCGTGAGCGGCCCGCGCCTGCGCGCCGCGCTCGACGGCCTGCTCGAGGACCAGGTGCTGTGCGACGTCGGCACCTTGCACCACGCCCTGGAGCCCGGCGGCCGCGCGGGCCAAACGGTCTGGATCGCCAGCACCGACCGCGACCGCCTGCGCGACTGGCTGCGCGCGCTCGAATCCGCCGGCCGGCCCGTGGCGCGCATCGCACCGCTCATGTGGCCTCTGGTGCCGGCGCGCGTGCCCGGCGCCGCCGGGGCCACGCGCAGCTTCGCCATGGACTCGCCCGGCCAGTTGCACTGGGCCCACATCGACGGCGACCAGGTCTGGCTCGCCAGCGCCAGCGTGCTCGGCGTGAGCAACGTGCCCCTGCAAGACGGCCAGCCCCTGCCGCTGGACGCCCTGCTGCCCGGTGCGAACGGCAACGAACTGCGCGCCACCGACGCCCTGGACGTCTGGCTGGCCGACCCGCTGGTGAGCGAACTCGCCGAGCGCGTCCTCCAACGCCCCTTCGACCCCGTGCCGCCGGCTCAATGGCTGCTGCGCGCCGGCCAGACCGACTGGAACCTCGCGCAGTTCGACCTCAGCCTCTCCTCGGGCGCGCGACGCGGCCAGCGCTGGCGGCGCGCGTGGCGCCAATTCCGCAGCGCCCCG
The DNA here is from genome assembly GCF_000723405.1 of Hydrogenophaga intermedia. Classification (GTDB taxonomy): domain Bacteria; phylum Pseudomonadota; class Gammaproteobacteria; order Burkholderiales; family Burkholderiaceae_C; genus Hydrogenophaga; species Hydrogenophaga intermedia. Next base: position 47,434 of record NZ_CCAE010000002.1, on the reverse strand, counting down.
CAGTGGCGCGCGGCGCGCTGGGGCCTGGCGGCCCTGCTCGCGGCCCAGCTCCTTGGCCTGAACCTGGTGGCCTGGCAGGAGCGCCAGAGCCTGCAAGCCAAACAGGACGCGGTGCGCAACACGCTCACCACCACCTTCCCGCAGGTCCAGCTGGTGCTCGACGCGCCCGCGCAGATGCAGCGCGAGGTGGCGCGGCTGCAGCAGGCCAGCGGCCAGCTCGCCGCCAGCGACCTGGAAACCCTGCTTGCCGCGGTGGACCGGGCGTCCGGCAGCGAGCCGCTCTCCCCCACCCGCATCGGCTACGACAACGGTGCGCTGCGCCTGTCCGGCTGGCGTGCGGGTGAGGAGCAGGTGCGCGCACTGCAGCAGGCCCTTCAGGGCGGCGGTTGGCGCGCGCAATTCGACGGCAATGAACTGGTGCTGCAGGCATCTCAACCCTGACCACCATGGCCGCCAATCCCCCGCCCTCCCCCGTCCAGCGCGCCCGCGCCAACGTCGCAGCCTGGTACGGCGCCCTGGCCGAGCGTGAACGACGCCTGGTGCTGATCGCCGCGCTGATCGTGGGCCTGGCCCTGCTGTGGTGGCTCGCCATCGCCCCCGCCTGGCAGACGCTGCGCGCCGCCCCCGCCCGCCACGCCACGCTGGACGCGCAACTGGCACGCATGCAGCAACTCGCACAGACCACCGAAGGCTTGCGCGCCGGCTCCACCGGCCAGCCTCCGGGCCGCGACGAGGCCCTGCGCGCACTGGAAGCCGCCACGGGCGCACTCGGCGGCACCGGCCAGGTCGCCGTGCTGGCCGACCGCGCCACCCTCACGCTGCGCCAGACCGAGGCTGTGGCCCTGGCCGGCTGGCTGCAGCAGGTGCGCGTTAATGCGCGGCTGTTGCCGCTCGAATCGCAACTCAACCGCGACGGCCCGGGCACCACCTGGAGCGGAACGCTGGTCTTGAGCGGGCCACCGCTCGCGGGGAATTGAGCATGGCTGCGACCACCGTGCGCCGCCTGGCCTTCGTCGCCGCCGTGCTGGGCCTGCTGCTGGCCCTGCTCCTGTTCGCGCCGGCCCGCTGGCTGGCCGCCGCGCTCGGCCAGGCCAGCGGTGGGCAGGTGCAGCTCGTCAACGCGCGCGGCAGCGTCTGGTCGGGCCAGGCCGACCTGCTGCTCACCGGCGGTGAAGGCAGCCGCACCCGCAGCGCCCTGCCCGAAGGCCTGCGCTGGCGCCTGCGCCCGGCCTGGCACAACGGGGGCCCCGCCCTCGCGCTGGCCCTGCACGCCCCGTGCTGCACCCCGCAACCGCTGAATCTGCACCTGCGCCCCGGCCTGGGCGAAACCGCGGTCGACATCGCCGGCTTCGACAGCCGCTGGCCGGCCGAACTGCTCGCCGGACTTGGAACGCCCTGGAATACCCTGCGCCTGCAGGGCACGCTCGCATTGCGCAGTGACGGCTTCCGGGTGGCGCTGGCCAGCGGCCGCGCGCGCCTGCAGGGCGGGCTGGACATCGACGCGCTCGACGTCGCTTCGCGCCTGTCCAGCATCCGCCCCCTGGGCAGCTACCGCGCCACGCTGCGCGCCGAGGCCGATGGCGACACCGCCCGCCTGGACGTGCAAACCCTCAGCGGCGCCCTGCTGCTGCAGGGCAACGGCCAATGGGTCGGCGGGCGCCTGCGCTTCGCCGGAGATGCCCAGGCCGCGCCCGGCAACGAAGAAGCGCTTGCCAACCTGCTCAACATCGTGGGCCGCCGACAAGGCGCCCGTTCGGTCATCACCATCGGGTGAGGCTTAGACGTAGGATCGCCATCATGTTTGCCCTCTCCCCCCTGGCCGGCCGCCGCAGCGCACTCGCGCTGGCCTGCGCACTGGCGCTGAGCCTGACGGGCGCACCCACGGCCACCGCGCAGAACCGGCCGTCCGAGCCCGTCACCCTCAATTTCGTGGGCGCCGAGATCGAGGCCGTCGCGCGCACCATGGCCACCATCACCGGCCGCAGCGTCGTGGTCGATCCGCGCGTGCGCGGCACCATCAACCTCTCCACCGACCGGCCCGTGGCACCGGCCGCCGCGCTGAACCAGTTCGCCGCCGCGCTGCGGCTGCAGGGCTTCGCGCTGGTCGACACGGGTGGCCTGTACAAGATCGTGCCCGAGGCCGACGCCAAGCTGCAGGGCAATGTGGTGAGCGCCGGTGCCGTGTCGGCGCTGCCGTCGTCCAACACCGTGGTCACGCAGATCTTCCGGCTCAACCACGAGAACGCGAACAACCTGGTGCCGGTGCTGCGCCCGCTCATCCCGCCCAACAACACCATCAACGTCAACCCGGGCAACAACTCGCTCGTCATCACCGACTACGCCGAGAACCTGCAGCGCATCGGCCGCATCGTCGCGGCGCTCGACATCCCCGGCGCAAGCGACATCGAGATCATCCCTCTGCAACACGCCGTGGCGGCCGACATCGTGCCGCTGATCCAGCGTCTGATCGACCCCACGGCCACGGGGGGCGCGGCCGGTGGCGCCGGTGCCGGCGACGCCTCCTTCCGCACCACCATCGTGGCCGAGCCGCGCAGCAACGCCCTGGTGCTGCGCGCGGCCAACCCGGCGCGCCTGGCCCTGGTCAAGTCGCTCGTGGTGCGGCTCGACCAGCCCTCGGCCACCGTGGCCAGCGGCAACATCCACGTCGTCTACCTGAAGAACGCCGATGCGGCCTCCCTGGCCACCACGCTGCGCGCGGCCATCGCGGCGGGCGAGTCGGGCGGCGGCGGATCCCTCGGTGGCAGCGGTAGCAGCAACGCCAACGGCGGTGCCCTCTCGCGCGCCAGCACCTCGGCCATCAACCTCAGCGGCGGCAACACCGGTGGCGGCATGGGCAGCGCCGCCAGCACCCCGGTGGCGGCCAGCGCCCAGCCCTCCACCGGCGGCATGATCCAGGCCGACCCGGCCACCAATTCGCTCATCATCACCGCGCCCGAGCCGCTGTACCGCCAGTTGCGCGCCGTCATCGACCAGCTCGACTCCCGCCGCGCCCAGGTCTACGTGGAAAGCCTCATCGCCGAGGTGAACGACGACAAGGCCGCCGAGTTCGGCATCCAGTGGCAGGGCGCCTCGGGCAGCTCGGGCGACCGCGTCATCGGCCTGCTCGGCACCAATTTCGGCGACAGCAGCCGCAACATCTTCAGCCTGGCGCAGGGCGAAACCGCGCCGGCCGCCGGTCTCAACATCGGCCTCGCTCGCCGCACCAACGGCGTCTACGTGCTGGGCTTCCTCGCGCGCTTTCTGCAGGAGAACGGCGCCGGCAACATCCTGTCCACGCCCAACCTGCTCACGCTCGACAACGAAGAGGCCAAGATCGTCATCGGCCAGAACGTGCCCTTCGTGACCGGCCAGTTCACCAACACCGGCGGCGGCAACAACGGCTCGGTCAATCCCTTCCAGACCATCGAGCGCAAGGACGTGGGCATCACCCTGCGCGTGAAGCCGCAGATCAGCGAGAACGGCACCATCAAGCTGACCATCTACCAGGAGGTCAGCAGCGTGGCGCCGGCCTCGGTCAACTCCAGCACCGGCCTGATCACCAACCTGCGCAGCATTGAAAGCACGGTGCTCGTGAACGACGGCGCCATCGTGGTACTCGGCGGCCTGCTGCAGGACGAATACGCCCAGAACCAGGACAAGGTGCCGGGCCTGGGCGACGTGCCCGTGCTCGGCGGCCTGTTCCGCAGCGAGACGCGCAGCCGCCGCAAGACCAACCTGATGGTCTTCCTGCGCCCCGTGGTGCTGCGCGACGAGCGCGACACCGCCAACCTCGCGCTCGACCGCTACGAGCAGATGCGCGCCATCCAGCGCGAGTTGCAGCCCACACCCAGCAGCGTGCTCAAGATCAACGAGACCCCGGTGCTGGGCCCGCAGGCCCTGCCCTACGTGCGCCAGGCGCCGCGGCCCACGCCGCTGGGTGCGCCCGAGGGATCGCCCAACACCGTGCCCGCCGCCACGCCGCCGGCCGCGCCGGCCCCAGCACCTGCGCCCGCGCCCGCGCAGTGAGGCCGCACCCATGAAGTACCCGCTGCCCTACGCCTTCGCGCGCGAGCACCACTGGCTGCTCGAGGAAGACGCAGGCCGGCTCACCCTGGTCGGCAGCCGCACGCCCGCGCCCGACGCCCAGGCCCAGGCCAAACGCCTGTCCGCGCTGTCCGAAATCCTGCGCACGCACCCGCTGCTCGACCTGCAGTGGGAAGACGGCGAGCTGCTGCGCCAGCGCATCAGTCAGGCCTATTCGCAGGGCGAAGGCAGCGCCGCCGCCGTGGTGAGCGAGGTGCAGAGCGATGCCGACCTCAGCCGCATGATGCAGGAGCTGCCAGCCATCGAAGACCTGCTCGAGACGGCCGACGACGCGCCCATCATCCGCATGCTCAACGCGCTGCTCACGCAGGCTGCGCGCGACGGCGCCAGCGACATCCACATCGAGCCCTTCGAGCGCCACTCCAGCGTGCGCTTCCGCGTGGACGGCACGCTGCGCGAGGTGGTGCAGCCCAACCGCGCGCTGCACGCCGCGCTCATCTCGCGCCTGAAGATCATGGCCGAGCTGGACATCTCCGAAAAACGCCTGCCGCAAGACGGCCGCATCAGCCTGCGCATCGGCACGCGCGCGGTGGACGTGCGCGTCTCCACCCTGCCCAGCGCGCACGGCGAACGCGCCGTGCTGCGCCTGCTCGACAAGAGCGAGAGCAAGCTCGAGCTCGAATCCGTGGGCATGCAGGGCGACGTGCTCGCGAGATTCCTGCGCCTGATCACGCAGCCGCACGGCATCATCCTCGTCACCGGCCCCACCGGCTCGGGCAAGACGACCACGCTCTACGCCGGCCTGCAGCGCCTGGACGCCGGGCGCCAGAACATCATGACGGTCGAGGACCCGATCGAATACGAGCTGCACGGCGTCGGCCAGACCCAGGTCAACCCCAAGATCGATCTGACGTTCGCCAAGGCGCTGCGCGCCATCCTGCGACAGGACCCGGACGTCATCATGATCGGCGAGATCCGCGACCACGAAACCGCGCAGATCGCCATCCAGGCCTCGCTCACGGGCCACTTGGTGCTGGCCACGCTGCACACCAACGACGCGCCCAGCGCCGTCACCCGCCTCACCGACATGGGCGTCGAGCCCTTCCTGCTCAGCAGCTCGCTGCTGGGCGTGCTGGCCCAGCGCCTGGTGCGCAAACTGTGTGTGCATTGCCGCCGGCAGGACGCGCAAGGCCGCTGGCACCCGGTGGGCTGCGAGCACTGCAGCCACAGCGGCTACAAGGGCCGCACGGGTATTTACGAGCTCATGGTGGCCGACGACCAGATCCGCGCGCTGGTGCACCAGCGCGCCGCCGAAAGCCGCCTGTTCGCCGCCGCCGAGAAGGCCGGCATGCGCACCATGCGCGAGGACGGCCAGCGCCTGATAGAAACCGGTATCACGTCGGTCGAAGAGGTGATGTCGGTCACCAGGGAATAGCGGTTTTCGCATGCCCGCCTACACCTTCGAAGCCGTCGACGCCAACGGCGAAACGCACAAGGGCGTGATCGACGCCGACACCGCGCGCGCCGCGCGCGGCATGCTGCGGGCCCGCTCGCTGGTGCCGCTGGCAGTGGAGCCGGCCGCCCAGTCGGCGCAGGGCGGCGGTGGCGGCAAAGGCTTGAACGTCACCCTGTGGGGCGGGCGCGTGTTCAGCGCCACCGCGCTGGGCGTGTGGACGCGCCAGCTCGCGGGCCTGGTAGCCGCCGGCATGCCGCTGGAGCGCGCACTCAGTGCCCTGGCCGACGAGGCCGAGAACGACAAGCTGCGCAACCTCGTGGCCACGCTGCGCAGCGAGGTCAACGCCGGCTCGGCCTTCGCGCGCGCGCTGGCGCAGTTCCCGCGCGAGTTCTCCACCAGCTACAGCGCCGTGGTGGCCGCTGGCGAACAGAGCGGCCAGCTCGGCACCGTGCTGGAGCGCCTGGCCGACGACCTGGAAGGCCGCGAGGCCCTGCGCAACAAGCTCATCGCGGCGGCCCTGTACCCGGCCATCGTCACCCTCGTGGCCATCGTCATCGTGGTGTTCCTGGTGAGCTACGTCGTGCCGCAGGTGGCCGGCGTATTCGAGGGCAGCGAACGTGCGCTGCCCACGCTCACAGTCATCATGATGGGCATCAGCGCCTTTGTGCGCGCATGGGGCTGGTACGTGCTGGCCGTACTGGTGCTTGGCGTGATCTGCCTGGTGATCGCGCGTCGCCAGGAATCGGTGCGCCTGCGCATGGACGCCGCCGTGCTGCGCCTGCCTGTGCTGGGCCGCCTGGCGCGCGGCTTCAACGCCACGCGCTTCGCCGGCACGCTGGCCATGCTCGCGGGCTCGGGCGTACCCATCCTGCGCGCGCTGCAGACGGCCGCCGAAACACTCAACAACCGCGCCCTGCGCGAGGACGCGCTGGACGCCCTGGTGCGCGTGCGCGAGGGCGCGCCCCTGGCCTCGGCCCTGGCCAGCAAAAAGCGCTTTCCACCACTGCTGAGCATGTTCGCCCGCCTGGGCGAGCAGACCGGCCAATTGCCGCAGATGCTGCAGCGCGCGGCCGACCAGCTCGGTGCCGAAGTGCAGCGCCGCGCCATGTCCCTGGCCACGGTGCTGGAGCCTCTGCTCATCGTGGGCATGGGCCTGATCGTCATGCTCATCGTGCTGGCGGTGTTGTTGCCGATCATCCAGCTCAACCAACTCGTCACCTGACATGCCTGTCACCCTCGACGGCAAGCTCGTCGTTGCCATCTCCTCCCGCGCCCTGTTCGACTTCGAAGAAGAGAACCGCCTCTTCGAGCTGGGCGACGACAAGGCCTACATGCGCCTGCAACTGGAGCGGCTGGACACGCCCGCCGCGCCCGGCGTGGCCTTCTCGCTGGTGCACAAGCTGCTCGCATTCAACGACGCCAACGCCCAGCGCGTGGAGGTCGTGATCCTCTCGCGCAACGACCCGGTCTCGGGCATGCGCGTGTTCCGCTCGGCCCAGCACTACGGCCTGCCCATCCAGCGCGGCAGCTTCACCCGCGGCCAGTCGCCCTGGCGCTACCTGCGCCCGCTGCGCGCCAACCTGTTCCTCTCGGCCCACCTGGCCGACGTGCGCGCCGCGCTCGACGCCGGCGTGCCCGCCGCGCAGGTCTACCCCACCTCGGTGCGCGCCAGCGACGCCCACCCGCACGAGGTGCGCATTGCCTTCGACGGCGACGCCGTGCTCTTCTCCGACGAGGCCGAGCGCGTGTACCAGGCGCAGGGCCTCTCGGCTTTCCAGACCCACGAATCGAGCAAGGCCACCACACCGCTGGAAGGCGGGCCCTTCAAGCCGCTGCTCGAAGCCCTGCACCGCCTGCAGAGCGAGGGCACCCCGCTCATGCGCGTGCGCACTGCCCTGGTCACGGCCCGCAGCGCGCCCGCACACGAACGCGCCATCCGCACCCTGATGAACTGGAACATCGAGGTGGACGAGGCCATGTTCCTCGGCGGCCTGCCCAAGGGTGAGTTCCTGCGCGAGTTCGAGCCCGATTTCTTCTTCGACGACCAGACCGGCCACATCGAATCGGCCGCGCAGCACGTGCCGGCGGGGCACGTGGCCTCGGGCATTTCAAACCCCTGAGCGCACCCACCGTGCAGCACCCCGACCGGCCCGCCTCCGCCACCGTGCGCCCCGTGGCCGGCCCGGGGGGTCTGCCGGTGCTAGAGGTGAACAACCCGCTGGCCCGCGCGCAGGTCTCGCTGCAGGGCGCGCAACTGCTGTCCTTCCAGCCGCACGGCCAGCCCGACTGGCTGTTCCTCAGCCCGCGCGCGCGCTTCGAGCCCGGCCAGCCCATCCGCGGCGGCGTGCCCGTCTGCTGGCCCTGGTTCGGCCCCGATCCCGGCGCCCAGGGTCGCCCGGCGCACGGCTTCGCGCGTCAGCGGCCCTGGACGCTGCGCCAGAGCGCCGACGACAGCGACGGCACCACGCGGCTCACCCTGGCCCTGAGCGACGACGACGCCACGCGCGCTCTGTGGCCACACGCCTTCGAGCTGCGGCTGGACATCCGCGTGGGCCGCACGCTGCGGCTGAGCCTGAGCACACGCAACACCGGCGACACGGGCTTCACCATCACCCAGGCGCTGCACAGCTACTTCGCGGTGGACCACATCGATACCGTGCGGGTGCTGGGCCTGGAAGGCAGCGGCTTCATCGACAAGCTGCCCGGCGCGCCCGCGCAGGGCCAGGCCACGGGCGAAGCCCTGCGCTTCAGCGGCCGACTCGACCGCATCTACCAACCGGCGCCAGAGCGCCTGCGCATCCTCGGCGCGGCCGGGAACCAATGCCTGGACCTGCGCAGCGAAGGCAGCCGCACCGCCGTGGTGTGGAACCCCGGCGCCGAACTCGTCGCCACCATGGCCGATCTGGGCCCCCACACGCACCAACGCTTCGTCTGCGTCGAGACCGCCAACGCGGGCGACGACACCATCACGCTGCCACCCGGTGGCCAGCACCGCCTCACCGTCGAGATCGCGGCCCAGGCCGCCGGAGTCCTTTCATGACCGAGCCAAGGATCAGCAAGTGGCGCGCCTTCCGTGAATTCGCCGGCAAGGCCTGGCGGCTGTCCACGCCCTACTTCCACTCCGAGGACAAGTGGAAAGCGCGCGGCCTGCTGCTGGCCATCGTGCTGCTCAACCTGGGCGCGGTCTACATGCTGGTGCTCATCAATGAGTGGAACCGCGTGTTCTACGACGCCCTGCAGAACAAGGACGCCGCCGTGTTCTGGCGCGAACTCGGCCGCTTCACCTACCTGGCCTTCGGCTTCATCGTCATCGCGGTCTACCGCTTCTACCTCACGCAGTTGCTGGAGATGCGCTGGCGCGAGTGGATGAGCCACCACTACCTGGACCGCTGGCTGAAGAACCACCGCTTCTACCAGATGGAGCTCGCTCGCTTCTCGCGCAGCGGGGACGCGCCGCCCGACAACCCGGACCAGCGCATCGCCGAAGACATCAACCTCTTCACCACCTACACCGTGGGCCTGTCCATGGGCCTGCTCAACGCGGTGGTCACGCTGCTCAGCTTCATCGGCATCCTCTGGACGCTGTCGGGCAGCTTCGGCTTCACCATTCAAGGCCAGCAATACGACATCCCGGGCTTCATGGTCTGGATGGCGGTGATCTACTGCGTGGCGGGCAGCGTCATCACCCACTACATCGGGCGACCGCAGATCGCGCTCAACTTCCAGCAGCAGCGCTACGAGGCCGACTTCCGCCACCACCTGGTGCGCGTGCGCGAGTACAGCGAATCCATCGCGCTGGACAAAGGCGAGCCCGTGGAACGCCGCCAGCTCGGCCTGCGCTTCGGCGACGTGCTGCGCAACTACCTGCAGCTCATCCGCGCGCAAAAGCGCCTCATCTGGTTCAGCACCGGTTTCGGCCAGGCCGCCGTGGTGTTCCCCTTCATCGTCGCCGCGCCGCGCTTCTTCAGCGGCGCCATCCAGCTCGGCGAGCTGATGCAGATTGCCTCCGCCTTCGACCGCGTGCAGACGGCCCTGTCGTGGTTCGTCGAGAACTACCAGTCGCTGGCCGCCTGGCGCGCCACCACCGATCGCATTACCAGCTTCGAGGAAAGCTTCGCCGCCCTGCAGGCCGACGACCGCGCCACCGCCAGCGAGATCAACGCCGAGGACGCCATCGCGCTCGACGGCATGGACCTCGCCCTGCCCGGCGGCGCGGCCTTGCTCGCCGTGCAGGGCGCGCGCATCGCGCCCGGTGATTCGGTGCTGGTGCAAGGCCCTTCGGGCAGCGGCAAGTCCACGCTTTTCCGCGGCCTGGCCGGCATCTGGCCCTGGGCCAAGCGCCGCCTGCGACTGCCGGCCGACTTCGACGCGCGCGCCATGTTCCTGCCGCAGCGGCCCTACTTCCCCAACGGCCCCCTGCGCGACGCCCTGGCCTACCCCGAACCCACCGAGCGCTACCGCGACGAGGAACTGCGGGCCGCGCTGCGCGACGCCCTGCTGCCCGACTTGACCGCGCGCCTGGACGAGCACGACGCCTGGGGCCAGAAGCTCTCCGGCGGCGAGCAGCAGCGCCTGGCCATCGCCCGCGCCCTGCTCAAGAAGCCGCGCTGGCTGTTCGTCGACGAGGCCACCAGCGCGCTCGACGAAGCGGCCGAGGCCACGCTCTACGAGCGCCTGCAGGCCCTGGTGAAGGCACAGGACGGCGCCATGGTGTCGATCGCCCACCGGCCCGGCGTGGCGGCGTACCACGCGCGGCGCTGGGTGCTGGAGCCCGGTGGCGGCGACGGCCCGCGCTACCGAGTGGCCGCGGGCTGAGGCGTGGCCTCGTCACCGGTCACCACCGTTCACCAGGCCGCGAGCAGACGGCCCACACCGGCCAGCGTCCGCTCGCGCACGGCGGCACTCGCGGGGCTGTCGGCCAGGTAGGCGCTCACCAGAATCGGCGCCGCCCCTGGCGGCCAGACGATGCCCGCGTCGTTCGCGCTCGGGCCGGCGGTGCCGGTCTTCTCGCCGATGCCCCAGCTTGGCGGCACGCCCGCGCGCAGGCGCTTGTCGCCCGTGGTGTTGGCCTTGAGCCAGGCCGCGAGCTGCTCGCGTGAGGCCGGCGACAGCGCCTCACCCAGCAGCAGCGTGCGCAGGCTGCGCGCCATGGCACGCGGCGTGGTGGTGTCCAGGTCTTCACCGGGCGAGGGCTCATTGAGCTCGGGCTCGGTGCGGTCCAGCCGCGTGACCGGGTCGCCGATGCGGCGCAGGAAGGCGGTCAGTGCAGCGGGGCCACCCACCTCGCGCAGGATCAGATTGGCCGCCGTGTTGTCGCTGGTGGTGATGGTGGCTTCGCAGAGCTGCGCCAGGCTCAGGCCCTGGCCGCCCACGTGCTTCTCGGTCACCGGCGACCACTGCACCAGGTCGCGCTGGTGGTAGCGCACGCGCTTGCTCAGCGGCGCCTTGCCCTGGTCGGCACGCTCCAGCACCAGCGCCGAGGCCAGGGTCTTGAAGGTGCTGAGCATGAGGAAGCGCTCGTCGCTGCGGTAGCCCCATTCGCGGCCGTCCCCCGTGTCGATGAAATGCACGCCCAGGCGGCCCCGGGATTGCGATTCCAGTTCACGCACGGCTGCGTCCAGCTCGGGCATCTCGGTTCGACCCCAGACAAACTTCGGGCTCAGAAGGGCCGTGAGCGTGGTCAGGCCGGTGGTGGCGTTAAGGAACTGTCGTCTTTGCATGGATGGATCTCCTTGGGAAAACGCGAATGCTAGAGAGCACCCTTGCGCATTCAAACGGAAATAATCTCCCTCTGACCTAAGAAAAACTTCCATCTGCCATGGACCTTCCCCTCAATGCCTTGCGCGCCTTCGAAGTGTCGGCCCGCCACCTGAGCTTCACGCGCGCCGCGGAAGAACTGCACCTCACCCAGACCGCCGTCAGCCAGCACGTGCGCAAGCTCGAGGACCGCCTGGGCCGCCGGCTGTTCCGCCGCCTGCCGCGCGGCCTGGCCCTCACCGACGAAGGCCAGGCCCTGCTGCCCGTGCTCAGCGACGCCTTCGAACGCATGGGCGCCACCCTGGCCAGCCTGCAGACGCGCCAGCGCCGCGAGGTGCTGTCCATCGGCGTGGTGGGCACCTTCGCGGTCGGCTGGCTGCTGCCGCGCCTGCGCGACTTCCAGGCCCGCCACCCGCTGATCGAGCTGCGCCTGTTCACCCACAACAACCGCGTGGACCTGGCGGCCGAGGGCCTGGACGCGGCCATCCGCTTCGGCGACGGCAACTGGCCCGGCTGCGAGGCCGTGCCACTGATGGACACGCCGCTGGCCCCGGTCTGCGCCCCGGCGCTCGCGCACCGCATCCGCACCCCGGCCGACCTGGGCCGCGAGACCCTGCTGCGCTCCTACCGCGGCGACGAATGGCCCGCCTGGTTCGACGCCGCGGGCGTGCGCACGCCCTTGCTCACCGGGCCGCAGTTCGACTCATCGCTGCTGCTGGCCGACGCCGCCGCCCAGGGCGCGGGCGTCGCCCTGCTGCCGCTGCGCCTGTTCAGCCGCGACCTGCAGGCCGGCCGGCTGGTGCGCCTGTTCGACGTGGAGGTGGCCGTCGGCCGCTATTGGTTCACGCGGCTGAGCCGGCGACGCGCCTCGCCCGCACTGCAGGCGCTGCGGCGGTGGCTGGAAGAGCGCTTGAACGAGGCCTGAGCTCGCCGATGCCTCACAGATCCAGCCGCATGAACGCGCTGTGCGGATCGTCCCGGTAATCGGCGAACGGCCCGCAGGGCACGAAGCCAGAGGCCGCGTACAGCGTGCGCGCGGCGATGAAGTGCTCCGTGGAGCCGGTTTCCAGCCACAGCCGCTGCACGCCGTCAGCGCGCGCGTGGGCCAGGATGTGCGCAAGCATGGCGCGCGCCACGCCGCGCCGCTGGTGGCGCGTGGCGGTGCGCATGGACTTGATCTCGCCGTCGTGCTCGCCCAGGCGTTTGAGCGCACCGCAACCGAGCAGTTCGGAGCCGTCCCACACGGTCCAGAAGGCAATCGCCGGGTGGCGCAGGCGGTCGAGGTCGAGCGCGTGCACGCTGTCGGGTGGCGAAATGGCGCGCATGTGCGCAAGGTGCTCCTCCAGCAGCGCTCGGATCTCGGGGCCGCGCAGGTCGTCACGGCGGATGTTCAGCGCGCTCATGTCGACACTCCTCCGTGATAAGCGGCCCAGCCGCGCGCGCGCAGCTCGCAGGCCGGGCACTGGCCGCAGCCCCAGCCCCAGTCGTGGCGGTGCTCGCGGTCGCCCAGGTAGCAGGTGTGGGTGTGCTCGACGACGAGATCGATGAGCGCCTCGCCACCGAGCTCGCGCGCCAGCCGCCAGGTGTCAGCCTTGTCGATCCACATGAGCGGCGTATCGATCAGGAAGCGCTGGTCCATGCCCAGCGACAGCGCGAGCTGCATGGCCTTCATGGTGTCGTCGCGACAGTCGGGGTAGCCGGAGAAATCGGTCTCACACACGCCCGTGACCAGCACCGACAGCCCGCGCCGGTAGGCCAGCGCCGCCGCCAGCGTCAGGAAAAGCAGGTTGCGCCCCGGCACGAAGGTGTTGGGCAGGCCGTTGGCCTCCATGCGAAAGGCCATGTCGCGCGTGAGCGAGGTCTCGGACACGGCGCCCAGCACCGCGAGGTCGAGCACGTGGTCATCGCCCAGCTTCGCGGCCCAGGCGGGAAAGGCCGCGCGCAACTCGCGCAGCACGACCAGGCGCGCGTCGAGCTCCACGCGGTGGCGCTGGCCGTAGTCGAAGCCGATGGTCTCGACGTGGTCGAAGCGCGCCAGCGCGTGCGCGAGGCAGGTGGTGGAGTCCTGGCCGCCGGAGAACAGGACCAGGGCTCGGGTGTGGCGGGTGGGTTCGGGCATGGACTGGATGGTAGGGCTCAGCGGGGCCCGTCGCGCAGCAGCGCCATGGCGTGGCTATCGAAGGTCTCGCCATCCACCTGGAAGGTGCCGTACTGGCGGCCTTCGTGCTGGAACCCCAGGCGCTCGTACAGCTCGCGGGCGTTGTGGTTGTCGGCGCGCACCGTCAGCTCGATGCGCGTGAGGCCCTCGGCCCAGGCGCCGGCTATCGCGGCGTCCAGAAGGGCGCGGCCCAACCCCTGGTGACGCGCGCGCCGGACCAGGCCGATGCCCAGTGTCCCGACGTGGCGCCGGGCCTCGCCGAACACAGGCAGCACATCGCACCAGCCCACCACCTCGCCATCCAGCAGCGCCACGACATGCGGGTTGCGGTTGTTCAGACTGTCGCGCAGGAAGGCGAAGGTCTGCTCGCGCGGCGGCGCCTGCAGCATCGCCAGGTAGCGCTTCTCGCGCGCGACCTCGTCGAGCACCTGATGCAACTGGTGAAAATGGGCTTCGGTGAGGGGAACAACAACGGTGGCCATGGTGAGCGGTGGGCGGTCATGGGGTGTCGCGCAAGCGCCGCAGGATAGCGTCTGCCTCGCGCGGGTTCCGTGCCTCGAGCCACTGCAGGTGGGCGAACGCATCGCCGCCTCGCAGGGCCTCGAACTCGAGCTGGCGCCGGTGAAAGGTGCTCACGATCCACCAGAGGATGGAGTCGCGCGAGAGGAACGATCGGCGAAAGGTTTCGCGGTTGCCGTGAAACAGCGCCCGGCCCGACACGACGCGCGCGACGGTGCGCTGCAAGCCCCGCCAGAACACCCGGCAAGCCGAAGTTGAGCCAGACGATGGTGGTGGCGCGGCCCCAGAGCGCGTCCCGCGCGAGGCCGTAGTTGCCCGCGGCCACCCAGCGCTCGCCCTCGGCAGCGCGGGCGACCAGCGCGAGGAATTCGGCCTGTGGCTTGGGCGTCCAGTCCGGCGCCCAGTAGAGCTCGTCCAGCTCGATCAAGGGGCTTTCCCGGGACGCGGCGAGCGCCTGCGCGAAGGTGGACTTGCCGGCGCAACTCGATCCGATGACGACCACCCGGTAGGGGGTCGCGCGTGCGCCGCTCATGGCCACCCACCCCTTGGATCGGCACCCACGGACAGCCGCTTGCGCATCAGCGCGTTCGGCAAGGCAATGCCGCGTCGCACCGGCAGGCAGCGTTCCACCACCTCGAAGCCCCAGCGGCGAAAGAAGCGCTCGGCGCTCAGGCTGACATGGGCGTGCAACTCAGCGATCCCCCGCAAGGCCGCCTCTTCGTGAATGCGCCGCATCAACACCGCGCCCACGCCGCGCCCCGGGTGGTGCCCGGACACGTCCGGCAACCAGGCGCGAATCTGCTCCGGGGTGTAGTCCCGGCTGGCCACGCGTTCGATGGCCGAGCGGTGCACCGCGAACAAGGCGGGCTCGTCGCCGCGCTGGAAGCGGCGGACATGCCAGGGGCCAGGCGGGGTGGGCTCGACGGGCGTGGGCATGGCCGAAGTGTGCCCACATTGGGCCATCAGCAGATTGACTCTAAGATCAATCATCATAAAATTGATTCTTATGTCAATCTCTCAGTCTCTCGTGGACACCGTGCTGCACGCCGCCCAGGCCCAGGGCCTGGACCAGATTCGCTTGGCGCGCCGAGCGGGCTTGCGCGCGGAGACCGTGTCAAGGGCCAAGCACCGCGGCACCATCGACCTGGGTAGCCTGCAGGCGCTGGCTCAGGCCGTGGGCCTGGAACTCTCCCTCAGGCCCAGGCCGAACACCTCGCCTCTGCCCGCGACAGGCCAGCGATCCACAGGGCAGCGCTCGCCCCTGGCCGACCCGAAATGGGGCCTGGCCTGGTCCAATCCCGACGCACCGGCCGAGGCGCTGGTGCGCAATGCGCTGGCGCATGGCAACTTCGATCTGCTATTACAAGCCGTGCTCGGCCACGGGATGGACACCGTGCGGACGCAGTGGCGTCAGGTCGCCCCCACCCTGCCCTCTCGGGCCCGCCAGGAGGTCGAACGCAAGCTGCGCAACATCGAACAAGGCTTGAACGATGCTGAGAGCTGATACCCAAGCGCTGTGGGACGTCCTCAAGCACCAGAAGGCCTTGGGCGGTTTCGTCCTGATCGGTGGCACAGCGCTCAGCATGCACCTGAACCACCGCCTGAGCGAAGACTTGGACTTCGCCTTTGACGGACCCCGCCTGCCCCGCGCCCGCATCGAGGCCCTCAAGCGCCTGATGGACAACAAAGGTTGGCCTTTCACGCCCAACGATCCCTTGACGGCCTTGCAGGAATTCGAGGACACGGGGCTGGATCTGCACGACTACCAGCAGAACCACATCGTGGGCTCGCGCGTGAAGCTCACGCTGGTGGCGCCCGAGCACGAAGTGCGAGTGCAATTGCGCGCGGCCGCGCCCGATCACCCGCGCGTCGCCTCGCTGGAGGAGATCTTCCGGCTCAAATGCATCGCGTGCGCCAACCGCTCCAAGACACGCGACTGGCTGGACCTGTACCTGCTGCTGCGCGACGGGTACTTCCAGCCCATCGACATGCGCGCACCGTTCGAGGCCGCTGGCGTGATCCTGAAGTTCGACATCGCCATGCAACGCCTGTGCTCCGGCAAGCCCGAGGCGGGCGACGAAGGCTACGAAAGCCTGCTCGATGAGCCGCCCACGATCGCCCAGATGCGCGACTACTTCCTGGACATCCGGGACCGGATCGAACGGGAAGTCGCGCGGCGCGCCCGCGATCCGCGCGCTTGACGCGCACTCAGCTCACCAAGCGCTCCGATCGCTTGTTCGCGTGGTCCCGGCTCGTCGCCAGCATGCGCAGCAGCGCGCGGTTCACCTGTTCCAGCGTCAGCTCGTGCCGGCGGCACAGGGTTTCCATGCGGTCCATGCGCTCGGGATCGCCCATGGCGCGCGCGAGGTCGATGAGCGGGAAGTACGGCCCGTCGTGGCGCAGTATGGCGTCGGTCACGCGGCTGGCCAGGGGCAGGCGGTGCAGGAGGTCGGCCAGGGGCTGGTGCAGCAATTGGTCGAGCTGCGAGAGCAGCGCGGTCATGTGGACCTCGGCGCGCAACAGGTCCTCGGAACCCGTGGCCAGCAGGTGGTGCGCCAGGCGCGCGCGCATCACCATGGCGTAGCGCACGGGCTGCAGGTCGACGTCGGGTTCGGCCTCGGGCAGTTGCTCGGTGAGCCAGCGGCCCAGCTCGCGAAATCCCAGCATCATGATCGCGTGGCGCAGCGAGCCGATCTCGCGCCGCAGGCCGTAGGCCGCGGAGTTGACGAGCATGAGGATGCGGTAGACCAGCACCGGGTCCTGTCGCACCAGGCGCTCCAGGTATTCCACCGAGCACTCCTCGTCGTCGATGGCCAGCAGCACCTGCTGCACCACGCGCGGGTCGTAGCTCAAGGGCTGGTGCTTGTGCGCGCGCAGCACGTCGGCCGCGGGCCAGCCCAGCACGGCGGCGGCCTGGGCCTGGTCCAGCACCTGGTTCAGGCGTTCCTGCGTGTCCACGCCCTCCACCATCTGGCCTGGCAAGGGGGTGAGGCGGTCATCGGGGGTGATGGTGAACAGGTTGCGGTGGTCGACACCGGGCGTGGGAAGCCCGTGCAGCGCGCTCCAGTCGCCATGGCGCACCAGCAGGTGTCCGCTGCGCCGCGCCAGCGAGAGGCGATTCAACGTTTCCTGCGCGCCGAACATCGAGGCAGGTACCTCCAGGAAGGTGTTGCGCACGGGGGGGCAGGACAGCGCCTGCTGCAGCAGGCGCGGCGACTGCAGCGACAGCAGCAGGGGCGGCGCGCCCTCGGGCCAGTCCTCACCGATGGCTTCCAGCAGGTGCCGGGCGTCCACCCCCTCCGGGTGAATAGCGCGCACGCACAGGCGTACGCCCGCGAGCTCGCGCGCGCGGTTCCACAGCGGCACATAGGCCATGGCCACGCTGTCGAGGACGGTGTGTGCTGGCATCAACATGTCAAGACAATCTCACAACGAAGCGCGGCGGGGGTGCTTCATACGTTTTATTTGATGTAGTCGAACAGGGACATGCGCTGCACCGAGGCATAGGCCTGCAAGCCGGCGTTGAGCGCGAGTTCCTTGTTCTTGAAGTCGGAAATGCCCTTGACCATGTCCAGGTCCACCAGGCGCGACTCTTCCAGCTCCAGGTCCGTGCTGCGGTTGTTCATCAGCAGGTCCATCGAATCGGCCCGGTTGAGCCATTCGCCCGCCCGGCCGCGGGCGAGCAGCACGCGGTCGTGGCCGGCGTCCACCTCGGTGAGCGCACGTCCCAGCGCCTGGGTGCGCTGGGCCGACTCTCCATCGCCCTGGTAACGCAGGGCGTCGATGGCGCCTTGCACCACGGAGAAGATGTCGGTCGTGCCCGTGGTGGGTGCGAGGTCGATCCGGTCGCCCGCGTTGGGCTGGCCACTCATCTCGAAGGACAGGCCGTCGAAAGCCACGGTCTTGCCGGCCTCGTAGGGCACGCCCGCGTGGCCCGCTACCGGCGTGCCGGTGGTGGTGTTGGTGATCGTGTACTGGATGACCCCGCCCACATCGGCGAAGTCCACGCGGTAGTCGTCGCCGGTGAGCGCAGTGGCGTCGGTCACCTGGCCCAGGCTGGTGCTTACGCCACCGGTGTTGGTGGTGGGCAGGCTCATGGTGAACGTGCCGTTGCCCTGCGGGATACGCATCCAGATGGCGTCGCCGTCCAGGGATTGCGGCAGGGTCGTGTTGCCGGCGGCGGGCTGGCCGCGCTGGCCTTCGAACTGCACGCCGTTGCCGCTGGGCCCATAGACGTCCACGAAGGGGGTGGGCGCTCCGCCCAGGCCACCGTAGAGCGTGCGGCCGTTGCTGTCGGTTCGGTTGGCCACGGCCAGCAGCTGTTCGCGCAGGCCTTCGAGCTGACGGGCCACGTCCTCGCGCTCGGCGTCGGTGAAGCTGGCGTTGCCGGCGCTCACCAGCAGATCGCGCACGCGCTGGATGAGCTCGCCCGATTCGGCCAAGCCCGACTCGGCCTGCTGCAGGCTGGTTTTCGAGGCCTCCAGCGCGCGCAGGTCGGCCTGCACGCGCGTCATGCGGTTGTGCGCCGACTCGGCCAGGGTGGCGGCCACGGGGTCGTCGCTGGCCTTCATCACGCGCTTGCCGGTGGAGATGCGCTCCTGCTGTTTGGCCAAGTCGTACTGGCGCTGCGCGAGCTGGTCGATCGTGCGGTCGAACTGGTTGGCGGTGGCGATGCGATAGGTCATGGCGTTCAGCGTCCCACGGTTTGCAGCAGGCTGTCGAAGGTGCTTTGCGCGATCTGCAGGAACTTGGCCGAGGCCTGGTAGGCCTGCTGGAACTGCAGCAGCCGCGCGGCCTCCTCGTCGAGGTTGACGCCGGCCACGTTGGCGCGCGCCTGCTCGGCCGCGGTGGCCACGCCGGCCGAGAAGTCGGCCGCGAACTGCGCGCCCTGCACGCGCGTGCCCAGGTCGGAGAACAGGCTGACGTAGCCGTCGGACAGGGGCACGCCGTCGAAGGTGGCGAGGTCGCGCAGGGCCAGCATGCCGTTGGCGTTGCCCGCGCTCTGCGCGATGGCGTTGGACGGCGACGCGCCGATGGAGAAGCTGTCGCCCGCGGTGGGGTTGCCGCGCAGCGTCATGCTCCAGCCGTTGAGCACGATGGGCTCACCGGGTTTGAAGTTGTAGCTGGGGGGCGGGCCGGGGTTGTCGGGCGGCGGGTTGCCGGGGCCCAGGCCGGTGGCGCTGAAACTGCCGTCGGCGTTGAAGGTGATGGTGACGGGGTCGGTGAGGTTCGCGGAGTTCTCCACCGCGAACAGCGACTCCACGCTCAGGCTGCCCGAGTTGGTGGTGGCTGGCGTGACCATGACGGGGCTGGCCACCGCCAATTGCTCGGGCGCGTCGATGGCGACCTTCAGATTGCGCGCGGCGGATTCGAAGGGCCGGATGCGGAAGCGGTCGCCCGCCACCGCGCCGGCCGCGTCCACCTGAAAGGTGAGGCCGTCCACGTCGGCCGGCAGCGCGCCCACGCTGGTGGTGTTGCCGTCGCTCAGGCGCACGATGCTGAAGCCACCGGCTTCCACGCGCACCTCGTAGTCGGAAGCGATCAGCGCCTGCGGGTCGCTCACCACGGCGCTCATCTGACCGGTGCCGCCGTTGGCCGGCGATGCGATGCCCTTGGCGGCTGCGGGCGGCACGAAGAAGTTCTGGCCCGGGTTGCCATTGAGGTCCATGCCCAGGGCATGTTGCTCATTCATCAAACTGGCCGTGGCCAGGGCGATGCGCCCGAGCTGGTTGGTCGCCGCGGCCAGGTCGTCGTTGAGGAAGCGCACCACGCCGGCCAGTTGGCCACCGGCCAGCGCGCTGTCGGCCAGCGGCGAACTCACGCCGCCCTGCACGAAGTTGATGCTGATGCGCGAGTTGTCCATGGGATCGGTCTGCGCGGCCAGCTTGGCGGCCTGAGAGCCCAACACCAGCGGCTGGCTGCCGCCCACGAAGACGTTGACCGCACCGGCCTCGCCGGGCACGGTGGTGATCTGGACGCGCCCGCTGAGTTCGGCCAGCAACTGATCGCGCTGGTCGAACAGGTCGTTGGGCGTGTGCGCGGTGCCCGCGGTCTCGACGATGCGCTGGTTGACCTTGGCCAGGTCCTGCGCGAGGCGGTTGATGTCGTCGGTGATGGACTTCACCTGCTGCTGCGTGGAGTTGCGCAGCAGGTCGAGCTGGCCCGCGCTGTCGCGCAGGCGGCTGGCGAATTCGTCGGCCCGCGCGATGACGACCAGGCGCGCCGTGGAGTTGCCCGGCGCCGAGGTGAGGTCGGTCCAGGAGTTGAGCATGTCGTTGAGCGCCACGCCCAGCCCCTTCTCGCCCGTGGGGAACACGGTCTCGAGCTGCTCCAGGCGGGCCAGGCGCGCGGCGTCGGACGCGGCCACCGAGCCGGTCTGACGCGCCTCGCGCGTGAGGTACTCGTTGTGGGCGCGCTCCACCGTGGTCATCTCCACGCCCTTGCCGAAATAGCCGCCACCGGTGAATTGATAGCCCGCGCTGGACAGCACCACGTTCTGGCGCGAATAGCCCGGCGTGTTGACGTTGGCGATGTTATGGCCGATGACCTGCAGCGCCGCGAGGTTGGTATTGAGCGCGCGGGTGGCGATGTTCAACGAGGACATGTGTGGTGCTCCCTCAGCCTTGTGCCCGCTGCAGGTTCAGCGTCGTGTTGATGGCCCGACCGAGCTTCTCGGCGTAGGACGGGTCGGTGGCATAGCCGGCGCGCTGCAGGCCCTGGGCAAAGCCCTTCACGGAGTGCAGTTGCTCCATCACGCCTTCGTAGCGCGGGCTGTTGCCGATCAGGCGCGCGTAATCGCGAAACGAGTCTTCGTAGGAGTCGTAGGCGCGGAACTTCGCCGTCACCTTGCGCGGCTCGCCATTGATGTATTCGGTGGTGGTGATCTCGGCGACCTTGCCCGTCCAGCCGCCAGTGGCCTTGATGCCGAACAGGTTGTGCGCGGGCGAGCCGTCGGCGTGGCGGATCTCGCCACGGCCCCAGCCGCTCTCGTGGCCGGCCTGGCCCAACATGAACGCGGCGGGAATGCCGGATTCGCGCGCCACCGCCTGCGCGGCGGCGCCGTGTTGCGACACGAAGGCCGTCTGGCGTTCTCCCGCACCGGCACCGGCGCTCGCACGGCCCACGGTGCTGCTCAGGCCGGCGTTGTCCGGCAGGGGATCGGTGCCCGCCACGCGCCCTGCGAGCTGACGCTCAATGGCCTCGGACAGGCCACCCGGCAGACCGGTGAGCTGCTGCGCGAACTGCTGGTCCAGCAGGTCGGTGCCCAGGTTCTCGCCCTGGCTTTCGAACAGGCCGCTCTTGCTCGTGGCCTCGCGCATGCTCTTGATCAGCTCGCGCATGAAGAGGGCCTCGAACTGCTTCGCGGCCTCCTTCAGCGCGGCCTTGCTGTCGCCCGCGCCCTTGAGCCCGGCCAGCGCGTTCGGGTCCGCAGCCAGGCCGCTCGGAGACGTGAAGGCGGTGTTGCCGATCATGGCCGTCAGATGATTTCCAGCTCGGCGTTGAGCGCGCCCGAGGCCTTGATGGCCTGCAGGATGGCGATCAGGTCCTGCGGCGTGGCGCCCAGGGTGTTGAGCGCCTTCACCACGTCGGCCAGCTTGGCGGCAGGGCCCATGTGGATGAGCGCGCCCTTGTCCTGGCTGATCTGGATGCTGGCCTGCTCGCGCACCACGGTCTCACCACCGGAGAACGGCGCGGGCTGGCTGATGACGGGGGTGCTGCTCACGCTCACCGAGAGGTTGCCGTGCGCCACGGCCACCGAGCCGAGTGTGACGGCCTGGTTCATGACGATGGAACCGGTGCGCGCGTTGATCACCACCTTGGCGCTGGGCACGCTCGATTCGATGCGCACCTCTTCGACGCGCGCGAGAAAGGCCACGCGCTGCGAAGGATCGGCGGGCGCGTTCAGGCGCACCACGCGGCCGTCGATGGCGCTGGCGGTGCCGGCCCCCAGGGCCTTGTTGATGGCGTCGGTGACGCGGCTGGCGGTCTGGAAGTCGTTGCTGTTGAGGCCCAGGTCCAGCGTGTCGCCCGTGTGCAGGGGGGTGGGCACGGCGCGCTCCACCTGGCCGCCGCCGGGAATGCGACCCGCGCTGAGATGGTTGATCTGCACCTTGCTGCCGCCGGCCGCGGCGCCCGCGCCGCCGACCATGAGGTTGCCCTGTGCGAGCGCGTAGATTTCGCCGTCGGCCGCACGCAGCGGCGTGACGATGAGCGTGCCGCCGCGCAGCGACTTGGCGTTGCCCATGGAAGAGACGGTGACGTCGATCGACTGGCCCGGCTGCGCGAACGGCGGCAGTTCGGCGGTGACCATGACGGCGGCCACGTTCTTGAGCTGTGGGTTGGCACCGGGCGGCAGCGTCAGGCCGTACTGCTGCAGGAAGTTGGCCATGCTCTGCCCGGTGTAGGGCATCTGCGTCGTCTGGTCGCCGCTGCCGTCCAGGCCCACCACCAGGCCGTAGCCGGTGAGCATGTTGCTGCGCACGCCCTGCACCGCGGCGATCTCCTTCACGCGCACGCTTTGTGCGGTGGCGGAGAAGCTCGCCAGCGCGCAGCAGATCAGCATCAAGTTGCGCAGGCAGTGGACGATATTCATTTCAGTGGCCAGTGGTCAAACCCAGTGATACCGCGGAACCGGCTTTGCCGGGCCGCAGGTGTCGCCCCCTTGAGGGGGTCGCGCGGAGCGCGGCGGGGGTGTTCCATGATCGCCATCTTCAGAACGGCAGAACGCTCAAAAAGAAGCGCGCCAACCAGCCAATTGACATGGCTTCGCCCTGTGCGCCGCGGCTGCGCGACTCGATGCGGGCATCGGCCACCTGGGTGGACGGCACCACGTTGCCCGGGCGCAGGTGGCGCGGATCGACCGTGCCGGAGAAGCGCAGCACGTCGACGTTGGCGTTCACGCCGATCTGCTTTTCGCCCACCACGCGCAGGTGGCCGTTGGGCAGCACCTCCTGCACGGTGGCGGTGATGGCGCCGGTGAAGGTGTTGTTGCTCGTGGTGCGGCCGTCGCCCGAAAAGTTGTTGTCGCTCTGCGCGCCAAGGCTGGAGCGGGCCCAGGGGCCCGAGCCGCCGAACAGCGGGATTGCGTCGATGCCGGCCGAGGCGTCGGCGCTGCGCTCGATCGAGGCCGAGTTGCTCTGGCTCGCGGTCACGCGCTCGGTGATCTGGATGGTGACGATGTCCCCGGGCAGCCGCGCGCGCGGGTCTTCGAAAGCGGGCCGGTAGGTGACGGCGCGAAACAGGCTGCCGGTGGGCGGCGCGCTCGCCGTTTGCACGGCCTGCGCCTGCTGCACGTACTGAACGGGCTGTGCGGGCACCAGGTCCACCACGGGTTCGTTGCGCAGTGTCTGGCAACCGCTGGCCAGCACGGCCAGGGCCAAAAGGGCAAAGAGGGGAGCGATGCGCATCATGGCGGTCCTTACAGCTGCGACAGCTTCTGCAGCATCTGGTCCGAGGTCTGGATCGACTTCGAATTCATCTCGTAGGCGCGCTGGGTCTGGATCATGTCCACCAGCTCCTGCACCACGTTCACGTTGGACTGCTCGGTGTAGCCCTGCATCAGCACGCCCATGCCGGTGGTGCCGGGCATGCCGTTGACCGGCGCGCCCGAAGCCACGCTCTCGCGGAACAGGTTCTGGCCCATGGGCTCCAGGCCGGCCGGGTTGATGAAGTTGGCCAGTTCGATCTGCCCCACCTGCTGCGGTTGGGTCTGGCCCGGCAGCTTGGCGGTGACGATGCCGTCGCTGGACACCGTGATGCTCTCGGTCTCGGCCGGCAGCGTGATGCCGGCCGTGAGCGGGAAGCCGCTGCTGGTCACCAGGCGGCCCTGCGCGTCGAGCTGGAAGCTGCCGTCGCGCGTGTAGGCGGTGGTGCCGTCGGGCATCTCGATCTGGAAGAAGCCCGAGCCGTTGACGGCCACGTCCAGCGCATTGCCCGACTGCTGCAGACTGCCCTGCGTGAAGTTGCGGCTGGTGGCCACGGTGCGCACGCCCAGGCCCACCTGCAGGCCGGTGGGCAGCTCGGCCTGCTCGGCCGCGTTGGCGCCCACCTGGCGCAGGTTCTGGTACATGAGGTCTTCGAACACCGCGCGCGAGCGCTTGAAGCCGAAGGTGCTGACGTTGGCCAGGTTGTTCGAGATGACGTCGAGCTGGGTCTGCTGCGCCGTCATGCCGGTCTTGGCGATCATGAGGGAGTTGATCATGGTCTTGTCCTTTTCGGTTCGGCGGATCAGCCGTTGGCGCTGAGCAGTTGCGAGGCGCTGCGGTCGTTGCCCTCGCCGTTCTGCAGCATGCGCATCTGGTACTCGAACTGGCGCGAGGCCGCGATCATTCCGACCATGGCCTCGACCGGGTTGACGTTGGAGCCTTCGAGCGCGCCGTCGTGCAGGCGCGCCACTTCGCTGTTGGGCAGGGGGTTGCCCTCGGGGCCGCGGAACAGGCCGTCGTCGCCGCGCGCGAGCGGGTTGTCGGCGTCGGGCACCACCATCTTCAGGCGGCCCGCCACCTGGCCGGGCTCGTTGCCCACGCGCGTGCTGATGGTGCCGTCGGCACCGATGTCCACGCGCGCGTTTTCGGGAATCACGATCGGGCCGCCGTCGCCCAGCATGGGCAGGCCGGCCGCGTTCACCAGCGTGCCGTCGGCGTTGACCTGCAGCGCGCCCGCGCGCGTGTAGGCCTCGGTGCCGTCCAGGCCCTGCACCGCGAACCAGGCGTCGCCCTGCGCGGCGATGTCCAGGTTGCGGCCGGTCTGCTGAACGGAGCCCGGCAGGCTGGAATGGCCGGCGGTGGCTTCGAGCGCGAACACGCGCGTGCTGGCGCCGTCACCGCGGATTGGCACGGCGCGGAACGTGGACAGCTCCGCGCGAAAGCCCGTGGTGGACACGTTGGCCAGGTTGTTCGACAGCACCTGCTGGCGGTGCGCCGCCGCGCTGGCGCCCGTCATGGCGGTGTAGATGAAGCGGTCCAAGCACAAATCCTTTCGCTCGCCACTCGCGCCAGCAGGGCTGGCCATGAGGGCTTGGAAAGGATTGTGAAAATTCTTGAGGGTGGGCGATGCCCGGAACAGCAGGGGTCAGGCCGTTCTATTCCTCGCTTCAGGCGCCTCGGCGGTGGGGGCGCGGCGGGCGGCGCGCACGGGCCGCCTGCGCGAGCCCGTCAGGCCGGTGTGCGGCGCTGCCAGCGCAGCCGGGGCACGCGGATCCGGTGGCGCCTCGTGCCATTCCACTCGGTTTCCAGGCCTTCGTGGTTCAACGCTTCGCACACCAGGCGGCCCACGCGCTCGTCATCCTCGTCCTCGTCGGACTCCAAGCTGCCGAACGCCAGCAACAGGCCCTCACCATTGAGGGCGTCGTCGATGTCCTGTGCGTGATAGAAGCAGCAGCCCCTATACCCCTCAGGCGGGGCGTCCTCGGCGTTCATCGCGGCCACCACGGCGGCCTCACCGTGCTGCATGGTGTAGCCCGACTCGGGAAACTGCACCACACACAAGCCCTGCGCCCGCAGGCGATCGAAGACCCGGTCGAGCCGGTCGCAGTCCGTGACAGGCGGCCAATCCGCTTCACTGGCCCGCTTGTCCTTCAGCACCGTCGCCGCGTAGGCCTTCACCCGCTCGATGTCAAAGTCGTGCCCGTCCTGGAAGTCGCCGTCGATCTGCGCATCGAGTTCGTCGACCGAGTGGAAGCCGTACCAGACCCATCCGTCGACGAGGCCCATCAAGGTTTCGGTCATGTTGTCAAAGGCGGCGGAGTTCACGGCTTTTCAGGCCCGGGGAACGGGCGCAAGGGTTGGAAGGGCGTGCGGCGGCGCAGCGTTCCTGTGTCAATCGGGCTGCGGCGTGCGGCGCTGCCAGCGCAGCCGGGGCAGGTTGATGCGGCTGTCGGCCGTGCCCTTCCAATCGGTCTGCAGGCCTTCCCGCTGAAACGCCTCGCAGACCAGGCGACCGATGCGCACGGCGTCTTCGTCCTCGTCGGAATCGACGGGGCCAAAGGCCAGCATCAGGCCCTCGTCGCCCAGGGCACGGTCGATGTCCTGGCTGTGGAAGAAGCAAAAGCCCTGGTAACGGCCTTCTGGAACGCCCTCGTCGTTGATGGCGTCGCTCACCGATTCCATGCCTTCACTGATGGTGTTGCCGGCCCATTGCAAGGCGCAGATGCCCTGTTCGTTCAGGCGACCGAACGCGTTGTCGAGCCGGTCACAGTCCGTCTCCTGCGGCCACGTGGCCTCGGCGGCGCGCTTCTTCTCGAACACCGCCGTGGCGTAGGCCTTGATCCACCCGTGGTCGAAGCCACCGCCCTCGGCGGCACCCTCGTCGATCCACCGCAGGATCGCGGCGGCGGTGTAGTAGCCGTACCAGACCCACTCGAGAACCTGGACCCGCATGTCCTCGGTGGCATCGGTGCTCTCGCCTTCGTCAGGCAGGTAGCTGTCGTGCAGGGGGTGAACCGGGCGATCGAGGTAAGTCTCGTTGTCGCCCGTTCCGGCGGCCGTGACGTCCGTGATCACCCACTTCTGCTCGAAGTGCTTCTTGCCGTATCGGCGCACGCCGATCTGGCGCAGAGCCGCATCGAAGCACAGGAAATGGCCCATTTTGTAGGGTTGCACCTCCTGCCGCCCATCCTTGTCGGTACCGGCTTGTGGCAACAGGTAGGCGCTCGCGTGGATGTTGAAGCGCCCGTCGTGGGCCGCCGCCAGCGCGAGGCACTCGCGCAGCACGCGGTCGATGGTCTCTGGCTCAGGCTGCGGGCCGATGAAGTAGACATTGACCACGTACTGCTTCTCGTGCGGCAGGTAGTGGAAGTACTCGACCTCGGCGCCGACGCGCTCGGCGGGCGGGAAGGACAGGTCGACAGCGGTGATGAACGAGGACACGGTGCGGCGGTGGGTGTGGCGAAGCCGGCGATGCTAGCCTCGCCGCACGCCCCGCGCACTCGGTCCGTTGCCCGAACCCAACCGCTACTGCACAGGCGGTATTGCGCCGCGCACGGCTTTCGCCACAACGCCGGCGCTCGCCATCAACGCATGTTCAGCAGCGTGCTCAGCACCTGGTCCTGCGTCTTGATGGTCTGCGCGTTGGCCTGGTAGGCGCGCTGCGCGGTCATCATGTTCACCAGCTCGGCGGTGATGTCGACGTTGGAGTCCTCGGTAGCGCCGGCGCGCAGCGCGCCGAAGTTGCCGGTGCCGGGCTCGCCGCGCAGCGGGTCGCCCGAAGCGTAGGTGGCCGTCCAGTTGCCGCCGCCCGTGGGCTGCAGGCCCTGCGCGTTGCGGAAGTTCACCAGCGCGATCTGGCCGGCGGCGCGCGTTTCACCGTTGGAGTACTGGCCGGTGATGACGCCGTTCTCGCCGATCTTCAGGCCCAGGAACTGGCCGGGGCGGTAGCCGTCGGGGTCGAGCTCGGTCACGCCGAAGGCGGTGCCGGTCTGCGTGACGTTGACGAAGTCGAGCGTGACGGGGAAGGTCAGCGCGGGGTCGTTGGGCGAGGCCACCGTGAGCGGGGGAATCACCGTGGCCGGGTCCAGTGCGCCGTTGTCGTCGAAGGTCAGCGTGAAGGGCGTGGACAGCGCGGGGTCGGCACCGTTGACGCCGGTGTATACCTCCCAGGTGTTGTTGCCCACCTTGCGGAAGGCCATGGACACGGGAATCTCCAGGCCCTGGTCATCGAAGGCGACGAAGGACGTGCCATAAGTGGACAGCGGCGTGGGCGGCGTCACGCTGTTCCACACCGGCGCGCGGGCGTCGAGGTTGAACTCGGCCGTGACGTTGGTGGTGCGCTGCGCGGGAATGGGCGCGCTGGTGGGCAGCGTCAGGGGCACCGTGTCGAAGCTCAGGCGGTTGCCCTCGGGGTCCGTCGGGTAGCCCATGAGCTGAGCGCCCTGGTGGTTGACGATCTCGCCCTGGTCGTTGAGCTTGAACATGCCGGCGCGGCTGTAGGCCGTGCTGCCGTTGGGCATGGTGAGCTCGAAGAAGCCGGCGCCGTTGATGGCCACGTCCAGGTCATTGCCGGTGATGGTGATGTTGCCCTGGGTGAAGCTCTGCGTGACGGCCGAGACCGACACGCCGATGCCCATGTTGACGCCGCCGGCCGCGTTGACCGAGCTCGCGTAGACCTCGGCGAACTCGGCGCGCGAGGACTTCATGCCCACCGTGTTGCCGTTGGCGATGTTGTGGCCGATGACGTCGAGGTTCTTGCTCGCGCTGTTCAGGCCGGAGAGTCCTTGCTGGAATGCCATGGTGTGTCCTTGCTCGCGATGTCGCGGGGTTACATGAACGTGGTGATCTTGTCGTAGCCGACCGTGCTGCCGTTCTGCAGCTGCAGTTGCATCTGGCCGTCCTTCATGCCGACGGACGTCACCGTGAGGCGGCTGTACATGAACGAGCCCACCGGCGTGCCGCCGTTGGAGGCGCGCACGCGGTAGCTGGCCACGTCGTTGGGGTTGAACTCGCTGCCGTCCCAGTTGAAGGAGTGCTGGCCCGCCGTGAGCGCGCCAAAGTCCAGCGTGTCGATCACCTGGCCGGCCTTGTCGAGCACGTCGACCTGCACGCTGTCGGCGGGCGAATCGATGCGGAAGGCGGCCTTGCCGACGGTGCCGTCGAAGCCGAAGGTCTTGCCCTCCACCAGGGCCTCGCGGCCGATGAGCGACAGGCCCTGCAGGTTCTGCATGGCCGTGAACTGCGTGGCCATGCCCTTGAGCGTGGTGTTGAGCGACTCGATGCCCGCGACCGTGTTGATCTGCGTCATTTGCGTCGTCATCTGCGCGTTGTCCATCGGGTTCATCGGGTCCTGGTTGTTCAGCTGCGCGACGAGCAGCTTGAGGAACCGGTCCTGCGTGGCCTCGGCACCGGTGGCGGTGGTGCCGGACTTGGTGGACGCGCCCGGCGTGTTGCCGAGGGCGGAGAGGTCGAACGGGTTGGAGAACATCATGGCGAAGTGCCTCTGTGTGGAATCACTGGCCCATCTGCAGCGTCTTCTGCAGCAGGTTCTTGGCGGTGTTCATCACCTCGACGTTGTTCTGGTACGAACGCGAGGCAGAAATCATGTTGACCATCTCCTCCACCGGGTTGACGTTGGAGTGCGTGACGTAGCCCTCGGCGTCGGCGCTGGGGTGCAGCGGGTCGTGCACGCGGCGGCCGGGGGCGTCGCTTTCGGTGATGGTCTGCACCTTCACGCCCGCGCTGCCGGCATCGCCCATGGCAACCGTCTGGAAGTGGATGTGGCGCGACTTGTAGGCCTGACCGTCGGGCCCGGCCACGGCGTCGGCGTTGGCCAGGTTGCTGGCCACCACGTTCAGGCGCTGCTGCTGCGCGCTGATGGCGCTGCCGGAGACATTGAAGATGTTGAACATCGACATGGCGTTGTCCTTTCAATCACTGCCCGGTGATGGCACTGAGCATGGTCTTGACGTGGCCGTTGATGAAACGCAGCGTGGACTCGTAGCGGATGGTGTTGTCCACGAAGTTGGCGCGCTCGCGGTCGAGGTCGACGGAGTTGCCGTCCTGGGAAGGCTGGGTCTGCACCGTGTAGGCGAGCTTGGGATCGCCCGGGTGGGCGCCGACGCTGCTGAAATGGCGTGCATCGGTGGTGACGGCCTGGCCCGTTCCGCTGCCGCTGGCGCTCTTGAGCGCGGCGGCGAAATCGAAGTCGCGCGCGACGTAGCCCGGCGTGTCGGCGTTGGCAATGTTGCTGGCCAGCACCTGCTGGCGCTGCGAGCGCAGCGTGAGCGCCTGGGCGTGGAAGTCCAGCCGGCCGGTCATCTGTTCGAGCATGCGCACCCCCTGCGTGCGGGTTGTCGTGGCCGGCCCGGGAACATGCCCGGACCGGGGCGTGGAACGATTGTCAAAAGACTTGAGGGTGGGCGAAGCGCGGAACAAAGGGGGGGAAAGGCGGCAATTCCTTCCTTCATTGGCCGGGAGCGCATGACGCGGGAACAGATTCACGCGAGGCCGGCACACAGGCCGCTTCCGACCGGGGCGGCGCCCGGCCATCCACCAGCACGACCCTCACCATGCAAAGGCACAGCACGCTCCACCGAACCGACCTCAAGCAGCTCATTCCGAGCCTTATCCAGTGGGCGGCGGCGCAAGAGCCGCGCAAGCGGGTCTACGCGCAACCCCAGGGCGCGACGGCCATCCTGCTGTTTGCCCGCGACGGCCTCGGGCCTATCGGCTGCGGGCGCGACACCCTCCCGAGCTGGCAGCACACGGGCAGCGCCGCCACCGTGTGCTTCCTGAGCGCCCTGTTGAACCGCGTGCAAGACGATCCACATCTCGCCTGCCAGCGGCAGGGTGCCTTGGTCGTCCACGACCTGACCTGGCTGGCCATGGGCCAGCCGCTGTGCCAAGGCATCACCGCCGACGAACTCCGTTGCGGTCTGCACAGCCTGAACCGATGGCTGGAGCAGCAGCCACAAGCGGTCTACCTGGACCAATCGGTGGAGATGGAGGTGACACCCGTCGCGGTGCAAGCCCATGCACACGCCCCCGTGCTCGACGACGTGCTGCGTTCCGCCAACGACCACCCGACGGCCAAACTGATGCACGACGCCTTGTGCCAACACCTGCAGGTCCAGGGCGACGACGCCGAGCACACCGTGCAGGACTTCGCCAGCCTGACCCAACTGCTCGACGACGACCTGCGCGCCCCGTCGCACGCACTCGACCTGGGCAAGGTCGACATCGATCTGCTCGGCGAATTCGAGCGCATGGGCCTGTGGACTCTCTATTTGGGGCACCGCCAGGCGCTGAAGCCGCCGCTCACGGCCCTGGCGCTGCCGCCCTCGCTCGACGGCGTGCCGGACTACCTGGCGGCCTCGCTGCCTCAGCTGACCGAGATCACCCTGCCCGACTATCAGGGTCCTCCGTCGGACGTGGGGGCCTTCTCCGGCCTTTGGCGCGTGGTCATTCCGGGCCAGTCGGCGGAGCGCTCGCCGGGGGAGCTGGGCCTGCCCCCGGGCGGCGCGCTGGTGCAGACCATCGACATGGACCTGTCGGACTGAACCGAGCCCGTGAACTGAGGGCGGATTCCTCCTCATTTCGGGCTTTGGCCACCCGGCCATCCCCCTACAGTGCCCCACTGACACCGTGTCTCTGGAGCCCGCCATGAACCGCCCCGCCCTTCGCCTGCTGATCACCGTCGCCTTCGGCCTCGCGCTGCTCGGCGCGGTCGCCAGCGCGCGCGCGAACGACAACAGCGGCCTCGAACAGCTCGCACGCGATTTCCTGCTGCCTGCCGTGGACCAGGCCCTGGCCGAGCAGGCGGGCGTGCCCCTGCGCGCCGAGGTGCAAATGGGTTCGCTGGACAACCGCCTGCGCCTGGCGCCGTGCAAGGCCATCGAACCCTTCCTGCCACCCAACGGCCGCCTCTGGGGCCGCAGCCGCGTGGGCCTGCGCTGCGTCGACGGCCCGACCCGCTGGGCGGTCTACCTCCCCGTCACGGTGCAGGCCTTCGGGCCGGCCTGGGTGCTGAAGACCCCCGTGCAGTCCGGCGAGACCCTCACTCAAGAACACGCCGAACGCGCCGAAGTGGACTGGGCGGCTCAC
This sequence comes from Hydrogenophaga intermedia, assembly GCF_000723405.1. GTDB lineage: Bacteria > Pseudomonadota > Gammaproteobacteria > Burkholderiales > Burkholderiaceae_C > Hydrogenophaga > Hydrogenophaga intermedia. The sequence goes on along the minus strand of NZ_CCAE010000002.1, from coordinate 15,969 downwards.
CCGTCGATGGTGTTGGCCCTGCCCGAGCGCTGGGTCGGCCAGCAGGCGGCCTACGCGCTCACGCCGGGCCAGGTCATCCGCGAGAACATGGTGCGCGCGCCCCAGGCCTTCGAAGCCGGCACGCCGGTGAAGGTGAGCGCGGGCGGCCCCGGTTTTGCCATCACGGTCATCGGCCAGGCGCTCAACGCCGGCCTGGTGGGCCAGAGCGCCCGGGTTCGCCTGCCCAGCGGCAAGGTGGTCACCGGGCAGGTGCGGGCCGATCAGGTGGTGGAAGTGCCCCTCTGACGGGCGCTTTGACCGATGAACGGCAGAAAAACCGCCTCAAAACACTAAAGTTCCAGGGATCGAGGTCGATACAACGTGCACATGACCCTGCCATCAGGGTTTGGAGCGTGACATGAAAGTCGATTCGTCAACGGATTCCTACATCGGCTCGGTGGCCGGTGGCCCCGCCAAGGCGCCCGTCGCCCAGGGCGAGGCCGTGGCCAAGCCCGCCGCCGGCGCGCCGCAGCCCGGCGTGACCGTGACCCTGTCCTCGGCCGCGGCCGTGGGCGGCGCCTCGGACAGCGCGGTGTTCAACGCCGAGAAAGTGGCCGCCGTGAAGCAGGCCATCGCCGACGGCACCTTCCAGGTCAACCCCGAGGCCATCGCCGACAAGCTTCTGGCCAACGCGGCCGAGATGCTCAACGCCGGCCGCGGCTGAAGCCCATGACCGAGGCCCGCGTCCCCCACCCCTGGATCGCGCTGCTGCACGAGCGGCTCGATGCCCTGGAGCGCGCGCTGTTGCAGGGCGACGCCCCGGCCGCGGAACTGGCCAGCGGTGCGGTGCAGGCCGCGCTGCAGCAGGCCCCACGCACCCTCGAACTGAAAGACGGCCACACGCGGGACCTGCACGCGGCCGCCCAGCGTTTCACCCAACTGCGCGCCGCCACCCTGCGCGCCGCCGCGCTCAACGAGCGCGCCCTGGGCAGCCTGCTGCCCGACCACCTGCAAAAGCCCACCTACCAAGGCCTGGGCAAGCCGGGCGCGCGCCGCTACGCGGGCGCCTGAACCCTTCTCCCCTCCCGCGCCGTCAGAGCGTCGAGGCCACCGCTTCGCGCGGCCGGGCCGTTTCGCGCGCCAGCGAGAAGGGCCGCTCCACCGCCAGGAACAGCGCGGCCGAGGGCACCAGGGTGATGGTGAACATCACCGGCATCAGGACCCAGAAGAACCACGAATCGAACGCCGCGCCGGGCATGAGCGTCGACATGACCAGGAACGCCGCCTGCAGCGCCAGCCCGTGGATGAGGTAGTACGAGTAGCTCATGTTGCCGAGCCAGCGCATCGGCGACCAGGAGAACAGCCGCGCCAGCGGGGCCAGCGGCGCGCGGAAGCAGGCCAGGCACAGCAGGAAGAAGCTCACGCACAGCAGCAGGGTGTTGAGCGAGCCGCCCATGGGGCCCTCCCACGGCAACAGGGTGCCCAGCAGGCCCACCACCAGCGCGATCCCGCCCACCGCACTGGACGGCGTGGGCACGCGCGGCGCGTTCATCGCCTCGTGCAACAGGATGCCTGCGATGAACAGGGCCAGCCGCACGTGCCCGCCCGCCAGGGCGCACCAGACCAGCAGCGACACGCCAGCGCTGGCGAAGAACACGGCGCGCCAGGCCACGCTGCGCTCGCGCAAGCCCAGGGCGCCGATCACCAGCGGGATCACCAGGTAATAGAAGAGCTCATAGCTCAGCGACCAGGCCACGGTGATCATGGGCTCGACGGGGAACAGGCCGGGCAGCAGCAGGAAGTTCTGCAGCAGGTAGACCCATGCCTCGCCGGCGTCGGGCGGGATCTTGCTTTCGGACGGAAACAGGAAGGACAGCGCCACGTACAGCACGAACACCACCGTGAAGGCCGGGTACAGGCGCTCGATGCGCCGCGCCATGAAACGCGCGAAGGGCTGGCGCCGCGCGATCAGCGAGCCGTAGATGAGGTAGCCGCTGAGCACGAAGAACAGGTCGACACCGGTATTGCCCACCGTGTGCAGGGCCTCCGCCAAGTGCAGCGCGGCGGTGTCCGTGTCCAGCCAGTGCTCGACCAGCGTGGCGTAGTGCACCAGGAACACCAGGAACACCGCGAAGCCGCGCAGGCCTTCCATGGGCCGCACGTTGTGGGCGCTGCCGCGCGAGAGTTCGAAGTAGTGGCTCAGCCAAGGCATGGGGCGTCCTGGTCGCATGCAAACAATGGGCGCGATTGCATCAGCATTCGCCCGGCGGCGGCAGGCGCATCGCCCCCAGGGAAGGGGACACGTCGAGGACGATCGTGAAATACCTCACGCGCGCGGCGGCCCCTTCAGTTCGACCACATTGCCCTCCGGGTCGTCCAGGTAGATCGACGGCCCCTCGCCTTCGGCGCCGTAGCGCTGCTCCACCGGCCCGGCCTCCACGCCGTGGCGGGCCAGTTGCGCGCGGATGAGCGCCTCGTCGAAGGGCTCCACGCGCAGGCAGAAGTGGTCGAGGTTGCGCCCCTCGCGCCCGGGCGGCGCACCACCGGCGCGGCCCAGCGGACCATTCACCGGCACCAGGTCGATCAGCGCGTCGCCCGCGCGCAGTTGCAGCAGGCCGATGCCGGCTTGCCGCCGCTCGACCGTGCAGCCCAGCACGTCGCAGTAGAAGCGCTGCATGCGGTCGAGGTCGACAACGCGCAGGACGAGGTGGTCGAGGGTGAGGGGGCGGAACATGCGGCCTCCTGGGTCGATGAGCGACGGCCATTGTGTGGCCTGTGAAGGCCTATCACCAAGTCGCCGTGAGACAACCAAAAAGATGTGTGCGCAACGACCCTTGCCAAACACGCACTTAGCGCCGGTGGCCACACGCCTCACTTCATGCCATTTGTTCCACTCACTTGCACATGATCTCGAACAGCCCTCGCCCTGGTCGCGCCAAATTCGAACAGCTCACGCAATTCCTGGCGGCGCCAACGCCCCAGAGCCTGCTGGAACCAGGGTTCGGACGTCGTTGCGACAAACACCGCGTCTCCGCGGAGCGCCAAGACGACGGCACATTCGTCCTCTTCGCACGCTCGCCAACACATCGGTCTGGGAAAACCATCCCGATGGGCGATCTGGAAGCGTTCCTGGACGGCCTGATCCAGGAAGTGAAGGACACCAGAGACGACGACATTTCTGACGCGGTGGGAGCGTTTCGCCAATCGATTCACCGCTGGAGCCAAAACCGCCAGGCGCCGACAGTCGCCGATTTGCGTGCACGGATCGCGCGCCTGAGCGCTCCACCCCCATCGGAGTTGGAACTGGGCAACCGCGCGAGATCGCGGACCAATCAGTTCGAGCAGGCGCTGAAGAAGATCCTCGACGCACTGCCAGAGAAAGACCCGCAACGCCACGCTCTGGAAAAGGCAGGAGACCGGTTGGCCGACATGCTTTTCATGCCCGGTGCCACGCTGCCGCTGGAAGACCTCTCAAGCGAGACGATAGATCTGCTGCTGGACACCGGTCTGCTTGCCCGCTTCGCGGATCTGCGCGATGGGGTCAAGCCCTCGCTTGAACAGGTGGTCCTGCCTGCCAACGCGCAGCACCTGCTCCATCGCCTGCAGGCGCTGTTTCCCACCATCCCCTCCTGGACCGTTCACTGAGCCATGCTCCGCTCCACGCCCTCGAAGAAGGCACCGCCCCTCACGCTACCCACCCTCACGCGGTTCCTGGCCACCCAGCCAGCGCAGGCGCGCGTACATCTCGCGGAAACGCCACGCAGCGATGGCGAATGGCTGTACACCAGCATTCCGGGCCAGGAACCCGACAATGCCATGCGGGCCCGCCTGCTCGCGGCGCAACAAAAGCGAGACGGGAAGCGGGCGGTCGATTTCATCGAGAACCAATGCCGCGAGGTCCTGTCCAACGACGCAGTCTCAGGTCAGGCGGGCGTCCAGCAGGCCTTGGGGTTTTTGCAGGGCGTTCTGGCGTCCGCCGAGCACGACCCGGAACTCTGCGTGGGCGAGATCCGGGACTCCCTGCTCACCATCGCCACAGCCATCGAAGACGCCCGTGGCACGTCCGCGCCGCCAGCCACCGGCCCCGTGCATGCGGATCTGAAACCCGCGCTGGACAAATTGCTGGCGGCGGCGGGCGATGCCGCCAGCGCCGACGCGAAGGCCGCCCGTGCCCTTGTGCAGCACCTGAGCGCCGCCTTGCACGAGCCCGCTGCCACGCTGGATCTGAGCCAGCTGTCCACAGATGCGCTGGACCGGTTCGTTCAATACGGCGGCATGCGGGCCTTCGTGCGTGCCCGCGCCGCCCTGGCACCCGCGCTGGTCCGCCTGCACACCCCGCCGTTCTGGGAGGTGCTGCCGCGTTGGCCACGGACCCTGCCGCACCTCACGGAACTCGTGATCACGCAATGGCGTGGGGGCCCGCTCGATGCGAAACCCCTGGTCCGCCTGGCCAGGCTGATCCTGCGCAGCCCCCGAAACGACAAAGGCTTCACCGTTCAGTTGGCCCGCGCCACGGTGGCCACGGTGGAAACGACATCGAACGAGACCGTCCCGCCCATCACCGTCGAGCAGTCCACGCCGCAGGAAGACATCGCCTGGTGGTTCAGGGACCTGCGCGGCCTGCTGGACCAGCAACTCGCGATCATCGCAGCCGATAGAGGTTCACCCCTGACGTCGACGCAGGACGCCCGGCTGGAGGTGCTCAGGGAGTTGACCCGGTACCGCTGGTGGACGTGTCAGGCACAGCAGGGCGAGGTGGTGGCGTGGCTTCGCCAGCGCACCGAAGAGGAACGACAGCAATGGCGATCGACCGCGCTGTGGGTGGCGATGGACGATCGGATGGGGCAGATCAGCGAGCTGAGCAAGGTGTACGCCTCTCACGACCCGGCGCATTTCGACCTCGACGCCCTGGCCGCGCAGGTCATGAAAGAAGACGCCCCGACGACCGCGCACTGAGCGGCGCTCAGCGCCCCGCGCTCAGTGTTCGCGCATCTTCGAGCGCAGTCGCGCGATCGACTGGCTGTGCAACTGGCACACGCGCGATTCGGTCACGCCGAGCACGGCGGCGATTTCCTTCAGGTTCATGTCGTGCTCGTAGTACATGCTCATGATGTGCTGCTCGCGCTCGGGCAAGGTCTTGATGGCCTCCACCAGCGCCAGGCGCATGCGGTGGTCCATCAGCATGGCTGAGGGGTCGGCCTCGTGGTCGCCCATGTGGCGGTCCAGGAAGCCGTCCTCGTCGTCGCCCGCGCCACCGCCGATGTCCTCCAGGTACACGAGCTGGGTGCCGCGCACCTTGGCCAGCAAGGCCTGGTAGTCGGCCAGGGTCAGGCCCATCTCGGCCGCGATCTCGCTCTCGCGCGGCGCGCGGTGCAGCTTCTGCTGCAGGCGGTGCACGGCCTGTTCGATGTCCTTCTGGCTCTTGCGCGAGCCGCGGCTCATCCAGTCGCCGTCGCGCAGTTCGTCGATCATCGCGCCGCGGATGCGCTGGCTGGCGAAGGTCTCGAACTGCACGCCCTGCGAGGGCTCGTAACGCGCGATGGCCTCGGTCAGGCCGATCATGCCGACCTGGATCAGGTCGTCGAGCTCCACGCTCGGGGGCAGCTTGGCGATCATGTGATGCGCCAGGCGACGGACCAGGGGGCTGTACTTGCGCAGCTGGTCCTCGCGGTTGAGCGTGCCTTTGGCGGTGTACATCGTCAGCTCCAGAAGGGAATGGCGGCCCCGGCGTGCGCGCCGCGGGCGGGTGAGCGGTAGGGAACGAAGGCCGGCGCGTCGGCGCAGACCAGGGCGGCGTCGGGCACGCGCTGGCCCCAGGCGGCGCGCGGCCACACGGGCGCTTTCAGTTCGAGGTGGCGGCGCGCGCAGTCGACCACGTTGGACAGCACCTGCGTGTGCGCCTCCAGCGGCGCGAGCACCGGGTGCAGCCCCGCGCCGTGCAGCCACTTGAGCGCGCCATAGGCGTCGATGCTGGCCTGCGGCTGTGGCACCACGGGCACCATCACGCGCGCCTTCACACCGGCCAGCAGGCTGGCCAGCATCTGCGCGGGTGCGTACAGCAACAGCAGCGCGCCAGACGCGAAGGGGGCGAACAGGCGCGTGAGCGCGGTGTCGGCACCCGCGGCGTTGGCCGTGGCCACCAGGCTTTGCAGTCCCTGGGCACCGGGCATCACCACCCAGTCCGTGCCATCGCCGGGCAGGGAATCGGCGCCCAGGTGGGCCACGCCGGCGTCGGCCAATGCGTGGCTCAGGCCACCGCTGTCGCCGCGCTCCGTGGCGCAGGCGTCGATGACAACCACGCGCTGGCCGGCCTCGGTGAGGTCCATGGCCAGGCGGCAGAGCCATTCGAAGCCGCGCGAGGGCATCGCGGGGCTGGCCAGCGGCATCAGCGCGGGCCCGCCGTGGCGGGCCTTCGCTTCGAGTCGCAGGCCGGCGGCCTGGTCGACGCCGAAATCAAACATGCAGGCCCCCGAGCGGCATGCCGCGGCCACCGGACTGCGCGAAGTAGAAGCCCATGTCGGCGCTGGCGGGGTCGAAGGCCGACTTGCCGGCCGAGCCCATGCTCAGCCTCACCAGTGTGGCGGCGTCGGCGTTTTGCCAGTCTTCGGGCACGCGCTGGCCGTTGGCCACGCCGCGCACCGTCACCTGGTGGCGGATCGCCGCGTCCAGCGCGGGACCCAGTTTCACGGCCTCGTCCACCTTGGACAGCAGCACGCCGTGCAGCTTGTCGGCCTTGAAGGCGGCCAGGGTTTCGTCGATGGCGTCGCCCTGCGCGCCGGCGTTGAGCACCAGCACCTTCTTGAGCGCGGGCACCTCCAGCACATCGAGCATGTCCTGCACGCGCTGGTCGCGCTGGCCCAGGCCGGCGGTGTCGATGATGACCAGGCGCTTGCCCGAGAGCAGGCCCAGCAGGTCTTTCAGCGCGGCGCGGTCGTGCGCCAGGTGCGCCACCACGCCGAGCATGCGGCCGTAGGCGCGCAGTTGTTCGTAGCCCGAGACGCGGTAGCTGTCCAGGGTGATGAGGCCGACGCTGCCGGCGCCGAACTGCTTGACGCACTGCGCGGCCAGCTTGGCGGCGGTGGTGGTCTTGCCCACACCGGTGGCGCCCACCAGGGCGACCACGCCGCCCTCTTCGGCCAGGCTGGCGCCGGTGGCGGCCACGCGCAGGTTGCGCTGGATCGCGTCCATCACCCAGCGCAGCGACTCGCCCGCGCCGGCGTCGGCGGGCAGGCGCTCCAGCAGGGCGCGCGCCAGTTGCGGCGAATAGCCGGCGCGGATGAGCTTGTGCATCAGGCTCGACTGGATCGGGTTCTGCTTGCTCGAGCCCAGCCAGGCCAGCGTGTTGAAGCGCTCCTCGATCATGTCCTTGAGCGCGTTGAGCTCGACGGCCATGCGGTTGTCTTCCTGCGTGGCAAAGCGCGCGGGCGGCACCGAGTCCTCGAAGGCGGTCTCACGCGTGCGGATCGGTGCCTGCGTGCGGCGGGCGGGCACCGCCATCTCGGGCGGCTCGTTGTGGCGCTGCACCGGCACCATGATCGGGTCGGCCGGTTCTGCGAGGAAGGGCTTGGCGGGCGCGGTGGGTGCCGCCTTCGCGGCGGGCGCGGCGCCCTCGCCCATCTGCTCGCGGCGCTTGCGCAGCATGCGCTCGCGCACGTATTCCTGGAACGACAGGGTGCTCATCGCCATGGCTTCGGTGTCGCTGCCCACCGAACTGCCCAGGGCGGCCTTCTGCGCGCTTGCCAGCTGATCGGCCTTGGCCACCGCCGCGGCCACCGCGGGCGCGGGCGACAGGGACTGCCCCGCCTGCGCGATGCCTGCCAGGCTTTCCTCGGCGGCGGCCATCACCTCGAAACCGTCCGCCGTCTGGCGCGTCGAGAGGATCACGGCGGTGTCGCCGAACTGGCGGCGCGCCTTGGACATGGCCTCGCGCGAGGTGGGGGCGATGAAGCGTTGGATGTTCATGAGGTCGGTCCTGGAAAGATGCGGTCAGGAAATCAAGCTGCCAGTTGGCCGAGGATCGGGCCGATGCGGATCAGATGCGTTTCGGGAATCTCGCTGTGCGCCAGCACCTGCAGGCGCGGCGCAGCGCGGCGCAGCAGGCGCGCCATGGCACTGCGGATGGCGTCGGGCACCAGCAGGCAAGCGGGCACGCCCTTCTCTTCCTGCTTGTTGGCGATGTCGGTGGCGGACTGGCTCAGCATCTCGGCCACGCCGGGGTCCAGCGCGCCGGCGTTCTGGCCGGACAGGGCCTGCATCAGCAGCCGCTCCAGGCCGGGCTCGATGGCGATGACCTCGAGCTCCTTCACCGGGCCGTAGATCTGCTGCACGATGGCCGGCGACAGCGCCATGCGAACGCGGCGGGCCAGCTCGTGGGGTTCGGTCACGTGCACGGCGTGCTCGGCGATCGATTCGATGATGGTGCGGATGTCGCGCACGTGCACACCTTCCTCCAGCAGCAGCTGGAGCACTTTCTGGAAGGTGGCAACCGAAACCATCTTGGGCACGACTTCTTCGATCAACTTGGGGGCCAGGCGGGTCACGTGTTCGACCAGTTCCTGGGTCTCCGTCCGGCTCAGCAACTTGGCCGCCTGGACTTGCATCAAGTGTGAAAGATGGGTCGCCAGCACGGTCTCGGAATCAACGACGGTGAAACCGGCCATTTGCGCCGTTTCCTTCTGGCGTTCGTCGATCCAGTGCGCGGGCAGGCCGAACGCCGGGTCAGTGGTGGGCGTGCCGATGAGGGGCGTGTTGATCCCGCCAGGGTCGATGGCCAGCCACATGCCGGGGAAGACCTCGCCCTCGCCCACCACCACGCCGCGCAGGGTGATGCGGTAGGCGCTGGGGTGCAGTTCCAGGTTGTCGCGCACGTGCACGGGTGGCGGCAGGAAGCCCACGTCCTGCGCGAACTTCTTGCGCACGCCCTTGATGCGCGTGAGCAGGTCGCCCTGGCGGTTCTTGTCCACCAGCGCGATCAGGCGGTAGCCCAGCTCCAGGCCCAGCAGGTCCACGGGCTGCAGGTCGTCCCAGCTCGCCTCGCCGTCGTTGGCGGGCGCGCCAGCCGAGGCCGCGGCAGGGTCGGGCTTGGGCGCGCGTTCCTGTTGGCGGCGCCAGTACGCCAGGCCACCCAGCAGCGCCGCGAACAGCAGGAAGAACAGGTGCGGCATGCCCGGAATCACGCCCAGCAGGAACAACACCGCGGCCGCGATACCCAGCACGCGCGAAGACACGAACATCTGCTGCGCCACCAGCTCGCCCAGATCCTCGTCCTTGCCCACGCGAGAGACGACCATGGCCGCGGCCACCGAGATCAGCAGGCCGGGAATCTGCGCCACCAGCGCATCGCCCACGGCCAGCAGGATGTAGTTGTCCGCCGCCTGGCCCGCCGACAGGCCGTGCTGCATCACGCCGATGGCGAAGCCGCCAATGACGTTGATGATCAGGATCAGGATGCCGGCGATGGCGTCGCCGCGCACGAACTTGGACGCACCGTCCATGGAGCCGAAGAACTCGGCCTCCTCGCCCACCTCGGCGCGGCGGCGCTTGGCTTCCTTCTCGTCGATCAGGCCCGCGCCCAGGTCGGCGTCGATGGCCATCTGCTTGCCCGGCATGGCGTCCAGGGTGAAGCGCGCCGACACCTCCGCGATGCGCTCCGAACCCTTGGTGATCACGATGAAGTTGATCACCACCAGGATCACGAACACGATGAGGCCGACCGCGAAGTTGCCACCGATGAGGAAGTGGCCGAAGGCCTCGATCACCTCGCCGGCCGCGCCGGGGCCGGTATGGCCTTCGAGCAGCACCACCCGCGTGGACGCCACGTTGAGCGACAGGCGCAGCAGCGTGGTGAGCAGCAGCACCGTGGGAAAGACCGAGAAGTCCAGCGGGCGGCGCATGTAGGCCGCCACCATCATCACCACCAGCGACAGCGCGATGTTGAGCGTGAAGAAGGTGTCCAGCATCCACGGCGGCAGCGGCAGCACCATCATCGACAGGACGGTCATCACCAGCATGGGCGCGGCCAGGCCACCGGCCAGCGCGCCGTTGCGCTTGAACCATTGCTGCAGGGCGTTCATTGCTCAGCCTCCTGGGGCTTTTTCTTGAAATGGGGATCGAGTTCGGGCGGCACCGTGGGCTGCGGGTCGGCCGGCATGCGGCCCTGGCCGTTCATGGCCGCCTTGAACTGGTACACCCAGGCCAGCACCTGGGCCACGGCGGTGTAGAGCGCGCCGGGAATTTCCTGGTCGATCTCGGCGTGCGCGTAGAGGGCGCGCGCCAGCATGGGCGACTGCAGCACCGGCACGGCGTTGGCCTTGGCCACGTCGCGGATCTTCATGGCCAGCAGGTCGGTGCCCTTGGCGATCACGCGCGGCGCGGCCATGGTGGCCTCGTCGTAGCGCAGGGCAACGGCGTAGTGGGTCGGGTTCATCACCACCAGGTCGGCCTTGGGCACGGCGCGGATGCTCTGGCGCTGCGCGAGCTGGCGCTGTCGTGCGCGGCGTTGGCTCTTCACGTGCGGGTCGCCCTCGGCTTCCTTGTGCTCGCGCTTGATCTCGTCGTGCGACATGCGCAGGCGGTGCTTGTGCAGGAAGCGCTGGGTGGGCAGGTCGATGGCGGCCACCACGCCGATGACCAGAAGCAGCAGGCCCACACCCACCGCCAGCCACTGCGCGAGCTGGCCGATGCCGGCCTCCAGCGGGCGCATGAGCAGGGTGGCGAAGGCCTCGGCGTGGTTGACGATGAACTGTCCGGCCACCAGCAGCACCACGGCGGTAATGCCCACCAGCTTGAAGGTCTCGATGACCTGCTGGCGCGAGAACAGGCGCTTGAAGCCCGACAGCGGGCTGATGTTGCTCAGCTTGGGCTCGATGGGTTTGGTGCTGAGCGCGACGCTGCCGGCCGCGATGAGGGCCACCACCGCCAGAGCGATGACCAGCAGGCCGAGCGGGAGGTAGACGATGAGGGCCTGGGCGGCGTTGTCGGACAGGCGCTGGAGCATGAGCTCTGGCGCGCGCACGCTGGCGTTGTCGAAGCGCAGTTGGCCGGCAAGGGAGTCGCGCATGCGCGCAAAGCCGGTGGGCGCGAGGCCGGCCAGAACCAGCATGCCGCCGCCGAGCACGACGAGGTTGGACAGGTCTTTGGAGCGCGCAACCTGGCCGTCGTCGCGCGCCTTTTTCAGGCGCTGCGGGGTGGCTGGGAGGTTTTTGTCTTGGCTCGAGGAGTCCACGGTTCAGGCTCGGGGAAAGTGAGCCTGATTGTGGAAAGCGGGTCGGAAAACTAAAGGGCGATAAGGCGGAGGGAAACCGCGCTTATTCCCTCTGCTGCTGGTTCAGGAGAACTTTCTTCTTTCTCCGGTCTGTCTGGCTGTCTCTTTTCTTTTTTTCTTTGCTCTCCGGAGGGTCCGGTCATCGGCGCTCGGGTGTCCGGCTCCGCGACTGTCCCCCGGAACGAAGCGCTGGCGCGCTCCGTTCCTCCTCCTTTATGTCGCTACGCCGGACACCCGATCACCGACGACCTCGTTGGCACTCGGTCTGTTGGCGCGCCACTGCTTCTTCGGCTCGCGGACGCTGGGTGCACTGCGTAGCGAAATAAAGGAGGAGGACGGCGCAGCCGTCCGGGGGACATTCGCGGAGCAGTGCACCCAGCGGCCGCGAGCGACGCGAGGTGCGACGAGCGAAAGGTATTCAGAACCCCAGCGAAGCCAGCAGATCGTCCACCTGCTGCTGATTGGTCACCACGTCCGTGCGGCCCTCGGCGTTCACCACCGGCCCCGCCAGCTCGTGCGCCTTGTCCTGGCCCGGCTGTCCCGTCGGCACCGACTCCAGCAACAGGCCCAGCAGTTGCTCCTCGATCGTCCCGGCCAAGCCCACCACACGCGCAATCACCTGCCCGGTGAGGTCGTGGAAATCCTGCGCCATCATGATCTCGGTCAGGCGCGCGTCGGTTTTCTCGGCCAGCGCCACCACGTCGGTGGACCACTCCAGCAACTCGGGCATGGCCTTGGCCAGCGCCGGCACGCGCCGGATGGTGTCGGCCAGTTCTCGGCCGCGCTGCGCCAGCTGCTCCTGCTCCTTCTTGCCCTCTTCCACCTGGCTCAGCACCTTCTCGGCGGCTTCACCGGTCAGCTTGGCGATGTAGGTCAGGCGGCTCTGCGCATCGGGCAGTTGCTCCACCGTGCCTTGCAGCTTGTCGGCGTAGCCCAGCTCCTTCATCGCGTCGTGCAACTGGCGCGTGATGGCGCCCAGCTTGCGGAACATGTCCGGGTTGGTGCCCTGCGTATCGGGGGTGTCGTTCATGACCTTGTTCTCCCGATGCCCTTACAGGCCCAGTTTCTTGAAGATGTTCGCGAGCTTCTCTTCCAGCGTGGCCTTGGTGAAGGGCTTGACGATGTAGCCCGCCGCGCCGTTCTGCGCCGCCAGCACGATGTCTTCCTTGCGGGCTTCGGCCGTCACCATCAGCACCGGCAACTGCTTGAGCTTCTCGTCGGCCTTGATCGCGGCCAACAGCTCGAAGCCGTTCATGTTCGGCATGTTGATGTCGGTGACGACGAAGTTGAAGTTGCCGGCCTTGAGCTTGCCCAGCGCGATCGCGCCGTCCTCGGCCTCGTCGGCATCGGCGTGGCCGATCTCCTTGAGCAGGTTGCGCACGATGCGGCGCATGGTGGAGAAGTCGTCAACGATCAGGAATTTCATCGGCGTGGACATGGCAGCCTCCGCGGAGGTGGGGGTCGGAAAAGGTCGGGCCGCTCAGCGCGTGCTCGTCTCGGGTGTTTTCGTCAGTTCAGGGGAAATCTGTAGGGTGGAGGCGGCCACGGACGTGGCCGGTCCCTCGACAGGCGCCGGCAGCAGGCCCAGCACCGGTGCGGCAGGCAGCGCGGGCGGGAACATGCGCTCCTCGTAGTCGCGCGTCATGATCACGATGCTGATGCGCCGGTTGCTCGGGTCCAGTGGCTGATCGGGCAGCAGCGGCACGCTGGCGGCCAGGCCTTCCACGCGGCGCAATTTGTCGTCGGGCAGGCCACCGGCCACCAGCTCGCGACGCGAGGCGTTGGCGCGGTCGGCCGAGAGCTCCCAGTTGCTGTAGCCGCGCTCGCCGCTGCCGTAGGGCTTGGCGTCGGTGTGTCCGGCCAGCGAGATGCGGTTCTCTACACCCCCCAGCGAGCCGCCAATGGCGTGCAGGATGTCGCGCATGTAGGGCTTCACCAGCGCGCTGCCGGTGTCGAACATGGGCCGGTTCTGGTCGTCCACGATCAGGATGTGCAGCCCGTCGGGCGTCTTGATCATGCGGATCTGCGAGCGGTACTCACCCAGCTTGCTGTCCGTCTCGATCATGGTGTTGATCTTGCGCTCCAGCGCGTCGATGCGCTCCTGGTCCTTGCGTGCCAGCTCGGCGCGCGCCATCTGGGCACCCAGTTCCTTCACCGTGCGCTGGGTGTCGCCCGAGTCGCGCTGGCCATTGGCGGCCGAGAGATCGCGGCCGCCGCCGGGAATGATGCTGGTGCTGTTGCCGGTGCCGTCGCCCCCCATCAGCGAGACCTTCACGGGGTTGGTGAAGTAGCTGGCGATGCCCTGCAAATCGCCCTTGGCGGTGGAACCCAGCAGCCACATGAGCAGGAAGAAGGCCATCATGGCCGTCACGAAGTCGGCGTAGGCGATCTTCCACGCGCCGCCGTGCGCCGCGTGGCCGGCCTTCTTCACCCGCTTGATGACGATCGGCTGCAGCTTCTTTCCATCACCCGCCATGGCGCATCCCTCAGGCCTTCTTGCCTTTGACGTGGCCTTCGAGTTCGCTGAACGTCGGGCGCACGTCGCTGAACAGCACCTTGCGGCCGAACTCGATGGCCGTGGCCGGGGCGTAGCCCTGCATGCTGGCCAGCAGCGTGGTCTTCACGCACTGGAATTCCTTGCTGCTCTCTTCCATCTTCTGCTCCATCAGACCGCCGATGGGTTCAAACACGCCGTAGGCCAGCAGGATGCCGAGGAAGGTGCCCACCAGGGCCGAGCCGATCATGGCGCCGAGCACGGCGGGCGGCTGGCCCACCGAACCCATGGTGTTGACCACGCCCAGCACGGCAGCCACGATGCCGAAGGCCGGCAGGCCGCCGGCCAGGCGCGCGATGGCGGCCACGGGCGCGTGCGCCTCCTGGTGGTGGGTCTCGATCTCGCTGTCCATCAGCGACTCGATCTCGTGCGCGTTCAGGTTGCCCGAGACCATCATGCGCAGGTAGTCGGTGATGAACTCGACCACATGGTGGTCGGCCGCGATCGTCGGGTACTTCTTGAACACCGCCGATTCGTGCGGGTTGTCCACGTCCTGCTCGATGGCCATCAGGCCTTCCTTGCGCGCCTTCTGCAGCAGGTCGTACAGCAGGGCCATGAGCTGCATGTAGCGCTCCTTGGTGTAGCGGCTTCCCTTGAAGCAGCCGGCCATGCCTTTGAAGGCGGCCTTCACCACCTTCATCTGGTTGTTGATGAGGAAGGCGCCCAGCGCCGCGCCCAGGATGGTGGTCATCTCGAACGGCAGCGCCTTGAGCACCACGCCGATGTTGCCCCCGTGCGCGATGAACACGCCGAAGATGCAGAGCATCGAGACCACGAAGCCGATGATGACGAACATGTTCTTGGCCGAATGAATGGATACAGGACTTATCGACCGACTCTAGGGGCGATGAAGATCCCCAGAAACGCGAAAAGGGCCCCCGCAAGGGCCCTTTTCCGGCTTTGACGGCGGGGAGTGAGGTTTCAGTGCAGGCGGAGCGAGCCGGCAGCGCTTCCTTTGCCCGCGCGGGCCGGCGGCTGGCACAGGCCGCACACGAAGTGACGGGCGTTCTCGTAGGGTTCGGTGACGAAGTGGCCACCGCAGCAGGAGCACTTGGTCAGCGTGAGCATGCCGCTGTCGACAAACTTGATGAGGCGCCAGGCGCGGGTGATGGACAGCAGCGGCTCGATCGCGCTGGCGGTCATCTGTTCGCTGTACAGGCGGAAGGCCTTGATGACGGTGTCGATGTCCTCCAGGGCGCTGGACTTGGACAGGTACTCGTGGATGTTGAGGAACAGCGAGGCGTGGATGTTGGGCTGCCAGGTCAGGAACCAGTCGGTGGAGAACGGCAGCTGCCCCTTGGACGGGCTCTTGCCCGCGACTTCCTTGTACAGGCGCAGCAGGCGCTCGTAGGACAGGCTGGTTTCGTACTCCAGCACCTGCAGGCGCGCGCCCAGCTGGATCAGGGCCACCGCGCGTTCGATGTCGCGCGACTCGTTGAGAATGCTTTTGCCAGCGGCCATGTCGAACTCCAGATACAGATGAGAGAAGAACGTGTCTTGATCCAGCGCACACCACGGAACCGGCTTTGCCGGGCCGTCGGTGTGGCCCCCTTGAGGGGGTGACGCCGAAGGCGGCGCGGGGGTGGTCAATGAGCGGTCGCGGCCATGGACTCGGCGTACTTGCCGGCCATGAGGATGCTGGCGTGCAGCTGGGTGGTGGTGCTGTTGTCCACCTTCTTCACGTTGTGGCTGGTCAGCAGGTTCCACACGAGGTCGTCGTCGACGCGGAAGCGGCACAGCAGCATGTTGCTGGAGGCGATCTTGAGCAGTTGGGCGGTGGAGAGCATGCCGAGCAGGTCGGCGGCTTCCTCGGTCAGGCCGAGGCGGAACAAGGCTTCGGCGCGGTCCTTGCGGATCAGGTTCTGCGCCAGCATCAGGTAGGTCAGGTTGGCTTCGCGGATCTCGGCCAGAAGTTGTTCGCTGTCCATCATTCGCTCCTTGAACACATCGTTCGTCGGTTGAGGGCCGTCGCGCTTGCTGTGCTTGACCCGATGTGAGGAATTGTGTCGAGTGGTGAACAAACTTGAATCGGGAAACGTCTGTGCGTGCTGTCGGGAATACCGGTAGGGGGTGTCGGCGCAATGCCTACAACCTAGGTTCTAGTTGTTGCGATTTTTCACGCTCGTGGGGGTTGGGGGACCGCCTGTCGGTGGTTGGGGGGTTCCTTTCCGGG
>NZ_CCAE010000001.1 GCF_000723405.1 Hydrogenophaga intermedia | reverse complement strand
CGGCAACGGTCGTTGGCGTGCGGGGGTGCAGGCCGAACTCAACGCCGCGCGTTAAGGGCGTTCCGTGCGAGCGTTCAGTGCGCGTCGGCCGAGGCGGGCGCCGCCCCGGGCGGGGCGCGCAGCCGCCGGTACAGCAGCCCGCGCGACACCCCCAACTGCCGCGCGGCGCGCGCGATGTTGCCCCCGCAGGCCGCCAGCGTTTCCGTGATCACGCGGTCGCGGTGATCGTCCAGCGTGGAGGAGGGCGCCACGTCGGTGCTCGGCGCTTGCGGTGTGACCTCATCTGCCTGAACCGATGGCGCGCCCGTGGCCACCGCGCGATTGAAGTCCACACCGTCGGCGCTGCCGATGTGCGCCCGCACCCAGACCGTGAGCCCGTTGGGCAGGCGCAGTGCCTGTGGCTCCCGGGCGCGGTGCAGCGCCAGCAGATCCCCGAAGGCCAGCCCGAAGACCTCGTCCACCGGCGGGTGGGCCAGCGCGTTCGCGCCAGTTAGCCGCTGCGCCACCGGGTTGAGCCAGGCGAGCTGGCCGTTGACGTCCACGCCTGCCAGGCCTTCCAGCGGCGTGCCCAGCACGCGCGGACTGGCCTGGAACTGCAGCACCAGGTGCGCGGGTGATTGCAGGCGCAGCAGCCGGTTCTCGATGGTGCTGGCGTACAGCGCCACCAGGCCCGCCGCGTCGAAGCCGAAGGGCGAGCCTTCGATGGACAGGTCGAGCACGCCGGCCAGGCGGCCGTGCACGTCGCGGATGGGTGCGGCTGCGCAGTGCAGGGTCTGCAGCATCTCGTGGAAGTGCTCGGCGCCGTGCACGGTGCAGGCGCTGGCCACGCGCGCCACGATGCCAGGCGCCGTGGTGCCGATCTCGCCCTCGGCCAGGTTCACGCCCACGCGGCTGCCCGCGTCCAGCAGGGGCTGCGGCGCCGTGCCCAGCGGCGCGCTGGCGTGGATGACCACGCCCTGGCCGTCGGTGAGCAGCACGCGGCAGCTGGTGCCCAGCAGCGCCGCGGCGAGTTGCTGCAGGTCCTCGTTGCCGGCCGCCAGCAGCTGCTGGTTGCGCGTCAGGCAGGCGTGCATGCGGCTGCGCGTCACCGGGTCGAAGCTCACGGCCTGGCGTGCGTCGCGGCGCGCGGCGGTGCAGCGCATCCACGACTGGATGACGGCCTCGTTCACCAGCCCCGTGGGGCGCTCGCCTTCGTCGAAGAAGCGCTGGCGCGCCAGCGCCGTGCGCTGCTCGGCGGTCTGGAAGAACAGGGGGCGGGCGGGTTCGGCCATGGGCAAGCTCCGGGTGCGTCGAGGGCAGTATCGAACGCGCGCAAAACCATCGCGCTGCGGGAAATCCCTGCGCCACGCGCCACTCTGTTCCACCGTGGAACAAAACACTTGAGGGAAATCCCGGGGGTGCTGCGCGATGGCCGGCTGCGGAACATGGCCCCCATGGCATCCGTGTTCCGGGGGGATGCGCGAGCGCACCGACGACCCCACACGCCGGCCCGGAACGGCACAACAGGAGACAACATGAACACCCATTCGCTCGCCGCGCGCGCCGCCCCCAGGGCGTTCGGCTTGTCGCTCGGCTTGTCCCTCGGCCTGGTGCTGCTGCTGGCCACCGCGCCTGGTGCGTTGGCCCAGCAGGCGTCGCCGGTCAAGGGATCGGCCGCGCACATCGGCGCGGTCACGAAGAAGGTCGATGGCGCCTTCGTGCGCAGCAATGCCCGCGCCACGCCCGACTGGCCCAGCCACGGCCTGGACTACGCCGAGACGCGGCACTCGAAGCTCGACCAGCTCAACGCCGGCAACGTGAAGGACCTGGGCCTGGTCTGGTCCTACAACCTGGAGTCCAACCGCGGCGTGGAGGCCACGCCGCTGGTGGTGGACGGGATCATGTACGTCACCGCCTCCTGGAGCATCGTGCACGCCATCGACGTGCGCACTGGCAAGCGCATCTGGACGTACGACCCGCAGGTGCCGCGCGAGGGCGGTTTCAAGGGCTGCTGCGACGTCGTCAACCGCGGCGTGGCCCTGCACGAAGGCCAGGTGTTCGTGGCGTCGTACGACGGCCGCCTGATCGCGCTGGACGCGGCCACCGGCCAGAAGCGGTGGGAGAAGGACACCATCATCGACCGCAAGTTCAGCTACACCATCACCGGCGCGCCGCGCGTGGTCAAGGGCAAGGTCATCATCGGCAACGGCGGCGCGGAGTACGGCGTGCGCGGCTACGTCACGGCCTACGACGCCAAGACCGGCGAGCAGAAGTGGCGCTGGTTCACCGTGCCGGGCGACCCGTCCAAACCCTTCGAGGACGAGTCCATGGCCAAGGCCGCCAAGACCTGGGACCCGGCCGGCAAGTGGTGGGAGGCCGGTGGCGGCGGCACGGCCTGGGACGCCATGGCGTTCGACCCCGACCTCAACCTGCTCTACATCGGCACCGGCAATGGTTCGCCGTGGGCGCACAAGAAGCGCAGCCCGGCCGGCGGCGACAACCTGTACCTCGCGTCCATCGTCGCGCTCAACCCCGACACCGGGAAGTACGTGTGGCACTACCAGGAAACGCCCGGCGACAACTGGGACTACACCTCCACGCAGCCCATGATCCTGGCCGACCTGACGCTGGACGGCAAGAAGCGCAAGGTGGTGATGCACGCGCCCAAGAACGGCTTCTTCTTCATCATCGACCGCACCAACGGCAAGTTCATCTCGGCCAAGAACTTCGTCGACGTGAACTGGGCCACCGGCTACGACAAGAACGGCCGCCCCATCGAGACCGACATCGCGCGCGTGGCGGATCGCCCTCGCGAGATCATCCCCAGCGCCTACGGCGCGCGCAACTGGCACTCCATGTCCTTCAATCCCAAGACCGGGCTGGTGTACATGCCGGTGCAGGGTGTGCCGATTTCACTCGTCGACAACAAGGACTGGAAGTTCAACGCCGTGCGCCCCGGTGAGCCGCACAGCGGCATGGGCTGGAACATGGCCATGTTCGCCAACGTGGAGCCGCCCACCAGCAAGCCCTTCGGCCGCCTGGTGGCCTGGGACCCGGTGAAGCAGGCGCCGCGCTGGACGGTGGAGCACGTCTCGCCCTGGAACGGCGGCACGCTCACCACCGCGGGCAACCTGGTGTTCCAGGGCACGGCCGATGGCCGCTTCGTGGCCTACAACGCCAGCAGCGGCGAGAAGCTGTGGGAGACGCCCACCGGCACCGGCGTGGTGGCCGCGCCCATGACCTACCTCGTCGACGGCAAGCAGTACGTGTCCATTGCCGTGGGCTGGGGCGGGGTCTACGGCATCGCGGCGCGCGCCACCGACCGCCAGGGCCCGGGCACGGTCTACACCTTCGCGGTGGGCGGCAAGGCGCCTGCACCGGAGTTCGTGGCCTACCGCATGAGCCAGCTCGTGCAGGGCGTGAAGTACGACCCGGCCCACGTGCCCGAGGGCACCGCGCTGTACGTGAGCAACTGCGTCTTCTGCCACGGCGTGCCGGGCGTGGACCGCGGCGGCAACATCCCCAACCTGGGCTACATGGACTCGGCCTTCATCGAGAACCTGGACAAGTTCGTCTTCAAGGGCCCGGCCATGGCGCGCGGCATGCCCGACTTCACGGGCAAGCTCAGCGCGGACGACGTGCAGAAGATCAAGGCCTTCATCCAGGGGACCGCGGACGCGATACGTCCGAAGAAGTGAACGCCCCCGCTGATGCTCAGCCCTTCGCGCGGCTGAGCATCAGCTCGGTGTTCGCCTTGCGGTCCGCGTTGAGCTTCTGCACCGTGGGCCGCTCGCCCAGGCGCTTGAGGTAGTCGCGCACCGGCAGGTCGGCCAGGAAGTCGCGGCCGTAGATGATCTTGGTGGCGCTGCTCACCAGCGGCAGGTGCACCGCGCCCGCGCAGTCGGCCAGGGTGAATTCGTCGCCCGCGAGGAAGGGCGAGAAGGTGGTCAGCCTGGCGAAGCCGGCGATGTTCTTCTCGAGCTGCGGCGCGATCTTTTCCTTCGCGCTGTCGCTCACCTTGCCGCCGAAGAAGGCCTCGGGGTAGAGGTTGCGCGCCACCAGCTCCAGGTGCAGCTCCAGGTAGCGCACCAGCTCGCGCACCTTGGCGGCGGCGAAGGCGTCGGCCGGCAGCAGGGGCGGGTGCGGGTAGGCGTCTTCCAGGTACTCCAGGATCACCGTCGATTCCGACAGCGCGCCCTGGTCCGTCTTGAGGTACGGCACCTTGCCCAAGGGGCTGCAGGACTTGTCGGTCTCGCCGATCCAGGCCAGCTCTTCCTCGAAGGGGATGCCTTTTTCCAGCAGCGCGAGCCGCACCTTGTTGTAGTAATTGCTGGCCGCGAAGCCGCAGAGCTTGAGCATGGGACTGTCTCCGGTGGTCGTTCGAAACGGGCGATCGTGGACCCGGTGCGCGGGCGGCGCAAGGCCCCCGGCGTCACCGGCGAGACCCCCACCCGTAGAATCCCGCCCCATGTTCCTGCACCGCTGGCTGCGCCGTGGCACCGCGTGGATCGCCCTCCTGGCGGTCTGCTTCGGCGCGTTCGCGCCCGCGTTGTCGCAGGCCGCGCTGCAGGCCCGTGGCGCCGACGCGGGCCACTGGGTGCAGATCTGCAGCGCCAGCGGCATCACCTGGGTGCGCGCCGATGCCGGCGACGGTGCCGATGGCCATGCGAGCGACACCGCCATGACCTGCCCCTGGGGCGTCATCGCTGGCGGCGCGGCCGGCCAGCCGCCGGCCCATGCGCTGGCCCTGCCCGACGCGGGCCCGCAGCCGCTGCCCTTGGCCCAGGCCCAGCTCGGCTGGGACGCCGCGCCCAGCACCCACGCCCACGCACGTGCCCCGCCCCGGGGGATCTGAGCCGTTCGCTCGTGGCCGTGGCCCCAGGCCTGCGCCGCGCTCCTCGCCTTTCAGATCCGGATTCCCCATGAAACACTTGTTCATCGCCTCTTCCATCGCCATCGCCGCCACCACCTGGGCCCAAAATCCCGTGCCCTCTGTGAAGGTGCAGGACGCCTGGGCCCGCGCCACCGTCGGCGCGCAGTCCGCCACCGGTGCCTTCATGAAGCTCACCGCACCGCAGGCCACGCGACTGGTCGAGGTGCGCTCGCCCGCTGCCGGCATCGTCGAGGTGCACGAGATGAAGCTCGATGGCGACGTGATGCGCATGCGCGCCGTCACCGCGCTGCCACTGGCCGCGGGCCAGACCGTGGAGCTCAAGCCCGGTGGCTACCACGTGATGCTGATGGACCTGAAAGCGCCCGTGAAGGCCGGCGACACCGTGCCGCTCACGCTGGTGTTCGAAGGCGCCGACGGTCAACGCCAGACGCAGGACGTGAAGGCCACGGCCCGCGCCCTGGGTGGCGCGCCCGCCGCACCGGCCGGCGGTGGCGCCCACGGTGGTGGCCACGGCAAGCACTGAGCCGCACCCGCGAGGCCTTCCCATGTCCTTCTCGCCCGACGCCCCGGGCGCGGACGCGCCCGCGCGCGTCCGCGTCGACCTGCGTTCCAAGCTCCACCAAGTGGCCTGGCGCTGGCACGCCATCGCCGGCCTGCTGGTGATGCCCTTTCTGCTCACGCTCGCCCTCACCGGCGCCGTGATGGTCTTCTACACCGGCTTCCAGACCCGCCTGGGGGCCGACCCGCGCGTGGTGCCTTTGCCCACCGTGCAGCCGGTGAGCGCCCAGGCGCTCGCCGCGATGTCGGAGGTGCCCGATGGCCGGCTGCGCACCTACGTGGCGCCGCGCGCGGACGACCGAGCCGCCTGGTTCGTCATTGAGCGCGACGGCCAGACGCTCGCGGCCGCCGTCGACCCCTACCGCGCCACGGTGCTGCACTGGGTGGACAAAGAGAACACGCCCTTCGCCTGGGCGCAACGCATCCATGGCACGCTGCTCATCGGTGATCTCGGCGACCGCCTGATCGAGATCGCCGCCTGGGCCGCGCTGATGATGCTGATCACCGGCCTGGTGCTGTGGTGGCCGCGTGGAGGCCTGACCTGGCGCTCGCGCTTGTGGCCCGACGGGCGTGCACGCGGCCTGGGCTGGTGGCGGTCGCTGCACGGCAGTCTGGGCCTGTGCACGGGCGGGGTGCTGGTGGTGTTTCTGCTCAGCGGCCTCACCTGGACCGGCATCACGGGCGGGAAGTGGCTGCAGGCCTGGGGCAGTTTTCCCATCGAGCAGTCACGCGCCGTCCCACTGTCCCACGAGCCCCATGCGGCGCTCAACACCGCCGGCCTGCAGGAGGTGCCCTGGGGTCTGGCGCAGACGCCGCTGCCGGCATCAGGGTCGGCTGAAGGCGCTGATGGCCTGGCCGCCGGCGCGCCGGTGGACCTGGACAGCGTCGCGGCCTTCGCCCAACGCATCGGCTTCAGCGGCCAGCACCAGATCGCGCCGCCGCGCGACGAACGTGGCGTGTACACCATTTCCGCCAACACCATGAGCGGCGACCTCGGCCAGCCCACGGGCGACCGCACTGTGCACGTGGACCGCTACAGCGGGCGTGTGCTGGTCGACATCGGCTTCGCCGACTACGGCGCCATGGCCAAGACCATGGCCGTGGTGATCGCCCTGCACCAGGGCGACATGGGGTTGTGGAACGCGCTGCTCAACCTGGCCGCCTGCCTGGCCGTGGTGGCGCTGTGCGTGGCGGGCGTGGCGATGTGGTGGCTCCGCAGGCCAGGACGCGTGCGAACGGGGCCGTCAGCCCGGCGTGAGCGGCACGCCCGGCGCGGGAGGTGAGGAGGCCGCGCCGTTGCGCTCGAAGGTGACCACGTGGTCCACCTCGGCGCGTATGCCGATCCACTCGCCCACCGCGTGGTTGTGGTGCGAGGGCACATGCGTCATCAGCGTCTCGCCGCTGGCCAGACGCAGGGTGTAGAGGAACTCCGAGCCCCGGAACGCCTTGCGCACGATCTGCGCCTTCACCGGCGCGTCGTCGTCGTGCACGATGTCGTCGGCGCGCAGCAGCACGTCGCACAGCCCGGCCTCGTAGGCGCTGGGCAGCGGGCATTCGTCCATGTCCTGCAGTGGGCCCAGCGGCGTCTGCACGGCCACCTGGCCATCGTGGTGCAGGATCTGCGCGGGCGCGAACACGCCGTGGCCGATGAACTCGGCCACGAAGCGCGTGGCCGGGCGGTGGTAGAGCGCGTAGGCCTCGTCCCACTGGTGCAGCCGGCCCTCGTGCATCACGCCGATGCGGTCGCCGATGGCGAAGGCCTCCAACTGGTCGTGCGTGACGAACAGCGCCGTGGCGTTGGCGGCTTTCAGGATGCCGCGCACCTCGTGCGCGAGCCGCTCGCGCAGGTCCACGTCGAGGTTGGAGAAGGGCTCGTCCAGCAGCAGCAGGCGCGGGTTGGGCGCCAGCGCACGGGCCAGGGCCACGCGCTGCTGCTGGCCGCCGGAGAGTTCGTGCGGATGGCGCGCGCGCAGGTGCTCCAGACCGACGAGGCGCAACACCTCGCCCACGCGCGCCTCGCGCTGCGCGCGCGGCAACTGGTGGATGCCGAAGCCCACGTTGGCCGCCACGTCCAGGTGCGGGAACAGGGCGTAGTCCTGGAACACCATGCCGATGCGCCGCCGCTCGGGCGGCACGTGCAGGCCCGGGCTGCTCACCGTCTCGCCATCGAGCACGATCTCGCCGCCCTGCGCGCGCTCCAGGCCGGCCACGGCGCGCAGCAGCGTGGTCTTGCCGCAGCCCGAGGGGCCGATGAGCACGCCGATCTCGCCCGCCGCCAGGCCGAAGCTCACGCCGTCGACGGCCGGGTGGGGCGCGCCGGCGTAGCGCACCTGGAGTTGCGAGACCTGCAGGAACATGCGGGACATTGTAGATATCTACAATTCTCATTTGCGTTGATGCGGTTGAAGGCCTGAGCCACCGCGCCCATAACGAAATCCCCATTCCATGCCGCGCTGGCCCGCTCAGGTGCTCTTGTTGTCGCTGGCCGCCGTGCTGGTGTTGCCGGTGTTCGCGCTCGCCGCGTCCTGGTTCGGCTTCGACGCCGCCGCGCGGGACGTGCTGCTGCAGATGGCGCAGACCGTGTTGCCCGACTACACGCTCACCTCGCTGGTGCTGTGCGTGAGCGTGGCGATCGGCGTGGCGCTGGTGGGCGTTCTCACCGCCAGCGCGGTCACGCTGTTCGACTTTCCTGGCCGCCGCGCCTTCGAATGGGCGCTGCTGTTGCCGCTGGCCATGCCGGCCTACGTGGTGGCCTACGCCTACACCGACTTCCTGCAGTTCAGCGGCCCGCTGCAGAACTGGATGCGCACCAGCTTCGGCCTGAGCGGGCGCCTGCTGCCCGAGGTGCGCAGCACCAGCGGCGCGGTCTGGGTCTTCACCTTCACGCTCTACCCCTACGTCTACCTGCTCGCGCGCACCGCGCTGGCCGAGCGCGCCGCGCAACTGATGGAGGCCGCGCGCCTGCTGGGCGCGCCGCTGGCCCGGCGCATCCGCACCGTGGCGCTGCCGTTGGCGCGCCCGGCCGTGGCGGCCGGGGTGGCGCTCGCGCTCATGGAAACCCTGGCCGACTTCGGCGTCGCCAGCTACTTCGGCATCCAGACCTTCACCGCCGGCGTCTACAAGGCCTGGCTGGTGATGGACAACCGCTTGGCCGCCGCGCAACTGGCCACGCTGCTGCTGCTGACCGTGGCCGCCTTGTTGTGGGTGGAGCAGCGTGCGCAGCGGCGCATGCGCTTCGCCACGCTGCGTGGCCAGCGCGCCGGCAGCGCCGAGGCGCAACCCGTTCGGCTGCACGGTGCGCGTGCTGCGCTGGCGGTGCTGGTGTGCGCGCTGCCCGTGCTCTTCGGCTTCGTGCTGCCGGTGCTGTTCATGCTGCACCCGCTGATCGGCGGTTGGGACGTGCTGCCCTGGGGCCAGTTCCAGCAGTGGGCGCTCAACAGCGTGCGGCTGGCGGGCCTGGCGGCGGCGCTGGCGGTGCTGATTGCCCTGGCGCTGGGTTTCGCGGCGCGTGCGCGACCCTCGGGACTCACGCGCGGCGTCTCGCAGCTCGTGAGTCTGGGCTACGCCATCCCGGGCGCGGTCATCGTGGTGGGCCTGCTGCTGCCAGTGGGCTGGGTGCAGGAACGCTGGCCCGACGCCGGCGTGGGCTACTGGGTCACGGCCACGGCGCTGGGTATTGTGTGGGCCTACCTGGTGCGCTTCTCTGCGGTGGCCCTGCAGTCGGTGCAGGCGGGTTACGCGCGCATTCCGGGCAGCCTGGACGACTCCGCCCGCATGTTGGGCACCACCGGCACGGCGCTGGCCGCGCGCGTGCACTGGCCGCTGCTCAAGCGCGCCACGGCGGCGGCGGCGCTGCTGGTGTTCGTGGACGTGATGAAGGAGTTGCCCGCCACGCTGGTGCTGCGGCCCTTCAACAGCGACACCCTGGCCGTGGTCACCTACAACCTGGCGCGCGACGAGCGCCTGGGCGAGGCCGCGTTGCCCGCGCTGGCACTGGTGCTGGTGGGATTGATCCCCGTGATCCTGCTCAGCCGCACGCTCCGCCAGCGCTGACACGCCACGTAAGTTCTTGTTGCGGCCCTTGTGCGGCTGCACGCGCGCTGCTTCAATCCCGCGCATGGATCGCACACCCCCTCCCCCCCTGATTGACCGGCGCCAACTCCTGGCCCTGGGCGCCGCCACCGGTGCCGCCGCGCTCATGGCCGGCTGCTCCTTTCCCTCGCTGCCCATGCCGGGCCGCCAGGCCCCTGCGGCCGACCCGGCCTACCGCCGCGCGGCGGCCAGCCACCTCTACCGCCGCTACCCCGACCGCATCTACCAGGGGCGCCTGCCCGCCATGCTCTACGCCATCGGCGTGCTGGAGGTGGTGGTCGAGGGCAGCGGCCGCGTGGGCTCTTTCAAGTGGCTGCGCGCGCCCAGCCACGCGCCCGAGGTGGTGACGCAGATCGAGCGCCTGGTGCGCGACGCCGCGCCGTTCCCCTCGCCGGGCAGTCGCACCAGCTACATCGACACGTGGCTGTGGGACCGCAGCGGGCGCTTCCAGCTCGACACGCTGACCGAGGGGCAACTGCAGGTGTAGCGGGGGAGGGCGCCGCAGGCCCTACCATCGCCCCCCATGGCGATGAACTGGGCCTGGATCGGTCTCTTCACGGTGGCCTTCGCCACCGCCCTGGTGCGCTGGGCCCTGGGCGAGGACGGCATCCTCCCTGCACTGCTCACCGCGCTGTTCGACGGCGCACGCTCCGGCTTCGAGATCTCGCTCGGCCTGGCCGGGGTGATGGCGCTGTGGCTGGGCCTCATGCGCGTGGGCGAGCGCGCCGGCATGATCGAGCTGCTCGCGCGCCTGGCCGGCCCGCTGCTGCGCCGCCTGTTCCCCGAGGTGCCACAAGGCCACCCCGCACAGGGCGCCATGACCATGAACATCTCGGCCAATCTGCTGGGCCTGGACAACGCCGCCACGCCGCTGGGCCTCAAGGCCATGCGCGAGCTGCAGACCCTCAACACCGAACCCGCCGGCACCGCCAGCCACGCGCAGATCATGTTCGTGGTGCTCAACACGGCGGGGCTCACGCTGATTCCCACCTCGGTCATCGCCATCCGCCAGAGCGTGGCGCTCAAGCAGGGCCTGGGCGCGGAGTTCAACGCCGCCGACATCTTCCTGCCCACGCTGCTGGTCACCTTCATCGCGCTGCTGGCGGGCGTGCTGGCCGTGGCGGTGTGCCAGCGCCTGCCGCTGTGGCGCGCGCGGTTTCTGTTGCCGGTGCTGGCCGTGGGCGGTTTGCTGGCCGCCGCCGTTACGGCGCTGGCCCGCCTGCCGGCCGATCAGGCCGCGCGCATTGCCGGCACCACCGGAGCGGCGGTGATCCTGGGCGTGGTGATGCTGTTCATCGTCGCGGGCGCGGTGCGCCGCGTGAACGTGTACGACGCCTTCATCGAAGGCGCGAAGGACGGCTTCGGCGTGGCCATACAGATCGTGCCGTACCTGATCGCCATCCTGGTCGCCATCGGCCTGTTCCGCGCGGCGGGCTGCATGGACTTCCTGCTCGCGGGCATCGGCGCGCTGGTGTCGGCGCTGGGGTTCAACACCGACTTCCTGCCCGCGCTGCCCGTGGGCCTGATGAAGATTTTCTCGGGCGCGGGCGCGCGCGGGCTCATGATTGACGTGATGCAGGCGCACGGCGTGGACTCCTTCGCCGGGCGCCTGGCCGCCATCGTGCAGGGCTCCACCGAGACCACGTTCTACGTGCTCGCGGTGTACTTCGGCAGCATCGGCGTGCAGCGCACGCGCTACGCGCTGGTGTGCGCGCTGTTTGCCGACGTGGTGGGGCTCATCGCCGCCATCGGCATCGGCTACGCGATGCTGCGCTGATCCATGACCCCCACGCTCCGCCGCTGCGCGGGTCGCTGCCCCCCGAGGGGGCTGATCCGCCTTGGGGCGGCCCGGCGGCGGATCGTCAGCCCTTCGGCATTTCCTTCGGCCCGCCGTTGATGCCCCAGGGTGTGCCGAAGCGGTCGGTGACCATGCCGAAGGTCTTGGCCCAGAAGGTTTCTTCGAGTGCCATGGTGACCTTGCCGCCTTCGCTGAGCGCCTTGAACACGCGCTCGGCCTCGGCCGTCGTGTCGAAGGTGATGGCCATCATCGCGCCTTCGATGCCCTTGAATTCCATGCCAGGCGGCGTGTCGCCGGCCATGAGGGTGAAGCCTGGGTGCACCAGGTAGGCGTGCATGACCATGTTCTCGCCGCCGGGCGGGCAGGGCATCTGGTCCTTCAGGTCGCCATAGGTCATGAGCGCTTCGAGCTTCGCGCCGAACAGCTTGGCGTAGAACTTCATGGCTTCGGCGCAGTTGCCGTTGTAGGAGAGGTAGGGGCTGAGCGAGGTCATGCGGGGTCTCCGGAGGGTGGATGAAGGTGAAGGCCCGGCACAGGGCGTGGGGTGGCTTCACGTGCACGACGAACGAGGAGCCAGTGTTTCGACAAGGAGTTAAATGCTGTGCGCTGAACGGTCATATCAAGTGAAGTTTGGAAAGTTATCGAATTTCAATAACTTTCCAAACTTTGCTATAAACGACCCATGGACCCCATCAGAAACCCTTTTGCGCCCGGCGCGGGCACGCCCCCTCCAGAACTCGCGGGGCGCGACGAGTTGCGCGAATCCTTGCGGGTCAGCCTGGAGCGCACCCGCCTCGGACGCCCGGCCAAAAGCGCCATGCTGGTGGGGCTTCGGGGGGTCGGCAAGACCGTGCTGCTGGACCGCATCCGGCAGGATGCAGAAGCCTCGGGCATCCACACCGTGCGGATCGAGGCGCCCGAGGGGCGCTCCTTGCCCGCGATCCTGGCGCCACAACTGCGGCAGGCCCTGTTGCGGTTGAGCCGGCTCGAAACCGCCAAGAACCATGCGGTGAGGGGGCTTCGCGCGCTGGCCGGTTTTGCCAGCAAGCTCAAGGTGACGTACCAGGACATCGAAGTCGGCTACGACTTCGACCCCGAACCGGGCCTGGCCGACAACGGCGACCTCGAGCACGACCTGCAGGCCTTGTTCGAGCAGGTGGGTCTGGCAGCGAAAGCGGCCGGCACGGCGGTAGCCCTGTTCATCGATGAGCTTCAGTACGTTGAAGAGGAACAACTGGCCGCGCTGATCACGGCCATGCACAGGACGGAGCAGAGGCAACTGCCGGTCATCCTGGTGGGTGCGGGGCTGCCGCAATTGCGTGGCCAGATGGGCAACGCCAAGTCGTACGCGGAACGCCTCTTCGAATTCCCCGAAATCGGACCTTTGCCCGACGAGGCGGCCCGGCAGGCCATTGGCCGCCCGATCGAGAACGAAGGCGCCACCATTGATGGCGACGCCGTCGAGCGCATCCTGGCCCTGACGGAGGGCTATGCGTACTTCCTGCAGGAATGGGGCAGCCACACCTGGCTGGCGGCCAGCGCATCGCCCATTAGGCGGCGCGACGTGGCCGAGGCCTCTACCCAGGCCATTGCGGCGCTGGACGAGAGCTTCTTCCGGGTGCGGTTCGACCGCTGCACGCCCAAGGAAAAACGCTACCTGCGTGCGATGGCGGAACTGGGTGCGGGGCCGCACCGCTCGGGCGACATCGCCGCCTGCTACGGCGCCAAGGTCTCGTCGCTGGCGCCTACGCGCAGCGCCCTCATCACGAAGGGCATGGTCTGGAGCCCGAACCACGGGGACACGGCGTTCACCGTGCCCATGTTCGACGAGTTCATGAAGCGCATCATGCCGGGCGAAGATTGGCGCGAGTGAGGCTCGCGAAGCGCGCCTTGCCGGGGAAGAGGGGTGGCGCCCCCGGCAGGAATCGAACCTGCATCTAGCGCTTAGGAGGCGCTCGTTCTATCCATTGAACTACGGCGGCGCGGGGAGCGGCGATTGTATCGGTGGGGCTTCTCGCGCCCCGTCGGGCGCACGGCCTAGTCGTAGCGCAGCGTGAAGATCAGGTCGATCGCGTTTTCGCTGCCCGCCCGCGCGCGCACCGTGACGCGGCGCGAGACGTCGTAGAACATGGACACGGTGCTCAGCGTGCCCGCCAGGCTGCGCTCGTAGCTCAGGTACAGGTTGTCCGCAATCTGCTTGCCCAGCATGACGGCGGCCGAGCTCTCGGTGCCGTTGCCGGTGCTGCTGGAGCTGGTGCCGGTGAAGCTGAGCGTGTCCAGGCCCAGGGCCTGCGCCAGGCCGCCATCCAGCGGGCCGCCGTCGCTGCCGGCCAGCAGGGCCAGCGCGGCCTGCTGCAGCACGGCGGCTTCGGCGCCGGCACCGCTGGCGGGGCGGCCCAGCACCAGCCAGGCGAGCTTCTCGCTGTCGGGCATTTCGGGGTCGGAGAACAGGCGCACGCGCGGCGCCTGCGCGGTGCCGGTGATCTGCACACCCACGCGCTGGGTGGTGTTGGGGCGCACCGCGTCGATCTCGAGCGCGGGGTTGTCGTAGGCGCCGTTGAAGCGCAGCACGCCGGTTTCGATGGCGAGCTGCTGGCCGTAGGCGCGGTAGGTGCCGCGCACGGTGCGCACCTCGCCGACGACGCGTGGCGCGGGGTCCGGCGGGTTGGTGCGGATCTCCAGTTGGCCCTCCAGCCGGGTCTGCAGGCCCTGGCCGCGCAGTTCGAAGGAAGGGCCGAGGTCGACGGTGATGCGCACGTCGGGGATGACGGGCACGCCGCCGCGCCGGTCGATGGGGTATTCGGTGCCTCGCACCACCACGTCGTCGCCCAGGCTGGGCGCCGCTTCGTCGGGCAGCACGATGAGGGCTTCGTCGGCGCGCAGGTTGCCGCGCAGTTGCAGGGCCGCGCCTTCCAGGCGCGCGCGCACCTGGCCGCTGACGGTGACGCGCCGGTCGGGGCGCGAGGAGGCGCGCAGCTTGTCGGCGCTGACGTCGATGGCGATCACCGGCTCGCGCACGGTGGCGCCGTCGCGCTGCACGCGGCGCCACTCGGCGCTGCCCGTGCCTTGCAGCACGCCGCCGCGTTCGGCGCCGCCCCGGCCTTCCAGGTAGAAGCGGTCGATGACGATGCGCTCGCCCGCGAGCGTGGCGCGCAGCTCGCCGCCGCGAAAGACGATGCCGTCGACGAGCGAGCGCAGGGCCAGGTCCTTGGCCTCCAGCAGGCCGCTGAGTTGCGGCGCGGCGCGCGTGCCGGCGACGTTGACCTCGGCGTTCAGGGCGCCGCGCACGCGCCAGCCGGGTGGCGCCAGCACGCTCCACACGCCCACCTCGGGCAGGCTGGCGCGCACGCGGCCCGACAGCGGTGCGTACTCGGGCCAGTGCCAGGCGCCGTGCGTGGCGTCGGGCGGGCCCAGTTCGCTGGTGAAGTCGGCGCTGGCCGTGCCGAAGCGCTCGCTGTCCCAGCGCAGGCTGGCGGCGACGCGCCGGCCTTCGGTGCGCAACTCGAGTTCGGCGGTCTTCACGCCGGCCTGCACGCGGTAGGCGTTGGCGCGCGGGTCGTCGAAGGCGCCGAGGGTCTGGACGGCGAGGTCGCCGCCGCGCCGCTGCAACTGCGCGCTCAGGCGCGGTGGCTCGCTGGCCTGCGCGGGCAGGCTCAGGTCCCAGCGGCCGTCGAACACCAGGTCGCCGCCCAGACCCGCTTCCGCCAGGGCGCCGGTGGGCCGGGTCTCGCTGATGGTGAGCGCGTCGGCCCAGGCCAGGGGCAGGCCGTCGATGCGTCCGCGCGTCTGCAGCGCACCGCCGCGCCAGATGAGTTGGTCCCAGGTGATGTTGACGGGCGCGAGCGCCGCGCCACCGGCGCGGCGCGGCTGCACTTGCAGACTGGCGCCGTCCAGCTCGGCGTCGATGGCGTCGCCGCGCGGTTGCCAGCGCGCGCGCAGGGGCGACTGGCTGCTCATCGCCCATGACACGGCGGCGCCGTTCTCACCGGTGGTTGTGTTGCCAGTGCCATTGCCGTTGCCGTTGCCGTTGCCGTTGCCGTTGGCCTTGCCGGAAGGCGTGGCCGACAGGCTGAGCCGGTTCAGGGCCAGTTGGCCGCGTCGGGCGTCCAGGGGCTGACCGATGAAGCCGAGTTCGCCCGCCGTATCCAGCTCGGCGCGCCAGCCGGAGGATTCGACGCGCGTGCGCAGCGCCACGGCCAGGGCCTCGGGCGGGCCTTGAACGCTCAGGCGCGTGCTGCCCAGGTCCAGCTTCAGCGGCGAATCGCCGGTGCGTTCCAGTTGCAGCCGCTCGGTGCCCAGCGCGAGGTCCAGCCGCGGCGCGGCGGCGCGCGCCTGCGGACCGGGAAAGCCGAAGGCAGCCAGTCCGCCCTGCCAGCGCAGGCGGACCTGGGCCTGGCCCTCTGCCCGCCAGTCGATCAGCGGTGCCAGGGCGGGCTTCACGAACTCGCCCAGCACGGGCGCGTCGGCCAGTGCACGCAGCCACGCCAGCAGTCGCTCGCCATCGGCCAGGGCCAGGTCGAGGTCGCCCTGACCCTGTGCCTGCGCGAGCAGGCCGTTCCAGCGGGCACGCAGACCGGGCAGCGCGACGCTGGCTTCGCCTTCGATCAGCGGGCGCGCGGTGTCGACGCGGCCCTTGGCGTCCACCAGGCCGTCGAGCGCGTCGATGTGTGCCTTGCGCACGGTGAACAGGCCGTGGCCGGGCGTGTCGCCGGGCTGCCAGCGGCCCTGCAGCAGCACCTCGCGCAGGCGCCAGGCCTCGGCCGCGCTGCGCCGGGGCTGGCGGCCGGCGGGCGCCACGCGGGCGTCGATGTCGATGGCCGGACGGGCAGCGTTCGGGTCCACGGCGCGGGCGTCCAGGCGGGCGTCCAGCGCGGCCGGTGCCAGCGCGCTCCAGGCCAGCGCGGGGTTCAGGCCGCTGGCGCGCAGGCTGCCCTGCCAGTCGCCCAGGGCGGAGGCGGCGCCCGGCGCGGGCGGGTCGCGCTGGCCTTGGGCCTGCACGCGCCCACCGGCCACAGTGGCGCTCAGGCGCTCCAGCGTCCAGCGTTCGCCGCTCTGCAGCACCTCGGCTTCGATGGATTCGAGCGGCAGGCGGCGCTTGTCCACCGGACCGGACGATTCGTTGTTCAGGGCCAGACGCGCGCGCCAGTCGGTGCCGTCGGGGCGGGCCTGCGCGGTGCCGGTGAGCGCGGTGGTGGGCGCTTGCGGCCACAGCAGCGCCAGGTTGAGGCGGAACAGGCGCAGGTCGGCCTCGGCCAGGGGCTGTGGGGCCCAGGGCCGCAGGCGCGCGGTGCCGGCCAGGGTGGGCGTGGCCTCGGCGCGGCCCACGGGTTCGATCTGCGCGACCAGATCGAGCGCGGCGTCGGTGCCGGCCAGCGTGCCCTGTGCGGTCGCGCGCGCGCGCAGGTCCAGGCGGCCGCCTTCGGGTACTTCGGCGCTGAGTTCGCCCTCGGCCTGCAGGCGCAGCGGCATGGGGTCTTGCGCACCCAGGGTGGCTTGCGCGGTGTAGCGGCCCTCGGCCCATTGCAGGGAGCGCAGCAGCAAGGTGTGCGCGTCCTCGGTGCCCAGCCCGGGTTCGGCGCGGCCATAGCGGTAGCGCGCTTGCAAACCGCGCAGCGCCAGGGGTTCCTGGCCGGGCAGCAGCAACTCGTCCACCGAGACCGTGGCCTCGATGTCCACCGGCAGCACCAGCGATTGCAGCGGTTCACCGGGGGAGGTCGGGGTGGGCGGGCGTTGGTCGATGATGCGCAGGCGGTCGGCGTGCAGTTCGCTCACCAGCAGGTCGCCGCGCAAGAGGCCGAGCCAGAACAGCCCGCCCAGCGTCAGGCGAGCGCCCTCGGCCTGCACGACCAGGCCGCTCTGGTCCCAGGTGAGTGTGCGCAGCCGGCCGCCGCCGATCAGGCTGCCCTCGACGCCATCGACGCTGAGCTCTCCGGCTTCGGGCGCGTTCTCGGCCTGCCAGGCCAGGCCCCAGTTCAGGGCTTGTGACAGCGAGCCTTCGCTGGCGGCCCAGGCGCCCAGCAACAGGCCGCCCGCCAGCAGCGCGCCCGCGAGCGGTCCGAAGATCCACATGAGGGCGCGGCCGATGCCGCCGGTCACGCCCGGCCAGCGGCGCGCGGGTGGCGGTGCCACGGGCGGGGGCAGCGGGGCGGGAGCGGGCCTGGGTTCGTCCATGGCCGCCTCAGAACACGAAGCCCACGCTCAAGTGCAGACGCAGCTTGCGCACCTCCAGGCCGTAGGCCAGGTCCACCTGCAGCGGTCCCACCGGGCTGTTGTAGCGCAGGCCGGTGCCCACGCCCCACTGGAAGTCGAGGTTCTGCACCCGGTTGGCCACCGCACCGCCGTCGACGAAGAGCACATGCTCGAAGGGCGAGCGCGACACGCCGTCGCCCCAGACCGGGCGCTGCCATTCCAGGCTCACCACCGCCTTGTAGCGCCCGGCGAGCACGCTGCCATCGGGCTGCACCACGCCGATGTCGCGCAGGCCGTAGCCACGCACGGAGGTGTCCCCGCCGGCGTAGAAGAGCTGCGTGTCGGGCACGGGGGTACTGTCTTCGGCGATGACGGCGCCGCCTTCGAGCCGCAGCGCCAGGCGGCCCAGGCGCGTGGGCGGGCGCGCGGTAGGGCGTTCGCCCGGCACGGTGGAGGGCAGTTCGGCCTCGCGGTCGAGCGGGAAGTAGCCGAGCCAGCGCGCCTGCGTGCGCCCGAACGGTTTGCGGGTGATGCCGAGGGTGGTGCCGGCGCCCAGTTCAACCGCCAGGGCGTGGCCGCGGTTGGGCGAGATCGGGTCGTCGAAGCGCTCGCGTGCCCAGGCGTAGTTGGCCGTGAGGGAGGATTCGATGCGCCCCCGGATGCCACTCAGGCGCTCGCTGTCGGTCAGGGTGCGCGCGCGGTCGTACTGCAGGTAGATGCTGCGGTCGTACTCCACGCCCTCCTGCGCCTGCCCGAAGCGGGCCCGCTGGCTGGTGGTCTCCACCTGGTTGTTGTCCAGGCGCGCCATCTGCAGCAGCGAGATCCAGCGCCAGCCTTCATTGTTCAGCGGCGAGGACCAGTCGGTGCTGGCCAGGCTGTCCTGTCGCTCGAAGCGCAGCGTGGACAGGGCGCGCCAGCCGATGCCCGGCAGGCGATTGTGGATGTGCTCCAGCGACAGGCGCGCGCCGTTGTCGGTGCTGGCGCCGATGCCCAGCACCAGCTTCTGCCGCAAGGCTTCGCGCAATTGCACCTTCACCGGCAGCGGCTCGCCGCCCGCGCCGGGCTCCACATAGACGAAGGCGGCGTCGTAGTAGCCGCTGTCGAGCAGGCGCTGCTGGGCCTGCTGCAGTTTGGAGAGGTCGTAGTCGCTGCCGGGCGTGAGGCCGGTGAGGCGCACGATGCGCGCGCTCATCTCGGCGTCGTAGCGCTGCGCGCCATCGATCTCGATCGCGCCGAAGCGCCGGCGCGCGCCGGAGTCCAGTTCCACGTAGAGCCGCGCACTGGAGGACGCGCCGTCCACGTCGGCCAGGCTGCTGCTGATGCGCCCGCCGGGGTAGCGCTCGGCGGTCAGCCGGCGCAGGGCGGCGGACTTGGTGCGGTCCCATTGGTCCTGTGTGAAGCGTTGACCGGTCAGCAGCGCGGCCTCGCGCTGGATGGCCTCGCGCTGCGCTTGTACATCGACGTCGTTGGCGATGTCGCCCAGGAAGCTGATCTGCACGCTTTGCACGGTGGTGGGCGGCCCCGGCTCGACGCGCACGGGAATGCGGCCCAACGGCACCGGGCCTTCCCCGGCGGACGCCACGGCGGCCGGGGTGGGCGGCAGGGTCTCGCCGATCTCGATGCTGGGCGCGAAGTAGCCGCGCGTGGCCAGCAGCTCGCGCGCATTGACGGGCAACTCGCTCAGCAGGCGCTCGAGCTCGGCCGCGTCGAGGCTGCGCTGCTCGCGAAAGCGCTGGATATTGAGATGGCGCAGGAGGAAGTCGTGCAACTCCTCGGGAGCGTCGAGCTCGATGAGGAAGCGTGTCGTGACCGGCGGACGCGCGGCCCGGGCGGTGCGACGGGCTTCGGCGTCGAGGGCACGGGACTCGTCGTCGTCGGTCGCGTCAGGGATCGGCTTCGGCGCGGGCCGGGTGTCCGGCGGGGCGGCGGGAGCGGCCGGCGCCGCTGGTTGGGGCGGTGCCGACGGCGCCACCCCGTCGACCTGCGCCCACGCGGGGGCGCTGCCACACGCAAGCAGGAAAGCAAGCCGCCACGCGGCCCGGCAATGGCGGACCGGAGACAGGAAACGCATTCGCCGATTATTTCGACAGCATGCGCATCGTGTCTTCCAAGCCCTTCAAGGTGAGCGGGAACATGCGTTGCCCCATGAGCTGCTGGATGATGCTGATGCTCTGTCGATACTGCCAGACGCCCTGGGGTTCCGGGTTGATCCACGCAAACTTCGGAAACGTGTGGGTGAGGCGCTGCAGCCACTCGGCGCCGGCTTCCTCGTTGTTGTATTCCACGCTGCCACCGGGCTGCAGGATCTCGTAGGGGCTCATCGTAGCGTCGCCCACGAAGATGAGTTTGTAGTCCTTGTTGTACTTGCGGATGATGTCCCAGGTCGGGAATTTCTCGGCGTAGCGGCGGCGGTTGTTCTTCCACATGAAGTCGTAGACGCAGTTGTGGAAGTAATAGAACTCGAGATGCTTGAACTCGCTCTTGACGGCCGAGAACAGCTCCTCGACGCGCTGGATGTGCTCGTCCATGGTGCCGCCCACGTCCATGAGCAGCAGCACCTTCACGTTGTTGTGCCGCTCCGGGATCATCTTGATGTCCAGGTAGCCGGCGTTGGCGGCGGTGCTTCGGATGGTGTCGGGCAGGTCCAGTTCCAGGTCGTTGCCCTCGCGCGCGAACTTGCGCAGCCGGCGCAGGGCCACCTTGATGTTGCGCGTGCCCAGTTCCTGCGTGTCGTCGTAATCGCGGTAGCTGCGCTGCTCCCAGACCTTCACGCCGCTCTTGCCACCGCCCTTGCCGCCGATGCGCACGCCCTGGGGGTTGACGCCGCCGTTGCCGAAGGGCGAAGTGCCGCCGGTGCCGATCCAGCGGCTGCCGCCCTCGTGGCGCTCCTTCTGCTCTTCCAGGCGCTTGCGCAATGTCTCCATGAGCTCGTCCCAGTCCATCTTCGGCGCGTTCGCCTTTTGCTCCTCGGACAGGATGCGCTCCATCTCCTGGCGCAGCCAGTCGGCGGGGATGGGCTTGGTGAAGTCCGCGATCATCTCCACGCCCTTGAAGTAGGCGGCGAAGGCGCGGTCGAACTTGTCGAAGTGCTTCTCGTCCTTCACCAGCGCGGTGCGCGCGAGGAAGTAGAAGTCGTCCATGCTGCAGGCGTCGGGGTTGGCGGGCCCGACCACGTCGGCCTTGAGGGCCTCCAGCAGGGTGAGGTACTCCTTCACCGACACGGGCAGCTTGGCCGAGCGCAAGGTGTAGAAGAAGTCGATCAGCATGGCGATCTCCCCGGGTTCAGTCGTGCCGCGCCCGCAGGTACAGCAACTGCGCACGCGCCTCGGGCCATTCGCCCGATCGCATGCTGTACATCACGGTGTCGCGGATGGTGCCGTCGCGGCGCAGGGCGTGGCCGCGAATGACGCCGTCCTTCTTCGCGCCCAGGCGTTCGATGGCCTGTTGCGACGCGAAGTTGTAGTTGTCGGTGCGCCAGCCCACCACGTGGCAGCCCAGCGTGTCGAAGGCGTGGCCCATCATCAGCAGCTTGCAGGTGGTGTTGACGTGGCTGCGCTGCGCGCGCCTGGCGTACCACGTGTAGCCGATCTCCACGCGCTTCACAGTCGGCAGGATGTCGTGGTAGCTGGTGCTGCCCAGCACCGCGTCGCTGGCCTCGTCGATCACCGCGAAGGCGAAGCGCTGGCCGTCCTCGCGCATGCGCAGCGCGGCCTCGATGTACTCGCGCGTCTGATCCGGCTCGGGCACGGAGGTGATCCGCAGCTTCCACAGCTCGCCATCGGCCGCGGCCGCGCGCAGTCCCGGCTCGTGGCGCAGCTCCAGCGGTTCCAGCCGCACGCCGCGCTCGTTCAGGACGACCGGCTCGACGAAGGCCATGTCAGCGGTTCCGCTGGTTCATGAACACCAGCTTCTCGAACAGCGTGGTGTCCTGCTCGTTCTTGAGCAGCGCGCCCACCAATGGCGGAATGGACACCTTGTCGTCGGCGCTCTGCAGCGCTTCCAGCGGGATGTCCTCGGCCATCAGCAGCTTGAGCCAGTCCAGCAGCTCGCTGGTGCTGGGCTTCTTCTTGAGGCCGGGCAGGTTGCGCACGTCGTAGAAGGTCTTCATCGCGACCTTGAGCAGATCCTGCTTGAGCTTGGGGAAGTGCACGTCGACGATCTTGTGCATCGTCTCGGCGTCGGGGAACTTGATGTAGTGGAAGAAGCAACGGCGCAGGAAGGCGTCGGGCAGCTCCTTCTCGTTGTTGGAGGTGATGAAGACCAGCGGGCGGTGCTTGGCCTTGATGAGTTCGTGCGTCTCGTAGCAGTAGAACTCCATGCGGTCGAGTTCGCGCAGCAGGTCGTTCGGGAATTCGATGTCGGCCTTGTCGATCTCGTCGATCAGCAGGGCCACCGGCTGCTCGGCCGTGAAGGCCTGCCACAGCACGCCCTTGACGATGTAGTTGTGGATGTCCTTGACCCGTTCGTCGCCGAGCTGCGAGTCGCGCAGGCGGCTGACTGCGTCGTACTCGTACAGGCCCTGCTGGGCCTTGGTGGTGCTCTTGATGTGCCACTGCAGCAGGGGCATGTCCAGCGCCTGGGCCACTTCCTCGGCCAGCATGGTCTTGCCGGTGCCGGGCTCGCCCTTGACCAGCAGCGGGCGCTTGAGGGTGATGGCGGCGTTGACCGCCAGCATCAGGTCTTGCGTGGCGACGTAGTT
Organism: Hydrogenophaga intermedia; assembly: GCF_000723405.1. Taxonomy (GTDB): domain Bacteria; phylum Pseudomonadota; class Gammaproteobacteria; order Burkholderiales; family Burkholderiaceae_C; genus Hydrogenophaga; species Hydrogenophaga intermedia. The sequence continues at coordinate 253,479 of NZ_CCAE010000001.1, read as the reverse complement.
CTGGGAACCCTGGAATTTCATGAAGGCGACCTCGGGATGGCGGCGCGGGCTGTCCGCGCGCGGGACTCGGGATGTGGCGGGGGGCGCGACGACCGCTCATATAATTCGCGGTTGATCTTTCCCGGCCGTTCTTCATTGTGCTAGCAAAATGACCCCACTGCTGAACCCGCTCGCCCGTACCCTTGTCGCCGCTGCGACGCTGTTCGTTGCTGCCACATCGGCCCAGGCGCAGGGCGTCACCGGTGACGTGGAAGCCGGCCACAAGAAGGCCGAGATGTGCATCGGCTGCCATGGCATCAAGGGCTACCAGAACAGCTTCCCCGAGATCCACAAGGTGCCCATGATCTCGGGCCAGTCGGCGCCCTACATCGTGTCGGCCCTCAAGGCCTACCAGAAGGGTGACCGCAAGCACCCGTCCATGCGCGGCATCGCCGGCTCGCTCACCGAGCAAGACATGGCCGATCTGGCCGCGTTCTATGCGGGCCAGGCCGGCCCGGCCGCGCCGGAGACGGCGGCCACCGCGAGTGCCGACGTCGCCGCGCTGCTGACCAAGGGCGCCTGCGTGTCCTGCCACGGCGCCAACTTCAGCAAGCCCATCGACCCGAGCTACCCCAAGATCGGCGGCCAGCACGCCGACTACCTCTTCGTGGCGCTCAAGTCCTACACGGTGGAAGGCAACCACGTGATCGGCCGCAGCAACGGCATCATGGCCGGCATCGCCAAGCAGTACACCCCGGCCGAGATGCGCGCCATCGCCAAGTACCTGAGCACCGTCAAAGGCGAACTGCAGACCGTGCCGCAGTCGCGCTTCCGCTGATCCGGCGCTTCGCCTTGGTGAAAAAGCCGCTCCATGAGCGGCTTTTTTGTTTCAGTCCTGTGTTGCCCGGCGCCGCACGGCGTCGATGTAGGCCTGGCCATCGGGCGGGCGCCCGGCGCGCTGGCTTTCCCACAGCATGGTGCCCAGGCACTCCATCACCTCGTGGTGCGCGGTGTGCAGGTCGCCCCGGCGCGCGGTGAGGAGTTCCACTGCCTGGCGGATGCCGGGGGGCTGGTCGATGCTGCACTGCTCGCTGATGGACAGGTGCATGGACAGGTGAAGGAAGGGGTTCTCGCGCGCCGCGTCGGGCTGGCTCAGACGCGCCACGGCGGCCTCGGCATCGCCCAGTTCGGCGTGGTACTCGGGGTGCTCGGCGATCCACTGCGCGGCCAGTGTTTCCAGCGCGTCCAGTGGCGCCGCGTCGCGCCGCTTGGCGAACGCGCCGCAGAAGAAGCGGCGCACGTCGGCTTGGGAGGGATTGAACATGGGGCGATTGTCCTGCCTGCTCAAAGCCGCCACGGCGGGAGTTGCCAATTGCGCCACAGCGCCAGGCCACGAAGCCCCGCCGTGACCCCCACGCAGGCCACCAGCGCCAGCCAGCCGGGCGCCGCAACGGCCCACAGGCCCACGTAGACCCAGCCGCCCACGAAGGCGCACACCGCATAGGGCCGGTGGTCGCTGAAGGCGCTGGGGATCTGGTTGCAGACCACGTCGCGCAGCACGCCGCCGGCCACGCCGGTGACGATGCCCATGAGTACGGCCACCAGCGCCGGCATCTCCTGCAGCAGCGCCTGGTGCGCGCCGGTGGCGGCAAACAGGCCCAGGCCCAGGGCGTCAGGCCATTGCATGGCGCGCTCGGTGACCTGGAAATGGCGCGTGCGCAGGAACAGCATCGCCAGCACGCTCAGGCCCAGCACGCCCCACAGCAGCTCCACGTGGCGCACCCAGAAGAAGGGGCGCTCGTCGAGCAGCAGGTCGCGCAGCGTGCCGCCGCCGAAGGCCGCGAGAAAGGCGACCACCACCACGCCCACGGCGTCCAGCCGCTGGCGCGCGCCGGCCAGGATGCCCGAGAGCGCGAAGGCCACCGTGGCGGCCAGCTCCACCAGGAGCCTGAGGGTTTCCCCCCACAATGTCACGTTTTGCATCGCCGGATTGTCTTGCGTGTCCTCGCTGCCCATCATCACCGACCCGTACTTCTACTTCGTCGCCTTGCCGGCGGTGCTGCTGCTGGGCATCAGCAAAAGTGGCTTCGGCGCCGGCTTCGGCTCGCTGGCGGTGCCGCTGATGGCGCTGGCCGTGACGGTGCCGCAGGCCGCGGCCATCCTGATGCCGGTGCTGCTGGTGATGGACCTGCTGGGCATGGCGGCCTTTCGCAAAAACGTCGACCGGCAACTGCTGAAGTTTCTGCTGCCCTGGGGTCTGGTGGGGGTGGTCATCGGCACGTTGCTGTTCCGTTCGCTCGACGCGCATCTGGTCGCGGGCATCGTGGGCGGCTTCACGCTTGTGTTCCTCGCCCAGCGCCTGCTGTTTCCGCCCAAGCCCGACAGCACACCGCCGCCGCGTTGGGTCGGTGCCATCCTCACCGCCACGTCCGGGTTCACCAGTTTCGTGGCGCATGCGGGCGGGCCACCCATCAACGCCTACGTGATTCCGATGCGCCTGCCGCCGGTGCTCTTCACCGGCACCATGGCCTTCTTCTTCTTCTTCGTGAACATGGCCAAGTGGGTGCCCTACGCCTGGCTGGGACTGATCGACCTGCGAAACATGGCCACGTCGCTGGTGCTGCTGCCTCTGGCGCCGGTGGGGGTGTGGATCGGGGTTCGCATCGCGCACCGCATCCGCCCCGTGCTGTTCTACAGGCTGATTCACCTGGGCATGTTCCTCACGGGCTGCAAACTGGTGTGGGACAGCCTCGGGCTAACATAGCGTTACCTGTGCCAGTACCGGCCCCCGGCGGCCGAACTCAAGGAGACGACATGCCGATCGTGGTGGTTGCAAATCCGAAGGGGGGCGTCGGCAAGACCACGCTGTCGACCAATGTGGCCGGTTACTTCGCCAGCCAGGGCCACGGCGTCATGCTCGGCGACGCGGACCGCCAGCAGTCCTCGGCCCTGTGGCTGCGTCTGCGCCCGCCCACGGCGCGGCCTATCCAGACCTGGGAAATTTCGCACGACCAGATCGCGCGCCCGCCCAAGGACGTCACCCACGTGGTGCTGGACACGCCCGCCGGCCTGCACGGCAAGCGCTTCAAGGACGTGCTGAAGATGGCCAACAAGGTCATCGTGCCCCTGCAGCCCAGCATCTTCGACATCTACGCCACGCGCGACTTCCTCGATGAACTGACCGAGACGCGCCGCGCCGCCGTGGGCATCGTGGGCATGCGGGTCGATCCGCGCACCATCGCGGCCGACAAGCTGGCCGAGTTCGTGGCCGGGCTGGATCTGCCGGTGCTGGGTTACCTGCGCGACACGCAGAACTACATCCATCTTGCGGCGCGCGGCCTCACGTTATTCGACGTGGCGCCCTGGCGCGTGGAGAAGGACCTGCTGCAGTGGCAAGGCATCTGCCAGTGGCTGGATCACTGAGTCGCCTTGTCGCGCGCCCGACATGGCGTCGGGGCGGAGCTTTGTAGAGTGCGCCGATGCGCACGTTCGACACCCTTGAAGAAATCGACGCCTTGGTGGGCCAGGCGGTGGCCACCAGCGACTGGGTCACCATCACGCAGGAGCAGGTGAACCGCTTCGCCGAAGCCACCGGGGACCACCAATGGATCCATGTGGACGTGGAGCGGGCCGAGGCGGGGCCGTTCGGCGCGCCGATCGCGCACGGCTTCCTAACGCTGTCGCTGCTGCCGGTGTTCTTCGCGTCGGCGATGCAGGTGCGCGCCTCGCGTATGGGGGTGAACTACGGGCTGAACCGGGTGCGCTTCACGTCGCCGGTGCCGGTGGGTAGCCGCCTGCGCGCGCACATGACTCTGCAGGCCTGCGAGCCCATCGACAACGGTGGGCGGCAGATGACCTGGGCGGTCACGATCGAGCGGGAAGGCGGCGAGAAGCCGGTCTGCCTGGCCGAATCTCTGGTGCGCCACTACCCCTGAGCCAGACGCTCAGCGGATGCGGGCGAGCTGCTTGGGGTCGAGCCAGTCCTCGAACAGCTGGCGCAGGGCGTCGATGCGCTCGGCCGCCACATGCTGGCTGTGGCGCTGGGCGATGATCTGGAAGGCGTCATTGCGCAAAAGCCAGAGTTCCTGAGGGCTGCGCGCCTGTTCGATCTGGCGGCGCAGGCGCAGGGCCGGTACGGTAGTCACGCAGTCTGCGATGGTGCCCAACAGGTGCTGGCGGATGGTGACGATGTCACGCAGGTGGGGCGTGCGTCGCGGGCGCGGCTGCGGCTGGATGGCGCCACCGAGCCAGCGCGCGATGAACGCGAGCACCACGCCCGCTTCGGGGTGCGCACTCCGGCCGGAGCCGGTGGCGGTCAGCCGGTGGGGATGGGGACTGATCGTGGTCTGCATGGGGCGCATGGTGGATCAGTTGCCCCAAATGGGGGATGTCACAGGGGTTCATCGTGTGATAAGGATCACGCAAACCCACCTTGAAACCCGTTCTGGCGCCAGGCCTCGAACACGGTGATGGCCACGGCATTGGACAGGTTCAGGCTGCGCTGACCCGGCCGCATGGGCAGGCGCAGCCAGTGCCCGGGGTCGATGGACTCCCTCACGTCCTGGGGCAGGCCGCAGGATTCGGCGCCAAACACCAGCCAGTCGCCGGCTTGCCAGGAGATGTCGTGCACGCCCCGCTGGCCGCGCGTGGTCAGGGCGAACAGCCGCTCCGGCGCGGGGCTGGCCTGTTGCAGAAAGGCAACCCAGTCGACGTGGCGGCGCACGTCGGCGTACTCGTGGTAGTCCAGCCCGGCGCGCCGCATCAGCTTGTCGTCCATGGAAAAGCCCAGCGGCTCGATCAGGTGCAGCGTGCAGCCAGTGTTCGCGCACAGGCGGATCACGTTGCCCGTGTTCGGCGGAATTTCAGGGTGGACGAGGACGACGTTGAACATGGTGGGCGGCGCATGATAGTGGCGGCCTCAATCCACCCGTTCGCGGGGTGCTGGCGTGCGTGCGAACACCAGGGCGTCCACCCGGGCAGCGCCCGCGGCGCGCAGGGCTTGGGCGGCGGCGGCCAGGGTGGCGCCGGTGGTGGTCACGTCGTCCACCAGCAGCACCCGGGCGTCGCGCAGCCGCGACAGGCTCTCGATGGGCGCGGTGAACGCGCCCCGCAGGTTGCGCAGGCGCTCCTGGCGGGCCAGCCGGTGCTGGGCGGGGCCGTCACTCAAGCGGGTCAGGATGTCCGCCCTCAGGGGGCGTGGATGCAGCCGGGCGATCGCCTTGGCGAGTTCCCAGGGCGGGTGATGGCCGCGTTCGGCCAGGCGAGCCGGCGTCAGCGGCACGGGGGCGATCCAGTCGGCGCCGTCGAGCAGGGCGATGGCACCCGGCGCGTCGAGCATCAGCTTGGCGAAGGGCTGCGCCCAGCCCGGCTCTCCCTGGAACTTGAAGCGGGCGATCAGCCGGTCCCAGGGGTAGGCGTAGTCCACCCCCACCGCGCAGGCGGTGAGTGCGGGCTCCACGGGCTGCGTCAGGCAGGGGCAGGGCGACGCGCCATCGAGGGGCGCAGCGCAGTGCGGGCAGCGCGGGCGCACCGGGGCGAAGCGTTGGCGGCAGGCGGTGCACAGCGGTCTGGCTGGCCACTGACCACACACCCGGCATTGACTGGGCCACGCCAGGCCCTTGCTCCACGCGCTGAATCGCCCCATGCGGGCTCAATATACTGAGCGATCTCTGTCGATACCGTGGCCGGTTCGTGCCGGCCCACCGCCTTGAATTCTTCCCCTTCCGACACCTCCGATGCCGTTCCCGGCCTCGACGCCGTGGCCTGCGCTCGCTGGCAGGGCCTGCCGCGCCAGGGCAGCCCGTGGCTGCACGAAGAGGTGGCGGGCCGCATGCTGGAGCGCTTGCAATGGTTTCGCGAGCCACCCACCAGTTGGTTGCATTGGGAGCCCGTGCTCGGCGGTCTGCAAGCGCATGCGCGGCTGCGCGCGGCCTTGCCGCAGGCCGAATGTCAGGTATGGTCTCACGACCTGGCGGGCACGCTGGCGGCCACGCGGGAGCCCGCGCCCCGCTCGTGGAACCCCCTGCGACGCTCGCGCTGGGTGGAGGCGCTCACCGCCGATCCGCAGCGCCCGGTGCAGATGCTCTGGGCCAACATGGGCCTGCACGCGGAGCCGCAGCCGCAACGCCTGATCGCCCGCTGGCACTCGCACATCGCCACCGGCGGTTTCCTGATGTTCGCCTGCCTGGGGCCGGACAGCCTGCGGGAGTTGCGCGCCGTCTGGGCCGCCGAGGGCTGGCCCGCGCCGGCGCACGACTTCACCGACATGCACGACTGGGGTGACATGCTCGTGCACGGCGGTTTCGCCGAGCCCGTGATGGACATGGAGCGGCTGGAATTGACTTATGGCAGCGCGGCGGGCCTCGTCGAGGAACTGCGGGGTTTCGGGCGCAACCTGTCGGTCGGTCGATTCGCGGCCTGTCGGGGCCGTGCCTGGTACGAGCGCATGCTGGCGGCGATCGAGGCTCACGGCTCGCGCGCGGCCGATGGCCGCCTGCGTCTGACCATCGAGATCGTCTACGGACACGCCTTCAAGGCCGCGCCCCGGCCCGCGCGGGGCGACGCCACCACGGTGCCGCTGGACGCGCTGCGCAATCAGTTGCGCCAGCGCCGTGGCTGAGCCGCGCGCCCGGGCGCCCGACAGAACCCGAGTGGGGCTCGCGGCTTGCCGCATGGCGGCCCTATGGCGGCGGCTACAATCCCGCGGTTTGAGTCGATGGGCATTTCCCTGTGCCGGCGCGTCGCCTTCGGATGGTGCGTCATTCTGGCTCAGTCGATATTTCTATTTGAGGCGCAACAAGTGAGTAAGACGACGAAGACGCTGCAAGCCCTACGTGCAGCGCGCAACGCGGCGGGACTGGCACTGCTGAGCGCCGGGGTCTGGACCTCGGTGGCCGCTCAAAAGGTCAATGATCTGCCGGGCGGGCCCGCGGTCAACCAGCTCAACTTTGCGCCGCCAGTCACCAAGATCGCCGAGGAGCAGCATTGGCTGCACTGGTTCATGATGGGCATCTGCGCCGTGATCTTCGTGATCGTCTTCGGCGTCATGTTCTATTCGATCGTCAAGCACCGCAAATCGGTGGGCCACAAGTCTCAGGCGCTGCCAGAGCCGATCTGGGTGGAACTGGGCTGGACCATCGTCCCCCTGCTGATCGTCATCGGCATGGCGTTGCCCGCCACGAAGGTGTTGGTCGCGCAGAAGGACACCACCAACGCCGACCTCACCATCAAGGCGGTGGGCATGCAGTGGAAGTGGGGCTACGAGTACATCAAAGGCGAAGGCGAGGGCATCGACTTCCTCTCCACGCTCGACACCTCGCACCGCGTCATGTCCAACAGCGGCAAGCCCGAGGCCACCGACGACTACCTGCTCAAGGTGGACAACCCGCTCGTGGTGCCCGTGGGCAAGAAGATCCGCATCATCACCACCGCCAACGACGTGATCCACGCCTGGATGGTGCCGGCCTTCGGCGTCAAGCAGGACGCCATCCCCGGCTTCGTGCGCGACACCTGGTTCCGCGCCGAGAAAACCGGCGATTTCTACGGCCAGTGCGCCGAGCTGTGCGGCAAGGAACACGCTTACATGCCGATCCACGTGAAGGTGGTGTCGGCCGAGGAATACACCGCCTGGGTGGGCGAGAAGTACAAGGCCATTGCGGCCGCCGCCGACGATCCGAGCAAAGTGTGGACGCTGGCCGACCTTGTCAAGCGCGGCGAATCCGTGTATGCCGCCAATTGCGCTGCCTGCCACCAGGCCAACGGCAAGGGCGCCGGTCCCATCAAAGCGCTGGACGGCTCGCCCGTGGTGCTCGACGCCGACAAGGGCAAGATGACCCACGTGCTGCTCAATGGCCAGAACAACGGTGCAATGCCAGCGTGGAAGCAGCTGTCCGATACCGAACTGGCGGCAGTGATGACCTACGCCAAGAACAGTTGGAGCAACAAGACCGAGCAGATCGTGCAGCCCGCCGAAGTGCAGGCCGCGCGTAAGTGATCCGCCCGCGCATCGAGATCGAGAACCTGAGGAACAGACATGAGTGCAGTGCTTGACCACCACGACGCGCACGGCCACGACCACGACCACGACCACCATGCCCCCACGGGCTGGCGCCGCTGGGTGTTCGCCACCAACCACAAGGACATCGGTACCCTGTACCTGCTGTTTTCGTTCACCATGCTGATGGTCGGGGGCGTTCTCGCCCTGGGCATCCGCGCCGAGCTGTTCCAGCCCGGTCTGCAACTGGTGAACCCCGAGCTGTTCAACCAGCTCACCACCATGCACGGCCTGATCATGGTGTTCGGCGCCATCATGCCGGCCTTCGTGGGCTTCGCGAACTGGATGATCCCGCTGCAGATCGGCGCGTCCGACATGGCCTTCGCGCGGATGAACAACCTCAGCTTCTGGCTGCTGATTCCCGCGGCCCTCATGCTCGTGGGCTCGTTCTTCATGCCCGGTGGCGCGCCCGCCGCGGGCTGGACGCTCTACGCGCCGCTGACGCTGCAGATGGGCCCGTCGATGGACGCCGGCATCTTCGCGATGCACATCATGGGCGCCTCGTCGATCATGGGCTCGATCAACATCATCGTGACCATCCTGAACATGCGCGCGCCCGGCATGACGCTGATGAAGATGTCCATGTTCTGCTGGACCTGGCTCATCACCGCCTACCTGCTGATCGCCGTGATGCCCGTGCTGGCCGGCGCCATCACCATGACGCTGACCGACCGCCACTTCGGCACCAGCTTCTTCAACCCCGCTGGCGGCGGCGACCCGGTGATGTACCAGCACATCTTCTGGTTCTTCGGCCACCCCGAGGTCTACATCATGATCCTGCCGGCCTTCGGCATCGTGAGCCAGGTGGTGCCCGCCTTCGCGCGCAAGAAGCTGTTCGGCTACGCCTCCATGGTCTACGCCACGGGTTCCATCGCCATCCTGTCCTTCGTCGTGTGGGCGCACCACATGTTCACCACCGGCATGCCGGTGACGGGCCAGCTCTTCTTCATGTACTCCACGATGCTGATCGCGGTGCCCACGGGCGTGAAGATCTTCAACTGGATCGCGACCATGTGGAAGGGTGAGATGACCTTCGAGACCCCGATGCTGTGGGCCGTGGGCTTCATCTTCGTGTTCACCATGGGCGGGTTCACCGGCCTGATCCTGTCGGTCGCGCCGATCGACATCCAGATGCAGGACACCTACTACGTGGTGGCGCACTTCCACTACGTGCTGGTGGCCGGCTCGCTGTTCGCCATGTTCGCCGGCATCTACTACTGGCTGCCCAAGTGGACGGGCGTGATGTACAGCGAAACGCGCGGCAAGATTCACTTCTGGTGGTCGATGATTTCGTTCAACGTCACCTTCTTCCCGATGCACTTCCTGGGCCTGGCCGGCATGCCCCGCCGCTACGCTGACTACCCGATGCAGTTCGCGGACTTCAACATGATCGCGTCCATCGGCGCCTTCGGCTTCGGTCTCGCGCAGGTGTACTTCTTCATCGCCGTTGTGCTCCCCGCCATGCAGGGCAAGGGCGAGAAGGCCTCGCAGAAGCCCTGGGAAGCGGCCGAAGGTCTGGAGTGGGAAGTGCCGTCACCGGCGCCGTTCCACACCTTCGAGAACCCGCCCAAGCTCGACGCCACCGCCACCAAGGTGATCGGCTGAACACCGGGCACGCCAAGCCATGACGCCTGAACAGAAAAAGAGCAACGTCCGCCTGGGCCTGATCCTGGCCTCCGTGGCGGCGGTGTTCTTCTTTGGCTTCGTCGCCAAGTTTGTTCTTTTGAACGGCTGAAGGGTCGGAGCCGGCTATGGGTCTGCGCCAGGAAAACCTCAAGATCGTGGGCAAGCTCTGCGTGATCGCGCTGGGCATGTTCGCGTTCGGCTACGCGCTGGTGCCCATTTACCGCCACATCTGCGACGCGCTGGGCATCAACGTGCTGGCGGTGTCGGAAACGCGCATCCCCGGCGCGGCCAAGCTGCCCGCCAATACGCAGGTGGACCTCAGCCGCACCATCACGGTCGAGTTCGACACCAACGTGCGCGGCCCCTGGCACTTCAAGCCCGCGGTGCGTTCGCTCCAGGTTCATCCCGGCGAGCTCACCACGGTGATGTACGAGTTCCAGAACATCCAGAACCGCAGCATGGCCGCGCAGGCCATTCCCAGCTACGCCCCCAAACAGTCGGCGGCGCACTTCAACAAGCTCGAGTGCTTCTGCTTCACGCAGTACACGCTCGCGGCTGGTGAGAAGAAGGAGTGGCCGGTGGCCTTCGTGATCGACCCGCGCCTGCCCAAGGACGTCCACACGATCACGTTGTCGTACACCTTCTTCGAGGTGGGTGGCAAGACGCCGCCGGCCCCCGAGTCGGCCGCCTTGGCCCCTGCCGCATCGGCGCAGGGTGGCGCGTGAACGCCATGACCAAGCCTTCGCGTTCCGGTTCTCTGCTGAGCACGGTCAAGGCCGTGCTCTGGGGCTTTCTCGGCGTGCGTCAGCGGGCCGAGTACGAAAAGGACATCAAACGGCTCAATCCGCTGCATCTGGTGGCGGTGGGGATCGTGATGGCCTTCATCTTCGTCGGCGCGCTCATCGCGCTGGTGAACTGGGTCGCCGGTTGAGGGCGGCGACCCGAACAACGAATTCATTGAAATCGACAGCGACAGCACAACAGGAGTGAGCAGCATGTCCGCAGCATCCCATGGCTCCACGCCGTACTACTTCGTCCCCGGGCCGTCGCGCCATCCGGTCATGGCCGCCATCGGCCTTTTCTTCGTGATCCTTGGCGCCGGCCAATGGGTCAACGGCGTGCAGTGGGGCGCGTACTCCGTGGCCTTCGGCCTGGTGTTCTGGCTGTTCGTGCTGTTCCAGTGGTTCCGCGACGCCGTGCACGAAAGCGAGACCGGCATGTACGGCCGCAAGATCGACCTCTCGTTCCGCTGGAGCATGAGCTGGTTCATCTTCTCCGAGGTGATGTTCTTCGGCGCCTTCTTCACCGCCCTGTGGTGGGCGCGCGCGCACGCGCTACCCAACCTCGGCAGCTTCGAGAACTCGCTCATCTGGCCCAACTTCTCGGCTGTCTGGCCCAGCATGCAGGCCGGTGCCACCGCTTCGCCGGGTGGCATCGTCGAGCCGTTCCAGACCATGGGCCCGTTCTGGCTTCCCACGATCAACACGGCGCTGCTGCTCACCTCCGGCGTCACGCTCACCATCGCTCACCACGCCCTGCAGGCTGGCCAACGCGCCAAGACCATCGGGTTCATGTGGGTCACGGTGCTGCTCGGCCTCGTGTTCCTGTTCGTGCAAGGCTACGAATACGCGCACGCCTACGCCGACCTGAACCTCAAGCTGAGCTCGGGTATCTTCGGCTCCACCTTCTTCATGCTCACGGGCTTCCACGGTTTCCACGTGCTGGTGGGCATGCTGATGCTGTTCTTCATCACGCTGCGCCTGCACAAGGGCCACTTCACCGCCGAGCGCCACTTCGGCTTCGAAGGCGCGGCCTGGTACTGGCACTTCGTGGACGTGGTGTGGCTGGGCCTGTACATCCTCGTCTACTGGATGTGATGCCCCACCAGGGACGTTCGCCCCATGAAAAAAGCGCCGTGAGGCGCTTTTTTCTTTCGATGCCCACGTGGTGCACTCAGCGCCCCAGCGGCAACCCGGTCGGCTGGATCCAGCCCATGAAATACGCCACCAGCACCAGCACAAACAGCAGGACGGAAAAGCCCACGCGAAACGCCAATGCGCGCGCCATCTGGCGTTTGCGCGGCGCTTCACCGTCTTTGTCGTCGTGCACGCCGCCGCGCATCATGAACACCAGCGCCGCGGCCAGGCTGCCGATGATGGCCACGAAAGCCACGATCACGAAGTACTTCATGGCTCGCATTATCCGGGCCCTGCCGCGAGACACTGTCGGACGCAACCGCGTCGGAGCCGGCGCATGAGCGCCGCGCAGCCCCCCAGAGGCGCGCGCCAATGAGCCGCTCCCGTTTCATCGTCGCCAGCGTGGCGACCGCGCTGACCGTGGCGGCCACCGCCTCACTCGGTCTGTGGCAACTGGACCGCGCGGCGCAGAAGACCGCGCTGGAGGCGTCGATCCGTTCACGCGCCCAGCTGCCCGCCTGGGACAACCACGAGCTGCTCGCGCAGACCGACCCGGCCTCGGGCGCGTACCGGCCGGTGCGGCTGCAAGGGCATTGGCTCGCGCAACACAACGTCTTTCTCGACAACCGCCAGATGGACGGTCGCGTGGGGTTTTTCCTGGTCACGCCGCTGCGCCTGAGTGGCAGCGACCGCGCGGTGCTCGTGCAGCGCGGTTGGGTACCGCGCGACTTCAACGACCGCCTGCGCATGCCTGAGGTGGCCACGCCCTCGGGTGAGGTGACCGTGCAGGGGCGCTTGGCCCCGCCCCCCGGGCGCCTTTACCAGTTCGGGGAGGCCGGTACCGGGCCCATCCGGCAAAATATCGACCCTGTCACCTACCGGCTGGAAACCGGTATCGCGCTGCTGGATCTATCGGTGCAGCAAACGGGTGACGACGAAGGCCCCTTGCGCCGCCATTGGCCGCTGCCGGCCACCGACGTGCAGAAGCACCATGGCTACGCCTTCCAGTGGTTCGCGCTGTGCGCGCTGGTCGCGGGCCTGTACCTCTGGTTCCAGATCATTCAACCCCGCCGCCAACGCGCCCGCCTCCATGGCCCAGACGCCCGATGAACCCCTGACGCTGACGGTGCACAGCCTGCCCACGCCCGATCGCGGCAACGCCGAGCGCGTCGCAGCCACGCGCAGCGGCCGCTGGAAGATGTTCGCCATCCTGCTCGTGTGCGCGGCGCCCGTCATTGCCTCTTACTTCACCTATTACGTGATCCGGCCGGAGGGCCGGCGCAACTACGGCGAGCTCGTCACTTCGCAGCCGACGCTGCCCGCGATCGACGCCACCGATGCGCAGGGGCGGGTGGTGCCGCTGGCGTCGCTGCAGGGCCAGTGGCTGCTGGTGAGCGTGGCCGACAGCGCCTGCGATGCCGCCTGCGAGAAACACCTGTACCTGCAGCGCCAGTTGCGCGAAACCCTGGGTCGCGAGAAGGACCGCCTCGACTGGGTCTGGCTGCGCACCGGTGCGACCGAGCTGCGTGAGCCGCTGCGCGCGGCCACGGCGGCGGCCACGGTGCTGCACGTCGATGCCGCGGCGCTGGCCCAATGGCTTAAACCGGCCGCAGGCCACCGCCTCGAGGATCACCTCTACGTGGTCGACCCCCAGGGCCACTGGATGATGCGTTTCCCTGCCGACATCGACGCCGCGCGCGCCAAGCGCGACCTCGACCGCCTGCTGCGTGCCTCATCGTCCTGGGACAAGGCGGGTCGGGAACACTGAGATGGACGCCGCCACCCCATCCCTGGTCGATCTCGCGCCGATCACGCGCATGATGCTGCTGGGCATCGTGATCGCGATCGGCCCGCTCGCGTGGATCTGGCTCAAGCACCGCGAGGCCAGCCCCGCGCAGCGCTTGCGCGTGCTCACCCTGGTCACGCTGTTCCTCACCTTCGACCTGGTGCTCTTCGGTGCCTTCACGCGCCTCACCGACTCCGGCCTGGGCTGCCCCGACTGGCCGGGCTGCTACGGCGCCGCGAGCCCGTTCGGCGCGCATGCCGACATTTCGGCCGCGCAGTCGGCCATGCCCACCGGGCCCGTCACTTTTTCCAAGGCCTGGATTGAGATGATCCACCGCTACCTCGCCACTGGCGTGGGGGTGCTGATCATCGTGCTGGCCGTGGGCAGCTGGATCGAGCGCCGGCGCCTGCACGTGCATTGGGTCTGGCCCGTGGTCACGCTGGTCTGGGTCTGCCTGCAGGGCGCTTTCGGCGCGCTCACGGTGACCATGAAGCTCTTCCCCGCCATCGTCACCTTGCACCTGCTCGGCGGCTTGGTGCTGCTGGCGCTGCTGCGGGCGCAGTCGGTGGCTTACCGTCTGGGCGATCCCGCCAGCGCGGGGCCGGTGTCCATCGGCACCGCGCAGCGCTGGGCGCTGCTGCTGGCCTTTGCGCTGGTGTGGCTGCAGATCGCGCTGGGGGGCTGGGTCAGCACCAATTACGCCGTGCTGGCCTGCCGCGACTTCCCCACCTGCCAGGGGAGCTGGTGGCCGTCCATGAACCTGAGCGAAGGCTTCACGCTCTGGCGCGAGCTCGGCGCCAACCACGCGGGTGAGGCCATCACCTTCCCGGCGCTCACGGCCATCCACTACGTGCATCGCCTCACGGCCTACGCTGTCTTCGCCGTGCTGCTCGCGCTGGCCTGGGCGCTGTGGCGCGTACCGGGGCTGGAGCGCTTCGCCCGCGTGCTGATCGCACTGTGCGCGTGGCAGTTCCTGACGGGGCTGAGCAACGTGGTGCTCGACTGGCCCCTGCTCGCGGCTGTCAGCCACACCGGCGGCGCTGCCGCACTGGTCATTGCTTTCACGGGCGCCATCGCGGCCACGCGCGGGCGTCGTGCGACGACCACCCAGTGGCGCCTTGAAGGGGCCGCGCAATGAGCACCAACGCGCATCCCTTGCCCATGCCCTCCACCTGGCGCCAGTTCCATGCGTTGACCAAGCCGCGCGTGATCCAGCTCATCGTCTTCTGCGCGCTCATTGGCATGGTGCTGGCGGTGCCAGGGCTGCCGAGCTGGCCGCAAGTGCAACTCGCGGCCATCGCCTGCTTCGGCATCTGGCTGGTGGCCGGCGCGGCCGCCGCGTTCAACTGCGTGGTCGAGCAGCACATCGACGCGAAGATGAAGCGCACCGCCTGGCGCCCCACGGCCAAGGGCGAGCTCACCAACTGGCAGACGCTCACGTTCTCGGCCGCGCTGTGCGCGATCGGCTCGGCCATCCTGTGGTTCTGGGTGAACCCGCTCACCATGTGGCTCACCTTCGCCACGTTCGTGGGCTATGCGGTCGTCTACACCGTCATCCTCAAGCCGCTGACGCCGCAGAACATCGTGATCGGCGGCGCCTCGGGCGCCATGCCGCCGGTGCTGGGCTGGGCCGCGATGACGGGCACGGTCGCGCCCGAGGCGCTGATCCTGTTCCTCATCATCTTCCTCTGGACGCCCCCGCACTTCTGGGCGCTGGCGCTCTACCGCGTGGAGGACTACCGCAAGTCCGGCCTGCCCATGCTGCCGGTCACGCACGGCTCCGAATTCACTCGCCTGCAGATCCTGCTCTACACCTTCGTGCTGCTGGCGGCCACGCTGCTGCCCTTCATGCTGCGCATGAGCAGTTGGTTCTACCTGGTGAGCGCGCTGCTGCTGGGCATCGGCTTCTGCGGCTACGCGTTCGCGCTGTGGCGGAACTATTCCGATGCGCTGGCTCGAAAGACCTTCCGCTTCTCGCTGATCCACCTGTCGCTGCTGTTCGCGGCGCTGCTCATCGACCACTACCTGCCATGGTGAACACCTTCTCGCGCCGCCGCCTGCTCGTGGCCGCCGCCAGCGCCCTCGCGCTGAGCGCGTGCTCGGATTCGCCACAGGCCTTCAAGGCCATCGACATCACCGGTGCCGACTACGCCACCGGTTTCTCGCTCACCGACCACAACGGCCAAAAGCGCACCCTGGCCGATTTCCAGGGCAAGGCCGTGGTGATCTTCTTCGGCTTCACCCAGTGCCCCGACGTGTGCCCGACCTCCATGACGGAGATGGCCGAGGCCAAGCGACTGCTTGGCCCCGATGGCGACCGTGTCCAGGGACTCTTTCTCAGCGTCGACCCGGAGCGCGACACCCCCGAGGTGATGAAGCAGTACGTGACGAACTTCGACCCGAGCTTCCTGGCGCTGTACGCCGCGCCGGGCGAGCTGGAAGCCGTGGCCAAGAGCTTCAAGGTCTACTACAAGAAAGTCGAAGGCAAGACGCCCACGAGCTACACGATGGACCATTCCGCCGGCAGCTACGTGTACGACCCGCAGGGCCGCATCCGCCTGTACCACCGCTACGGCAGCGGAGCGCAGTCGCTGGCGGACGACCTCAAGATACTTCTGCAGGGCTGAGTCGCAGTCCTCTTAAAAGAGAAAGGGCGCCCGAGGGCGCCCTTTGTGCGATTGATGCCGGCGGTTCAGCCCACGGTCGCACCGCTGAGCTTGACCATGCGCTCGTACTTGGTGCGCTCGCGGTTCATGAAGTCGCCGAACGCCTGCGGTGTGCTTGGCGCGGGCTCGGCCATGAGTGTGGCGAACTTGCTCTTCACATCCTGCGACTGCAGGGCCGCGGTGAACGCCGCATTGAGCTTGGCCACCACGTCCGCGGGCGTGCCGGCCGGCGCCACCAGGCCCCACCAGGTGTCGATCTCGAAGCCGGGCAGGGTCTCGGCCACCGTGGGCACATCGGGCATCACGCTGCTGCGCTGCGTGGTGGTGACGGCCAGGGCCTTGAGCTTGCCCGCGCGGATGTTGGCGGCCGCCGTGGCCAGGTTGTCGAAGTTGAAATCGACCTGGCCGGACAGCAGGCCCAATTGCGCCGGGTTGCCGCCGTTGTAGGGGATGTGCACCGCGAACACGCCGGCCTGGTTCTTGAACAGCTCGCCCGCCAAGTGGCCGGCGCTGCCGCTGCCGCCCGAGCCGTAGTTGAGCTTGCCCGGGTTGGTCTTGCCATAGCGGATCAGGTCCGGCAGGCTGTTGATGTTCAGGCGTTTGGCTGCGTCGGCGTTCATCACCAGAACGTTGGGTACCCGCAGCATTTGCGTGACCGGCGCGAAATCCTTCGCCGGGTCGTACGGCAGTTGCTTGAACAGCCAAGGGTTGATGCCGTGCGAAGCGGTGGTGGCAATACCCAGTGTGAGGCCATCGGGCGCAGCCTTGGCCACCTGGCTCACGCCGATGTTGCCGCCCGCGCCCGGGCGGTTCTCCACGATCACCGTGCCCAGCGAGTCCTTCACCGCGTCAGCCAGGATGCGCGCGGTCACGTCGATGGGACCGCCGGCCGCGAAGGGCACCACGATGCGCGTGGTGCGGGCCTGCGCCCAAGCGGGCAGGGCGAGCGCGGCGGTGCCGGCGGCGGCGAGTGCGAAGGCGTTGCGGCGGGAAATCATGTCTTGTCTCCTGTTGTGGGTTGCGATGATCACACTTTATCGGCGGCACTCGTGAACGAGTCGGCGAAGAAGAACTCCTCCGGCAGGCCGGCCTTCGCCACGTAGTCGCGCTTGGCCGATTCGACCACGATGGGCGCACCACAGGCGTAGACCTCGAAGCCGCTGAGGTCGGCGTGGTCCTGCAGCACGGCGTGGTGCACGAAGCCTGTGCGGCCGGTCCAGGCGTCCTCGGGCAAGGCGTCGGACACCACGGGCACGTACTTCAGGTTCGGCATGGCGGCCAGTTGCGCCTCGATCCAGTCGCTCTGGTACAGATCGGCCGGGCGGCGGCCGCCCCAGTACAGCGTGGCCGGGCGGGTGATGCCCTTGAAGCGCATGTGCTCCACGATGGCCTTGATGGGCGCGAAGCCCGTGCCCGAGGCGAGCAGGACCATGGGCTTGTCGCTGTCCTCGCGCAGGAAGAAGCTGCCGAAGGGGCCTTCGATACGCAGGATGTCCTTCTCCTTCATGGTGGAGAAGACCTGGTCGGTGAACTTGCCGCCGGGCATGTGGCGCAGGTGCAGCTCCAGCCCCGGGGCCTCGGCCTGCGTGTGTGGCGCGTTGGCCATGGAGTAGCTGCGGCGGTCGCCGTCGCGCAGGATGAACTCCACGTACTGGCCCGCGCGGTACTGGAAGGTGTCGCTGGCGGGCAGTTGCAGGCGCAGCACCATCACGTCGTGCGAGGCGCGCGTGAGGCTGTTGACGCGCGCGGGCATCTTCTTGATGGGGAAGGCGCCGAGCTCGGTGACCTGGCGCGATTCGATGACCACGTCGGTGTGCGCCACGCCGCAGCAGGTGAGCACGTAGCCCGCCGCTTCCTCGTCGGCCGACAGGGCCTTGGCCTGGTGCGGCCCGTGCACCACCGTGCCCGACACCAGCTTGCATTTGCAGGAGCCGCAGGCCCCGTCCTTGCAGCCATAGGGCAGGCCGATGCCTTGGCGAATGCCCGCGGCGAGGATGGCCTCTTCGGGGTTGGCGGTGAAGATGCGCCCGCTGGGTTGCACCGAGATCGTGAATGTCATACTCGCCGTCTTTCTGTCGAGGGGCTCGCTCCACTGGCGCGCCCCGTTCAAAGCAACCGCGCATTGTCGCAAAAACCCGTTTGGCATGAGTTTCCTTGGCGCCTTGCCCGCACGCTTTCGCCGTGAACGGGTGCTGATCGTGGGCTGTGGCGACGTGGGCCTGCGAACGGCCGGCGCACTGGGCGCGGGGCGGCGGGCGCGCCTGCTGGCGCTCACCTCCACCCCCGACCGGGCGCCCGCCCTGCGTGCGGCCGGGCTCGTGCCACTGCAGGGCAATCTTGACGAGCCGCGGAGCCTGCGCCGCCTGGCCGGGGTGGCCACGCGCGTGCTGCACCTGGCGCCGCCACCTTCGCAGGACATGGCCGACTGGCGCGTCGACCCACGCACGCGCGCGCTGGTGCAGGCGCTGGCGCAGCGTACGCCGCCGCTGGCGCTGGTCTACGGCTCTACCACCGGCGTTTATGGCGACCGCGACGGCGCCTGGACCAGCGAATGCCAGCCCGCGCAACCGCGCACGCCACGCGCCTCGCGTCGCGTGGACGCCGAAGACCGCGTGCGCTGGCTCGGCCGCGCCCTGGGCGTGCGCAGCAGCGTGCTGCGCATCCCCGGCATCTACGCCAACGACCGCGAAGGCGGCACGCCGCGCGAGCGCCTGCAACGCGGCACGCCCGTGCTGCGCGCCGAGGACGACGTTTACACCAGCCACATTCACGCCGATGACCTGGCGCGCGCTTGCGCACTCGCCCTGTGGCGCGGCCGAGCGCAGCGCGTGGTCAACGTGGTGGACGACAGCGAGCTGAAGATGGGCGATTACTTCGACCTCGCGGCCGATCTCTACGGCCTGCCCCGGCCGCCGCGTGTGCCGCGCGACACCGCGAACGACCAGTTGCCCCTGGTGCTGCTGAGCTTCATGAGCGAATCGCGCCGGCTGCGCAATGAGCGCATGAAGACCGAACTGGGCTTGCGGCTGCGCTACCCCCGCGTGGCCGACGGCCTGCGCGCCTGAGATCGCCCTCGGGCCAACAAAAAAGCCCGCGCGAGGCGGGTTGTTGTGAAAGGTCTTGCCAGGGTGGTGCCGAAGGCCGGACTCGAACCGGCACACCTTGCGGCGGCGGATTTTGAATCCGCTGCGTCTACCGATTCCGCCACTTCGGCCCGAGCAAGGGCGCGGATTATGGCACAGTGGCGCCATGCAATACCCCACCATCGAAGATGCCATCGGCCGCACGCCCCTGGTGGCGCTGCAGCGCATCGGCGCTGCCGAGAACGGCCCGCGCGGCAACGTCATCCTGGCCAAGCTCGAAGGCAACAACCCAGCCGGTTCGGTGAAAGACCGGCCCGCGCTGTCCATGATCCGCCGGGCCGAAGAGCGTGGCGAAATCAAGCCCGGCGACACGCTGATCGAAGCCACCTCCGGCAACACCGGCATCGCCCTGGCCATGGCCGCGGCGATCAAGGGCTACCGCATGGTGCTCATCATGCCGGAGGACCTCTCCATCGAGCGCGCCCAGACCATGAAGGCCTTCGGGGCCGAACTCATCCTCACGCCCAAGAGCGGTGGCATGGAATCCGCGCGCGACCTGGCCGACAAGATGCAGGCCGAGGGCAAGGGCCTCGTGCTCGACCAGTTCGCCAACCCGGACAATCCGCGCATCCACTACGAGACCACCGGCCCCGAGTTGTGGGAACAGACCGGCGGGCGCATCACCCACTTCGTCAGCGCCATGGGCACCACCGGCACCATCACCGGTGTCTCGCGCTTTCTCAAGGAAAAGAACCCGGCCGTGCGCATCGTCGGCGCGCAGCCCAGTGAGGGCTCGCGCATCCCCGGCATCCGCAAGTGGCCCGAGGAGTACCTGCCCAAGATCTACGACCCCAAGGCGGTCGACGAGATGATCTACGTGTCGCAGGCCGATGCCGAGGACATGGCCCGGCGCATGGCGCGCGAGGAAGGCATCTTCGGCGGCATCTCCGCTGCCGGTGCGCTCTGGACGGCCTTGCAGGTCTCGCGCCAGGTGGAGAACGCCACCATCGTCTTCGTGGTCTGCGACCGCGGCGACCGGTATTTGTCCACCGGCGTCTTCCCCGCCTGAGCCCGTGAGCGGCGACGGCGCATTCCGCTATTGCCCGCAGTGCGCCACCGCGCTGCGCGAGATCGTGCAGGCCGAGGACGGCGGCGACAAGCGGCGCCTGCGCTGCCCGGCCTGCGACTACACCCACTGGAACAACCCCACGCCGGTGCTCGCGGCCATCGTCGAGCTCGATGGGCAGATCCTGCTGGCTCGCAACGCCGCCTGGCCGGGTCGCTTCTTCGGCCTGATCACCGGTTTCATGGAAGCCGGCGAAACGCCCGAGGACGGCATCCGTCGCGAGATCGCCGAGGAAACCTCGCTGGAGACCGAGTCCCTGAGCCTGGTGGCCGTGCACGACTTCCAGCGCATGAACCAGGTCATCATCAGCTACCACGCCCGCTGTCGGGGCATGGTGCGCCTCTCACCCGAGCTGTCGGAGTACCGGCTGCTGGCGCCAGCGGCGGTGCGCTGTTGGCGAGCCGGGACGGGACTGGCCCTGGCCCAGTGGCTTTTGTCACAGGGCCATCAGCCCCAATTCCTTGACGACACACCAAAGGCCGACGCAGCCTAAAATGCGCCGTTTCCCTCACGGAGCCCTGCTTCCATGATCGCCGCTGACCGAGAACTCGACGCCCGGGGCCTGAACTGCCCGCTGCCCATCCTGAAGGCCAAGAAAGCCCTCGCCGAGATGCACAGCGGCCAGACGCTCAAGGTGGTG
Source organism: Hydrogenophaga intermedia (assembly GCF_000723405.1). Classification (GTDB taxonomy): domain Bacteria; phylum Pseudomonadota; class Gammaproteobacteria; order Burkholderiales; family Burkholderiaceae_C; genus Hydrogenophaga; species Hydrogenophaga intermedia. Next base: position 232,604 of record NZ_CCAE010000001.1, on the reverse strand, counting down.
GCCACCGACGCCGGCTCGGTGCGCGATTTCCAGGCCTTCGCCAAGCAGACCGGCAACCTGCTCGTCCACCAGGAAACGGCGGGCGGCGATTTCATCTCGGTGCTCAAGCGCCGCTGATGCCCACCCCCATGGACGTCCTGCTCGTTGATCCGCTGGTGCCCGAAGCCCTGGCGTGGCTGCAGGAACGCCATGACGTGGTCTACCTGCCCGAGCTGGCCGACGACCCGGCCGAGTTGCGCCGCGCGCTGGCCGACGCCCGCGCGGTGGTGCTGCCACCCCACGTGGTGGTCTCCCAGGAATTCCTCGACCATGCGCCGAACCTGATGATGGTCGCGCGCATGCAGATCTCCAGCGACAACACCGACCTCAACGCCTGCGCGCAGCGCCACGTGCGCGTGCTGCAGGCGCGCAGCGCCACGGTGCGCTCCAACGCCGAATACCTTCTCTACGGGCTGCTCATGCTCTACCGCCGGGGCATGGTGAGCGCCTTGCTGGGCCGCAAGCTGGGCCAGGTGCGCATGGGCCGCGAACTCGCGGGCAGCACCGTGGGCTTGTTGGGCCTGGCGCCTGTGGCGCACACGCTGGCGCCGATGCTGCGCAGCCTGGGCGTGCGCGTGCTGGGCTACGACCCGGCCGTGCACCACGCCGCCGAGCTGTGGGACAAGCTGCACGTGGAGCCCGTGCCCCTGCAGGAACTGCTCGAGCGCTCCGACGCCATCTCGCTGCAGATGGTCTACGCCTCGCGTTTCAAGGGCTGGATCAACGAGCGCCTGCTCAACCACTGCAAGACCGGCCAGCTCTGGGTCGGCGTGAGCCGCAGCGCGCTGTTCGAGCCCGAGGCCTTGGCACTGGCCTTGTGCGACGGCCGCATCGACGCCTGCCTGCTCGACGGCGCGAACGCGCAGTTCGCAGCGCCGGGCTCGCCACTGTACGGCATTCCCAACCTGCACCTCACGCCGCGTCTGGGCTCGCACACGCGCGAGGCCAAGCTGCGCGCCAGTTGGTACCTGGCGCACCGCATCCACGAAACGCTGTCGCCCGACGATGCCCGCCGCGAGCCCGGCAGCAGCGATTTCGCGATGCTCGACAGCCTGGGCTTCCCGGAGTCGGGCGACCCGCCGCAGTCGGCCTCACCTTCACAATGGGCCTCGCTCGCGGCCCTCTCCAGAGACTGAGCCTCAGCCCAGTCGCGCGAGCTGGGCCTGCACTTTTTCCAGCGTGGCGCCGAAGTCGGCCAGGCGCTGCTTCTCCTGATCGATCACCGCCGCTGGCGCGCGCGCCACGAAGCCCTCGTTGCCGAGCTTGCCCTGGGCCTTGGTGATCTCGCCCTGCAGGCGCGCGGCTTCCTTGCCCAGGCGAGCCTTCTCGGCCGCCACGTCGATTTCCATGAACAGGCACAGGCGCGCCTCGCCCACCACGGCCACCGGTGCCGCGCCCGCGGCCTGGGCCCAGGCGGCCTCGTCGTCGAACACGCGCACTTCGGCCAGCTTGGCCAGGGCCTGCAGCACCGGCGCGGCAGCGCGCAGGAACTCGGCGTCGCCCACGGTGTACAGCGGCAGGCGCTGTGCCGGGGACACGCCCATCTCGCCGCGCAGCGTGCGGCAGGCGTCCACCAGCTTCTTCAGACGAACGACGTGCGCCTCGGCGGCCTCGTCGACGCGCTCGGGCTGGCTCACGGGGTAGGCGGCCAGGGCCACCGACTCGCCCGCGCGGCCGGCCACTGGCGCCACCTTCTGCCACAGCTCTTCGGTGATGAAGGGAATGATGGGGTGCGCCAGGCGCTGGATGGCCTCCAGCGTGCGGATAAGCGTGCGGCGCGTGGCGCGCTGCTGTGCGGCGTCGCCGGTCTGGATCTGCACCTTGGCGATCTCCAGGTACCAGTCGCAGAACTCGTTCCACACGAAGTCGTAGAGGGCGTTGGCGACGTTGTCGAGGCGGTACTCGGCGAAGCCCTGGGCCACGCTGGCCTCGGTGCGCTGCAGGGTCGACGAAATCCAGCGGTCTGCCTGGCTGAAGCTCAGGTAGCCGTGGAAGGGCTGGCCGACGGCGCACTCTTCCTTGGTGTGCTCCTGCAGCCCGCAGTCCTGCCCTTCGCAGTTCATCAGCACGAAACGCGTGGCGTTCCAGAGCTTGTTGCAGAAGTTGCGGTAGCCCTCGCAGCGCTTGCTGTCGAAGTTGATGCTGCGGCCCAGCGAGGCCAGCGCGGCGAAGGTGAAGCGCAGCGCGTCGGCGCCGTAGGCGGGAATGCCCTCGGGGAACTCCTTCTCGGTGTCCTTGCGCACGCGCGGCGCGGTCTCGGGCTTGCGCAGGCCGGTGGTGCGCTTGTCCAGCAGCGGCGCCAGCGCGATGCCGTCGATCAGGTCAACCGGGTCGAGCACGTTGCCTTCGCTCTTGCTCATCTTGCGCCCCTGCGCGTCACGCACCAGACCGTGGATGTAGACGTGGCGGAAGGGCACGCGACCGGTGAAGTGGGTCGTCATCATGATCATGCGCGCGACCCAGAAGAAAATGATGTCGTAGCCTGTGACCAGCACGCTGCTGGGCAGGTAGACGTCGTAGTCCTCGGTGGGGCCGCTCTTCTGATCCGGCCAGCCCATGGTGCTGAAGGGCACGAGCGCAGACGAGTACCAGGTGTCGAGCACATCGGGGTCGCGAGTGAGCGTCTTGCCCGGTGCCTGGGCTTTGGCGTCGGCCTCGTTGCGCGCCACGTAGATCTTGCCGTCCTCGTCGTACCAGGCGGGGATCTGGTGGCCCCACCAGAGTTGGCGGCTGATGCACCAGTCCTGGATGTTCTTCATCCACTGGTCGTAGGTGTTGACCCAGTTCTCGGGCACGAACTTCACTTCACCCGAATCGACCGCATCGATCGCCTTCTGCGCAATGCTCTTGCCCGTCGGATCCTTGTCGCTGACTTTCGTCATGGCCACGAACCACTGGTCCGTGAGCATGGGCTCCACCACCTGGCCGGTGCGCGCGCAGATCGGCAGCATGAGCTTGTGCGGCTTCACTTCCAGCAGGAAGCCCTGGGTCTCCAGGTCGGCCACCACGGCCTTGCGGGCGTCGAAGCGGTCCAGGCCTTGGTAGGCCTTGGGGCCGTTCTCGTTCACCTTCGCGTCCAGCGTGAAGATGGTGATAAGCGGGATGTTGTGCCGCAGCGCGCAGGCGTAGTCGTTGAAGTCGTGCGCGCCGGTGATCTTCACGCAGCCCGAGCCGAACTCGCGGTCCACGAAGTCGTCCGCGATGATGGGGATCTGGCGGTCGCACAGCGGCAGATCGACATATTTGCCGACGAGGTGGCGGTAACGATCGTCCTCGGGGTGCACGGCCAGGGCGCCGTCGGCCAGCATGGTCTCGGGGCGCGTGGTGGCGATGGTCATGCCGCGCGTCAACTGGCCATCGATCATCTGCGGCCCGTCCACAAACGGGTAGCAGATGTAGTGCATCTTGCCTTCGGACTCGACCGACTCGACCTCGAGGTCGCTCACCGCCGATTTGAGCACCGGGTCCCAGTTGACCAGGCGTTTGCCGCGGTAGATGAGGCCCTGCTCGTACAGGCGCACGAAGGTCTCGGTGACCACCGACGAGAGCTTGTCGTCCATGGTGAAGTACTCGCGCGACCAATCCACGGTGTCGCCCATGCGGCGCATTTGCGTGGTGATCGTGTTGCCGCTTTTCTCCTTCCACTCCCAGACCTTCTTCGTGAAGGCCTCGCGGCCGAGGTCGTGACGGCTGATCTTCTGTTCTTGCAGTTGCCGCTCGACGACGATCTGCGTGGCAATGCCGGCGTGGTCGGTGCCCGGGACCCACAGGGTGTTCGCGCCCATCATGCGGTGGTAGCGCGTCAGGCTGTCCATGATGGTCTGGTTGAACGCGTGGCCCATGTGCAGGGTGCCGGTCACGTTCGGCGGCGGCAGCTGGATGCTGAACGCGGGTGCGCCGGCCTTGGCCTCGCCCGTGCCGCGGAACCCGGCCTTGCCGACGCCGCGCTGCTCCCACCAGGGGCCCCAGCGGGCTTCGATGGGGGCGGGTTCGAAGGACTTGGCCAGCGAGGCCAGGCCGGGTTGCTGCACGGTGTCGGTCATGGGGTGCCAGTAATGGCAACGGCATCCCGTGGGATGCCGTTGGAGATGACGGGGGAAGCGGGCATTTTAGCCCGGCGCCCCCTGGGACATGGGTCGTCGGGGTGTGCTCAGCCGGCCTCGCGGGCCGCCTGGATGCACTCGGTCAACACGGCGGCGTCGCCCACCTGGTTGGCCAGCAGCAGGACCAGGCGCGCGCAGAAGGCCTGTTGCTGCTCGGGCGACAGGTTCACTTGCGCGTCGAGCAGTTGTTCGTAGAAGGTGTCGGCGTCCTGCCAGTTGGGGGTGGTGATCATGCGTGCACTCCGGTGAGACCGAGGGTGAGGCCGATGGCCTGCACCAGACGGCCGTCGATGGTGTCGCCGCTGGCGGCGAGGTATCCGTCGGGGCGCACCAGGGCCCAGGCGGGTTCGTCGCCTGCGGGCAGGCCACAGGCACCGCGCAGGTGGCCTTTCGGATCCCGAACGTGCTCGTCGGCCTGGGCCGACTCGCGGCCGGCCGGCACCTGCAACGCGCGCAGCGGCGTGGTGGCCAGCACCTCGCGCAGGCGGCGCAGTGCGGCGGCGCTCAACGCCCCGAAGCACAGCAAGAGCAGATCGCCACCGGCCCAGTCCAGCAACTGGTTCATTCGCCCGGTTCGGCCGTTGGCCCAGCGGAATTCGACGTTCTGCACCGACTGACCGGCTGCGCTGCCCGGCGTGTATTGGCAGATGCGCGAACGCGTGTACGGGTTGGCCACGGCCATGCGACCGGTGTTGACCAGGGCGCGTGCGAACGGGTGGCGCTTGGCCAGGGCGATGGCGGCGTCGCGGTACACGCGCTCGATGCCGTCGGCTGGGCGCAGGAAGCGCGCGGTGCGGTTGGTGACGCGCACGTTCTCGCGCGCGGCTTCCAGGCGCTCGTCCTCGTAGCTGTCGAGCAGCGCGGGCGCGGCCTGGCCACGTTGCACGGCGGCGAGCTTCCAGGCCAGGTTGTCGGCGTCGGCCACGCCGGTGTTGCCACCGCGAGCGCCAAAGGGGCTGACCACCTTGGCCGAGTCGCCCATGAAGTACACGCGGCCGCTGCGCATGCTGTGCACGCACTCGCTGCGGTAGGCGTAGGGGCCCACCCACACGATCTCCACCTCCACACCAGCGCCGAACTGGCGCGCCAGGCGCTCGCGCACCACGTCCTCGCGGCTCACGTGGGCCGGGTCGGCGTTGGGCGCCATCTGGTAGTCGATGCGCCAGACGTCGTCGGCCATCAGGTGCTGCCAGACGGCGCGGTTCTCGTTGAAGGGCGCTTCGATCCAGGTGTGGCGCTCGGTTGGCGGGCGGGTGCTGAAGCGCACGTCGGCGATGCACCAGCGGTCGTCGCCGCGTTTGCTGTCGAAAGGCACGTTCAGCCACTTGCGCAAGGGGCTGTTGCTGCCGGTGGCGTCGATGACGTGCTCGGCCTCGATGCGGTAGTCGCCCGCGGGCGTTTCCACGGTGAGCGTGGCGGTGCGCTCGTTCTGCTCGAAGCCGGTGAGCCGGTTGCGCCAGCGCAGTTCCACATGGCCGAGTTGCCGGATGCGGTCGACCAGGAAAGCCTCGATGTAGAACTGCTGGATGTTGATGAAGGGCGGCTGCTGGCTGAGGTTGAAGCTGCCTTGCTGGCGCAGGTCGAAGCTGTAGACCTCGTCGTCGCCGGCGAAGGTGCGGCCCACGCTCCATTGCGTGCCTTTGGCGGCGATGTGTTCGTACACGCCCAGGCGTTCGAAGATCTCGAGCGACTTCTGCGTGTAGCAGATGCCGCGAGAGGAGGCGCCCTTGACGCCGACGGTGTCGTCCTCATCGAGCAGGATGGCCTTGACGCCCAGACGGGCGAGGGAGCAGGCGAGGGTGAGGCCGGTGATGCCGCCGCCGACGATGACGATGGGGTGTTTCGCGGGTGTCTTGCCGCCGATTTCAGGCGGGGGAACGAAGGGGTAGCTGGGCAGTTCGTAGCCGCCGCCCTGGGTGAACTCGTAGCCGTTGGTGTGGGCCACGTCCTTGTATGTGTTCAGCGACATCTTCCGGTCCTCGTTGTCATCGGTTGTCGTTTCGTTCGTCGCGCTTCATTTCGCTCGTGACACCTCGCTGGCTCGCGGCCACTGGGTGCCTTGTTCCGCGAATGTCCCCCGGACCGGGCTTTGCCCGGTCCTCCTCCTTTATTTCGCTACACAAGGCACCCAGCGTCCGCGAGCTGCCAACACCTTGGCGTGCGGACCGCTCAAGTGCCCGGTGCCGCCGGAGAAAACCCGGGAGCGCCTAGACCTTCGCCCCCACCTCCGGCCGATCGTTCTGCTGCGGCTTCAGCGGCGCAGCACCCTTGCCCTCGGCTCGCTCCTTGCGCCACTGCTCCTTGCGTGCGTTCCATTCACCCAGCCGCGCATGCGCCGTCTTGCTCTCCTGCAGCATCTGGAACTCGTCAGCCAACTGAGCCGTCAACTCCAGACGGATCCCGTTCGGGTCGAAGAAGTAAATGCTCTTGAAGATGTGGTGGTCCGTCACCCCCAGCACCTCGATCCCGTGCGCCTCAAGGCGCGCCTTCGTGTTCTCCAGCTCACCGGTGGTGTTCACCCGGAAACTGATGTGGTTCACCCACTTCGGCGTGTTCGGGCTCGGCAGCGCCGCTTCGTCGTCGCCCAGGTCGAAAAAAGCGATGAACGAGCCGTCCTGCAGGCGGAAGAAGAAGTGCGTGTACGGGCAGTACTCACCCGTGCTCGGCACGTAGTCGCTCTGGATGATGTGGTACAGCGGCAGGCCCAGGATGTCCTCGTAGAAATGCCGCGTTTCCTCCGCGTCGCGGGCGCGGTAGGCGTAGTGATGCAACTGCTGGATCGGGGCCGGCGCGGGCAGGCCGGCCTGGGGTTTCACGGACGTCATGGCTGTCTCCTTGAACGGTCTCTGAAATTTACCATAGCGAAACGCATTTCTCCAAACGTAATTCGCCGGGTGGTGCCGAAGGCCTTGAGGTGGGGTGCCCGGGTAGGGCTTCGCGATAATTGCGGTCTCCATCGGCCCGGCCCGGTTCCACCGTTCATCCATGCTATTCCTGATCTCGCCCGCCAAGGCGCTCGATTACGAGACGCCCCCCCATGTGAAGGCGCACACGCAGCCGCTGTTCGTCGAGCAATCGGTCGAGTTGATCGATGTGCTCAAGCGCAAGACGCCGCAGCAGATCGGCACCCTCATGGACCTGTCGGACAAGCTCGCCTCGCTCAACGCCGCGCGCTACGAGGCCTGGAGCCCCAAGTTCACGGCAAAGAATTCCAAGCAGGCGGTATTGGCCTTCGACGGCGACGTCTACGGCGGGCTGGACGCCAAAACCCTGTCGGCCGAGGAACTCGACTGGCTGCAGGCGCATCTGTGCATCCTCAGCGGCCTGTACGGCGTGCTGCGCCCGCTCGACTGGATGCAGCCCTACCGGCTGGAAATGGGCACGCGCCTGAAGACGAAAGCTGGCGCCAGCCTCTACGCCTTCTGGGGCAGCCGCATCGCCGACTACCTCAACGAGCGCGCCCTGGCCGACAAGAGCCCCGTGGTCATCAACCTGGCCAGCGAGGAGTACTTCAAGGCCGTGGACCTGAAGGCGCTGCGCCCGCGTGTGGTGACTTGCGCGTTCGAGGAACGCAAGCCCGCGGGTTACAAGGTCATCAGCTTCATGGCCAAGCGCGCGCGCGGGCTCATGGTGCGCTGGGCCGTACAGCACCGCGCCAGCACGCCCGAACAACTCAAGGCCTTCGACCTGGAAGGCTACCGTTTTACCGCCGACGCCTCCGGACCCGATCGCCTGGTGTTCCGGCGCGAGGCCAAGCCCTGACAGGGGAGAGCGCCATGTCCCAGACCGTCACGCCTGAATTGCGCCGCTGGATCATCGAACAGGCCAGCGCCGGCTGCACGCCCGAGTCCGTGCTCAAGTCCATGCTCGACGCCGGCTGGAACGCTGGTGTGGCCGAGGCCGCGCTCGAACAGACGCTGCTGGAGCACCTGTCCACCGTCTCGCCCGACGCGCTCTCGCAAGCCGCTCCCGAGGTGCGCGAGGCCGTGCAGGGCGCGCTGGGCCAGGGCTCCGCCGTGCCCGTCATCGACACCTCGGGCTCGCCGCGCCGCATCGACGCGGGCGACCGCTGGGTGGACATCATCACGCACATGAACCATCCGCGCGTGGTAGTGCTGGGCAACCTGCTCAGCGCCGAGGAGTGCGATGCGATCATCGAATCGGCCAAACCCAAGCTCGCGCGCTCGCTCACGGTGCAGACGGCCACTGGCGGCGAGGAACTCAACGCCGACCGCACCAGCAGCGGCATGTTCTTCACGCGCGGGCAGACGCCCGAGGTGACGGCGGTGGAACGGCGCATCGCGCGGCTGGTGGGCTGGCCGGTGGAAAACGGCGAGGGCCTGCAGGTGCTGCACTACCGCCCGGGTGCCGAGTACAAGCCGCACTACGACTACTTCGACCCCAAGGAAGCCGGCACGCCCACCATCCTCAAGCGCGGCGGCCAGCGCGTGGCCACGCTGGTGATGTACCTCAATGAGCCCGCGCGCGGCGGCGGCACCACCTTCCCCGACGTGGGGCTGGAGGTCGCGCCCGTGAAAGGCTCCGCCGTCTTTTTCAGCTACGACCGCCCGCACCCCACCACGCGCAGCCTGCACGGCGGCGCGCCGGTGCTCGAGGGCGAGAAGTGGGTCGCCACCAAATGGTTGCGCGAACGCGAATTCCAATGAACGCCAACACCCCCGAACAATCCCAGCTCGGCAAGGCCTCGGCCTACGTCGATCGCTACGACCCCTCGCTCATCTTCCCCTTGCCGCGCGAGGCCAAGCGGCGCGAGATCGGCATCGTCGGCAGCGTGCCCTTCATGGGCTGCGACCTGTGGACCGCCTACGAGCTGTCCTGGCTGAACCCGCGCGGCAAGCCGCAGGTGGCCATCGCGCACATCACCGTGCCCTGCGAGAGCACGCACATCGTGGAGAGCAAGTCCTTCAAGCTCTACCTCAACAGCTTCAACAACTCGGCTTTCGACAGCGCCGAGGCGGTGCAGGCGCGGCTGCGCGCCGACCTCGGCACGGCGGTGTGGCACGGCGGGCCGGTGCAGGCGGGCGTGGGCGTGAAGCTGCTGTCGCCCGAGCGCTTCGACGCCGAACCCATTCACGAACTCGACGGCCTGAGCCTGGACCGGCTCGACGTGGAGTGCACGCGCTACCAGCCCGCGCCCGAGCTGCTCACCGCCGCCTTCGATGAGCAGCCGGTGAACGAAACCCTGGTGAGCCACCTGCTCAAGAGCAACTGCCTCGTCACCGGCCAGCCCGACTGGGGCAGCGTGCAGATCACGTACAGCGGCCCGCAGATCGACCAGGCGGGCCTGTTGCAGTACCTGGTGAGCTTTCGCAACCACAACGAATTCCACGAGCAGTGCGTGGAGCGCATCTACATGGACGTGTGGACGCGCTGCAAGCCCGCGAAGCTGAGCGTTTACGCGCGCTACACGCGCCGTGGCGGGCTCGACATCAACCCCTGGCGCAGCAGTCACCCGCAGCAGCCGCCGGCCAATGTGCGCACCGCGCGACAGTGAACACCGTGGCGGGCGGTGCTACCGCTGGTCAGTCCGATCGTGGATTCACCGAAACCCTTAGGTGATTCGGGGCATCCCGCGTAGGATCGCCCGCTTCGCCACCTCGCGTGGCCGATCACTGACCGTTCGGTCCCTCGCGGGTTGGCGGTCTTCTCAGGTGGCCCACTTTCACGTGGCAACCACCCTCTCTCGCGGCGCTTGTGCCATTGCAGGCCGGCCCGCTTCTCTGAAAGGCTCAGTCATGAGCAGCAAACTGTACGTGGGCAACCTGCCCTACTCCGTCAACGACGACTCGCTTCGTCACAACTTCTCCGAATTCGGCAACGTGGCCTCCGCCAAGGTCATGACCGACCGCGACAGCGGCCGCTCCAAGGGTTTCGGCTTCGTGGAAATGGCCTCCGAGGCCGAGGCGCAAGCCGCCATCAACGGCCTCAACGGCCAATCGGTCGACGGCCGCCAGATCGTCGTCAACGTGTCGCGCCCGAAAGAAGGCGGCGGCGGCGGTGGTTACCGCAGCAACGGTCCGCGCTACTAAGCCCTGACCGCTCCATAAAAAGCCGGCGCCCGCGCCGGCTTTTTCCTTGGCCGCTTCAAATCTGCTTCTGGATCAGCGGTCCATGGAACAGCACCGGACCGGTGGGGCCGCGTTCGCTGGGCACGCCGCCCAGCGGCTCCAGGCTGATCGCCAGCGCAGGCACCTCGCTCACCGCGTTCTCGCTCGCCGCCAACTGCAACAGCCGCTCGGGCGAGAGTACGCCCAGCGAGCGCGGCGCCGCGCCCGGTGGCAGGGCCCAGAGCTGCAGCGAGCGGTCGGCCGCTTCCTGGTAGCCGCCTACACGCTGCAGGCTCAAGCGGTTGTGCCGGGTGTCGAAGGTGACCAGAACGGCCGGCTTGGCCTGGTCGTCGTTGAGCACGGCCACGTAGCGCACGTCGGGAGTGGCCAGCAATTGGCGTTGCAGTTCGGCCACCTCGGCGCCACGCCGGTCCAACTCGCCCCGCAGCCCGGGCAACAGCACCAGCGCCGCCACCACGGTGCACAGGCCCGCCAGGCCCGCGCCGCGCCACAGCGCGAGGCTGTGCCACCAGCCGCGTGGTGACGTGGTGGCCGAAGGTGCGCGCTGCTGCTCGATGGCGATGCGCTCTCCCTCGGCGCGCACCAGGTTCTGGATGCGGGTCCACACCTGTGGCGCGGGTTCGGCGCTGGCCTGCAGCTCGTTCAGGCTGGCCACACGGGTCTGCCATTCGATGGCCGCCGCGCGCACCACAGGTTGTTCTCGCGCGATGGTCTCGAAGCGCCGGCGCGCACCACCGCGCAGCGTGCCCAGCGCGTACGCGGCGGCCAGGCGCTGCAGGAGTTCGGGGTGGCGTTGCGGTTGCATGGTCGTGGCCTCAGGCGAAACGCGCCATGCAATCGCGCAGCTTGTCCAGGCCGCGGCGGATCCACGTCTTCACCGTGCCCAGCGGCAGAGCCAGGCGCTCGGCCAACTCGCCATGGCTCAGGTCGCGCAGGTAGGCCAGGCTGATCACCTCGCGCTGCCGGTTTTCCAGTTGCCCCAGGCACTGGTGCAGGGCCCAGGCCTGCTGGCTCGCCAGGCTGGTGTCCATGGGGTTCGGTGCATCGCCTTCCAGGGTGTCGGACAGGGTCTCGTCGAGGTCTTGCGTCAGGTGCGCGCGCTCGGCCGCGCGGCGGCGCAGGTTGTCCAGCGAGCGGCTGCGCACGATGAGACCCAGCCAGGCCATGGGCGGCGAGAGCGCGGCGCGGTACTCGCCCGCGTTGCGCCAGATCTGCAGGTAACTCTCCTGCAGCACGTCCTCGGCCCGCTCAGCCGATCCGACCACGCGCAGCGACAGGCCGTACAGCTTGCGCGCCGTGAGGTCGTAGAGCGCCTTCAGCGCGGCTTCGTCGCGCCGGGCGATGCGGTCGATCAGGTCCATGAGGAGGTCGTCTTGGTCAGCGGGCAATGAGTCCTCCGCGCAATGCGCTGCGATGCGAGCGCCATCGGGCGGCCGTGCGGCGCTCATGCGGCGCATTGTGGGGGGTCTTGTCTCTCATCACTACGCCGGCTTGTCCCGTGTGGATTCAACGCCACCGAGCGGATCCGCACAACCGAGCAAAACAGTCGGGTTCCCTGAATCCGCTGCGGGGGCGCCCCGCGTATTCGCTTCGACGGCCGTCGTTCTCCCCACTCACAACCTTCACGAGAGACAAGACCATGAGCACCACCCACGAACAACGCCGTGCCTTTCTGCGCTCCGGCACCACCCTGTCCGCCGTCGGCCTGGCGCTGCTCGCCGGGCGGCCGGCCCTGGCCCAGGGCATGAAAGGAGACACGTCTAAGGACGTCGACATCCTCAACATCGCGCTCGGCCTCGAGCACGAGGCCATCAACGCCTACCAGCTGGGGGCCGGCAGTGGCCTGCTGAAGAAGCCTGTGCTGGACGTGGCCGTGCAGTTCCAGGGCCACCACAAGGCGCACCGCGATGCGCTGGCCGCCACCATCCGCAAGCTCGGTGGTCAACCCGTGGCGGAGAAGAAGCTCGACGAGTACGCCAAGGACCTCAAGGCCGACACGCTCAAAAGCCAGGCCGACGTGCTGTCGCTGGCCACGCGCCTGGAGCTGGGCGCGACCAACGCCTACATCAGCGTGATCCCCGCGCTGGGCGACCGCGAACTCGCCCAGGTCGCCTCCCGCCTGGCGGCCGACGAGGCCATGCACTTCACCGTCCTCACCAGTGCGCTGGGGCGCCCGCTGCCCGCCAGCGCGCTGTCCTTCGGCGCCTGAACGCCATTCCTACACGGGTGGGCCATGCACCCACCCGACGTTTCCCTCCCTCAACCTTTGACCGGAGCATTTCCATGATCCTCAAGACCACCCTGGCCGTTTCGGCCGTTCTCGCCATGACCGCCTGCGCTTCCTCCATGGGGGGCAAGCCCATGATGTATTCGCAGGCCGGTCTGCCCGATGCCGTGAAAGTCCCTGCTGGCCACCGCGTGGCCATGGAGACCGTGGGCGCGGGCGACATCACGTACGAGTGCCGCGCCAAACAGGGCATGGCTGGCCAGTTCGAATGGGTCTTCGCCGGCCCCGACGCCAAGCTGATGGACCGTGGCGGCAAGCAGGTGGGCAAGTACTACGGCCCGCCCGCCACCTGGGAGTCCATGGACGGCTCGAAGATCACCGGCACGCAACTGGCCGTGGCCCCCGGTGGCACCGGCAACATTCCCATGCAGCTCGTCAAAGCCAACCCGGCCATGGGCATGGGCGCGATGCAGGGCGTGACCTACATCCAGCGCGTGGCGACCATGGGCGGCGTGGCACCGGCCATGGCGTGCGGCGCAGGCAATGTGGGTGCGAAGCAGATCGTGCAATACCGCGCCGACTACATCTTCTACAAGGCGGGCTGAGCGCCCGCGTTCGCAGGGCCTCCACGGGTGCGGGCCTCCGGGCCCTTTTGGCCCTGCGAACGGTGGATCGTCGCAGGGCGCTTTTTCTCGCGCGGTCGTGCTCAGGCGGCGCGCTCGAAGCCCTCGAGCAGGTTCACGGTGTTGATGCCAACCTCGGCCACCGCGTAGCCGCCCTCGAAGGTGATCACGGTGGGCAGCTTCAGCGAGGCCAGGGCCGCGCCGATGCCCGCGTAGTCGGCCGAGCGCAGCTTGAAGCCCGAGATCGGGTCGCCCTCGAAGGTGTCCAGGCCCAGTGGCACCACCAGCGCGGTGGCGCCGAAGTCGGCCACGGCCTGCAGGGCTTCGTCGAACGCGGCGCACCAGGGTGCCAGGCCCGTGCCGCGCGGCAGCGGCCAGTTGCGGTTGAAGCCTTCGCCGGCGCCCGCGCCGCGCTCGTCGGCGTGCCCGAGGAAGAAGGGGTACTCGGTGCGCGGGTCGCCGTGGATCGAGAGCGTCAGCACGTCGGCGCGCTCATAGAACACCGTCTGCGTGCCGTTGCCGTGGTGGTAGTCCACGTCGAGCACGGCCACGCGCGCATGGCCGCCGTCGCGCAGGGCCTGTGCCGCGATGGCCGCGTTGTTGAGGAAGCAGTAGCCGCCGTAGAAACCCGGGCCCGCGTGGTGGCCGGGCGGGCGCGTGAGGGCGAAGGCGCACCGATCACCGCCAAGCACGGCCTGCGCGGCGCTCAACGCACAGGCAGCGCCCGCGCGCGCGGCTACCCAACTGCCGGCGGTGAGCGGCGTGCCCGAATCGAAGGCGAACTGGCCCAGGCGCGCGGCGATGTTCTCGGGCCAGCCATCCTGGCGGAAGCCGTGGCGATTCGGCAATGGCCAGACCGAGGGCAGGGCGTCGATGGCGGCGTTGGCCGGATCCAGCGCCACCCAGTCGTCCCAGGCGGATCGCAGGAAGTCGAGGTAGCGCGGCTCGTGCACGGCCCGTAGCGCGGGCATCAATTCGTCGTCGCTCATCGCCGGTTCGCGCAGCTCGCCCAGCGGGCGGCGGCGCCACTCGGAAAGTACGTGTTCCACCCGCGCTGGGCTTTCGTGGCTGTCCACCAGTCGGCCGCGAAACATCTCGTGCCGGCCGACGTGGGCGCCATGCAGGGGGTTCAGGAAGGTGTGCATGTTGTTGTGGTGCGGAAGGAATTGGAGGCGCGCGCCGCTACTGCCACCGGAGTAGGACCGGCACATTGACGCCCGCAGTGTGCACCTCCGTCGCCCATGGGCGAATAGTCGAGGCATCTGTTTCGAAGATGCGCCCGCGGTCGCGCGTACTCCTCGTCGCGCCTGCTTCGTGCGTGTCGAAGGAATGCTTATGCGTGTGCTGTCGGTCGGTGGGGTGTTGGCGTGCCTGGTGCTTGTCGCCTGTGGGGGTCAACCCTGGTGCGACCCCGAGGCAGCCGGCCCCGCAGCCGGCGCGCCGGGAGGCGGCGGCGCGGGCGGTACGGGTGGTGACACCGTGCTCCTGCAGGCACCCCAGCTCACCGTGGACGTGAGCTACATCAAGACCTTCAGCCTGGCGTGGAGTGCGGTAGCGGGCGCTACCACCTACCGCCTGATCGAGGACATCGATGGCCCGGCGGGGCCGCAAGCCGGGCGGGTGATCGCCGAAGTGCCCGCCGATCAGCATAGCTTCTCGACCGAGGTCTTCCTGCCCGATCGGATCAACGCGAGCTACCAGGTGCTCGCCTGCAACGGGACGGGCTGCACGGAGTCGGCGCCGACGGGGGTCGTGGACATTGACCGAGGCATCGGCTTCTTCAAGGCCTCGCAGGTGGCAGAAGACGACCAGTTCGGCGCCAGCCTGGCCATCTCGGCCGATGGCCAGCTCTTTGCTGTTGGCGTTCCGGGTGAGAACGGCGACAACGCGGGCATCGATTCGGTGTTCTCCGAGATCATTGGCGAAAACGATCCGCGCATCGGTGCGGTGTATGTGTTTCGTCGCAGTGACGGTGTCTGGGTGCGGGACGCCTACATCAAGCCCGCTACCGCGCAGACGCGCGGCTATTTCGGTGCCTCTGTGGCCCTGGCAGGCGATGCCCAGGGCTACACGTTGCTGGTGGGCGCGCCTGAAGACGCCAACGGAACGCCCGCGGTGGGGCGCAGCGGGGCCTTCTACGTGTTCGAGCGTGCCGCCAATGGTGGGTGGGCGCAAGACAGCTACTTCAAGGCGGACACGCCGGTCGCGGGCGCGGAATTCGGCTTCTCGGTCAGCCTGTCGCAGGACCGGCAGTGGGCGGCGGTCGGGCAACCGTACGGTCCCGACGGGGGATCGGTGTTGCTGTACCAGCGCACACCAGCCGGCTGGGAATACCGCGAGGCGCTGCGGGGAAGCAACACCGAGAGCGACGACGCCTTTGGTGAAGCCCTGCAACTCGATGCCACCAGGGCGACCCTGGTGGTCGGTGCCGCTGGTGAAGACGGGGCACTGGTGGCGGTGCCGGACAGCCCCGCCACCGATAACGACGCGGCCAGCGCGGCGGGCGCCGTGTACGTCTTCAAGCGCAACGGCGTTACATGGGAGCAGAGCACCTATCTGAAGGCGCCGGTGCCCGAGGAGCTCAATGCCTTTGGCGCCTCGGTGGCCCTGTCGTCCGCGGGCACCACGATGGTGGTGGGTGAGCCAGGCGCCATCGTGGGCACCACTGCTGGCGCAGGGCTGGTGCTGGGCAGGGTCCACTTGTTCCATCTGGTGGGCTCGACCTGGGTT
The DNA here is from genome assembly GCF_000723405.1 of Hydrogenophaga intermedia. GTDB lineage: Bacteria > Pseudomonadota > Gammaproteobacteria > Burkholderiales > Burkholderiaceae_C > Hydrogenophaga > Hydrogenophaga intermedia. The sequence goes on along the minus strand of NZ_CCAE010000001.1, from coordinate 216,793 downwards.
CGCGAGCTCGATTTCATCTCGCCCCTGGGCCTTGCCGATGGCGCCTTCGGCACCAAGGTGGCGCTCGCGACCGACGCCGACGGCGCCACGCTGGTGATCACCGATCCGAATGAAAACACGGCGGGGTCCGGGCTCACCGCCGCACCGGCGCCCGATGGCCTGACCGTCTCGTCGGGAAGTGCCTTCGTGTACCGCCGCGAAGGCATGGGGGCATGGTCCGCACCGGTGCCCGTCAAGGCACCCAACAACCAGCCCAATCTGCGCTTCGGCGCCAGCCTGGCCCTCAGCGCCCACCGGGGCACGCTGGCGGTGTTCGGCCGTGACAACAGCGGCCTGACCGGCATCGGCGCCACACCGACAACGGACACCTCGGTCCCGGCGTCTGGCGCGGTCTACCTCTACTGATCCACCATGAAAAAACACCTCCTGATGCTGGCCCTGTTGCCAACCTTCAGCGCCGTTCAGGCGCAAAGCTACGTCATGCTCTACGGCGTCGCAGACATGGCGCTGGAACGTGTCGAGGGCGCCACCACCACGACGCGCATGGCATCGGGACAGCAGTTCGCCTCGCGAATCGGCTTTCGAGGCGTTGAAGATCTGGGGGGCGGCTTGAACGCGCAGTTCGTGATCGAAGGCGGCCTCGACCTGGACCGGGGCACCCTGGCTGAGGACGGCCGGGCCTTCGGGCGCCAGTCCTTCGTGGGCCTGAGCGGCCGCTTTGGCGGCGTGCGACTGGGCCGCCAGTACACGCCCATGAACGACGTCGCCAACATCGTGGGCACCAAACCCTACGACGTGCTCTCCGTGGTGCCCACCATCGGCAACGGCGACCAACGCCGGGCCGACAACGCCATCACCTACCTGTCGCCGGCGTTCAACGGCCTGAGTGTGCAGTTGCAACACAGCCTGGGTGCCGAGCGCGCAGGTACCGACGCCAGCCCGGACTTCCAGCAGCAGACCGGCGCCCACGCGCTGTACACGAGCGGTCCTCTCACGCTGGGCCTGGGCCTGCAGCGCGTGGCCGACGCTGACGGCTCCACCCCAGGCGATCAGCGCATCAACGCGGCGCTGCTGGCGGGCTCCTACCGCTTCGACGCCTTCACACTCACGGCCTACGTCGATTCGGAGGACAAAGGTGTGGGCAAGATGAAGGTCTACGGTCTGGCCGGGGCCTACGGCTGGGGTGCCAACACGGTGTCGGTGGGGGTGGCCAAGGCGCGCGACGTGGCAGGCCTCGGAGCGTCCGACGATGACGCGACCCTCTTTACGCTGCAAGGCTGCCACAAGCTGTCACATCGCACCGCGCTGTACGCGCACTTCACCCGTGTCCAGAACGGGGCGCACTCCGCGCTGGGTTTCAACAACCCCGTACCGTGCTGTGCCTCATCGGGCGTGCAGGCCGGTGTCCGGCACCACTTCTGAGTGGGTTGCCTGAAGGCGCGGGCAAGGCTCTCAGTCGCTGTCCTGAAAGGAGCTCAGCGGCGTGAGCGACGGGAACTGGCCCGCGCGCCGCTCCTTGGTCGCCACGATGGCCTCGCGCACGTGCGCATTGCTCCATATCGCGCCTTGCAGCCAGCCCATCTGGCGCAGGCTGTCGTCCACCGAGTGGTCGCGCGCGTAGTTCACGGCCTGCTTGGTGCCCCAGATGGCCACCGGTGGCTTGGTGGCGATCTCGCGCGCGCACTGCAACGCAGCTTCCACCGTGGCAGCGTGGCTGTCGAAAACCTCGTTCACCAGGCCCAGGGCCTGGGCGCGCACGGCCGGCAGGCGCCGCCCGGTGTAGGCCAGTTCCTTCACCACGCCCAGCGGAATGAGCTTCGGCAGGCGCTGCAGCGTCCCCACGTCGGCCACCATGCCGATGTTGATTTCCTGGATGCAGAAGAAGGCGTCGGCGCTGGCGTAGCGGATGCAGCCGGCGGTGACGAGGTCCACCGCGCCGCCCACGCAGCCGCCCTGGATGGCGAAGACCACCGGCACGCGCAGCGTTTCCAGCCGCGTGAAGGTGGCCTGCATCTGCGACAGCAGATCGAAGATGGCGGCGCGGCCCTCGGGGCTCTGGTCGTCCATGGTGATGGCGCCGCCGAAGGTCTCCAGCGCCATGCCGGCACTGAAGTGCTTGCCGGTGCTGCTGATGACCAGAGCGCGGGCGCGGCCCTCGGCGTTGATATCGCTCAGCAAGGCGTCGAGTTCGCGCCAGAACGCGGGGCCCATGGTGTTGAGCGCTTCGGGCCGGTTCAGCGCCAGGTGCGCCACGTCCGGGTCAGTCCAGCTCAGGGAAAAGCAGGTCGGTGTGTTCATCGCGATGGGCCTTGTCTCGGGGCTTGGGGTGGCGGGCATTCTGGTCGGGGCCGTGGGCCTCGTGTGTCCCCGGTTTGACGAGTTTGGACGAGCGCACGCCCAGCAGCCGGAAGCGCCGCGTCAGGTCCACGCGCTTCAAGCACTGGCCCGCCGCGCGGCGGATGGTGGCGGCGTCGGCCGTGGGTTCGTCCAGGGTGAGGTCGCGCGTGACCTTGGTGAAGCCCACGTAGGTGAGCTTGATGCCGATGGTGCGCGCGAGGTAGCCCTTGCGTTGCAGGTCGCTGGCCACCTGCTCGCACAACTCGGTGAGGATGGCGCCCAATTCGGCGCGGTCGTGCACCGCGTGCAGGTCGCGCTCGAAGGTGGTTTCGCGGCTCATGCCCACGGGCTCGCTCTCGGTCACCACGGGGCGGTCGTCGCGGCCCCAGGCCACCTCGTGCAGCCAGGCGCCATAGCTCTTGCCGAAGTTCGCCACCAGCCAGTCGGGCTCGCGCGCGGCGAGGTCGCCGATGGTGTGGATGCCGTGCGACTGCAACCTGGCATCGGCCTTGGGCCCCACGCCATTGACCTTGCGGCAGGGCAGGGGCCATATCAGGCGCTGAAGGTCCTCGGGCATGACGATGCTGATGCCGTTGGGCTTGTTGAACTCGCTGGCCATCTTGGCCAGCAGCTTGTTGGGCGCCACGCCGATGGAGCAGGTGAGGCCCGTGGCGTCGAAGATGCTTTTCTGGATCAGTCGCGCCAACACGCGCCCGCCCTCGCGCTGGCCGCCGGGCACGTCGGTGAAGTCGATGTACACCTCGTCGACGCCGCGGTCCTGCATCACCGGCGCGATGTCCATGATCACGCGCTTGAACGTGCGCGACAGGCGCTTGACCTCGTCGAAATCCACCGGCAGCAGGATGGCCTGCGGGCACAGCTTGGCGGCTTTCATGAGCCCCATGGCCGAGCCGACGCCGAACTGGCGCGCCGCGTAAGTGGCGGTGGTGGCCACGCCCCGGCCCGCGTAGTCGCTCAGGCGCGGGAAGAACTCCACCGGGATGCGGTCCAGCGTGTCCGGGCCCCAGTCGGTGTCCGGGAAGGCCTCGCGCAGGCGCTCGAACATGGCCACCTCGCGCCGGCGCCCGCCGCCGATGACCATGGGCAGGCCCTTGAGCTGCGGGTAGCGCAGCAGTTCGACGGACGCGAAGAAGGCGTCCATGTCGAGGTGGGCGATGCGGCGCTGGGCGTTCACGCGCGAATCGTAGCCCGCTTACCATGCCCGGGTATGTCGTCATCACGAAGGAGGCCCTCATGACCCATCCCCTCACCCGATTGCTCGCGGCCGCGCTGGTTGGCGCCGGCGTCGCCGTCGCCGGCCTGGCCGTCAGCCAGGGTCTGGAGCGCTTTCGGTTGGCCGACCGAAGCGTCACCGTCAAGGGCCTGGCCGAGAAGAACGTGGAGAGCGATTTCGCCGTCTGGACCCTGGGCTTTCGCCGCGGCGGCAACGCCTTCGACGCGGTGCAGAAGGCGCTCGCGGGCGACCGCGACGCGGTGGTCGCGTTCCTGAAGGGCCGCGGCTTCAAGGACGAAGAGATCGAGGTGCGGCCGCTGGGCGTGCAGGATCTCTTCGCGCGCGAGTACGGCTCGGGAAACCAGCCCCTGCGCTTCAATGGCACCGGGCAGGTGATCGTGAAGTCGCCGCGCGTGGCCGAGGTGCAGGCCGCGGCGCTGGCGGTGGACCCGCTGATCCAGGCCGGCGTGCAACTGGGCGGCGAGGGCCCGGGCTCGGGCGGCCCGCAGTTCCAGTTGCGCGGCTTCAACGACGTGAAGGCCCCGCTGTTGGCCGAGGCCACGCGCAACGCGCGCGAGCAGGCCGAGAAGTTCGCCGCCGAGGCGGGCGCGCAATTGGGCGCGCTGAAAAGCGCCAACCAGGGCGTGATCCAGATCAGCGGCGCCGCCGGCAGCGACTACGACGACGGCAGCTCGCGCGAGAAGCGGCTGCGCGTGGTCAGCACCTTCGTGTACGAGCTGCGCTGAACGCGCGGCGTCAGTCCGCCAGCAACTGGCGCAGCAGGCGCTGCGGGTCGGCCATGAAGCTGCGCATCACCTGGAAGTGCTCGGTGTCCTCATAGGCCACGCGCTGAATGCCGCCGCGCGAGAACTGGAAGATCCAGGCGTCCGGGTAGGCCATGAGGATGGGCGAGTGCGTGGCGATGATGAACTGCGAGCCGTCCCGCACGAGTTCGTGCAGGCGCGCGAGCGCGGCGAGCTGGCGCTGCGGCGAGAGCGCGGCCTCGGGTTCGTCCAGCAGGTACAGGCCGTCGCCGCGAAAGTGCTCCATCAGCAGCGCCAGGAAGGACTCGCCGTGCGACTGCTCGTGCAGCGAGCGCTCACCATAGGCCGGGCCGACGGGTGGGCCGATCGTGGGTTCCGCGTCGAGTCGCTCGATCTCCGTGGCCACGTTGAAGAAGCTCTCGGCGCGCAGGAAGTAGCCGTCGCGCGGGCGCTTCACGCCCTTGGCGATGCGCAGGTACTCGTGCAGCACCGAGTGCGAGGCGCGCGTGCCGAAGTGGAAGTTCTTCGAACCGCCCTCGGGATTGAAGCCCATCGCCACCGCGATGGCCTCCAGCAGCGTGGACTTGCCCGAGCCGTTCTCGCCGATGAAGAAGCTCACCTTCGGGTGCGGCTCGAGCGGCTCCAGCGTGCGGATTGCCGGCAGACTGAACGGGTAGCGGTCGAAGGACTCGACCTGGTCGCGCCGCAGGCTGATGCGGCTGATGAACTGGCTGGAGATCATGGTTCGCGGCGCTGGGGCTCAGACCGCGAAGCATGACATGCGCGGGGGCCTCAGGCCGTCGGGTAGGTGCCCGGCAGCAGGATGGACTTGTCCACGTTCTCGATCTTCGTGTGGCCGCAGAAGGCCATGGTCAGGTCGAGTTCCTTGTGGATGATCTCCAACGCCTTGCTCACGCCTTCCTCGCCCATCGCGCCCAGGCCATAGAGCATGGCGCGGCCGATGTAGCAGCCGCGCGCGCCCAGGGCGCGGGCCTTGAGCACGTCCTGCCCGCTGCGCACGCCGCCGTCCATGTGCACCTCGATCTGCGAACCCACCTCGGACACGATCGCGGGCAGCGCCTCGATGCTGCTCTGCGCACCGTCGAGCTGGCGCCCGCCATGGTTGCTCACGATCAGCGCATCGGCACCGGTCTGCACGGCCAGGCGCGCGTCGTCCACGTCCTGGATGCCCTTGAGGATGAGCTTGCCGCCCCAGCGCTTCTTGATCCACTCCACGTCGCCCCAGTTGAGCGAGGGGTCGAACTGCTGCGAGGTCCAGGCACCCAGGTTCGCCATGTCCTTCACGCCCTGCACGTGGCCCACGATGTTGCCGAACTGGCGCCGCTTGGTGGCCAGCATGCCCAGGGCCCAGCGCGGCTTGCTGGCAATGTTGAGGATGTTGGGCAGGGTCAGGCGCGGCGGCGCGGTCAGGCCGTTCTTCAGGTCCTTGTGGCGCTGCCCGATGATCTGCAGGTCCAGCGTGAGCACCAGGGCGCCGCAGTTGGCGGCCTTGGCGCGGTCGATCAGGCGCTCGATGAAGGCGCGGTCCTTCATCACGTAGAGCTGGAACCAGAAGCCTTCGCCCGCGTGCTGCGCCACGTCCTCGATGGAGCAGATGCTCATGGTGGACAGCGTGAAGGGGATGCCGAACTTGCGCGCCGCGCGCGCCGCGAGGATCTCGCCGTCGGCGTGCTGCATGCCGGTGAGGCCGGTGGGCGCGATGGCCAGCGGCATGGCCGCGTCCACGCCCACCAGCGTGGTGCGCGTGCTGCGGTTCTCCATGTTCACCGCCACGCGCTGGCGCAGCTTGATCTTCTGGAAATCGGCCTCGTTGGCGCGGTAGGAGCCCTCGGTCCAGGAGCCGGAGTCGGCGTAGTCGTAGAACATGCGCGGCACGCGCTTTTGCGCCAGCACGCGCAGGTCTTCGATGTTGGTGATCACGGTCATGGACGGGGTCTCCTCGTTGTGTGTGTCGGCTCGGCGTGGCGGCGATGGTAGCGAGCCGGCCCACCGGCCGCGCGTGAAAGCGCGCTGGCGCGGATTGAAACATTTTCAGAAGGGCGGGGCCGGGGAACCGGGCGGATACTGCGCGGTCTGATGTCCATGCGCCGAATCACCCCTCCCGCCCTGCTGCTGGCCGCCGCCGCGCTGGCGCCGTTGTGCGCCGCAGCAGCCGAGATCTGGCGCTGGGTGGACCGCGACGGCTACACCCACTACACCCAGGCGGTGGACATCCCCGAGCGTTACCGCGCCACGGCCGTGCCGGCCGATGCGCCGCTGCCGCCGGGTGTGCCCGCCTGCGAGGTGGCCTGGCACCGGTACGCGGCCAGCCAGGCCTGTTTCGACGCCTACCGCGTGGTGGGCGGCGGCCTCAAGCCCGAGGCATTCCAGCGCTGCAAGGAATTGCCCGAGCCCCCGCCCTGCCGCTGAGGCGGCGGGCAGGGCCGGCCTTACTGCGCCGTGATCTTCTGCTCGCGGATGACCTTGCCCCAGGCGGCGGATTCGCGCACGACGTCGGCGGCCAGCGGACCGGCCGGCATGTAAGCCGGCACGGCGCCCTGGTGCGCGGTGGCCTGCGCCAGGTCCGGCGCCTCCATGACCTTGCGCAGGGCGTCGCTGAGTTGCTCGACGATGGGCGCGGGTGTGCCGGCGGGCGCCAGCACATACAGGCGCGGCACGGCCGAGAAGCCCGGCAGCGCATCCGACAGCGGCGCGATGTCCTCGCCGCCCTGCAGCTTCACCGGGTTCATCACCGCCAGCGCACGCAGCTTGCCCGCGCGCGCCTGGGCGATGGCCGAGGCCGCACTCACCACGCCGATCGGCACCTGGCCGCTCATCACGTCCGGCACGATCTGCGCCGCGCCGCGGTAGGGGATGTGCAGCACGTACGAGCCGGTCTGGCCCTTGAGCATCTCGAAGCCCAGGTGGTGCACCGTGCCTACACCCGAGGTGGCGTAGGAGTAGCGGCCGGGGTTCTTCTTGAGCAGCGCGATGAACTCGGCTGGTGTCTTCGCGGGGAAGTCGTTGCCGGTCACGATGACCAGTGGCAGCGTGAACAGGCCGGCCACCGGGGTGAAGGCCTTGACTGGGTCGAAACTCATCTGCGGCTTCAGGTACTGGGCGATCAGCAGCGAGCTGTCGCCCAGCATCAGCGTGTAGCCGTCGGGCGCGGCGCGCGCCACGGTGTCGCCGGCGATCAGTCCGGCCGCGCCGGTGCGGTTGTCCACCACCACCTGCTGGCCCAGCAGCTCGGACAGGCGCGGCGCAACCAGGCGCGCCACCGCGTCCACGCCGCCGCCAGCGGAGTAGCCCACCACCAGGCGGATCGGGCGCGTGGGCCAGTTCTGCGCCGAGGCACTGGTGGCCACGCCGGTGGTGGCGAAAGCGGCCAGCAGCGCGGCGACCAGAGCGCGGCGGCTGGAAGAGGATGGGCGGGTCGTGTCGTGCATGTCTTGTCTCCTGTGTTGGTCGTGGGAAATGCGGTCAGGCCTTGCCGGCGCCGCGCGAGCCGGGCCGTCGCGCGAGTTCGGCCAGTCGCTCAGGGTTGGGCCTGAAGCCCAGGCCCGGTGCCTCGGGCAGGCGCAGCACACCGCGCTCGGGCTTGGGCAGGTCGTCGAACACCAGTTCGCAGCACTGCACCGCCACCGAGTGGTATTCGACCAGCGAGCCATTGGCCAGGCCTGCGTGCAGGTGCATGTTGTGGTGCGGCCAGGCGCCGCCGTTTGCGAAGCGCGTGTTGAACGCGGCGGCCATGCCGGCGATGCGCCCGCACTGGGTGAAGCCGCCGCTGATGCAGGCGTTGGGCTGCACCACGTCCACGGCCTGCGCCACCAGCAGGTCGCGGAAACGCGTGGCCAGGCCTTCGTTCTGGCCGGCGGCCAGGGGAATCGATGTCTTGGCGCGCAGCTTCTGCAGGTTGGGGATGTCGTTGTGCGTCACCGGCTCCTCGAAGAAGCTGATGTCGAAGGGCTCCACCTGCTTCGCCAGCTTGAGCGCGTGGAAGTAGTCCAGGCTGCAGTTGGCGTCGATGTAGATCTGCACGTCCGGGCCCACGGCCTCGCGCACGGCGCGGATGCGTTGCACGTCCTCGGCGATCACCACATCCAGCGGGCGCGGCTCGTCGCGCCGCGCCAGGGCGTGGTGGCCCACGGTCATCTTCAGCCGCGTGAAGCCGCGCGACACCCAGGCCTTGGCGGCGGCGGCGAGTTCGTCGCGGTCGAAAAAGGCGAAGCCGAAGGTGGCGTACACCGGCACCTCGTCGCGCGCGCCGCCCAGCAGACGCCAGCAAGGCTCACCCAGGGCCTGGCCCTTGATGTCCCACAGCGCCAGATCGATGGCCGCGATGGCGTGGCTGGCGTAGCCCGACTGGCCGCGCGGCGTGAGCAGCCAGTACAGGCGCTCCCAGATCTGCTCGTGGCGCAGCGGGTCCAGCCCCACCAGGTGGTGGGCCGCGATGTCGTTGACGATGCTGCCGATCACCTCTTCCTCGGTGATGGCGGTCATGCCGGTGCCGACGAGGCCGGTGTCGGTCTCGATGGACACGAGGCAGACGGACAGGCTGGTGGTCTTGCTGCCACGGGCGGCCTGCACGGTGACGGGCAGGTTCAACGGCGTGGCCCAGACGCGGGCGATCTTCATCTTGTCTCCTGCGCCGCGCGTGGATGGCGGCGTGTGCGTTGTGGGGTTCGCGGGCAGTGTAGGAAGGGCCTCCCGCGCGCGGCAATGGCCTGCGCGGAAGGCGGCTTTCGCGTTTGGCGAAAGCGGGTCAGCGCGTCAGGGCGCGCACCAGCGTGGCCGCGGCTGGCGCCAGTGGGGCGTCGGTGCGCGTGGCAATGCTGTGCGTGCGCCGCGCCCAGGCGTCGCTCAAGGGCACGGCCGCCAGCGGCAGGTGCGCCAGTTGCGGCGCGATGGCCTCCAGCGGTAGCACGCCCACGCCCAGGCCGGCGGCCACCATGCGGCAGACGGCGTCGAAGCCGCGCATGCGCATGCGCACGTTGAGCGGGCGGCCCGCGTCGGTGGCCGAGGCCAGCAGGCGGTTGGACAGCGCGGTGCCGTCGCTCAGCGTGATGAAGGGCTCGTCCAGCGCGTCGGCCAGGCGCAGCTTCTTGCGGCCCGCGAGGCGGTGCGAAGCCGGCGCGAGCAGCACCAGCGTGTCACTGAAAAAGGGCGTGAAGGCCAGGCCCGCCGGAGGCACCGGCAGGTCGACCACGCCGAAATCGGCACGCCCCTCGATCAGCGCCAGCGGGATCTCGGGGCTGCCGCGCTCCTCGATGTCGACGCGGATCAGCGGGTGGCTGGAGAGGAAGCGCTGCAGCCGCTGAGGCAGCACCTCCAGCAGAGCGGAGGTGTTGGCCAGCACGCGCACCTGGCCTTGCAGGCCCTGGCTGTAGCCCTGCAGGTGCTGGGCCAGGCGGTCGGCGTCGGTCAGCAGCGCGCGGCTGCGCTGCACCAGCATCTGGCCGGCCGGCGTGAGCTGCACGCCGCGCGAGGAGCGCTCGAAGATGCGGAAACCCAGTGCATCTTCCAGCGTGGTGATGCGCGAACTGGCCGCGGCCACCGCCAGGTGCAGGCGTTCGCTGGCGGCGCTGATGGAGCCCAGGTCGGCGGCGGCGATCACCACGCGCAGCGTGCCGAGGTCGATGGGCTCGTGCATGCGGCGGTGGCCTGCCCGGGTCTCAGCCCAGGCGGGCGCGGTGACGGGCGATCTGCTCGCGCACCTGGGCCGGCGCCGTGCCGCCCAGGGTGTTGCGCGCCGAGAGCGAGCCGCGCAGGCTCAGCACCTCGTACACGTCCTTCTCGATGCCGGGGTGAAAGCCCTGCAGCACGGTGAGCGGCAGTTCGGACAGGTCGCAGTTGTGCGAGGTGGCGGCCTTCACCGCGTGCGCCACGGTCTCGTGCGCGTCGCGGAAGGGCAGGCCTTTCTTCACCAGGTAGTCGGCCAGGTCGGTGGCGGTGGCGTAGCCCTTGTTGGCGGCGGCTTCCATCGCCTGCGGGTTCACGGTGAGGCCGCCTTCCTTGGCGCCCGTGGCCGGGTTCAACTGGCCGCCCACCATCTCCGCAAAGATGCGCAGCGTGTCGGTGAGCGTGTCCACCGTATCGAACAGCGGCTCCTTGTCTTCCTGGTTGTCCTTGTTGTAGGCCAGGGGCTGGCCCTTCATCAGGGTGATGAGGCCCATGAGGTGGCCCACCACGCGCCCCGTCTTGCCGCGCGCGAGTTCCGGCACGTCGGGGTTCTTCTTCTGCGGCATGATGGACGAGCCGGTGGTGAAGCGGTCGGCGATCTTCACGAAGCCGAAGTTCTGGCTCATCCACAGGATCAGCTCCTCGCTGAAGCGGCTGATGTGCACCATGCACAGCGAGGCGGCGGCGGTGAATTCGATCGCGAAGTCGCGGTCGCTCACGCCGTCCAGGCTGTTCTGGCAGACCACGGGGGCGCCGTTCTCGTCGACCATGCCCAGTGTCCTGGCCACGCGTTCGCGGTCCAGTGGGTAGGTGGTGCCGGCCAGGGCCGCGCTGCCCAGCGGCAGGCGGTTGGTGCGGCGGCGCACGTCGGCGAAACGCTCGGCGTCGCGCGAGAACATCTCCACGTAGGCCAACAGGTGGTGCGCGAAGCTCACCGGCTGCGCCACCTGCAGGTGCGTGAAGCCGGGCAGGATCACGTCCACGTTCTTCTCGGCCACCTCCACCAGCGCGCGTTGCAGTTCGTTCAGCAATCCGTGGATGAGGTCGATCTCGCCGCGCAGCCACAGGCGCACATCGGTGGCGACCTGGTCGTTGCGGCTGCGGCCGGTGTGCAGGCGTTTGCCGGCGTCGCCCACCAGTTGGGTCAGGCGCGCCTCGATGTTGAGGTGCACGTCTTCCAGGTCGAGCTTCCACTCGAACGCGCCACTCTCGATCTCCTGGGTGATCTGCGCCATGCCGCGCTGGATATCCGCGTGGTCCGACTGGGCGATGATGCCTTGCGCCGCGAGCATCTCGGCGTGTGCGAGACTGCCCTGGATGTCGGCCTGCCACAGTCGCTTGTCGAAGAAAACACTCGCGGTGTATCGCTTGACCAACTCGCTCATCGGCTCCGAGAATAGGGCGGACCAGGCTTCGGATTTCTTGTCGAGTTGGTTGGATGACATGGTGTTGTCAGCGGCTGGACGGGGGAGTGTGAGAGCGCCTGGGCAACCAAGCGCGGGCCTGGGCGGCCGACCGATCGGAAAACGGCATCGCTTCCCATGAAAGATTCGCGGATTTTATCGACCTTCCAGGAGTTGCCCCACGCAGCCGGGGCACGCCCGCTCACCGAGATGCCCGAGTACGTGCGGGCCCGCGTGCAGGTGTTCGACACCTGCCAGGTCGGCGTGGTGCTGCGCGCGGTGCTGTTTGTGCAGGCCGTCGTGGCCGTGGCGGCGCTGTTCACGGCCAGCAGTTTCGCCAGCTGGGGCGCATCGCTGGCCATCTACACCGGCGCGGCCTTGCCCGCCGTGCTGGCCTGGCTGCTGGCCATCTGCGCGCTCAAGCGCCAGCTCGGGCGCATGCCCACGCAATGGCAATGGACGGTGGCCGTTGCGCTCGGGGCCGTGGCGGGCCTGTACGGCTGCGCGCTGGTGGTTTGGCTGGGCATCCTCACGCACAACCTGTGGTTCGCCTCGGCCGCGGCGGGTGCCCTGGTGGCGGCGGTGCTGGTGGCCGGGCTGGTGTGGCGCGCCAAAGCGCGCATGCCAGCGGGCACCACGGCCCGGCTGGCCGAGTTGCAGGCGCGCATCCGCCCGCACTTCCTGTTCAACACGCTCAACAGCGCCATTGCCCTGGTGCGCGAGGAGCCGGCGAAGGCCGAAAGCCTGCTGGAAGACCTGAGTGAACTGTTTCGCCACGCGCTGGCCGACCCGAAGGAGGCGGTGCCCCTTTGGCAGGAGCTTGAGCTTGCCGAGCACTACCTGGCCATCGAGCAGGTGCGTTTCGGCGACCGCCTGCAGGTGGAATGGGCGATCGACGAGGCGGCCTCCAAGGCCCGCCTGCCCCCCCTGATCCTGCAGCCGCTGGTGGAGAATGCGGTGAAGCACGGCGTGGAGCCAAGCCCCACCGGCGCGACGGTGCGCATCAGCACGCAGCGCCGGGGCGGGGTGGTGGTGATCAAGGTGACCAACACCGTGCCGGCGGGCAGCGGCAAGCGGGGCAACGGGCTGGCGCTGGACAACGTGCGGCAGAGGCTGACCTTGTTGCATGATGTGCAGGGGCGCTTCCAGAGTGCGCTGGTCAACGGCGTGTTTCAGGTCCGTCTCGAAATCCCGGTATAAGCGCGGCATGGCAAAGACCGATCACGGAGAACAAACATGGCACTGAAGGTTCTGATCGTTGACGATGAAGCCTTGGCGCGTTCGCGCATGCGCACCCTGCTGAGCGAATGCACCGAACCGCGCACCGACGTGGTGGGCGAAGCGGGCAACGCGGTGCAGGCGATGGACATGATCCAGCGCACCCACTGCGAGCTGGTGCTGCTGGATGTGCACATGCCGGGGGTGGATGGCATCACCCTGGCCAATACCCTGCGGCAGATGTCTGCGCCGCCTTCGATCGTGTTCGTGACGGCCTACCCGGAGCACGCGGTGAGCGCGTTCGAGGTGGAGGCGGTGGACTACCTGACCAAGCCGGTGCGGCGCGAGCGGCTGCAGCAGGCGCTGCAGAAGGTGGTGAAGGTGCGCGCGGGGAAGGAAGGCGGTGGCGATTCGGGCCCGCCCGAGGCACTGATCATCCAGGAGCGTGGGCGAAGCGAGCGCGTGGCGCTGTCGGACATCATTTACCTGAAGGCCGAGCTCAAGTACATCACGGTGCGCACGGCGGAGAAGGAGCACATCTACGACGGCGCGTTGAGCGACCTGGAGACGCGCTATTCGCACCTGTTCGTGCGGGTGCATCGCAATGCGTTGGTGTCGCGTCGGGCAGTGCGGGCGGTGGAGAAGCACAGCGACCCCGTCGAGGGGGAAGGCTGGACGGTGCGGCTCGATGGGGTGGAGGAGCGGCTGGCTGTTTCTCGTCGGCAACTGGCGGCGGTGCGTGAAGCGCTGATGGGCTGACGCTTTTCTTTTGTTGGGTTTTCTCCGGCTGGTGCGGTCGTCGGTGACCGGGTGTCCGGCTCCGCGACTGTCCCCCGGATCGGAGCGCTGACGCGCTCCGATCCTCCGCCTTTATGTCGCTACGCCGGACACCCGATCACCGACGACCTCGTTGGCACTCGGTCTGTTGGCGCGCCCAGGTGCCTGTTGCTCGGGGACGCTGGGTGCACTGCGTAGCGACATAAAGGAGGAGGACCGGGCGCAGCCCGGTCCGGGGGACAGTCGCGGAGCAGTGCACCCAGTGGCCCCGAGCAACCGCGAGGTGCAGGCCTGAAGCCCGCAGGTAAGCAAGAACTCAGATCTCCGCTGCCTCGACCAGAAACCGCACCCGCCGCTGCCCCTGCCACTCGTCCAGTTCCAGCCGGAACGCGATCTTCACCCGCTCCGGCAGTGGCTCGGTGTGCCCGAACCAGATGCCGTCCACCGCATCCCCCTGGTGCTGCAATTTGAGCGCCAGGTGCTTCTCGCCCACGATGCGCTGGCTCACCACCCGCACCTCCTCGCAGAACACCGGTGGCGCAAAGCCCTGGCCCCAGACGTGCGACTGCAGCACGTCCACCAGGTCGGGTCGCCGGTACTGCCGGTCCAACACGCCATCGGCCTCCAGGCGGCGCTGCAGCGTGGCAGCGTCCAGCCACTCGTGCGCCACCTGCTGCAAGGCCTGCTCGAAGGTGTCCAGGTGCTCCTCGTCGATGGTGCAGCCCGCCGCCATGGCGTGGCCGCCGAAGCGCAGCAGCACGCCCGGGTGGCGCTTGGCCACCAGGTCCAGCGCGTCGCGCAGGTGAAAACCCGGGATGGAGCGGCCCGAGCCCTTGAGTTCGTGCTCCTTGCCCGGTGCCGCGCTGGCGGCGAAGACGAAGGTGGGCCGGTGCAGCTTGTCCTTCAGACGCGAGGCCACGATGCCGACCACGCCCTCGTGGAAGTCGGGGTCGAACAGCACCATGGCGGGCGGCGGTTCTTCGCCCTCGTCGAACATGGCCTCTGCCAGTTCCAGCGCCTGCTCGCGCATCTCGCCCTCGATGACCTTGCGCTCGCGGTTGATGCCATCGAGCGTGCGCGCCAACTCGTCGGCGCGCGCAGGGTCGTCGGTGAGCAGGCATTCGATGCCCAGCGTCATGTCGGCCAGCCGGCCCGCCGCGTTCAGGCGCGGGCCCAGGGCGAAGCCGAAGTCGAAACCGCTGGCGGCCTCCACGCGCCGGCCCGCGGCCCCGAACAGGGCGGCCATGCCGGCCGGCAAGGCGCCCGCGCGCACGCGCTTCAGGCCCTGCGCGACGAGGCGCCGGTTGTTGCCGTCGAGCTTCACCACGTCGGCTACGGTGCCGAGAGCCACGAGGGGCAGTAGCGCGTCGATGCGCGGCTGGTTCTTCGCATCGAACACACCACGCTCGCGCAGCTCCGCGCGCAGCGCCAGCAGCACGTAGAACATCACGCCCACGCCGGCGATGCTCTTGCTCTCGAACGCGCAGCCGGGCTGGTTGGGGTTGACGATGACGCAGTCGGCCGGCAGTTGCGGGCCGGGCAGGTGGTGGTCGGTGACGATGACGCGCAGGCCCAGCTCGTGTGCCGTGCGCACGCCTTCGACGCTGGCGATGCCGTTGTCCACGGTGATCAGCACGTCGGCGCCGCTGTCCTTGACGCGCCGCGCGATGGCGGGCGTGAGGCCGTAGCCGTCGACGACGCGGTCGGGCACGAGGTAGCCCACGCTGTCGAAGCCCAGCGGCGCGCCGAGCAGCTTGAGGCCGCGCACGCCCACGGCGCAGGCGGTGGCGCCGTCGCAGTCGTAGTCGGCCACGATGCAGATGCGCTGCTTCGCGGCCATGGCGTCGGCCAGTTGCCGCGCGGCCTCGCGCGCGCCGGTCATGGTGTCGGGCGGCAGCAGGCGCCCGAGCGCGTCGTCGAGTTCGTCGCTGGTGGTGACGCCGCGCGCGGCGAACAGGCGCGCCAGCAGCGGGTGCAGGCCGGCCTGTTCGAGCGCCCAGGCGGCGCGCGGGGGGACGTCGCGGGTGATGATTTTCATAGGGTCTTGAGCAGGTCTTGGGCGCTGGCGCGCGGGCGCAGCCCGAGCGCGCGAGCGAGGCGTTGCGCGAGGCCGGGGCGCTCGGTCACGAGCGTGGCCGCCGCGCGTTCGCCGCAGAGGGTGAGGGCCAGGGGCTCGCCGCGGCGGGCGCTTTCGAGCAGCGGCGTGAAGAGGGATTGGTCGAGCGCGGTGAAGGCGCGGCGCCAGCCCTCGGCGTCGCCCGCGAGGGCGGGCGCTCGCAGGCGGTCGTCCACGGTGGGCGGCGGACGCAGCCGAAGCGCGTCGTCCACCGCGCCGGGCGCGCTGAGCCACACGCCGTTGATGGGCAGGCGCCGCGCGGCCTCTCGCGCGTCGTTGACGCCGTGGGTGTAGAACAGCATCTGCGCCTCGCTCTGCAAGCGCTGCAGCCAGCGCGCCTGCTCGCCGCGCGGCAGCCAGGTGGCCAGCGACCGGCCGCTCACGCGGTCCAGGCTCGCGCAGGCCAGGGCGCCGAGGCGCTCGCCGCGCGCCAGCCAGCGCGTGGGGCTATCGAAGCATAGGTCGACGCCGTCCTCCGTGCACAGCGGAGCCAGGGCGTCGAACAGGGCGCGCGATTCGGCCTCGTCGAGTCCGCCGGCTTGTTCGGCGGTCTGCAGCGTCACCTGGCCCGTGCCTACCTGCAGGTGCACGGGGTGCACCCAGGCCTGCGGCGTGTGGGGGGTGACGCTGGCCAGAGCGGCCCAGGGCAGGGCGCCGTCGCGCACTGGCAGGCCCTGGGCGCGGGCCAGCGCGCGCTCGTGCGGCGGGCTCAGGCTCAGGCCGTCGTCGGCGTCGCGCTCGATCTCGCGCAGTTGCGCCAGCAGCGCGTCGAGCGCAGGCAGGGCGGGGGGATCCACGCCCTCGTGGGGGGTGGCAAAGGGAACCAGCCAGTGGTGCGCGGGATCCAGGACCAAGGGCTCGTCGGGCATGTCGCGATTGTCGGGGATGCCACAATGCCCGCCGATCACCCATGCAAACCCCCTACGAACTCCTGCTGGGCTGGCGCTACACGCGCGCCGGCCGCGCCACACGGCGCAACGGCTTCATCTCCTTCATCTCCGGCGTGTCCATGCTGGGCATCGCGCTGGGCGTGGCCGCGCTGATCATCGTGCTGTCCGTCATGAACGGCTTCCAGAAGGAGGTGCGCGACCGCATGCTCGGTGTGCTCTCGCACATCGAGGTGTTCGAGGCCGGCGGCCAAGCCATCCCCGACCTGCCCAAGGTGCTGTCGACCATCGAGGCGCGGCCCGAAGTGCTGGGCGCCGCGCCCTTCGTGGGTGCGCAGGCGCTCATTGCGCGCGGCGAGGACATGAAGGGCGTGCTGGTGCGCGGCATCGACCCGGCGCTCGAGCCCAAGGTGACCGACCTCGCCGCCGACCTGTCCGACACCGTGCTGCCGCGCCTGAAGGCGGGCGAATTCGGCATCGTGCTGGGCGGCGAACTGGCGCGCGGTCTGGGTGTGGTCGCGGGCGACACCGTCACGCTGATCGCGCCGAGCGGGCAGGTCACGCCGGCCGGCGTGGTGCCGCGCGTGCGCAGCATGACGGTGGTGGGTACCTTCGATTCGGGCCACTACGAATACGACTCGGCCCTGGCCATGCTGCACCAGGACGACGCCGCGCGCATCTTTCGTGTGGAAGGTCCCACCGGCGTGCGCGTGAAGATCCGCGATCTGCACGCCGCGCGCGAGGTGGCCGTGAAGATGGCGGCCGACCTGCCGCCGGGCCTGCTGGTGCGCGACTGGACGCGCCAGAACCGCACCTGGTTCGCGGCCGTGCAGCTCGAGAAACGCATGATGTTCATCATCCTCACGCTGATCGTGGCGGTGGCCGCATTCAACCTGGTGTCCACGCTGGTGATGACGGTGACCGACAAGCGTGCCGACATCGCCATCCTGCGCACCCTGGGCGCCAGCCCGCGCAGCATCATGGGCATCTTCGTGGTGCAGGGGGCGGCGGTGGGCGTCATCGGCACCGGCCTGGGCCTGCTGCTGGGCCTTGGGGTGGCCTTCAACATCGACACGATCGTGCCCGCGCTGGAGCGCCTGCTGGGCGCGAGCTTCCTGCCGCAGGACATCTACCTCATCAGCCGCATGCCCAGCGACCCGCAACAGGGTGACATCGTGCCGGTGGCGGTGATCTCGCTGGTGCTGGCCTTCCTGGCCACGCTGTACCCTAGCTGGCGCGCCAGCCGCGTCAATCCCGCGGAGGCGCTGCGATATGAATAGAACCCCCACGCTCCGCCGCTGCGCGGGTCGCTGCCCCCCGAGGGGGTGCGTTTCGCCTTGGGGCGGCCCGGCGGCGAAACAACCATGACCGATACCGTTCTTTGCGCCCGTGGTTTGACCAAGCGCTTCATCGAAGGCCGGCTCGACGTGAGCGTGCTCCAGGGCGTGGACCTGGAGGTGCGCGCGGGTGAGACAGTGGCCATCGTCGGCGCCTCGGGTTCCGGCAAGAGCACGCTGCTGCATCTGCTGGGCGGGCTGGACGCGCCCAGCGGCGGCACGGTCGCGTTGAAGGGGCAGCAGCTGTCGGCCCTGGGCGCCGCGCGCCAGGGTGAGCTGCGCAACCAGCACCTGGGTTTCGTCTACCAGTTCCACCACCTGCTGCCCGAGTTCAGCGCGCGCGACAACGTGGCCATGCCGCTGTGGATCCGTCGGCAGCCGCGCGCCGAGGCGGCCGAGCGGGCAAGCGAGACCCTGGCGCGCGTGGGCCTGTCCAGCCGGCTCGCGCACCGCCCGGCCGAGCTCTCCGGCGGCGAGCGCCAGCGCGTGGCCATCGCGCGCGCCCTGGTCACGCAGCCGGCCTGCGTGCTGGCCGACGAGCCCACGGGCAACCTGGACCGCGCCACCGCCGACGGCGTGTTCGAACTGATGATGGCCCTGGCCCGCGACCAGGGCACGGCCTTCGTGGTGGTGACGCACGACGAGGGCCTGGCGGCGCGCTGCGGCCGTGTCTTGCGCCTGAATGCCGGTCGACTGGGCTGAACCTCAGGGCTTGGTTCGGACGAAGCGCAAGGGCTTGTCCATGCCTTCGACGCTCAGCGTGAGCGTCGAACCCTGCACCTGCACGCGCTGCGCCTTCTGCAGCGCGGCCATGTAGCGGTTCTCCTGCTCGCCCACGGCGCCCACGCAAGCCATGCGCGTCATGCCCATCTGCCCGAAGGCGATGCGGTCCTGCACCAGGGTGTAGCTGCCGAAGAAGCGGTTGCATGAGCCGTTGCCGGCCACGCGGCCCGCTTCGGGAAAGGCCAGCGTGGCGGGCACGCGGTCGAGCACGCCCGCGCCACCCAGGTCTTCCAGCCGCCACTCGGTGCCCACCAGCGAGGGCGCGCCGCCGGGGCCGGGGGGCATGGCGCAGGCACTCAGGCCGGCGAACAAGGGCAGGGCGAGCGTGGCGATCCAGCGGGGTGTCATGGCGGTCCTCCTTGGTGGCTTGGGTGTTGCGGTCACAATGCCAGCCCGAGCTTATACGCGCAACCGATACGCGCCACGATGTCAGCCCTGTGGATCGACACGCACGCCCACCTCGATGCGGCCGAGTTCGCCGCCGAAGAGGTGGCCGCCTGGCGCATGCAGGCGCGCCAGCGCGGCGTCGCGCGCTGCGTGATCCCCGCTGTGGCGCGTTCCAACTGGGACACGGTGCGCGAACTCGCGCACCGGCTCGACGACGCCTACGCCCTGGGCATCCACCCGATGTGCGTGCCGACCGCCCACGACACCGACCTGGACGCGCTGGACGACGCCCTGCACACGCACCGCGACGACCCGCGCCTGGTGGCCGTGGGCGAGATCGGGCTCGACTTCTTCGTGCCCGAACTCACCGAACCCGCGATGCGCGAGCGCCAGACGCGCTTCTACCGCGCGCAACTGCGGCTGGCGCGCCGCCACGGCCTGCCGGTGATCCTGCACGTGCGGCGCAGCGCCGACGCACTGCTCAAGGGGCTGCGTGAGTTGCCGGTGGACGGCGGCATCGGCCACGCCTTCAACGGCAGCCTGGAGCAGGCGCAGACCTTCGTCGAGCGCGGCTTCGCACTGGGCTTCGGTGGCGCGTCCACCTTCGACACGGCGCGGCAGATTCGCCGGCTGGCGAGCGAACTGCCGGTCGAAGCGCTGGTGCTGGAGACCGACGCGCCCGACATCCCGCCGCAGTGGCTCTACGCGACGGCGGCCGAGCGTGCGGCGGGCCGGCCGCAGGGCGTGAACCACCCGCGCGAGCTGCCGCGCATCGGCGAGGTGATCGCCGGCTTGCGCGGCGTGGCGCCGGACGAACTTGCAAGGGCCACGAGCGACAACGCGCGCCGCGTGCTGCCGCGCCTGGCGGCCCTGGCATGACGCGGCTCTTCGGTCTGCCCCCCATCGCCGACGTGAACACGCGGCTGGTGGTGCTGGGCAGCTTCCCCGGCGTGGCCTCGCTGCGCGCGCGGCAGTACTACGGGCACCCGCAGAACGCCTTCTGGAAGATCCTGGGCGCTTTGTGGAACGTGCCGCTGGCGCAGGCCGGTTACGACGAGCGCGTGGCGGCCGTGCTGGCCCGTGGGCTGGGCATCTGGGACGTCTACGCGAGCTGCGAGCGCGAAGGCAGCCTGGACACCGCCATCCGCGACGCCGAGCTCAACGACTTCGCGCACCTGCGCCAGCGGTGCCCCGCGCTGCGCGCCATCGCCCACAACGGCGGCGAGAGCTTCCGCCACGCGCGGCTCACGGGCGCTTTCGGCCTGCCCGTGCACCGGCTGCCGTCGACGAGCCCGGCGAACGCGAGCTGGTCATTCGAGCGCAAGCTCGAGGCCTGGGGAGACTTGCTGCGGGCGTATGGCGTGGCGTGACCACGCCCAATCAAAAAGGAGACCACCATGCCCCCGATTTCCATCCTCGTCTTCGACATCTTCGGCACCGTCGTCGACTGGCACGGCAGCATCGTGCGCGAGGTGCAGGCCGTTTACCCGCAGGTGGACGCCGACGCCTTCGCGCGCGCCTGGCGCGAGCGCTACCAACCCGCCATGCAGCGTGTGCGCAGCGGCGAAATCGGCTGGACGCGGCTCGACGAACTGCACCGGGGCATGCTGGAAGACATCCTGCCGCGCTTCGGGCTGGAGCATCTGGACGAAGCCGAGCGCGCCCACCTCAACCGCGTGTGGCACCGGCTGAACCCCTGGCCCGACAGCGTGGCCGGGCTCGCGCGGCTCAAGTCGCGCTTCACCATTTGCTCGCTGTCCAACGGCAACATCGGCCTGCTCACCAACATGGCCAAGCGCGGTGGCCTGCCCTGGGATTGCGTGCTCTCCGCCGAGGTGTTCCACGCCTACAAGCCCGACCCGCGTGTCTACCTCGGCGCGGCCGGGGTATTCGACGTGTCACCGGCGGAGGTGATGATGGTGGCCGCGCATCAGGACGACCTGGCCGCCGCGCGCGACTGCGGCCTGGCGACGGCCTACATCGAGCGCCCGATGGAGTTCGGCGCCGCACACATCAAGGACGTGTCGCCCGATCCGGCGAACACCTACCACGCGCGCGACCTGCTGGACCTGGCGAATCAGCTTGGCTGTTGAGCGCCGGCCTCAGCGCACCTCGACACGCGCCGTCGCGGCCTCGGCCAGGGCCTTGCCGGGGTCGAGGTTGTCGAGCATCTCCAGCCTGAGGTTGTAGGCGCCCGCGGGTGGCGCCAGCCACACCTCCGTCTGCCCGTCCCGGAAGTCCATCACCGCCGGGGCGCCACCCGCCACGGGCGCCACGGTCAGCTTGAAGTGACCGGTCTCGGGGATCTTCTGCGTCACCTGCGCCACGTTCAACAGCGAGGCGTGGAAGCGCACCAGGAAGGGCGGGCGCTGGCTGTTGCTTTGCACCACGTCGATCGCGAGGCCCTTCTTCTGCAGTGTGGCCGGGTCGGTGGCGTTCTTGCGTGTGACGGTGATCTTCGTCGGCTTGCTGAAGACGAAGTGCGGCAGGTGTTGCTGGTCGGCCAGCAGCATGCGCAGCGTGTACTCGCCGGGCTCCAGCGTGAGCACGGTCTCCATCTGGCCTTTGCCGAAGTGGATGTATTGCTCGTTGAAGGGCAGGGCCTGCTTGAAGTTGAGCGGCAGGTCGCGGTTGACCAGCAGGTGGTGGTGCCCGCTCTTGCCCTGGCCAGTCTGGGCGATGGGGGCCAGGCCCCAACCGCCCGAGAGGCCGAACTTGAGCACGTAGGGCGTCTCGATGCGGTCGCCATCCTTGAGGTTGGTGAAGTACGCCTCGGCCGACAGACGCGGCGGCGCGGCCTGCCAGGGGTGCAGCACGCGCGCGGGTTCGGGCGTGCCCACCGCGGGGGTGGCCTGGGTCGGCGCGGCGTGGTTGTGCGCACCGGGGCCGTGTGCGGCCTGCGCCATCGCGGCGCTGGTGCCCAGGGCGGCCATCAGGGCGACGCCGGAGCGAAGAAAGGGGGCGGGGCTCTGGCGCATGGTCGGTCGATACCAGTAGGGAGTAGTCCCTAAGTTTACGGGCCGTGCGTTGCAACCGCTTTACGCCTGGGGCGCCGCATCCTCTCCTTGTGGTGCCGGCGCCGCAACCTCGCGGCGCGCATCGCGGTCCTTCCAGCGCGCCACCCAGGCACCCTGGGTGCGCAGTGGGCCCCAGGCGGCGATGGCCCGGTCGCTGCCACACGACAGTCGCGTGAACACGCGCTGCGCCGGCCAATGGGGTTTGAGGGGCTGGCCCTCGAAGGCCGCGAGCAGGTTGTGCGCGAGCGCGGCGCCAGCGCGCGCCGAGGCCGTGGCGGCTTCGGGATAGGCGTGGTCGTCGCGGCGCGCGGCGTGGCCGGCGGCGAACACGTTCGGGTGGCTCAGGCTCTGCTGGAAGCGATTGACGAGCACCTGCCCGCCCTCGGCAAGTGCCAGCGGCGTGTCGCGCAGCCACACCGGGGCCTGCGCGACACCGGCCACCAGGGGCACGTCGCAGCGCAGCAGCGCGCCGTTGGCCAGGCGCACGCCGTCGACCGTGAGGCCCGTGCAGGGTTCGTTGAGCACGTGGATGCGCTGGCGCTTGAGCTCGCGCCGCACGCGCGAGGCCACGGCGGGGGGCAAGTCACCGGCCAGCACACCGCCGTCGGTGAGCAGGGTGAGGATGGTGCCGGCATGGCCCTCGGCTCGCAGACGCTGCGCGGCGGCGAAGACCAGTTCGATGGCGGCCGCGCCCGCGCCGATGACGGCGACCGACAGCGGCCGTTTGTGTGCCAGCGACACCACGCGCGGCCACAGGCCCAGGAAGGCCTCGGTGGGGTAGCGCGGCAGCGCCAGGTCGCGCGCGCCGGGCAGGCGCTGCTCCAGCGCCTCGCGGTCGGTGGTGGCGGCGGTGTCCAGCGAGAGCAGGTCGAAGGGCAGGTCGATGGGCGCTCCGCCGTCGGCCGGCGCGGCGCGCACGAGGCGGCCCTCCACGTCCAGCGCGGCGCACCGGCCGCCAACCCAGCGCGCGTGGGCCAGGGTGAGCAGGCCCGACAAGCCCACGCGGCAGGAGTCGGCCGTGTACCTGCCCGCGACCACGGCGGGCACCAGGGGTTCGTGCACGGGTGCGGGGGGTGGGGCCAGCAGGGTGACCTGCAGGTCGGCGGGGTGGTGCCGCGTCAGGCGGGCCAGCACCTCTCGGTGGGCCGGGCCTGCGCCGATGAGGACAAGTCGGGTGATGCCGCTGCGCATGGGCCGCGATGGTACGGCCCCGCACGCATGGCCTCAGGAACGCAGGCGACCGCCCAGCCAGTGGTCCAGCGACCAGCGCCCCGGCCCGAACAGCGCCAGCGCGGCCAGCAGCGCGCCCCAGGTGAGGTGTTGCTGAAACGCCGCCGGTGCGATCTCGCTCAGGCTCAGCACGGCCACCACGTTGACCACCGACAGGCCGAGCGCCGAGAAGCGCCCGGCCAGCCCCAGCACCAGCAGCACCGGCAGGGCCAGCTCGCCCACCGTGCCCATGACGGCGGCCATGGCGGGCGGCAGCAGGGGCACGTGGTATTCCTCGGTGAACAACAACAGGGTGGTGTCCCAGTCGCGGATTTTGGTGAGGCCCGAGAGGAAGAACACCTGCGCGATATAGAGCCGCGCGAGCAGCGCGCCCAGGGGTTGGGCGGCGTCGAGCAGGCGGTCGATGGGCTGCCACCAGGTGGCGATGCGGTGGATCAATGGCTGGGTGGACATGGCGGTTCTCCTTCGTTGTCGATTGCGTCGGGGGTAGGCGCCACGCCCGCGAACAGGCCGCTGCGCACGGCGTCGCCGAGCCAGGCGAGGGCATCGATCGGGGTGTGGTCCAGCGCCTGGCCAAGCGTGTGACCGTCCAGCAACGCGGCCTCGAAGCCGGCGATCGTGTCGTCGATGGGTGTGAGCCGCAGGGCCGGGCCCTGGCGCCACACGCGCACGTTTTCGGCGACACCGGCGGCCAGGCGCCGGGCCACGGTGGCGAAGTCGGGTTCGCCGTGCAGGTGGGCGTCGAGCACGCTGAGCACCGGCCAGGGGCTGCGCACGATCGCCGTGCCGGGGGCCAGCCTCAGGAGCAGGCGTTCGGGGGGCTCGCGCTCGAGCCAGGCGAAGCTCGCGGCGTCGGGAGTGGTGTCGGCGGCGCGTGAGGCCAGATGCAAGGCCCACTCGAGCCGGGCCACGTCGCTCAGGTAGGGCAGGCTGTCCAGGTCGCTCTGTGCGGCGACGAAGCCGGCCAGCGCCGCGCCCCATTCGGACAGGTCACCGCGCTCGGGTGGGCGGTGGTGCCACAGCGCGCGCGCGAGCGCCTGGAAGGCCTCTTCGCCGAGCAGCGCCGCGACCACGGGGTAGGCGGCGAGCAGCGCGCGCTCGGCGTGCGCGTGCGCGTTGGCGCGGTAGGCGCCGAGCCCCGGGCCGTGCCAGGGCGCCTCGGGCCCGGGCGGGTGCGCCTGCAGCAGGGCGTCGAGCAGTTCGTGCTGCCGCTGCGCGAGCGAGGTGTTCATGCGGCCGGCTCCATGGCCGGCGCGCGCAGGGCGTCGCGGCCCAGGCGCCGTGCCGAAGCGGCCTCGTCCAGCAGCACGTCCAGCGCGGGGATGTCGGTGTCCCATTCGATCAGCGTGGGCACCGCGCCGA
This sequence comes from Hydrogenophaga intermedia, assembly GCF_000723405.1. GTDB lineage: Bacteria > Pseudomonadota > Gammaproteobacteria > Burkholderiales > Burkholderiaceae_C > Hydrogenophaga > Hydrogenophaga intermedia. The sequence continues at coordinate 192,259 of NZ_CCAE010000001.1, read as the reverse complement.
AGCGCGCGACGGCGTGGCGGTACGCCTGCCACACCAGGGCGTGTACGCGGCTGCCGTGGTCGTCGATCACGAGGTCGCCGCGGTCGTGGTGGCCCGCCAGGTGGAGCTCGCTCACGCAGTCGGGCGGGATCGCATCAAGCCAGCGGTGCACGGCGGGCAAGGGGGCGTCGATGCGGGCGGCGCGCTGGTCATTGAGTGCGTTGACGACGAGGTTGTTGACGTCCACCAGCAACTGGCAGCCCGTGCGCTGGCTCAGGGCCACGAGGAAATCGACCTCGCCCATGTCGGCCTCGGGCCAGGCGAGGTAGGCCGAGAGGTTCTCGACCGCGATGGTCCGGCGCAGGCGGTCCTGCACGCGCTGCACGTTCGCGCACAACACGTCCAGCGCCTCACGGGTGAAGGGCAGGGGAAGCAGGTCGGCCGCGTGCACGGCACGGGCTTGCCAGGTGCCGCGCGCGAAGCTCGCGTGTTCGCTGACGAAGCGGGGCTCGGTGTCAGCGACGAGCGTGGCCAGGCGGTCCAGGTGCCAGGGGTCGATGCCATCAGCGGAGCCCAGCGACAGGCCCACGCCGTGCAGGCTCAGGCCGTAGGACTCGCGGGCCTTGAGCAAAGGCGCGCGCGTGGCGGCGTTGGGCGCGAAGAAGTTCTCCGCGTGCACCTCGATGAAGTCGAGCGCGGGCCGCTGTTCGAGCAGAGCACGCTGGTGCGGCGCGCGCCAGCCGATGCCCACCTCGGGCGCGTCGGCGTCGTTTGTCGGGGGGGCTGGCATGGCGCGTGCTCGGCTGGCAATCAGCTCTTCATCGTGGCCTTCTTGGCATCGTCGGCCGACAGGCCGCCCATCTGCTTGCAGGTGCCCGCGGGCACGTACTTCCAGTCGCCCTTGTCCATGTCCATCTTGGCCTGGCCCGCGCAGGAATGCGTGCCGGCGAGGTTGGCGCAGTCGTTCTGCCCGGCCTTGGCGATGCCGTAGCACTTCTCCTTGCCGCTGTTCTGCGCCAGCGCGGGCGTGGACAGCAGCGCGAGCGACATCAGCGAGCCGGCGGCGGCGGCCAGGAATTGGCGTTGGTTCATGGGATGACTCCTCAAACCCAGTGCCCACCGTGCGATGGCCCGGTGCAAGCGCTCTGGTGGGCTTGTGTCGTGGTCAGACGCGGGTTCTTACACCGCCTGTCGCTGCACGGTCTTCGCCATTCACTACACTCGCGCGCCATGTCGTCCCCAACGTTCGAGCAGGAAGTCGCCGAGTCGCGCGCTTACCTCATGAAGTTCGCGCGCTTGCAACTGCGCAACGAATCATGGGCGGAGGACGCGGTGTCCGAGACCGTGCTGGCGGCGATTGCGAAGCCGCAGGCCTTCGAGCGCCGCGCGCAATTGCGGACCTGGCTCGTCGGCATCCTCAAGCACAAGATCGTCGATGCGCTGCGCCAGCACGGTCGCGAAGTGACGCTGAGCCAGGGCGAGGACGACGAGGCCGACCCGCTGGATTACCTGCCCTTCAAGGCCGACGGCCACTTCGCCGAGCGGCCGGCCGATTGGGGCAACCCCGAGCAGGATCTGGACAATCGCCAGTTCATGCGCATCCTGGAGGCCTGCACCGAGAAGCTGCCGCCCGTGCAGGGGCGCCTGTTCCTGATGCGTGAGTGGCTGGAGATGGGCAGTGAGGAGATCTGTAAGGAGCTGTCGCTGACGCCGACCAACCTGTACGTCCAGTTGCACCGGGCCCGCCTGCGCTTGCGCGAATGCCTGGAACTCAACTGGTTCGCCCGCCGAGACGCCGCATGAAGCCCATCTACCCGCTGCGCCGCACCTGCAAAGAAGTCACCGCGCTCATCATCGCGCGCGAGGACCGTGAGCTGCCGCGCCTGGAGCGCTGGGCCTTGCGCCTGCACATGGCGATGTGCCAGGCCTGCCCCACGTTCGAACGGCAGGTGCTCACCATGCGCCAGGCCATGGGCCGCTGGCGCCACTACAGCGAGGAAGACGCTAGCTGAGCAGGGCCTGCGCGTACTCGCGCGCGTCGAATGTCTCGAGGTCTTCGAGCTTCTCGCCCACGCCGATGAAGTACACCGGCACGGGCCGCTCGCGCGCGATGGCGCAGAGCACGCCCCCTTTGGCCGTGCCGTCAAGCTTGGTGATGATGAGACCCGTGAGCTGCAGGGCCTCGTCGAAGGCCTTGACCTGCGTGAGCGCGTTCTGGCCAGTGTTGCCGTCGATGACCAGCAGCACCTCGTGCGGCGCGGAGGCGTCCGCCTTGTTCACCACGCGGCGGATCTTGCGCAGCTCTTCCATCAGGTGCAATTGCGTGGGCAGGCGGCCGGCGGTGTCCACCAGCACCACGTCCTTGCCGCGCGCCTTGCCGGCGCTCACGGCGTCGAAGCACACGGCGGCCGGGTCGCCGCCTTCCTGCGTCACGATGTCCACCGTGTTCCGGTCGGCCCATACGGCCAACTGTTCGCGCGCGGCCGCGCGGAAGGTGTCGGCGGCGGCCAGCAGCACGCTGGCGCCATCGTCGGCCAGGTGGCGCGTGAGCTTGCCGATGGACGTGGTCTTGCCCGCGCCGTTGACGCCGGCGACCATGATGACGGTGGGCTTGTGCTCGCCGATGACGAGCGGCTTCTGCAAGGGTTTCAGCAGATCGGCGATGGCGTCGGCCAGCAAGGCCTTCACGGCGGCCGGCTCGGTGGCCTTGGCCTCCTTCACGCGGCGGCGCAGGTCGGTCAGCAGGTGCTGCGTGGCCGATACGCCGCTGTCGGCCATGAGCAGGGCGGCCTCGAGCTCTTCGTACAGGTCCTCGTCGATGCGCGTGCCGGTGAACACCGTGGCAATGCCGCTGCCGGTGCGGCGCAGTCCGCTCTTCAGGCGGTTCAGCCAGCTCTCGCGGGGAGCGGCTGGCGCGGGTCGTGCAGCGCTCGTCGGTGGGTGCTCCGGTGCCGGTGCCGGCGCCGCAACAGGCTCGACGGCCGGGGGGGCATCGGGCGTGACCACCGGTGCCTCAGGGGCGGGCGCGGGATTTTTTTTGCGAAAGAACGAGAACATTTGAGAATCTCTGGAATCCTTGGGATTCTATGAAACGCCTTTCGACGCTTCTGGGGTTGGTGCTGACCGCGTCCCTCGTGCACGCCGCCTCGCCAGCCCTCTCCGCCCCGGCGGTCCAGTCTTTCACCCTCGCCAACGGCATGTCGCTGATCGTGCGGCCCGACCACCGAGCGCCCACGGCGGTGCACATGCTGTGGGTGCGCGTCGGCGCCATCGATGAGGTCGACGGCACCTCCGGCGTGGCGCACGCGCTCGAACACATGATGTTCAAGGGCAGCGCGGCCCTCAAGCCCGGCGAGTTCTCCGAGCGCGTCGCCGCGTTGGGCGGGCGCCAGAACGCCTTCACCAGCCGCGACGCCACCGCGTACCACGAGCAGGTGCCGGCCGAGCGGCTGGAAGAGGTGATGGCGCTCAATGCCGATCGCTTCGCCACCAACCAGTGGCCCGACATCGAATTCACGCGCGAGATCGAGGTGATCAAGGAAGAACGGCGCCAGCGCACCGAGGAGTCGCCGCGCGCGCGCCTGTTCGAAGCCTTCAACGCCATGGTGTGGCAGGCCAGCCCGTACCGGCGGCCCATCATCGGCTGGATGAGCGACATCGACGCGATGACACCCCAGGACGTGCGCGACTTCCACCAGCGTTGGTACGTGCCGGCCAACGCGGCCGTGGTGGTGGCGGGCGACGTGGACCCGCAGCGCGTGCTTGAGATCGCGGAGCGCACCTACGGGCGCATCCCCGTGCACGCCGTGCCCACGCGCAAGCCGCGCACGGAGCCGCCGCAGCACGGGCCGCGCCGCCTGGAATACCGCGCCGTGGCCGACCAGGGCCTGGTGGTGCTGGCCTGGCACGCGCCCCGCTACACCGGCGGCGACGACGAGGCCAGCCGCGATGCGCTGGCGCTCGCCGTGCTCTCGGGCGTGCTCGATGGCTACAGCGGTGCGCGCCTGGAGCGCGCGTTGGTGCAGGGCCAGGGTACGGGCGGCAAGCGCATCGCCGACAGCGCCAGTTCGGGCTATGGGCTGATGGGCCGCGGGCCGCAGGTGTTCACCGCCTCCGCTGTGCCGGCGCGCGGCGTCACGGCAGAGATGGCGATCGGCGCACTCAAGGCGGAGATCGAGCGCATCGCGCGCGAGGGTGTCAACGCCGAGGAACTGCAGCGCGTGAAGACGCAATGGACCGCGTCCGAGGTCTACAAGCTCGACTCGGTGTTCAACCAGGCGCAGGAGCAGGGCACGTACTGGCTCAATGGCTTGCCCACGGATGCCGGCGAGCGTCTGATGGCGGGCCTGCAGGCCGTGACGGCCGAGCGGGTGCGCGCGGTGGCGCAGCGCTACTTCATCGATCGCACGCTCAACACGGGCGTGCTGGTGCCCCAGGCGCGGGCGGCGGAGGGCGCGCAATGAGGCATTGGCCAACGGTGAAGCGTGCGCTGGCCGCAACGGGCCTGGCGCTGGTCGCGGGCGTGGCCTCGGCCGCCATCCCCATCGAGCATTGGGTGCACCCCAGCGGCACGCGGGTGTACCTGGTGAACAGCCCGACCATTCCCATGGTCGACGTACAGATGGACTTCGACGGCGGCAGCCGGCGCGAGCCGGCCGCGCAGGCGGGGCTGGCCAATGCGGTGGCGGGCTTGATGGACGGCGGCGTAGGTGCCTACGAAGGCCAGCCCGCGCGCGACGAAAACGCCCTGGCCGCGGCCTGGGTGGACCTGGGCGCCGAGTTCGGTGCGAGCGCGGGCAGCGACCGCTTCTCGGTGCAACTGCGCAGCCTCACCGATCCAGCCATCCTCTCGCGCGCCGTGGCGCTGGCGGCGCAGCAACTGGCCCGGCCCACCTGGCCCGAGGCCGTGTGGCAACGCGACCGCGAGCGCGCATCGGCCGCGCTGCGCGAAGCGCTCAACCGGCCGCCCACGGTGGCCAGCCAGGCCTTCGGGCGCGCCGTGTACGGCGACCACCCTTACGGGCGTTTCACCACGCCCGAGACCCTTGCTGCGATCCGTGTGGATGACATGCGCGCCTTCTACCGCCGCCACATCACCGCCTGCCGCGCGCAGGTGGTGATGGTGGGCGCCGTGGACCGCGCGGGCGCCGAGCGCATCGTCGATGCGATGGTGCGCGCCATCGCGCCGCATGGCTGCGCCGCGTTGCCGCCCGTGCCGGAGGTGAAACCCCTGAGCGCCGCCTCGGTGCAGCGCCTGCCCATGGCTGCCGCGCAGGCGCAGGTGCTGATCGGCCAACCCGGCATCAAGCGGGACGACCCGGACTTCTTTCCGCTCTTTGTGGGCAACCACATCCTCGGCGGCAGCGGGTTCACCTCTCGCCTGACGATCGAGGTGCGCGAGAAGCGCGGCCTCACGTACGGCGTGTACAGCTATTTCTCGCCGGGCCGCCACGCGGGGGCCTTCCAGATCGGGCTCAACACGCGGCCGGACCAGGCCGACGAGGCCGTGCGCGTGGTGCGCGACACGCTTGCGGGCTACATCGCCGAAGGCCCGAGCGAAGCTGAACTGCAAGCCGCCAAGGACTACCTCATCAACGGCTTCGCACTGCGCTTTGACAGCAACCGCAAGCTGCTCGACAACGTGGTCAACATTGGCTGGAACGGCTTGCCGCTGGACTACCTGGACACCTGGACGCAACGCGTGCGCGCGCTGACGGTGGACGAGGTGCGCCGTGCGATGCAGCGTGTCGTCAAGCCGGACCGATTGGCCACCGTCGTGGTGGGAGCCCGGCCCTGAGGGCACACGGTTAAGCTCGCCGGCATGAAGAAGCCCGCCGGTGCCCCGCCGCAGGAAGTCCGCCTCCTGGGTGGGCAATGGAAACGCAGCAAGCTGCCCGTGGCCGATCGGCCGGGGCTGCGACCCACGCCCTCGCGCGTGCGCGAAACCCTGTTCAACTGGCTGGGGCAGGACCTCACGGGCTGGCGTGGCCTCGACGCTTTTGCGGGCACGGGCGCGTTGGGCTTCGAGGCCGCCTCTCGCGGCGCGCGCGAGGTGGTGATGGTGGAGCAGGATCCCACGCTCGTGGTGCAACTCCAGACCATCCGCACGCGCCTGAAAGCCGAGGCGGTGCGCGTTCAGCGCGGTGATGGCCTGGCGGCCCTGCGCGCGGCGGCGGGGCAGGGTCTGGACGTTGTCTTTCTCGATCCGCCCTTCGATGCGGTGAATCTGTTCGAGCCCGCGCTGCGCGCCGCGCGCGAGGCGGTGTCGGCCGAAGGCTTCGTCTACCTGGAAGCCCCGCGTCCCTGGGTCGAAGCGGATCTGGCGCCCCTGGGCCTGAGCCTGCACCGGCACGGCCGCGCAGGCGCCGTGGCCTTTCACCTGTTGCACCCGGCCCTGCCCGGCGCCACGGGATAATGCCCCCCATGCCCGAGACCTCCGCCCGCACTGCCGTTTACAGCGGCACCTTCGACCCGATCACGCTCGGCCACGAGGACGTGATGCGCCGCGCCGCCGGCCTGTTCGACGAGGTCATCGTGGCCGTGGCGGTGGCCCATCACAAGAAAACGCAGTTCACCCTGAACGAGCGCCTGGCGATGGTGGCGGAGGCTGCCGGTCGACTGCCGGGCCGCGTGCGCGCCTTGCCCTTCGACGGTCTGATCATGGACTTCTGCCGCGAGCACGGCGCACACGCCGTGGTGCGCGGCATCCGCAACATCACCGACTTCGACTACGAAGCGCAGATGGCGGCGATGAACCGAAAGTTGCACCCTGCAGTGGAAACGGTGTTCCTGCTGCCGCAGGCCGATCTGCAGTGCATCAGCAGCACCCTCGTGCGCGAGATCGCCAAGCTCGGCGGCGACGTGTCGGCCATGGTGGACCCATCGGTGGCCGCGCGGCTCGAGCCGCCACCGCCCTTGCAGGCCTGAGGGGATCGCCATGGCGCTGATGATCACCGACGAATGCATCAATTGCGACGTCTGCGAGCCCGAGTGCCCGAACCAGGCGATCTCCATGGGCGAGGAGATCTACCAGATCGACCCCGGGCGCTGCACCGAATGCGTGGGGCACTTCGAAGAGCCCCAGTGCGTGCAGGTCTGCCCGGTATCCTGCATTCCGGTGGACCCGGCGCACATCGAATCGAAAGAGACGCTGTGGCAGAAGTACCAGCGCCTGCAGAAGGCCGGTCAAGGCTTGTCGTCGGCCTCGGGTGAGGCGCCGGCCGCCTGAGCGGGGGTGGTCGATGCTGGCGCGGCGGGCCGCGGCGGCTTGGGCCGGGGCGGTTTGCTGGTGTGGATCAGCGCGGTGGCCTTGTCCATCTCACCCGCGATCAGGTGGGGCAGGGCCCTGAGGCTGCGGTCCACGGTCTGCTCGATGGCGATGCGGTCGTCGGGCGAGGGCTTCTTGAGCACCCAGTTCGCCACCTCGTTCTTGTTGCCCGGGTGGCCGATGCCCAGGCGCAGGCGCCAGTAGTCGGCACCGATCTGCGCGTGGATGTCGCGCAGACCGTTGTGGCCCGCGTGGCCGCCGCCCTTCTTCAGCTTGGCCTCGCCCGGGGGCAGGTCCAGCTCGTCGTGCACCACCAGCACCTCCTCCGGTGCGATCTTGAAGAAGCGGGCGAGCGCGCCCACCGACTTGCCCGACAGGTTCATGAAGGTCTGCGGCTCCAGCAGCCAGACCGACTGCCCGCCGACGTTGGCGCGCGCCACCAGGCCGAAATGCGAGCGCTCCATCTGCAGCGAGGCCTTGAGCAGGCGCGCGGCCTCATCCACCCACCAGAAACCGGCGTTGTGGCGCGTTGCCTCGTACTCGGGGCCCGGGTTGCCCAGGCCGACGATGAGCTTGATCATAGAGAGAGATTGTCCCAAAAGAAAAGGCCCGCGCGGGGCGGGCCTTGTTCGGGGCGAGGCGAAGAATTACTTCTTGCCTTTGCCTTTCTTTTTGTCGTCGGCGGGCGCGGCGGCGACGGGTGCTGCCACCACTTCTTCCACCGGCTCCACCACGGTCGCGACCGTGATGTCCTTGCGGCCGTGGGTGACGATCTTCACGCCCTTGGGCAGCTTGATGTCGCCGGCGTGCACGGTGGCGCCCTTGGTGACCTGGCTCAGGTCCACGGTGATGTTCTCGGGCAACTGGGTGGCCAGGCACTCGATCTCGATCTCGTTGATCACGTGGTTGACCAGGCACTTGTCGAGCTTGACCGCAGGCGATTCTTCAGCGCCGGTGAAGTGCAGCGGCACTTTCTTGCGCAGGCGTGTCTTGTCGTCCACGCGCTGGAAGTCCACGTGCAGCACCTGCGGCTTGAAGGGGTGGTACTGCACATCGCGCAGCAGCACTTTTTCAACCTTGCCGCCGAGCTCCATGTCGAGGATGGAGGCGTGGAAGGCTTCCTTCTTCAGGGCGTGCCACAGCGCGTTGTGATCGAGTTCGATCGAGACGGGGGCGGCGGTGCCACCAAAAACGATACCGGGCGCGCGACCGGTGATGCGCAGACGGCGGCTCGCACCCGTACCCTGCTTGGCGCGCTCAAAAGCGACGAATTGCATGACTGACTCCAATTGAGGGGTTCCGCGACCAGAACGCCTCGGGTTGATGAAGGCCGCCTCGCGGCGGCCGGATATTGATCGCTGATCAGAACAAGTTGTCCTGATCGGCGAACAAACTGATGACCGACTCGCCCGAGGCAATGCGCGCGATCGACTCGGCGATCAGCGGGGCCACGGAAACTTGCCGGATCTTGCCGCAGGCCTGGGCGGACTGCGACAGGGGGATGGTGTTGGTGACGACCACCTCGTCGAGCGCGCTGCCCTTGGCGATGCGCTCGATGGCGGGGCCCGAGAAGATGGGGTGCGTGCAGTAGGCGTAGACCTTCTTGGCGCCGCGCTCCTTGAGCACCTCGGCCGCCTTCACAAGGGTGCCGGCGGTGTCGATCATGTCGTCCATGATCACGCAGTTGCGGCCCTCGATGTCGCCGATCACGTGCATGACTTCGGACACGTTGGCCTTGGGGCGGCGCTTGTCGATGATGGCCATGTCGCAGTTGAGCTGCTTGGCCAGCGCGCGCGCGCGCACCACGCCGCCCACGTCGGGCGAGACCACCAGCAGGTCTTCGTAGTTCTTGGTGCGCAGGTCGCCCAGCAGCACGGGCGAGGCGTAGATGTTGTCGACCGGGATGTCGAAGAAGCCCTGAATCTGGTCGGCGTGCAGGTCCATGGTGAGCACGCGCTGGACGCCCACGGTCTGCAGCATGTTGGCCACGACCTTGGCGCTGATCGGCACGCGGCTGGAGCGCGGGCGGCGGTCTTGGCGGGCGTAGCCGTAGTAGGGGATGACCGCGGAGATGCGCTCGGCCGAGGCGCGCTTGAGCGCGTCGACCATGATGAGCAGCTCCATCAGGTTCTCGTTCGTGGGCGCGCAGGTGGACTGCACGACGAACACGTGGCGGGCGCGCACGTTCTGGGTGATTTCGACGGTGACCTCACCGTCGGAGAAGCGGCCCACGGTGGCCGCGCCGAGCTGCGTGCCCAGGTGTTGGGCGATCTCGGATGCCAGCACGGGATTCGCGTTGCCGGTGAAGATCATGTAATCCGGGGGCTGAACTTGCATGGCATTCCCAGCGGTCTGGCGGCCACCGGCGGGGCCGCGATCAAAAAACAACGGCCATCAACGATGGCCAGTGTGTGTGATGTCAGAAAAACGGTGGCAGGGGAGGAAGGACTCGAACCCTCGCATGCCGGAATCAAAATCCGGTGCCTTGACCAACTTGGCGACTCCCCTACACAGGAGGTCCGTGCCAATGTCACGAACCACCGAATTGTCGCAGGTTGCACAACCGTTGCGCCGTCTGGCGTGCAGGCTTTCAGCCGTCGCACCAATCGAGCAATGGATGGACATCCATGTTGCTGCAGACCCGCACCTGCCAGGACGCTGGCGCCGGGCTGAGGACCTGATTCCTGGCGCATGGTGCGAACACCGCTGTTCCGGAACCGGTCATGCGCCCCGACAGACCTTGGTCTGCCAGCCAGTGAATGGCTTCACCGACTTCGGGGCACAGGGCCCGTGCCACCGGCTCCAGATCGTTGTGACCGAAGGTCATCATCGATTCGAGGTTGCCGTTTGCAGCAAAGCCTTGGATTGTAGCAGTTTCCGTGTCCCGTTTGAGCGAAGGCTCGGCAAAGATGCGTGGCGTGGACGCGCCACCGGGTGGCTTGATCAGCACCAGGTGGCCGCGAGGCAATTCGATGGGGGTCAGTCGTTCGCCGATGCCCTCGACCCAGGCGTGGCGCCCGCCGATGAAGAAGGGCACGTCGGCGCCCAGCGTGAGCCCGATGCGCGCCAGCGCGTCGCGCCGCAGGTCCAGGCCCCACAGGCGGTTGAGCGCAAGCAGTGTGGTGGCGGCGTCGGACGAGCCGCCGCCCAGGCCGGCCTGGGTGGGCAGGCGTTTGTCGAGCGTGATGCGCACGCCGTGGGCGCATCCCGTGGCTTGGCGCAGCGCTCGCGCGGCGCGCACGCAGAGATCGTCCTCGGGCAACTCGCCGGGTGTGCTGTCCACGCGCTCGATTGCGCCGTTGTCCAGTCGCTCGAAGTGCAAGTGGTCGCACCAGTCGATGAGCATGAACACGGACTGCAGCTCGTGATAGCCGTCGTCGCGGCGGCCCACAATGTGCAGGAACAGGTTGACTTTGGCCAGCGCGGGAACGTCGTACAGCGCGTTCATGGCTGCTCGAAGACGAGGCGCAACTCGGCCGAGGGCAGGGGCTGCTCGCGCCGCGCCACCAGGCGGCCGTTGGCGTGCGCCGACAGATCGACGCGCCAGCCACCAGCCTGGGCGTCCCGGCCCTGGAGCCAGTCGAACATGGCCAGCACCGGCAAGGGGGCGCCGCTGAGTTCGGTGGTGAGTGCGTCGAGGCTGTCGCGGCGCGTGGTCTCGTTGCCGCGTTGCAGCTCGGCGCCCTGCGTCGACCAGCGCACCGTGGCCAGGGTCTGTCCCAGTGCGGAACTGAGCTGGAGTTCACCCTGGGTCGCGCTGCCGCGCAGGTCGAACAGGGCTGAGAAGGCTTGTGACGGCGTGCTGTCCACGCGCAGGGCGAGCCTGCCGGACCAGGCGGCTTCGCCGGGCAGGCGGGGCCGTGGTGTGGCGCAGCCGGCGAGGCCGGCTGCCAGGGTGATGACGACCGTGCGGCGGGTGAGGGGGGGGCGCAGGCTCACGGCTCGACGTTGAGTCGCTTGAGCGTGCTCTTCAGCGTTTCGTTGTCGCTGGCGAGTGCGAGGCCTTCGCGCCAGATGCGGCGTGCCTCGTCGCGCGCTCCCTTGGTCCAGAGCACCTCGCCCAGGTGGGCGGCGATCTCCGGGTCGGGGCGCTTGCCGTAGGCGTCGCGCAGGATGCCGAGCGCGCGTTCGGTGTTGCCGAGCCGGAATTCGACCCAGCCCAGGCTGTCCTGGATGTAGGCGTCGTCCGGCGCCATGGACACGGCCTTTTCGATGAGCTGCTTGGCCTCGGGCAGGCGCTCGTTGCGGTCGGCCAGGGAGTAGCCGAGCGCGTTGTAGGCGTGGTGGTGGTCGGGCTTGGCGGCGATGAGCTCGCGCAGCAGGCGCTCCATCTCGGCGGGCATGCCCGCCCGGTCACCCATCATGGCCTGTTCGTAGAGCAGGTCCGGGTCGTCGGGGAAGCGCTGGACCGCTTCGCCGTAGACCTGATAGGCCTCGCGCCAGGCCTTGAATTCGCGCAGCAACTGGGCCTCGCTGATCAGTTTGAGGCGCGCGTCGTCGGGACGGCGCTCGGGCTGGCTGCGCAGCAGTGCGCGGGCCTCGTCGAGGCGGCCCTGGCGCGCCAGCACCGAGGCGCGGCGCAACTGCGCGGCCATGATTTCCTCGGGGTTGTCGATGCGGTCGAGCCAGGCGTTCGCGGCGACGAAATCCTGCTGCTTCTCGGCGATTTCGGCCTTGAGCAGGTAGGCCTGCGTGAGGCCGCGGCGCACGCGCTCGTCTTTGGCGTCGCGGGCGAGCTGCAGGTAGGTGTCGAGCGAGACGTTGGCGGCGGGCAGCGCGTTGTCCCGCACCTGCAGCATGCCCAGCAGCAGCCAGGGGTCGGCCTGCTGCGGTGCCTGGGTGGTCAGGCGCTCCAGCTGCACGCGCGCGTCGCGCAAGCGGCCCAGATCAAGCAGCACGCGTGCGTAGGCGGTGGCGATGGCCGTGTCCTGCGGGTCTTTCGCCCGCGCGGCGTCGATGTGCTGTCGCACCACCGGTTCGGTGTCGGCTTGACCGCGTTCGAGCAACTCCAGCGCGAGCAGGGCCGGGTAGGGCGACGCCGGGTCCGCCGCGTGGCCGCGTCGCACGGCGTCGGTGGCGGCCACAGGGCGGTCGAGGTCGAGTTCGAGCCGGCCGATGGTGGCCCAGGCGGCACCGGCATGGGCGGGCTGGGTCAGGAAGGGGGTCAATGCCTCGCGGGCGGCGGCGAGTACCAAGGCCTTGTCCGTGGCGCGCGCGTACATCTGAGGGATGGCCGCGATGGCGCTGTTGCGCTCTTCTGCCGGCGTGGCCTGCAGCACGGCGCGCAGGGGTTGCGCCGTTTCGCTCACGCGCCCCAGCGACAGCAGCGTAAGCAGCGTGAACCGGTTGGCGTCGGCGTCGCCGGGGATATCGCGCGCCCAGGTGTTCGCGGCGGCCAGCGCGGCATCCACCTGGCGGGACTGCAGTGCGACCTCGACGGCCCGCCGGAAGAGCTCGGGGTTCTTCTCCCGCTGGGCTGCTTCGAGGATGAGCGAGTAGCCCGCGCCGGGGTCGCCCCCGCGCACATTGAGCTCACCGAGCAGCAGTTGGTAGAACAGCGGGGCGTCGAGCGGGGAACTGGTGACCGAAGGTTTCAGCGGACTCTGCGCCAGCGCCGCCGGGCTGGCCAGGACGCCGGTGCAGGCCAGCGCCACCAGCGAGCGACGAAGACGTGAATGCAGCGGCAGGGGTTTCATCGGGTCATGATAATTGAAGGGTTCAAGGCCTTTGTGTCTTGATCCAAAGACCCCGGCGCGTGTTCCCCGCGCCCCAATTTCCGCCCCATCACCGTGCCCGAATTGCCCGAAGTCGAGGTCACCCGACGCAGCTTTGCCGACCGCATCGCCGGGGGGACGGTGCGCGGCGTGGCGCTGGGCAAGCCACTGCGCTGGCCGCTGGGTGTCGAGCCCGACGCGCTGGTCGGCCAGTGCGTGCGCTCGGTCGGTCGGCGAGGCAAGTACCTGCTGATGGAACTGGACGGGGGTTGGTTGCTGCTGCACCTGGGCATGTCGGGCAGCCTGCAATTCGCGCCGGTGCTGCCGCCCGCCGGCCCGCATGACCACTTCGAACTCGACACCAGCCGGGGGCGGCTGCGCCTGCACGATCCCCGTCGCTTCGGTGCGGTGGTGCATGTTCCGTCGCTCGATCACCCACGTGCCGTGCGCTTGCTGGGCGGCCTGGGCGTGGAGCCGCTGGAGGCGGGCTTCGATCCGGTGCGTTTTCACCAGGCCTTGCGCCTGCGGCGTGCGCCCATCAAGCAGGTGCTGCTGGCCGGCGACATCGTGGTGGGCGTGGGCAACATCTACGCCAGCGAGGCGCTGTTTCGCGCCGGTATCCGCCCCACCACGCGGGCCGACCGCATCAGCGGTCCGCGCGCCGCGCGCTTGCATGGCGCCATCGTGGACGTGTTGCAGCGCGCGCTGGCACTGGGCGGCAGCACGCTTCGCGATTTCTTGAGCGCCGAAGGGCAGAGCGGCTATTTCCAGCTCGACGCCATGGTGTACGACCGCGCCGGCCAGCCCTGCCGGCAGTGCACCACGGCGATCCGCACCATTCGGCAAGGTCAACGTTCGACCTACTTCTGCCCGCTCTGCCAGGCCCGTTGACCATGCGTCCGCGATGGGCGGCCTCGCTATGGGGTGGGTGCTATATTGGTCGATCGCCCGAAAGACATTGCCGCATGAATTTCATTCAAGCCTTCGATCAACACGGCGCCTGGCGCAAGCAGTTCGCGCTGCGCCTGAAGCTGCTGTCCGAATGGCTGGCCGACCACGAGCTGATGGAGCCGGGCATCCGAGAGCGGCTCGATCAGCTCCACGCCCAGATCAAGAACGACAAGATCACCGTCGCCTTCGTGGCCGAGTTCTCGCGCGGCAAGTCCGAGCTCATCAACGCGGTGTTCTTCGCGGGTTACGGCCGTCGCATCATGCCGGCCAGCGCGGGGCGCACCACGATGTGCCCCACCGAACTGGCCTACGACGCCGAGCTGCCGCCCTGCCTGCGCCTGCTGCCCATCGAGACGCGCCTGCAGCCGCAGTCCCTGCTCGACTGGCGCAACGCGCCCGCCAAGTGGGAGCGAGTCGACCTCGATGTGAACGACCCGAAGCAACTGGCCAAGGCCATCCAGAAGGTGTCCGAGGTGCGGCACGTGCCCGTGGACGAGGCGCGTGCCCTGGGCTTCTGGCACGACGAGGTGCCCGAGGACAACCCGCTGCCCGGCCCCGACGGCCTGATCGAGGTGCCGCGCTGGCGCCACGCGCTCATCAACATGGCGCATCCGCTGCTCAAGCAGGGACTGGTCATTCTCGACACCCCTGGCCTCAACGCCATTGGGGCCGAGCCTGAACTCACCGTGAGCCTGCTCCCCCAGGCGCATGCAGTGGTGTTCATCCTGGCGGCCGACACCGGCGTGACCAAATCCGATCTGGGCATCTGGCGCCAACACCTGGCCACGCTGGGCGACGGCCAGGCCTCTCGCCTGGTGGTGCTCAACAAGATCGACACCATGTGGGACGCGCTGAGCTCGCCCGAGCAAGTGCAACTGCAGATCGCCGCGCAACGCGCCGATTCGGCCGAGATCCTGGGTGTGCCGCAATCGCAGGTGCTGGCGGTGTCGGCGCAGAAGGGCCTGCTCGCCAAGGTCAACCGCGACGACGAGCTGCTCAAGGCCAGCCAATTGCTCGATCTGGAGCGCGCGCTGAGCGAGGGCCTGCTGGGCCAGCGCCGCCGCATCCTGGGCTCAGCGGTGGCCGCCGGGGTGGAGGCCCTGCGCGGCGAGGCCGGTCGCATGGTGCATTCGCGCCTGCGCGATCTGGTCGAGCAGATCCAGGAACTCGACGGCCTGCGTGGCAAGAACGCGGGCGTGATCAAGCAGATGCGCCTGCGCATCGAGCAGGAGCAGGCCGACTTCGACGCCAGCGGCGCCAAGATCCAGGCCGTGCGCTCGGTGCACCTGCGCCTGCTGAAAGACCTGTTCGCGCTGCTGAGTCCCTCGCACTTGAAGGCCGAGGTCTCCACGCTGGCGCGCCAGCTCAAGAGCCCCGGCATCAAGCTCGGCGTGCGCCGCGCCTACGACAGTACCTTCAACCGCCTGCGCGACGACCTGACCCACGCCGACGAGATGGCCGGCGAGATCCAGTCGATGCTCGAGGGCAGTTTCAAGAACCTCAACGCCGAATACGGTTTCTCGCTGCAGGCGCCGTCGTCGCCCCAGTTGGCTCTGTACCGCAAGGACCTCGACCTCATCGAGAAGAGCCACCTGCAGTACCTCAGTCTGGGCAATGCGTTGCGCCTGGCGCAACCCGAGTTCGCCGAGCGGCTGGCGCGCGCGCTCATGAGCCGCCTGCGCGTGGTCTACGAGACGGCGGTCAACGAGGTGGAACTCTGGAACAAATCGGCCGCCGCCCAGCTCGACGCGCAACTGCGTGAGCGGCGCCGCAACTTCACGCGCCGCATTGAGGCGGTCTCGCGCATCCAGCAGGCCGCCAGCGGACTTGACGAGCGCATCCGCGAGCTGCAGACGCAGCAGGCCGCGCTGAACCAGCTCGAGATCAAGTTCGAGGAACTCACCGCGCATCTGCTGGCGGCGCCCGCCGAGGAACCCGCCGAAGCCCTGGCGGCATGACGGACCTGCCCGCGGAATTTGCGCCGCGACTCATCCACTGGCAGCGCCACGCCGGGCGCCACGGCCTGCCCTGGCAGGGCACGCGCGACCCCTACCGCGTCTGGCTCTCCGAGATCATGCTGCAGCAGACGCAGGTGTCCACCGTGCTGGCGTATTACGCGCGCTTCCTGGACCACTTTCCCGATGTGGCTGCTTTGGCGGCGGCGCCCATCGACGAGGTGATGGCCCTGTGGAGCGGGCTGGGCTACTACAGCCGTGCGCGCAATCTGCACCGCTGCGCGCAGGCGGTGGTGGCTGAACACGGTGGACGCTTTCCCGCCACGGCAAGGGAGCTCGAAACCCTGCCCGGCATCGGCGCGTCCACGGCGGCGGCCATCGCCGCGTTCTGTTTCGGCGAGCGCGTGTCCATCGTCGATGGCAATGTCAAGCGCGTGCTCGCCCGATTGCTGGCCTTCGAGGGTGACGTGGGCCAGGCGGCGAGCCAGCGCGCGATGTGGGACCTGGCACAGCGCCTGCTGCCGGCCGAAGTCGAGCACGACGACATGCGCGCCTACACCCAGGGCCTGATGGACCTGGGAGCCACCGTGTGCACGCGCACCCGGCCACGTTGCGAGGCTTGCCCCGCCAGCGAACTCTGCGAGGCGCTGAAGCGGCAGGACATCGCCAGATACCCGGTGAAGGCGCGCCGCGCACAGCGGCGCTTCGAGCGCTGGTGGCTGCTGTTTGCCATCCGCGGGGACCAGGTGTGGTTGCAGCGCCGACCGGCGCCCGGCATCTGGGCGGGGCTGCACGCGCCTGCGGTGTTCACGAGCGAGGAGGCGATGCAGGTCGTGTCACCCGCCGATTGGCCATCGCGCTGGATCGCGACCGACGCCGTAGCCCACGCGCTCACGCACCGCGAACTGCAGTTGCTGCCGCACTGGGTGGCGGTAGAGGGGGTGCCGGCCGACTGGGTCGGTGAGTGGGTGAGCCTGTCGGCGCTGGCGTCTGTGGGGCTGCCCGCGCCGGTGCGAAGCCTGCTGTCCGGCGACTGGGCGACTCAGGTCCTCGACCAGTAGTCGGCCTCGCGGTGGCGCACGCGCGCCACCCAGTCTCCACCGAAAAACGCGGCCAGGCGCTCCACCAGAAACACGGACCGGTGTTGGCCGCCGGTGCAGCCGATCGCCACGGTGACGTAGTTGCGGTGGTCGCGCTCCATGTGGGGCAACCAGTGCTGAAGAAAGCCGCGTATCTGGTCTTCCATGGCCAGCACGTCGGGGCTGGCCTCCAGGAAACGCGCCACCAGCGCGTCGCGCCCCGTCAGTGGCTTGAGCAGTGGCTCGTAGTGCGGGTTGGGCAGCATGCGCACGTCGAACACGAAGTCGGCGTCCATGGGAATGCCGCGCTTGAACGCGAAGGACTCGAACACCAGGGTCATGGGCGTGCGCGTCGCGCCCACGAGTTCCTTGACCTGACTGCGCAACTGGGCAGCGCGCGTGAGGCTGGTGTCGAGCACCAGGGCCTGTTCGCGCAGCTCGGCCAGCAGCTCGCGCTCGTACTCGATGGCGTCGGTCAGCGCACGGCGCTGGTCATCGGTTTCCTCCAGCGACAGCGGGTGAAGGCGACGCGTCTCGGAAAAACGCCGCACCAGGGTGTCGGTGGTGGAGTCGAGGAACAGCGTGGTGAGTTGCACGTCGCGCGAGCGCAGCGCGGCCAGGCGCCGGGGCAGGCCGGGCAGCGACTTGGCGCTGCGCACGTCCATGGCGATGGCGACCTTGCGCAGTCGGTCGTGGCGGTCGAGGTCGATGAAGGCCTCGAGCAGCTCGGGTGGCAGGTTGTCCACGCAATAGAAGCCCAGGTCTTCCAGCGCGTTGAGTGCCACCGACTTGCCCGAGCCGGACATGCCCGTGATGACGACGAGTTCGGTGGTGGCGGGGGCGTTGTCCATCAGGCCGACAGGAGTTCGCGCGCGTGCGCGAGAGAGATTTCGGAGCGTTCGTTGCCGCCGAGCATGCGCGCCAGTTCGCGCACGCGCGGCTCGGTGTCGATGGCCTGCACGGTGCTCAGGGTCTGCTGGCCCTGGCGCCGCTTGGCCACGAGCAGGTGGTGGTCAGCGCAGGCGGCCACCTGGGCCAGGTGCGTTACCGCCAGCACCTGGCGGTCCTGGCCGAGCTGGCGCAGCATCTGGCCCACCGTGTGTGCCACGGCGCCGCCGATGCCGGCGTCTACCTCGTCGAAGATCAGGGTGGGCGCCTGGCCGAGCCGGCTGGTGACCACCGAGATGGCCAGGGCGATGCGGGAGAGCTCACCGCCTGAGGCCACCTTGGCCACCGGCTTGGGCGTGCTGCCAGCGTGGCCGGCAACGCGGAATTCCACCTGCTCCAGCCCGTGCGACTGGGGCTCGGCCAGCGGGGGCAGGGCCACCTCGAAGCGGCCGCCCTGCATGCCCAGGGTCTGCATGGCCTCGGTCACGGCATCGCCCAGGCGCGGCGCAGCCTTCTGTCGCTGGCGGCTGACAGCACGCGCTGCCTGGTCGAAGGCCGCGCGAGCGGCGGCCTCGCGCCGCTCGAGTGAGGCGAGGTCGAGCGTGTCGTTGATCTGCTGCAGATCACGTGTCCACTGCGCGTGCAGCGTGGGCAATTCCTCCGGCGTGGTGCGGTAGCGTCGCGATAGGGACAACCACAGCGCCAGCCGTTCGTCCAGCGCAGCGAGGGCCGAAGGATCCAGTTCGACGTGGCGCTGGTGTTGATGCAACTCGTGCACGGCGTCCTGCACTTGTGCCAGCGCGCTTTCCAGCGAATCGATGGTCTGCGCGAAAGCCGGCTCTATGTGCGCCTGCGCCTGCAGCGCCGCGATGGCGCGGCTGAGCAGGCTGGCCGCGCTGTCGTCCTGCTCGTCCAGTACCTGCACGGCGCTCTCGGCGGCGTCGAGCAAGGCCTGGGCGTTGGCCAGTCGGCCATGTCGGGTGTTCAATTCATCCCATTCGCCGGCCTGCGGGCCTAGCTTGTCGACCTCGCCGATCTGCCAGGCCAGGCGCTCGCTGTCCTGGCGCGCGGCGTCCTGCCGTTCGCGCGCCTCGCGCAGGGTAATGGCGGCCTGTCGCCAGGCGGACCACGCAGCATTCAAGCCCGAGGCGTCCACGCCCGCGTAGGCGTCGAGCAGTTCGCGCACCGCTTCCGGCCGCGTGAGGCTTTGCCAGGCGTGCTGGCCATGGATGTCGACCAGCGCATCGGCCGCCGCACGCAGCTGCGTGAGCGTGGCCGCGCTGCCGTTGATCCAGGCGCGGCTGCGACCGTCCGTGTCGATCGTGCGGCGCAGCAGCAGCACCTCGTCGTCGGTGAAGCCCTGCTCATCGAGCCAGGGGCGCAGCACTTCGGGCCGGTCGAACTCGGCCGCGATCTCACAACGAGGCGCGCCCTCGCGCACCACACCCGCGTCGCCGCGCGCGCCCAGCGCCAGCTGCAGCGCGTCGATGAGGATGGACTTGCCGGCGCCGGTTTCGCCCGTGAGCACGCCGAAGCCGCTGGCCAGTTCCAGGTCCAGCGAAGTGACGATGACGAAGTCGCGCAGGACGATGCGTCGGAGGCTCATGGCAGGGTAGGGTCGTGGAAGATGTCGCCGGACTCAGGCACCTTCGTTCCAGTGCAGCTTGCGGCGCAGCGTGTCGAAGTAGTTCCAGCCGACCGGGTGCAGCAGCCGCAGCGCGTGTTCCGAGCGCTTCACCACGATACGGTCGCCGTGCAACAGGCTTGTGAAGGTCTGCATGTCGAAGTTCGCGCTCGCGTCGCGGCCATTGACCAACTCCAGTGCGATCTCGCAATGCGCGGGCAGCACCACCGGGCGGTTGGACAGCGTGTGCGGTGCGATCGGCACCATCACCCAGCCGCCGATGCTCGGGTGCAGCAGCGGCCCGCCGGCCGACAGGGCGTAGGCCGTGGAGCCGGTGGGGGACGCGATGATCAGGCCGTCGGCTCGCTGGTTGGCCACGAAGCGGCCGTCCACCTCCACGCGCAGTTCGATCATGCTGGCCACCGCGCCGCGGTTGACGACCACGTCGTTGAGGGCCGTCGCTTCGTACACGCACTGCCCGTCGCGCCAGACGCTCGCGGCCATCAGCGCGCGGGCTTCTTCCTGGTATTCGCCGCGCAGGATGGGGCACAGGGCTTCGCGGTAATCGTCGAAGGCGATGTCGGTGATGAAGCCCAGCCGGCCCTGGTTGATGCCCACCAGCGGCACGCCCTGGCGCGCCATCTGCCGGCCGATGCCCAGCAGCGTGCCGTCGCCGCCGATGACCAGCGCCAGTTGCGCGTGTCTGCCGATGCCGGGAACGTCGAGCGAGGGGTAGTCCGTCAACCCCGTGTTCTGCGCGGTCTGCTCTTCCAGCGACACCTCGCAGCCCTGCGCGTGCAGGAACTGGGCGATCTCGTCGACCACGTGCCGCGCGCCCGGCGCCTGGTACTTGCCCACGATGGCCACGTGGGCGAAGCGCAAAGGGCGTTTCGCGGCGGGTGTCGTGGCGAGGGGATCCAGCGGGGCATTCATGCGCAAATTACATCACACGGTGCTGCGCTCCACGCGGGCTCCGGCCGGGTTGGACACGGCCTGCCGAGGCTTTCCTTAGAATGATCCGGATGATGGACGACCGCGCGAAGTTGCTGCTCAAGGCGCTGGTGGAGCGCTACATCGCCGATGGGCAACCGGTGGGCTCGCGCACGCTGGCCCGGGCCGCCGGCCTGGACCTCTCGCCCGCGACCATCCGCAACGTCATGAGTGACCTGGAGGAGTTGGGCCTGATCGCCAGCCCTCACACCTCTGCCGGCCGCATTCCCACCGCGCGGGGCTACCGGCTCTTCGTCGACACCATGCTCACCGTGCGCCGCGAAGAGATGCCCCGCGTCGCCGAGTTCGGCGTGCCGGGGGTGGAGTCTCCGCAACGCGTCATCAGCCAGGCCGCCCACCTGCTGTCCAGCCTGTCGCAGTTCGTGGGCGTGGTAATGGCACCGCGCCGCAGTTCGGTGTTCCGGCACATTGAGTTCCTGAGCCTGTCCGAGCGCCGCGTGCTGGTGATCATCGTCTCGCCCGATGGCGAAGTGCAGAACCGCATCGTCCAGACCCAGGCCAACTTCACGCAATCGCAGCTGGTGGAGGCCGCCAATTTCCTCAACATGCATTACGCGGGCCTCACGATCGAGGCCGTGCGCGAGCGCCTTACCACCGAACTGGACGCGCTGCGCGGGGAGATCGCCGACCTGATGAAGCAAGCCGTGGACATCGGCGCCCAGCCCGCCGAGCAGGACGGGGTGGTGGTGGCCGGAGAGCGCAACCTGTTGTCGGTGAGCGAGTTCAGCAGCGACCTCGGCAACCTGCGGCGTCTGTTCGATCTGTTCGAACAGAAGACTCAGCTCGTGCGCCTGCTCGACGTGTCGAACCAGGCCGACGGTGTGCGCATCTACATCGGCGGCGAAAGCCAGGTCGTGCCGTTCGAGGACCTGTCGGTGGTGACCGCGCCCTACGAGGTGGATGGGCAGGTCGTCGGCACGCTGGGCGTCATCGGCCCGCAGCGCATGCCTTATGACCGCATGATCCAGATCGTGGACGTGACAGCCAAGTTGGTGAGTAACGCTCTCAGCCACACGAAGTAGATACCCGCGGACGGTGCCCACCTACAATCGCGCGCTCGGGCCGTTAGCTCAGTTGGTCAGAGCAGAGGACTCATAAGCTGTTGTTGTCGGGTAGCTGCGAGAGCGGTAAGTGCCTGTCACCGAACAAGAAAATGGCAGTCGGTATAAACATTTCAGCGCATGACTTTCCGCATACTTTCCGTAATCTAAAGATGCACCATTTCCGTGCGCGAGGGCGGCGCCTCGGTGATACAGTTAAAGGTTGCCTTGTTCGCACCGGGACGGTAGCTTAGTTGGTTAAAGCAGCGAACTCATAATTCGTTGACCGTCGGTTCAAGTCCGACCCGTCCCACCACCTGCAAAGTGCGCGCACGCCGGAGCACGAGTTTTCTGCCTGGGGTTGACAGTAGACGTGAAAAAGGGGCCCCTGAGAGGGCCCCTTCTACTTGGCACGCTTGCTGCAGCTTCCCTGCCCAGCGAGGCTCACGGTCAATGCCGCGGAGTCTGCTCTTTCCTCAGCCGCTCCAGGACAGCGTTCCTGGCCGCAGCCGAGAACCCCTTTGTCACTCCTGCCGCTTCTAGGCGCTTCACTTCATCTCGAAAGATGCGCGAGAGCGTCAGCCCGCTCTGACCAGGCGTCATTGTGAGCAGCTTGAGGTAAAGGTCCCACTCCAGGCAGACAGTGGACGTGCGTCCACCGCGGCGGACTCGAATCCGCTGCAGGGGGTAACGCTCATGAAGCGGGGTTGCGGTCATTGCTTGCGTCCTCCGCAGGGGAGCAGGCGCGCACGTCCCCCGCAAGGGCGGCATGCACTCGGTCCACTGCCTGGACTCCTGCACCGAAGCCCACTGCAGTGACGAACAGCGTCAGCAACAGTCGCGCGGTCTGTGCTCGAGTCACTGAGCACCCCAGGCCTCGTTGTTCTCCGCAGCAAGCTTCGCAGCCGCGTTGCGGACTTGGCCTGCGTACAAATGGCGTAGCCCTTGCCGTCCGGGGACAGAACCATCACGGTCAGGTGGCCGTCGCCGCCCTCGATTGCTCGGCCAGTCAGTTCGTGTAGTTCTTCAACAGTCAAAGTGTTCTCCTTGGTTGAGGGGTGGGGGAAGGCCCCCTGAAGGGGCTTGATGTCAACTCCACCCCAGAATGCGTACGCAGTACTCGGCTGTCTCGTCAGCGAACTGCTCCGGCTGTCGGAACCCTGCAATCTCGTCAGGTGACCGCCATCCAACGTACTCACCGCAATCAATGTGCAGACCGTGGTCTAGCTGCAAGTCATCTTGGTAGCCATAGGGCCCGTTCGAGGTGAGCACCCTGCAGTCGCCATGCTCTGCACGCACGGCTTCCAGCTTTGCAATCAGTTCGGTGATGGTCATGCTGCACCGCCTTCCCGTGCAGCGCAGCTGGCACCAACACCTGACTTGCGCAGCAGAGACTCGAGCGCTTCCTTGCTCTGGCAGTATCTGTCGTACTCCCTGGCCAGCTGCGCGAATGCGCTCTCTGTTCGCTGCTTGCGAAGGAAGTAGAGGTGCAGGTGCCCCAGGGCAAAGGCGAAGACCAAGCAGAGGGCCAAGAGCCCAGCTGCTCCGGTGAGAACAACGAGAGCGGCACTCATGCGGCACCGCCTTCCTGGGCAAGCTTGCCGCCGAGCACCGCTGGGTGTAGGTTAGCCACCAGAGCGTCCTCGCCCAGGGCTTCCTCTGCCACGGCCAAGCGCTCAGCCAACTGCCCAAGGGTCGCGGGCTTGCTGCGGTACGCAGGCTGCACAGTCCAGCTGCCGTCCCGGTCGTAGCGCTCTTTGTAGTCAGCGCACTCCGCTGCAGTGTCGAACGCGCGCTCAGTGGCGGGGTCGCCGGTGACGGTGAGCCAGTAGTCCGGCGTCTCCCAAGGGGCAGAGAAGTAGTCGACGATGGGCTGCGAGCCGACCGCGTAGGGGGCGCCTGCGGGGGCATATCCCCCGGTGGCGAACGGTTTGTTCAGCTTGACGACAAGCCAGGCGGCGGCGAGGCCGGCGAGGGTTCCCGCGAGGATGGCGGTGATGATGGTGGTGAGCATTGGTTTCTCCGGTGTGGTTTGCGTGAGCAGGACTGCTCACATTTCGTATAGGCACCGGTCTATAACGGCCGTCTAAAGTCGGCTGGTTTACATTTCTGGGATGCCTGACGCCCAAGAAATCCCTGATGTCCTGCCAGACGACGCCCCGGCGGTTGCCGCTTTCAAGTGGGGCCCGTCCGAGTGGTTCGGCCTGCAAGTCAACAGCCTCTCAAATGAAGAGCGGCTAGCCGTCGCCCAAGACGCGTTGAAGCCTCACAAAGAGGCTGACCGCGAGTGCCCGCACCTAACGGCGCTTACCAATGCGCCGTACGGTTGCTCGAAGGCTGGAGGCGTGTGCACTGTGCAGCGGTACGCGGCAGATGCTGCGGGAGTGAAGGCCACCGGCCAGGCGGTTGCAATCTGTCCAGCCAGACTCGTGAGTCGGGACGTGCTGAGGTCGATTGCGAAGACTGTGCTGGGGCTTGACGAGGGTGTCATGCTCGTCAAGGAAGTGCCCTATTCCTTGAACATGACGAAGGTGAAGAAGTCCGGCGAGCCCAGCTGGGCCGGGCGTATCGACTGGCTGCTGGTTGACGGGAATAACCCGAAGCGATTTGCCGCAGTGGAAACCCAAGCCGTCTACATGAGCGGAAAGAGCCAAGACGGCACCTTTAAGGCGTTCGTAGACGCTGGGGGTGAGATGGCGATGCCCCCAGACTACCGCCACCCAGACTACAAGAGTTCAGTTCCGAAGAGGCTTGCTCCTCAGCTGGAGAGCAAGGCTCGCCATCTCAGCAGCACATCACGCAAGACAGTCGTAATCGTCGACGAATTTGTCTTGTCTAACATGTCCGAACTGGCTGAGGTCGGCGTTCCAGTTGCCTATGCTGCTGACCCTGCGCGCGCTCAGCGCCACAAACTTGAGGGTTGCCAGGTCATTTTCGTAATCGTGTCCCTCGAAAACGGAGGGCTGACCATCAAGAAGACGCTCTACACGACCATTGACGCTGCCAGGGCTGCGCTGGATGCCGTGGCTCCTATGTCACAGGCCGAGTTTGAAGAGGTTGTCGACAGCTTGGTGCAGCCGAAAGATGCGAAGGGCAAGCCCAAGACTCCCCGTCCGGACAAAGTCTTCAGGCTTTCTTGATGAGCAACTCGTAGAGCGTCTCGTGGTGCGTGTTTTTCATCGGCACGCGAGCGATGACGAACCCGTGCTCAGCGGCGAGCGCGACTACCTCAGGGGCATCGTCGTACGTCAGCAGGAACTGCCCCTCGACACCTGCCATCCACTCGAACAAGCGGTCGTGGTCAATGACGTTGTGCAGGTACAGCCGAGCGCCGGCTTTCTTGCCTCCGAGTGAGTAGGGCGGGTCGACTAGGAACGCTGCCGTTGGGTTGTCAGCGTGCTCAGAAATCACGTCGAAGGCGTCGCCTTCGATGAACTCCACCCGGGCACGAACGGCACGCAGCGTTGTCATCCGCTTGACGAGGGTCTCGGGGTACCAGCGTGAGAGCAGCCCTTTGCCGTTCTCGCCGGCCTTCACGAGGCCCGCCCCAGGGGCTAGGATGCCCCCGCGTTGGCACCGGTTCTTGATGAGAGTGCGGAAGGCCATCGCCTTGGTCGACTTCGGCTCCTCCTCAATGATGTCGCGCACGAACTGCTCGGTGAGGTCAGCCTCAAGCACTCGGTCGTACAGCCACTTGGCGTCAGCGTTGCTCTTGCCGAAAACGACCTTCCAGACCGCCGAAACGTCTGGGTCCAGTTCACACAGCACCACTTTGTCAGCAAGGTTCTGCACAGCCATCGTGAGGCCGACGATGGCCCCACCGGCAAAAGGCTCCACGAACACCGAAGGGCGGAAGCCCAGGCTTTGAACCCAGGCTCGGACCTCAGGGACGAGCCACGTCTTGCCGCCTGCATAGCGGAACGGGGAGAGTTGCTGGACTTGGCTGACGTTGACTGTCTGCAACTGGGCGCATGCCTCGTTCGCGAGAACCGTGATTGCCTGCGACGCGTCGGGGTTCGCGAAGTGGGGGCGCAGCTGGGCCAGAGCAGCTTCGTTCTTCTCGTGCACGACTACGGTCGTGCGCTTGAGCCCTCGCTCGGCCATCCTGCCCAGGCGGCGTTCTTGGCGGGCGAGGGTTGTTGTATCCGTCATTTTGTCTCCGTGAACGTTCACGGTATTGTAGACGGACTCCCCTGTATTACGAAGCGCTTTCTGCGACGCACAGCGCGTGCAGTGGTCTTTGCGTCACGCTGTGAGCGTGTCCCAGTTGAAAACGACGTAGAAGTACACGGCTACCGCAGACCAGGCGAGAACGTCGCCAATCCAGTACCCGTAGCGAATCCTCAACCGCTGGAGTGGCAGTGCCACGTCAAGCGAAAGCAGGTAGTAGACCAGACAGGCTGGCCAGAGCACCGGCAGGAATACGATGGCCGCAAGAGTATCGCCAGGCCGCCGTGGTGTGTATTTGCGTCGTCCCATAGGTCAACTCAATCCGCCGCTGAAGAGAAAGACCGCCCATGCGAGGAAACTCCCGGCATACAGCAGCTTGAAGAGGTCGGGGTGCCGGTCCCGTAGTCGCTCGACGTAGGACACCCCGCAAAGAAGGTCGATAGCGAGCACGGGCCACATCAACGGCAGAAAGCCGATGAAGAGCACCCAGCCAAGGATGCCGCCAGGGTAGCGTCGCCAAGCCATCCGTAGAGGATAGCGTCAGGCTCAGCCCATCGGCTCGAGATACGTCAGCACCACGAGGCCGTCGGCACCTGGGCCGCTGTTCGCAACACCGCCGCTGGGTGCGCCGCCGCCGCCCCCGCCGGGCGAGCCACCTGCTTGGCCAACGCCGGGCATAGCGCCCCCGCCGCCGAAGGGTGAACTGCCACCCGGTCCGCCGGCGTCGCCCGAGGCTGGAGCGCCTCCGTTTGTGCCGCGGGCTGTGTAGAACGTAGAGCCCGCGGGCAGGGTCTGTACCGAGGCATCACCGCCAAGGCCGCCGAGCGCTGGGTCATCGAATGCGCCAGAGCCTCCGTCCGCAGTGAGCGACCAGCTGAACAGTCCGTTGCCCGCTGCAAGGTCGGAGGTGTTCGAGCAGGAGAGGTCAACAGTGACGGAGCCCGCAGCCGGGGGCTGCACAACGATGGTGGCAGGCCCTGCGACTGGCAGTACGAAGGTCTTCGACAGCTGCTCGGCGGTGCTGTCGAAACGGTAGAGGTGGCGAGCGCCGTCGTGCATTAGTGCTCCAGGAATGGAAAGTGTTGATGTCAGAAGAAAGGGGCCGAGGCTCGCGGCCCCAGCCCCTTTTCATGTGTAGCGAACCGCCTGCTTACAGGTACGGGTACAGCATCATCTGAGCGGTACCACGCCAGATGTTGGTCTTGCCACCGGTGGTGCGGTCGGCGCTCAGGATTTCCAGAGCAGCTGCTTCGCTGGCGGTGCCAACCATCAGCACGTCGCCAGTGACGCCCAGCTTGCGGCCGACGTCGCTGGTGAAGCCGTGCATCTTGGCGCGGGCTTCGGCGTACTTGGCCGGGGTCAGTTCACCGAAGATGCCGACAGCCAGCATCCAGGGACCAAAGCCCACGCCCACGCGACCGTCAGAGCCGAACTCGAACTTGTTCTTGTTGAACACGGTCGGGTTGGTGGGGTCGAATTGAGCCGTCAGGGTGAAGTCCCGGCGGGGCTGCACGATGAAAGGCTTGAACGGCTTGCGGGTGCAGATGAGGACGGCGGTCAAGCCGTCTGCAGGGTTGCCGACGATGTTCGACTGCGTCGCGAACACGGGGTTCTCAACTCGAGGCACGCGCGGCAGAGTGATGGGCCCTCAAACTGGAGAAAACATGTCTTTCTGGAACACCCTTACTGAAATTCTCGACATCGCAATGGCGCCCAGCTGCGCCCAGGAGCCGGCCAGCGACGCCAGCCAGGCTGACATCAGCTGGCACAACGCGTACGGCACGGCGGCGGACTATCAAGTCCCTGCGGAGTCGCATGACGCGTACCCCAGCGCGATGGACAACGGATACCACTGTGGCGGCGGCTTCGACAGCGGCATGGGCTACTAAAGCCGAAAAGAAAACAGCCCCTGGTGAGAGGGGCTGCAGGCCGCGCCGTGGCGGTCATAAATGAGGGGGGGTGAGGGTGAGGCGAGGGCCTGGCTAGTGAGTGGACCTTCCGCAGTAGGCCTCGGCGAGCACAGAGAAGTAGCCGTCGAGGAAGGTGGCGCAGTGGAGGGGCTCGACAGGGCTTTGCTCCTGTACGTCGAAGGCCTCGGGCTCTGCTAGCCAGGGGGCGTCTTGATGGAGCGACAGAACGACGGCTATGCGTTCGTCTGCCTGAGAGCGGTCACTTGCTTGAACGACAAAGACAGGCTTACCGGTCGCTTGGTCGACGATTCTGAAAAGAGGGTTGGCTGGCAGGGTCATGTGCTTTCGTTGTTGGTGGCCTATGCCTTGTGTAGGTAGCAGTTCCATTTGTCGGCGAGAGCCACGGCCTGGCGCTTCAGGTCTGGGAACAGGAGCCTGCCCGCCCAGCAGTCGAGCAGCAGCCACCCCCGAGGCGTACAGCCCCAGGTGGTGCAGACGCTGCGGTCGTTGGTCTCCTTGGCGCGCGCGGCAAAGTCCCAGGACTGCACGATGTGATAGACGCCGAGGTGCTTGGCGGCATAGTCCGCAGGGCGCTCGGTGTCAGGCGGAATCGGCTTGAAGTAGCGCCACCAGCTGCGGACGAACAGCTTGCCGGCAATCGCGATGTTCCAGTCGCCCATGAGGAGCGCGCGCACAAGCCAGGACGGACCTGAGCCGCGGATGCGCTTCACGTAGTCCGGGTCGGACATCAGGAAAGGGTTGTCCGTCAGGCGCGAGGGGATGTACACGCGCTGGAAGTCCAGACCCTCGCCCGACTCGTCGTCGGTGGCCTCGAACGGCACGTACGGGGTGCGCCCCTTCACGTAGCGCTCGAGCAGCCACTTGTGCCCGCGGCCGCCAGGGTTAGCCGTCAGGATGAGGCGCTTGCGGACACCAGGCTGGGCAGAGCGAAGGCGGCTGCGCAAGTAGTCGATGGGGGCGGGCGACTTGAAGGCGCCGGCCTCGTCAACGCCGATGAAGGTGAACTCCTGGCCCTGGTACCGGGTGGCGTCCTCGTCGCTCTCCAGGTACGAGAGCAGCAGAACCGCCCCGTTCGGGAAAGTCCACTGGCGCTCGCTCTTGATGAAGACAGCGCCAAGCTTTGGGAACAGGCGGGCAGCGCGCTTTGCGATGTCGCGCAGTTCCGGGAGCGTGCGGCGCACGATGAGGCCCATGGCGTGCTCGCCGTAGAGCGCAGCGTGCTGGACCCAGGCGCCGAGAAGGAAGTCCGTCTTTCCACCGCCGACAGACCCACCGAACAGCAGGTCGTCAACGGGACATTGCAGCGCGAGAAGCTGCTTCGGCAGCGGCTTCCAGACTACGTGCGCGGGCTCAGGCGGCGGGCGCAGCTTCATTGCGCACGCCCCGGGCGTTCAGGACTCGCTCAGCCTCGGCTTCTTCCCCAGCAGACTGTGCAAGGGCAGCTGCGGCCCATGCTGCGGGGTCGACGTCGCCGAGCGGCACCGCGAAGGCACCCTGCATGGTCTCGCCATTCGACGTGATGTCGGTCTTGGCAGGCGCATACGCACCCCACAGCTTGGCCGTCTCAACGTCAATCGCAACCATCTTTGCGATGGCGTTCACGATGACACCGTGGTCCTTGGACTCATCGATGATTTTTTGCAGCTGCTTCAGGCGGGACTCGAGCCGTGCGGTCTGCTGGCGCCGCACCTCGACGGCTTCTTCACGGTTCAGGCCTCAACTTCCTCAGGCAGAGCCTCAAGCCTGGGCAGCTGGGCGCTGTAGTAGTACCGCCGGGGGTCGAGTGAAGCGCCTCTGAGAAAAGTCGTCAGCCGCCAGGCATCCACCGCCTCAGCGTTGACCACAAACACGTCCAAGACGTCAGCCCTGGCCACCTTTGCGACCAGGTATCCACCTGGGCACGCAGGTGTGTAGGGCCGTAGACGTGGTGGGACTGCGCTCTCCGGTTGATTTCGAGCACCAGGGCTGCCACGACGGGCTCCGTCGACGCCACGTGCCGGGCGGCCTCGACGCAAGTCTCGTGCGTGTCAGCGCAGGCCGACCAATAGCGGTCTGAGTCCTCGTGTGCGCAGCCCGTTTTGCTCACAGCCTGGCGGCCGCGGATTGAAAGTGCTGCCACGTAAGCGGAGGCCTCATCGAGGTCCTGGTCCAGCACAGACAGCGGCGCGATGTGCAGGCGAGGCACGTCGTCGAGCGGGTCTGCCGGCGGGGGCGTGTAGCCCTTGGGGTAGAGGACTGCCATCAAGAGGGCTGGGTCGTGGCGGGTGGTGTGGTGGAAGGTGTGCATGTTGTCTCCAGTGATGAGTTGTGTAGGACAGCAAAAAGCTGCTGGCCTACTTCGTGTAGCAACACGACCCCTTAAAAATCAGGGGGTCCGCCAACATTCCGACGAGTGGTAAGGTTTTGCGAACAGGCGTGAAAAAGCCCCTGCGGAGAGGGGCTTGGTTTCAGGCTTCGCACGCTGCAGCTGGACCGGTGTATCGCTCACTGCCGCGGAGCAGCAGGACAGCGGGCCCGCGGCGCTTGGCCACGCCTTTCAGCAGGCTCATGATGCCGGTGAGGTGGCCGGCCCGGTAGAAGATGCCCGACGCCTCATCCAAGACGGTCGTGTGGTAATGGTCCTTGCCCGAGGGGGTGCGGGTGCACTGCTTGCTGGTCACGATGTAGCGCTGGCCCTCGGGGCGCGGGGCGTCGAGCATTGAGAGCAGGCTGTTGAGGTCAGTCGGTACGACGTGCTGCTGAATCTGAGCCCCGGGGTAGAAGGCGTGGGAGATTTGCGAGAGGGGGTGAGGGGTCTTGACTGCGCGCGGGGGGCCTTTGCGGCGGCCAGGGTAGTGCAGGGGGAGGAGGGTGTCTGATTGGGGGACAAGCATGGTGGGCTCCAGTTGGTGGGGTGAGGTTGTTCTTCGTGTAGCAACCGGACCCCCTGGAAACCACTGGTTTAGATGCTCCGCCCGTCGGGTGACGTGAAGGGCCTATGCGTGGAGAGGTGAGGAGAATTGGGTGTGCAGGCAGAGGGCGGCTACGCCGCTTCTTGTCTGGCAATTTGAAGCCCTTGGCTGTGGAGAAAGCGTCGCTGTGCACGAGTAGCTGACGCTGCTGCGTAGAGCCCTTAGCCTGGGCAGGACAGGCCACCCCTCTCCCGTTGCCAAGGCTGCGCTTGGGCCTCTACCAAGCGGCTCCCCTCACCCAACCAATCCCGCGACATCGAGTCCTGAAGCCTCAAAAACCGGGACTCCGAAAAATGCAGAGCGCCTATGTATTCTTGGAGTGAAAACCCCCAGCAGGGCCGCGGCTTCCGAGAGGGTTTGGTGTGGTGATTTCTCTTTTCGCTTCCCCGTCGCCTACTTTGGTGGACATAAAAGAGAGAAATCACCCCACCAACGCGCGAGAAGGTGGGGTGATTTCTCTTTTCAGCCCTTCCTGATTTGACTCATTACGGACCGCCAGGCGCAAGAAAAAGGCCCCCGAGAGGGGGCCTAGAATCATGTCAGTCTGGTACTTCTTCAGCCTTCGCCGGTGCTTTTTCTTCGAGCGCAAGCGCACTCTCGATTGTGCGCGGTAGCTTCTCATACGAGCGCAGGTGCTCCGTCAGTTGCGTCTGTTCTCGCTCGCCGACCAACTCCAGAACCGCCTGGGTGATTTTTTCTGTGAGCGCACGCATGCTGCGCTGCTGGCCTTTGATGTAATCCACGGTGATTTGCGGCACGCCTAGGGCCTTCGACACCGTCTTACTGCTGTGAAGCAGCAGGAGCGACAGCGAGAGCACTGAAGCGGGGTCCACGGTCGCGCCAATGGACGCGAATGTCCGGCGCAGGTCGTGCTTGTAGCACCAGTACCCCAGGTACGGTGTCATCCGCTGCCAGCTTGCGCGGGGGTCAGTGAGCCTGGGCAAGTCCTTGGTTTTGCTGCGCCTGGTGGTCTCCGTGCTGTACCAAACCCACTCACCCGCCGGGCCCGCCGGAGCAAATTCCTTGCGCTTCCGCAACACCTCGACGACGTACATCGACAGGGGCATCTCAATCGGCTTTTTGCGCTCGTCCATGGACAACTTCTTGCGACGCCTCTTTGCACCAGGTGCGAGCGGCTGAATCAAGTACAGCCCACGCTCGAAGTCGATGTGTTCGAACCTCATGTCCATCACCAGCCGGTCCCGCAAGCCTGTGAGCACGTAGACACGCCACATGTCGCGCCACCACGGGCTCATAAGCTGGTCTGTTGCCGCCCAGGCTTTGGGCAGGTCTTCAAACTTGATGAACGAGTCTCTCTCGTTCGGCGCTTCGATTTTCTTGACCGCAGCCCTGGTCGGGTCCCAGTCTTTGTCCTCTCCCTCGATGCCCCTGCGCTCGTGCGCAATCTTGTAGAGCCTCGAGGCCGCGTTGAGCACAGCGAGCGAGTAACTCGCGCTGGGCGCACGCCGGAGCGCGGGCTTGTCGTCGCCGTGTTCGTCCTTCTCCGTACCAACCGACAGCGTGCCGGCGCGCAGCTGCATCAAGTAGTCAATCCAAAACGCTTCCTTGAGGTCGTCCAGGTAGCGATTCCGAAGGTGCGCCAGGAAGCGCTCGTACAGTGACTTCAGCTTGTGTGAGTAGTCCGGGGAGTCAACACTCATCGGACTGGCCAGGCCTTCGCACAGCTTCTCGTACGCATCACCCATGGTCATGCGCACAGAGCCGCCAGCTTTCAGGCGCTTCGCAGCTTCGAACCGCTTGCGCGCCAAGTCTGACGCGTCCTTGAACTTGAGCACGGCATCGCCGCTGCCTATGTCCGTGACCAGCCCAAGCGTGGGCTTCTCTTCTTTGAACGTGCCGTCCGGCTGCAGCACTTGGACACGACTGATGTACGTGCGCCGCACGGTGCCGTCGGCTCTGGCCTTCATCACCCGCACGCCGAAGCCTGGCTGTGTCTCGTGCCACACCTCGCGTGATGGGCGAGCAGTG
Organism: Hydrogenophaga intermedia; assembly: GCF_000723405.1. Taxonomy (GTDB): domain Bacteria; phylum Pseudomonadota; class Gammaproteobacteria; order Burkholderiales; family Burkholderiaceae_C; genus Hydrogenophaga; species Hydrogenophaga intermedia. The sequence continues at coordinate 159,710 of NZ_CCAE010000001.1, read as the reverse complement.
GGCGGCTCGATGCCCATGATGTCGACGACTGACTTGAAGGTGTCTGCCATCTGTTCCTCCTGTGTGTGTTTGACCGCGTGCGCACCCTTGTGCACCTGCTTTCCGCGGTCGTGATATGCTTTCCGTGACCTTTCCGCAGTATAAAGACCGAATCGCACGGCTTTCCACGGAAAGTAGGACCGCTGATAGCTGCTTGCCGACGTAACGTATCCGGTTTGGAGCATCAAGCTGAATCAAATCAAGTACTTGCAGAGCATTCCGCCCGAGTCCTTGAAGTGAACAGAATGGTGGGCGTAGGAACAGTAGCCTCATAATCCTTTGGTCGTTGGTTCAAGCCCAACACGGCCTACCAAAAAAGCCTGCTATACTGCGAGGCTTCGCGGCTGTAGCTCAGTTGGATAGAGTACTTGGCTACGAACCAAGGGGTCGTGGGTTCGAATCCTGCCAGCCGCGCCAGAACATCGTTCTAAAGAATCGGGTCAGCTCCACAAGGGCTGGCCCGTTTTTCTTTGCGCGATGCCTTCGCCGTGGCCAGCCTGAGGATGCTCCCCACAGGCGCAGGCGCTGTCACTTCCATCGCTCCAGCACGGCGTCCACGTCGGTCACGTCGCGCGGTGCCGGGCCCTGAATGCGCCCGGGCGTGCGCGAAAACCGGGGGGCGGGGGCGGGATGGCCCACGCCGTCGATGTCGATGAAGGCCTGTCGTGCGACGTTGTGCGGGTGCCGGGCCGCTTCCGACAGTGGCAGGATGGGTGCGAAGCACACGTCGGTGCCTTCCAGGCGGCGCGTCCATTCGGCCTGTGTCTCGCCCCGGAAGATGTGCTCCAACTCGGCGCGCAGTTCGGGCCAGCGCGCGCGGTCGTTCTGTGCGTCGCGCAGGCCGTCGTTCACGCCGATGCGCTCGCATAGCTCAGCGAAGAACTGCGGCTCGATGGGGCCGATGCTTACGTGTCGGCCATCGGCTGTTTCGTAGGCGCCGTAGTAGGGTGCGCCACCATCCAGCATGTTGCTGCCGCGTTGCTCGCGGAAGTTGCCGCGCACCGCGTGACCGACGAAGTTGGCCATGAGGCTGATGGTGCCGTCGGTGATGGCGGCGTCGACCACCTGGCCCCGGCCGGAGCTGCCGGCCTCGTGCAGCGCGGCGAGGATGCCCACCAGCAGGTACAGGCTGCCGCCGCCGTAGTCGCCAACGAGGTTGAGCGGCGGCACCGGCGCGCCGTTGGCAGGACCGATGGCGTGTGCCGCACCCGTGATGGAGATGTAGTTCAGGTCGTGCCCGGCCGCCTGCGCAAGAGGTCCGTGCTGGCCCCAGCCGGTCATGCGGCCGTAGATGAGGCGCGGGTTGCGCGCGAGCACCGCGTCGGGTCCTAGGCCGAGCCGTTCCATCACGCCGGGGCGAAAGCCCTCGACCAGCACGTCGGCTTTCTCCAGCAGCGCGAACACTGTCTCGCGCGCCGAGGGGTCCTTCAGGTCGGCCGTCACCACGGTGCGGCCCCGCCCGGTGACGTTGCCTCGGTCCGTCGGCTTGCGCGTCGGGCGATCGATGGTGACCACGTCCGCGCCCATGTCCGACAGGAGCATGCAGGCGAACGGGCCGGGCCCGATGCCGGCGAACTCGGCGACGCGCAGGCCGGCGAGGGGGCCGGCGCCCTTCGTGTCAGAGGTCATGTCGGTCGTCCTTGTGTGGGCGCGGCGTTGGTTCCTCGCTCAGCTCCAGCCAAGGGTAACGGACAGCGCCGAGCGGGCGGGTTAGGATCGCCTGCTGAAACGCCTACGAGGCGGCGACCAACGATGAGCAAGGCTTTTACTCGCGAGTCCGATCACGAGGACGACGAAGACGCCGCCGTGCCGGCGGCACCCGGCGGAAAGAACTACGTCACGCGCACCGGCTACGAGCGCCTGCGCCGTGAACTGCTGGACCTGATGGATGAGGAGCGGCCGAAGGTGGTGGAGGCCGTGCACTGGGCCGCCAAGAACGGCGACCGCTCGGAAAACGGCGATTACCTCTACGGCAAGAAGCGCCTGCGCGAGATCGATCGGCGCATCCGCTTTCTCACCAAGCGCCTGGAAATCGCCGAGGTGGTCGATCCGTCCGCGCATCACGGCAGCGACCAGGTGTTCTTCGGCGCCACCGTCACCTACGCCGACGAGTCGGGGCGAGAGACCACCATCACCATCATGGGCACCGACGAGGCCGACAGCGCCCAGGGTCAGGTGAGCTGGGTGGCGCCCGTGTCGCGGGCCCTGCTCAAGGCCCGCGTGGGCGATGTGGTGAAGCTCGCGGTGCCGGGCGGCGCGCAGGAACTGGAAGTGCTCGAGGTGAGCTACCCGGCGCCCGGCGCCTGATCAGGCCTTGGCGGCGGCCTTGTAACGCTGCGCCTTGATGACGGAGGGTGTGCGCTTGAGGCTGCGCAGCACGTCGGCCAGGTGCTGGCGGTCGCGCACCGACACCGAGAAGCGGATGTCCGTGGCGGTTTGCGCGGGCTCGTCGCCCATGTCCACGTGGGTGATGTCGGCCTCGGCCGCCGCGATACTGGAGGCCACGCGCGCCAGCACGCCCTTGCCGTTGGCCACCGTGACGATGACCGTGGTGTCGAAGGAGCGCACCGGCTCGTCGGCCCATTCGACTTCGAGGAAACGCTCGGCGTCGCGGTCGCGCAGGCGGCGCGCGGTGGGGCAATCCTCTGCGTGCACCACCAGGCCTTCGCCGCGGCCCAGGTAGCCCACGATGCGGTCGCCGGGAATGGGCTTGCAACAGGGGGCGTACTGAACCGATAGGCCTTCGCTGCCGTCGAGCGTGACCACACCTTGCAGCGTGCCGTCGTCCTGGCCGGCGGCGTAGCGCTCGGTGCTGATCAGCACCGCGTCGGGCTTGAGCCCGGTTTCCGCCAGCAGCACCGCCAGCTTTTTGCCCACCATGCTGGCGATGCGCCGGCCCATGCCGATGTCGGACAGCAGCTCGCCGCGGCTCTTGTTGCCGGTGAAGCGCAGCAGCTTGTCCCACACGGTGCCATGGTCGCCGTCTTCGCCCGGCAGTTGCGCGATGCCCTCGGAGCGCAAGGCCTGGCTGAGCATGCGCTCGCCCAGTTCCAGGGATTTCGCCTGCGCCACGGTCTTGAGGTGGTGGCGGATCTTGGAGCGCGCGCGGCCCGTCTTGACGAAGGACAGCCAGGTCGGGTTGGGTTCGGCCTTCTCGTCGGTGATCACTTCGACCACGTCGCCGTTGGCGAGTTCGGATCTCAGAGGGCGTTGTTCGCCGTTGATGCGCGCGGCCACCGTACGTTGGCCGATGTCGCTGTGGATCGCGTACGCGAAGTCGACCACCGTGGCGCCGCGCGGCAGCGCGAGGATCTTGCTTTTGGGCGTGAAGACGTAGACCGCGTCGGGGAAGAGGTCGATCTTGATGTGGTCCCAGAACTCGCTGGCATCGTGCGTCTCCTGCTGGATGTCCAGCAAGGACTGCAGCCACTGGGTGCCCAGGCGCTGCGACATGTCGCTGCCAGGCTCGTTGGCCTTGTAAAGCCAGTGGGCGGCCACGCCCGACTCGGCCACCACGTCCATGGCGTGCGTGCGCACCTGGAATTCGATGTTGGTGCCGAAGGGGCCGACCAGCGTGGTGTGCAGCGACTGGTAGCCGTTGACCTTGGGAATGGCGACGTAGTCGCGGAACTTGCCCGGCAGGGGCTTGTAGAGTTGGTGCAGCACGCCCAGTGCGGTATAGCAATCGGTCAGGTCCGGCACCACGAGGCGAAAGCCGTAGATGTCGGTGACCTGGGCGAAGGAGAGGTGCTTGCTGTCCATCTTGCGGTAGATGAAGTACAGCGTCTTCTCGCGGCCCATCATGCGCACCCCGAGCTTGTGCCGGCCGAACGCGGCCTCGACCTCCTGCTGCACGCGCGCGATGAGGTCGCGCCGTCGGTTGCGGGCCTTGTTCAGCGCCTTGGACAACACCTCGTAGCGCCAGGGGTGCAGGAAACGGAAGGCCAGGTCCTGTAGTTCGCGGTAGGTGAAGTTCAGGCCCAGGCGGTGGGCGATCGGGGCGTAGATCTCCAGCGTTTCGGAGCTGATGCGTTGCCACTTGTTGCGTGGCATGTCGGCCATGGTCCGCATGTTGTGCGTGCGGTCGGCCAGCTTGATCAGGATGACCCGCACGTCCTTGGCCATGGCCAGCAGCATCTTGCGGAAGGACTCGGCCTGGTTCTGCTCGCGGGAGGTGAACTCCAGCCGCTCGAGCTTGGTCAGCCCGTCGACCAGTTCGGCCACCGGCGCGCCGAAGCGCTCCACCAACTCCTGCTTGGTCACGCCGCAGTCTTCGATGGCGTCGTGCATCAGCGCCGCCATGAGGGCCTGAGCATCGAGCTTCCATTCCGCGCACTGCGCGGCCACGGCAATGGGGTGGGTGATGTAGGGATCGCCGTTCTTGCGCAACTGCCCCAGGTGGGCCTCGTCAGCGAATCGATAGGCCTGGCGGATGTGCTCGATGTCCGTGGGGCCGAGGTAGTCGAGCTTGCCCAGCAGTGCGGCAAAACTGGCCGCAGCTGCGCTCGCGGCCGCAGTGGCCGCGTCGGGCGGGCTGGCCGCCAGGGTGCCGTCGACGGTGGGCGTCATCCTGCAACTGTAGCGCCTGACGGCATGCACCGCTTTGGGTCACAGGCCTAGGCCCTGGTCTCAGGCCGGAATCGGGGCTCTCAGAAACAAAAAGACACCGTCAGGCGGTGTCTTTTGTGGGGAGGGGGCGACGGACCGGCTCAGGTCGGCACTTTCTTGAGCATCTCCAGGCCGACCTTGCCTTCGGCGATTTCGCGCAGGGCGGTCACGCCCGGCTTGTTCTTGCTCTCGATCTTGGGGGCATGGCCCTGGCTGAGCATGCGCGCACGGTAGGTCGCGGCCAGCACGAGCTGAAAACGGTTGGGGATCTGCTCCAGGCAGTCTTCGACGGTGATGCGTGCCATGGCGGGCTCCGGGCTGTGTCAGGGGATGTCGAGCGCTTCGAAGGTATCGCTTCTGGCGCTGCGTTGCGCCGCGTACTTCAGGCGCTGGGCGTGAACGATGGCCTTGAGATCAAACAGGGCCCGCTCGAATAACTCGTTGATTATAACGAAGTCGAATTCCCTGGCGTAGGCCATCTCGGTGGCGGCATTGCGCAGGCGCAGGTCGATCACGTCGGCGGTGTCCTCTGCGCGGCGCTCCAGGCGGGAGCGCAACTCTTCCCAACTGGGCGGCAGAATGAAGATCAGCACCGCGTTGGGGAAGATGCGCTTGACCTGAATCGCGCCCTGATAGTCGATCTCCAGCACCACGTCGGCGCCTTGCTTCATGCGCTGCTCGATCGCCGTCTTCGAGGTGCCGTAGCGGTTGCCGTGGACCTGCGCCCATTCCAGGAAGGCGTCCTGGGCGATCATCTGGTCGAAGGTTTCCTGGCTCACGAAGTAGTACTCGCGGCCGTGGACTTCCTGCCCGCGTGGCGGGCGGGTGGTGTGCGACACGGAGGGCTGCACACGGGCGTCGAGCTCCATCAGCGCCTTCACCAGGCTGGATTTGCCCGCCCCACTGGGCGCGGCCACGACGAACAGATTGCCGGGGTACTGCATCAGGGTCTCATTCCAGGTTCTGCACCTGCTCGCGCATCTGCTCGATGAGCACTTTCATGTCCACCGAGACGCGGGTGAGGTCCAGGCTCGACGACTTCGAGCCCAGGGTGTTGGCTTCGCGGTGCAGCTCCTGGATCAGGAAATCCAGGCGCTTGCCGACCTCGCCGCCTCGCTGCAGCAGGCGCTCGATCTCGTCGAGGTGGGAGCGCAGTCGAGTGAGCTCTTCCGCCACGTCGATGCGGATGGCGAAGGCCGTGGCTTCGGTCAAGGCGCGGTCGCGTGCGGCCTCGCTGCCGGCCACGGTGCCCGAGGCATCGGCGCCCAGCGCTTCCTGCCAACGGTCGAGGAAGCGCTGGCGCTGCTGCGCCACGAGTTCGGGAATGAGGGGCTGCGCCGTATCGGTCAGGGTGCGCAACTGACCCACGCGATCGAGCAGCATGCTGGCCAGCCGCGCGCCTTCCCGCGCGCGCGCGTCCAGCAGTTGCTCCAATGCGGTGTCGAGCAGTTCGGTGATGCGCTCGTGCAGGTCGGCCGACGGGGCGCTGCGGCGCTCGACCAGGCCCAGCACCTCGGCCACCGACAGCGGCTGGGCCTGGGGCAACCAGGTGCGAACGGCGTCCTGCGCGGCGAGCAGGCGCTGCAGTTCGGCGCTGCCCGGGGCGCGCGGCACCTGATCGGACGAGGCCTCGATCCAGGCACGCAGTTCGACCTTGCCGCGCTTGAGTTTCTGCGTGAAGCGCTCGCGCAGGGCCGGTTCGCTCGCGCGCAGGTCGTCGGGCAGCTTGAAGCTGAGGTCGAGGAAGCGGCTGTTGACCGAGCGGATTTCGACACCGACGGACGGGCCGGAATCCGCTGCGGCCGGCTCCGCGCCAGCGTTTCGCTGGGCCGAGGCGTAGCCGGTCATGCTGTAAACTGCCATCGCTCTGGGCCGGTGGTATTGGAGGTCCAAAACGGGGCGTTTCGGAAACCGGTCGAATTATGTCAAAGGTCAAACCCGCTCCTCTGCCACCCGACACGGTCATCGGTGGCTACCGAATCGTTCGAAAGCTGGCCGCCGGCGGGTTTGGCGTCGTGTACCTCGCGGTCGACACCGAAGGTCAACAGGTCGCCGTCAAGGAATACCTCCCCTCGTCGCTGGCCTCGCGCGGCCCCGGCGAGCTGCTGCCGCAGGTGCAGCCCGAAAAACTCTCGCTCTATCGCCTGGGCCTCAAGAGCTTCTTCGAAGAGGGGCGTGCGCTCGCGCAGATCTCCCACCAGTCGGTGGTGAGCGTGCTCAACTTCTTCCGCGAGAACGAAACCGTCTACATGGTCATGAACTACCTGGAGGGCTCGTCCCTGCAGGAGTTCATCATCACCGCGCGCGAATTGAAGAAGCAGAAGGTCTTCCGCGAATCCACCATCCGCTCGCTTTATGACGAGGTGCTGCGAGGCCTGCGCATCGTTCACCAGCACAAGATGCTGCACCTGGACATCAAGCCCGCGAACATCTTCGTCACCGACGACAACCGCGCCGTGCTGATCGACTTCGGCGCCGCGCGCGAGGTGCTGAGCAAAGAGGGCAACTTCATCCGTCCCATGTACACACCCGGCTTCGCCGCGCCAGAGATGTACCGCCGCGATTCGTCCATGGGCCCCTGGACGGACATTTATGCCATCGGCGCGTGCATCTACGCCAGCATGCAGGGCTACCCGCCCAACGACGCGCCGCAGCGCCTCGAGAAGGACCGCCTCTCGCTGGCCCTGTCGCGCCTGCGCGGGGTGTACTCCGACAACCTGATCGAAGTGGTCGAGTGGTGCATGTCGCTCGACCCGCTCTCGCGCCCGCAATCGGTCTTCGCGCTGCAGAAGGAACTCAGCCGCGAAACCGAGCGCAGCTACACCAAGCTCACCGTGGCCGAGAAGATGCGCCTGCAGTTCGACAACATCGTCTCCGACAAACAGAAGTCAATGCTGCGCAAGTCCACCGACGTGGGCACCAAATTCCGATGAAATTCTCGGTCTACCAGATCAGCCGACAAGGCGGTCGCGAGCGCAACGAAGACCGCATGGGCTACGCCTACACACGCGAGTCCGGCCTGTTCGTGCTGGCCGACGGCATGGGTGGCCACCCCGAAGGCGCCATGGCCGCGCAACTCGCGCTGCAGACGCTGTCGGCCTACTTCCAGAAGGCGGCCAACCCCACGGTGCGCGAGGTGCCCGAATTCCTCTCCAGCGCGCTCATGGCCGCGCACCACCAGATCATCCGCTACGCCGCCGAGAAGGGCATGCTCGACACGCCGCGCACCACGCTGGTGGCGGCCGTCATGGAGCGCGGCCACATCCACTGGGTGCACTGCGGCGATTCGCGCCTGTACGTGGTGCGCGACAACGAGCTGCTCACGCGCACGCGCGATCACTCCTACATGGAGCAGCAGGCGCACCTGGGCCGCAACACAGAGCACATCAACCGCAACATCCTTTTCACCTGCCTGGGCTCGCCGGCCAAACCGGTCTATGACCTGTCCGGCCCCGTGCAGCTCATGCAAGGCGATCGCGTGCTGCTGTGCTCCGACGGCCTGTGGGGAACGGTCGAAGACGACGAGATCGTCAACGAGCTGTCCACGCGCCCGCTGGAGCAGGCCGTGCCCGATCTTGTGGAAACCGCGCTGCGCCGCGGCGGCCAACGCTGCGACAACGTGACCGTGCTCGCCATGGAGTGGGAAACCGCCGACGAGTACCAGACCACGCGCGTTTCCACCGAAGACATCGAGGACGGCGTGTTCGCCTCCACGATCCAGTCGGGCGTGCCCGACCCCACCATCGAAGACCTGGACGACGCGGCCATCGAAAAATCGATCGCCGAGATCAACGCGGCGATCGCCCGCACGGCGGCCGCGCGCAACGCCTGAGCTTCGTTTCCCCTTGTTTTGAGGTTTTCCCATGACGGCTGTCCAACGTCCGGGCCAGCGGGCCACCAACGCCCTGCGCCCGGTGCGCATCACCCGTGGCTACACCATGCACGCCGAAGGCTCGGTGCTCATCGAGTTCGGCAACACCAAGGTGCTGTGCACCGCGTCGGTGGAAGAGAAAGTGCCCCCGCACAAGCGCGGCAGCGGCGAAGGCTGGGTGACGGCCGAGTACGGCATGCTGCCGCGCGCCACCCACACCCGCAGTGACCGCGAGGCCGCCAAAGGCAAGCAGAGCGGGCGCACGCAGGAGATCCAGCGCCTTATCGGCCGCTCGTTGCGCGCGGTGTTCGACCTGAAAGCACTCGGCGAACGCTCCATCTCACTCGATTGCGACGTGCTGCAGGCCGATGGCGGCACCCGCACGGCCGCCATCACCGGCGCCTTCGTGGCCGCGCAAGACGCCGTGAGCCGCCTGATGGCCGCGGGCAAACTCACGGCCTCGCCGATCAGGGACCACGTCGCCGCGATTTCCGTGGGCATCCTCGACGGCACGCCGCTGCTCGACCTGGAGTACGTGGAAGACTCCACCTGCGACACCGACATGAATGTGGTGATGACCGGTGCCGGGCACTACGTGGAGGTGCAGGGCACGGCCGAGGGCGTGGCCTTCACGCGCGCCGAGATGGATCAGTTGCTGGTGCTGGCTGAAAAGGGCATCGCCGAACTGGTGGCCCTGCAAAAGGCCGCGCTCAGCGCATGAAGCTGGTCCTGGCGTCCAACAACGCGGGCAAACTGGCCGAGCTGCAGACGCTGTTCGCGCCGCTGGGCGTGCAACTCGTGCGCCAGGCCGACCTGGGCATTCCCGAGGCGCCCGAGCCGCATTGCACCTTCATCGAGAACGCGCTGGCCAAGGCCCGCCACGCCGCGCGCGAAAGCGGTCTGCCGGCCGTGGCCGACGACGCTGGCCTGTGCGTGGAAGCCTTCGGTGGCCTGCCCGGCGTGGACACCGCCTACTACGCGACGCAGCACGGCTACCCCAAGGGCGACGACCACAACGTCACCGCGCTGCTCGAACAGATGCGCGACGTGGGTGACCGCCGTGCCGCGCTGGTCAGCACCCTGGTGGCCTTGCGCCACGCCGACGACCCCGAACCGCTCGTGGCCACGGGTCGCGCGCCCGGCCTCATCACGCGCGAGCGCGTGGGCGACCGGGGCTTCGGCTTCGACCCCGTGATGTTCATCCCCGCGCTGGGCCAGACCTTCGCCCAGCTCGACCCCGAGGTGAAGAACCGGCACAGCCACCGGGGCCAGGCCGCGCGCGCCATGCTGGAACTCATGCGCGAGCGCTGGTTCTCGCCCGCGGCATGAGCGAACCGACCATCAGCCGCGACCCGCGCCACTGGATGCGCCCGGGCACGCTGCAGCTCGCCGCGCTGCCGCAGCTGTCGCTCTACATCCACCTGCCTTGGTGTCTGAAGAAGTGCCCCTACTGCGACTTCAATTCGCATGAGTGGAGCGCCACGGCCGCGCCAGGCGAGGACATGCCCGAGGCGCGCTACCTCGACGCTTTGCGCGCCGATCTCGAGGCATCGCTGCCCCTGGTGTGGGGCCGGCCGGTGCACAGCGTGTTCATCGGCGGCGGCACGCCCAGTCTATTCTCGCCCGAGGCCATCGACCGCCTGCTCGCCGACGTGCGCGCGCGCCTGCCGCTGGAGGCCGACGCCGAGATCACGCTGGAAGCCAACCCCGGCACCTTCGAGAAGGACCGCTTCCGCGCCTTCCGCCAGGCCGGCGTCACGCGGCTGTCGATCGGCGTGCAGAGCTTCGACGACGCGCAGCTCAAGGCCCTGGGTCGGGTGCACAACGGTGCGCAGGCGCGCGCCGCGCTGGAAGAGGCGGCGCAGGTGTTCGACACCTTCAATCTCGACCTGATGTACGCCCTGCCGGGCCAGACGCTCGCGCAGTGCGAGGCCGACCTGCGCACCGCGCTGTCCTTCGCGCCGCCGCACCTGTCGGTCTACCACCTCACGCTGGAACCCAACACCTACTTCGCCAAGTTCCCGCCCCGCCTGCCCAGCGACGACGAGGCCTACGAGATGCTGGACCGCATCACGGCGATCACCGGCGAATCGGGTCTGCAGCGCTACGAGGTGTCGGCTTATGCGCGGCCGGGCCACGCCTGCCGGCACAACCTCAACTACTGGCGTTTTGGCGACTACCTCGGCATCGGCGCGGGTGCCCATGGCAAGCTCAGTTTCGCGCACCGCATCGCGCGCCCGGTGCGTGTGCGCGAACCGCGCCTGTACATGGAACGCGCCCTGGCCGGCGACGCCGTGGCCAGCATGGACGAGGTGCCGCGCGCGCAACTGCCCTTCGAATTCATGCTCAACGCGCTGCGCCTGCGCGAAGGCTTCGCCCTGGCCGACTTCATGGCCAGCACCGGTCTGCCGCTGTCCAGCATCGACACGGCCTTGCGCGAGGCCGAAGCGAAAGGCCTGATCGAGCGCGACGCTCGCCAGGTGCGCCCGACCGAACGCGGCTTCGACTTCCTGAGCGACCTGCAGTCGCTGTTCTTGCCTGGCTGACAAACGCCTGCGCGGCGGGCCTGTGTCAGACCATGCTGAAGCCCACGCGCGTGCGGCCCGCTTCCGACTCGGCTGCTGCGAAGCCGTCGTGCATGCGCGCGATGGCCGCCACGATGGACAGGCCCAGGCCGTGGTGCGGCTTCTCCAGCTCGCAGCGGGAGGCGTCGGCGCGGAAGAAGCGGTCGAACAGGCGCGGCAGGTGCTCGGGCTCGATCGCCGGGCCGGTGTTTTCCACCCACAGCCGCACGCCGTTGTCGCCCTCGCGCAGGATGCGCACGCACAGGCGCGAGTCCTTGTCGGCGTAGCGGATGGCGTTGCCCAGCAAGTTGGACAGCGCGCGCTTGAACAGTGGCTCATCCACGGCGAGCTGCACATCGCCTTCGATGTCGATCGCCAGGCCGGCTTCCTCCATCGGCGCTTCGTGGAACTCCACCACCTGGTTCACCAGTTCAGCCAGGCTCACGGCCGCGCCGCGGCGAGCCTTCACGCCGCGGTCGGCCTGCGCCAGGAACAGCATGTCATTGACGATGCCGGCCAGGCGCTGGAGTTCTTCCAGGTTGGACAGCAGCACCTCCTCGAGCTCGGGTGCGCTGCGCTCGCGGCTCAGCGCCACCTCGGTGTGGCCGATCAGGTTGGCCAGCGGCGTGCGCAGCTCGTGCGCCACGTCGGCGTTGAAGCCCTCGAGCTGCACGTAGGTGCGCTCCACGCGGTGCATGAGGCCGTTGAACTGTTCGATCAGTGGCTGCAGTTCCTCGATGGGCTCGGACAATGCCAGGCGTTGGTCGAGCCGGCGCACATCGATGGCGCGCGTCCGCGCCGCCAGGTCCGCCAGCGGGCGCAAGCTGCAGCGCACGCGCCAGAACGTGGCCCAGGCCACGAAAGCGCCACCCGCCAGCGTGGCCGCCACCAGCAGCAGGGCCATGCGCTGGCCATACTGAGCGTCGCGTGAGCAGTCGATCAGCAACCGGCCTTGCAGGGGTGCGCTTCCGTCGGCGCGCGGAATGTCGAACCGCAACTCGCTCGACGGCGCCGTGTACGGGTCGAAGGTGGGCAGGGGGTCGCGGTAGAACGTGCTGCCATCGGCGCGGTTGATCTGCACGAAATTGCCCGGCCGGCGCTCGCTCAGCCACAGCAGCTTCTGCGTCATCTCGGCCTCGCCGCCGTGCGCGTCGGACTCTTTCAGCACCTCGATGAGCACGTTGGAGTACCCGCGCAATTCCTCCTGCTGCCGCGATTCGAACAGCATCCACGTGGCGGCATAGATCACGGCGAGCAGAACGCCCAGGCCAATGATGGTCTGCACCGCCAGCAGCAGCGACAGGCGCTTGCCGATGGAGTAGGTGCAGGGTGTGGGTTCGGCGTGCAGCTCGGCGGTGGCCGAACTGGTGGGCGGGGCCATGGTGGTGGTGTTCACGCGCGCTCCTCCAGCACATAACCCATGCCGCGCACGTTGTGCAGCAGCTTGGGCCGGAAGGGATCATCCATCTTCGCGCGCAGCCGGCGGATCGCCACCTCGACGACGTTGGTATCGGAGTCGAAGTTCATGTCCCACACCTGCTCGGCCAGCGTGGTGCGCGACAGGATTTGTCCTTTGCGGCGCGCCAGCAGAGCCAGCAGCGCGAACTCCTTGGCCGTCAGCTCCAGCCGCTGGCCCGCGCGAGAGGCCTTGCGGCTGAGCAGGTCCATCTCCAGGTCGCTGATGGTGAGCTTGCTGTTGGTGGCTTCCGCATTGGCCGCCGGGCCCCGGCGCAACAAGGCGCCGATGCGCGCGAGCAATTCGGAGAAGGCGAACGGCTTGACAAGGTAGTCGTCGGCACCCGATTGCAGGCCGCGCACACGGTCCTCCACCAGGTCGCGCGCGGTGAGCATGAGCACCGGGGTGTTGCGCTTCTCACGCAGGGCGGACAGCACGCCGAAACCGTCCACGCCCGGCAACATGATGTCGAGCACCACGAGCTGGTAGTCGCCTTCGGTGGCGAGGTAGCGGCCTTCGATGCCGTCGCGAGCAACGTCGACCGTGTAGCCAGCTTCGCTCAGACCACGTTTGACGTAGTCGGCTTGCTTGGCTTCGTCTTCGATGACCAGGATGCGCATGGCGTGGGGTGGGTGAATGGATGGCGCGCTATCCGATTGCGCGCTATGAAATTGTCACGGAAAGTGAGTGCGCAGTGGGTTACGAATACGTAATTCAGGCGTTCGGGAAACGACAGACCCGGTTTCTACAGTTCTTCCCATGCCGACGCAGACCGGCTTCCCAAGTGTCTCCTCTCTCCACCGTCTTCAACCTGTCGTCTCCAAAGGAACTGTCATGAAAACCTCGCAACTCGTCCTCCTGCCCATCGCCTTCGCCCTGACCGCCGGTGCCGCCTTCGCCGAAGGCCCCATCGAAGGCAACGAAGTCTTCAACTTTCAGTCGACCCTGAGCCGCGCCGAAGTGCAAGCCCAGGTCGCACCGGCCTACCAGGCCGACCAGATCGCCCGCGGCGAAGCCAACCCCGCGCAAGCCCAGGCCACCGTGGTCGCCAGCGGCCTGACCCGCGCCCAGGTGCTGGCCGAAGCCGCAGAAGCCCGCCGTCTGGGCGTGGTGGTTCGCGGTGAACTGCAGCCCGTGGCCACGCCCGAGCAGGCCGAGCTGATCCGCCTGGCCGGCCTGCGCGCCGTGCAGGGCAACGCCGTGGTGCAAGGCCAGGGCAGCGTCCAGGTCAACTGATCCCGTCACCGTTTGTCTCCTCCAAGGATTTGAGGCAGCCCTCACGGGCTGCCTCTTTTTTTGTGTGTTCCACCAGCGGGCATGCGGCCCATAATGCGCGCGTTCCTCACCTCGGGATTCACCAGGAGACGCGATGTCGCAGACCCCCGTTCAGCGCCGCATCAACGCCATCTTCTCGCGGCAGGCCGGTGGTCAGCAGCGGCCGGCGTTCTTCGACATCGACCAGACCTACCCGGCCCTGCGCGTGCTGGACCGGCACCAGGACGCCATCCGCACCGAGCTCGAGGCGCTGTTGCAAGAGCGCGAGCGCATCCCCCGCTACCACGAGGTCTCCAAGGTCGAGACCTACATCTCCGGCACCGTCAATCCCGACAAGAGCTGGCGCGTGTTCATGCTGTCCACGGTGGATGGCGAGGTGTCCGCCAACGCCGGCAAATGCCCGAACACCATGGCCGCGCTGCGCCAGGTGCCCAACCTGCTCGGCGCCTTCTTCTCCATCCTCGACCCGGGCAAGTCCATCCCCGCGCACGATGGCCCCTACACCGGCTACTTGCGCTACCACCTGGCCCTGAAGGTGCCTGCCGAGAACCCGCCCACCCTGCGTGTGAAGGACCAGTTCCACACCTGGACGAACGGCCACAGCATCCTCTTCGACGACAGCTGGAGCCACGAGGTCATCAACCATGCCAGCGACATCCGCGTCGTGCTCATCGTGGACGTGCTGCGGCCCATGCCCTGGCCCTATCGCATGCTCAACCTCCTTCTCACCCGAGTGCTGGGGCGTTACTCGGAAGAGGTGAAGGCGATCCGGGCCAACCTGAAGAAGTACGCCTAGGGGGTCTGGTTTGTTGCACCGCCCCTTGCGCCTGCTGGCCGCCGTTCTGTGCGGCGCGGCCGCGCTGGGTGCGCGGGCCGAGCCCGGCTTCGTGCCCGACGGCCCGCAGGCCGCCGCTTACGGGCAGGCCCAGGGCTACCCGGTGCCCCCGCCCGGCACGAAGCGCGAGGGCCTCAAGCAGGAGCACTACGTGGGCCTGCACAGCCACTACGACCAGTTCCGCCCCCTGCGCGAGGTGCCCACCTCGGCCACGCCGTCGCCCTTGTCGCGGGCGTCGGGCAGCCTTGAGCTGACGTACCAGCACGAAGGCCGCACCCACACCCTGGCCGACTACCTGCGCCGCCACCCCGTCACGGGCCTGCTCATCGCGCGCGACACGGACATCCTCTTCGAGCACTACCAGTACGGCCGCAAGGACAGCGACCGTTTCCTGTCCCATTCGCTGGCCAAGACCATCACCGGCCTGCTCGTGGGCGCGGCGCTGGAAGACCGCGCCATCCGCTCGCTCGACGACCCCGTGTCCGCCTACGTGCCCGAACTGGCGGGCACGGCCTACGGCGCCACGCCCCTTCACGCCTTGCTGCCCATGGCCTCCGGCATCGGCTTTCGGGAAACGTACCAGCCGGACGACGACGTGCGCCGCCTCATCGACGGGCTCATCGGCCCCGCGGCCATGGGCGCGGTGGCGGCGGTGCGCCAGTTCGACTCGCGCGTGGCCGAGCCGGGCCGGGTGTTCCACTACTCCAGCGCCGACTCGCAGGTGCTGGGCATGGCCGTCAGCCGCGCGGTGGGCATGCCCTTGCCCGACTACTTCAGCCGCCGCCTGTGGGCCCCACTGGGGGCGGAAGCGAACGCCGCCTGGGACGCGGACGCCGCGGGCGACGCGCTCAGCTTCTGCTGCGTGGTGGCCCGCCTGCGCGACTGGGCGCGCCTGGGGCTCATGATCGCCCACGACGGGCGCTGGAATGGCCGGCAGGTGGTGTCCCGCCCCTGGATCCACGAGGCCACCACGCCGCCGCGCGGCCTGGGCGCGAATTACGGCTATCAGATCTGGCTGTCCGGCGAAACGCCGCGCTACTACGCCATGCGCGGCATCCTGGGCCAGGCGGTGCTCATCGACCCCATCACGCGCTTCGTGCTGGTGCAGACGGCAGTGAACCTCAACCCCAACGACCCGGGCGCCTCGGCCGAACTCACGGCGCTGTGGCAGGCGCTCCTGGCGCAGCACGGTCCGCCCGGGCGCTTCGGGCGGACCTGGTAAGCCGCCGGCTTACTGCAGTTCGGGGATCTGCTTGACCAGATCCTCGCGCGTCAGGCGCGGGAACATCTCGGCGTACATGTAGCTGTAGCCCTCGTTCTGCCACTTGGCCAGGTCGATCACGGCGGCCGGCACCACGGTGATCACGTCGTAGAACTCGTCGGGCTTGTAGCCGCGCGAGCGCGCCGCGTTGGCGCAGACGCGGATCGTCACGCCCGCGTCGCTCAGGGCCTTGAGCTCTTCGTACATGTCGGGGTAGGCCGCGCGGTTCAGGCGGGAGAAGGCGTGCAGTTCATTGCCGTGCGCCACGATGACGATGTGCGACTTCGGGTCGCCGTACTCTTTGATGGCGCGCAGGTGGTTCTTGACGTAGCCGAAAGCGGCCTTGCCTTCCAGGGGCTTTGAAAAATTGAAGTCGTACAGCGCTTTTTGGGGCAGGTAGCGCGTGCCGTCGAACTTGGAGGGGTCGTTGGGGCCGGCGAGGGCGGTGCCGCTGAAGAGCAGGGCGGCGGCGAGAGGCGCGAGGGCGCGGCGGGTGAGGGGCATTCGGATCTCCGGTGAACGATGGAACGGGTCAATGTGTGTCAGTTGACCCGTCAACTTTACCGGCGATGCCACGAGAGTGGCGGAGACTGTGAGATTCGAACTCACGGACCCTTGCGGGTCGGCAGTTTTCAAGACTGCTGGTTTAAACCGCTCACCCAAGTCTCCGCGGAGGCTGGGATTCTAGTGCGGCCGGCCCCGGGGCGCACCGGCGCGGGCGGCCGAGGCCATCAGGCCGGCTGCGCCGCCTTCAACAAGCCCCGCGTCTCGATGAAGCGCACCACCTCGTCCACCCCGGCCAGGGTCTTCAGGTTGGTCATCACCCAGGGGCGGCGCTGCGCGTCGGGGCGCATGCGCGCGGTGTCGGCCTTCATCACCTCCAGGTCGGCGCCCACGTGCGGCGCCAGGTCGGTCTTGTTGATGACGAAGAGGTCGCTCTTGGTGATGCCGGGGCCGCCCTTGCGCGGAATCTTTTCGCCGGCCGCCACGTCGATGACGTAGATCGTGAGGTCGCTCAACTCGGGGCTGAAGGTGGCGGCCAGGTTGTCGCCGCCGCTTTCCACGAAGACGATGTCGGCGTCCGGGAAGCGCTCCAGCATGCGGTCGATGGCCTCGAGGTTGATGGAGGCGTCCTCGCGGATGGCGGTGTGCGGGCAGCCGCCCGTTTCCACGCCCAGGATGCGGTCGGCCGGCAGCGCGCCGCTCACGGTGAGCAGGCGCTGGTCTTCCTTGGTGTAGATGTCGTTGGTGATGGCGATGAGGTCGTAGCGCTCGCGCATGGCCTTGCAGAGCATCTCCAGCAGGGTGGTCTTGCCGGAACCCACCGGGCCGCCGATGCCCACGCGCAGCGGGGGCAGGGGCTTGGTGCGGTTCGGAATGTGGTGCAGCGGTGTGCTCATGATCGGAACAGGCGTGAGTACTGGGTTTCGTGGCGCGCCGAGAGGATGGCGAGCATGGGGGTGAAGGCCTGGCGTTGCTCGTCGCTGCCGCGCGCGATGGCCTCGTCCACGGCGGCGGGGATCTCGACCACCAGGCGCGCGAGCAGGCGCTGGCCCGTGCCCTGGCCCAGTGGCACGGCCTTGATGGCGGCCTGCACCATGTTCTCGGCCCAGCCGAAGGCCAGGCCGATCACGGCCTCGCGCACGGTGGCCTCGCCCTTCGCGGCGGCGCAGGCGGCGGCCACGGGCCAGGTGGGTGGGCTCAGCGCGGCGTCGCGCAAGGCCGCGTGCACGGCCGCGCCGTGTTCGCCCAGGGCCTGGGCCCAGGCCAGCAGGGACTTGCCCATCTGCTCGCTCTGCAGGCGCAGCTCGCTGGTCTCGCGCGTGGTCAGTACCCACTGATTGAGCGCGCGCACGCGGTCCAGGTCGTGGGCACGCCAAGCGCTGATCGCCTCTGCCATCACCGCGAGGTCGCTGCGGGCCTGGCCCAGGTGCAACTGGTCGATGAGCCAGGTGCCCACGCCGGCCTCGTCGTTCGCCAGGCCGGCGTCGATGGCCGCCTCCAGGCCTTCGGAGTAGGAAAAGCCGCCCACTGGCAGGGCCGGCGAGGCCAGCCACAGCGTGCGCAGCAGGCCCGCGTCAGTGGTCGTGCGAATGGCCGTGTTCGTGGTCATGGTGGTGGCCCTGTCCGCCGTACGCCCCGCCTTCGGGTTCGAAGGCCTCGCTCACCTCGGCCACGTCCAGGTGCATGGCGCGCAGCATGTCGGCCAGCACGTGGTCGGGTTCGATCTTCAGGTGGTCGGGCTTCAGCTCGATCGGCACGTGCCGGTTGCCCAGGTGGTAGGCGGCGCGCATCAGGTCGAAGGCCTGCTCGGCCTGCGGGTGCGCGGGGCAGGCGGTGATGCGCAGCACCGCCTGCGGCGCCGCGATCACGCGCACGAGTTCGCCCTCGGCCGTGACCAGCACGTCTCCGCCACGCACCACGCTGCCACGCGGAAGGAAGACGGCCAGGGCGCGGCCATCGCTCAGGCGCGCGTCGAAGCGGCTCTTCTGGCGGATGTCCCAGTCCAGTTCCACCGTGGGCGCGCGTTTCAGCAGTACGGGCGCCAGGCCCTTGCCACCGGCGATGAGTTTCGAGGCTTGTTGCATCAGAAGAGGAAGTAGCGCTGCGCCATGGGCAGCACGGTGGCGGGCTCGCAGGTGAGCAGTTGGCCGTCGGCGCGCACGCTGTAGGTCTGCGCGTCGATCTCCATCGTCGGCAGCCAGGCGTTGTGCACCATGTGCGTCTTGTTCACGCCACGGCAGCCCTTCACGGCCGACAAGGTCTTCTTCAATCCGTAGCGCTCGCCCACGCCCCCGTCCAGCGCGGCCTGCGAGACGAAGCTCAGGCTGCCGCGCGCCAGCGCCCCGCCATACGCGCCGAATTGCGGGCGGAAGTGCACCGGCTGCGGCGTGGGGATGGACGCGTTCGGGTCGCCCATGGCCGCCAGCGCGATGCTGCCGCCCTTGAGCACGATGAAGGGCTTCACGCCGAAGAAGGCCGGCTTCCACAGCACCAGGTCGGCCCACTTGCCCACCTCCAGGGAGCCCACGATGTGCGAGATGCCGTGCGCGATGGCCGGGTTGATCGTGTACTTGGCGATGTAGCGCTTGACGCGGGTGTTGTCGCTGCGCGAGGAATCCCCGGCCAGCGTGCCGCGCTGCACTTTCATCTTGTGCGCCGTCTGCCAGGTGCGCAGGATCACCTCGCCTACGCGGCCCATGGCCTGGCTGTCGCTGCTCATCATGCTGATGGCGCCCAGGTCGTGCAGGATGTCCTCGGCCGCGATCGTTTCCTTGCGGATGCGGCTCTCGGCGAAGGCCAGGTCCTCGGGAATGCCCGCGTCCAGGTGGTGGCACACCATGAGCATGTCGACGTGTTCGTCGAGCGTGTTCACGGTGTAGGGCATGGTGGGGTTGGTGGAGGAGGGCAGGAAGTTCTTCTCGCCCACCACGCGCAGGATGTCGGGCGCATGGCCGCCTCCGGCGCCTTCGGTGTGGAAGGCGCAGAGCGTGCGGCCTTTCCCCGTCGCATCTTTTGTCGCTTCGATCGTGTTTTCCACGAAGCCCGACTCATTGAGCGTGTCACTGTGGATCGCCACCTGCGTGTCAGTCTCTTCCGCCACGGCCAGGCACTGGTCGATGGCCGAGGGCGTGGTGCCCCAGTCCTCGTGCAGCTTCAAGCCGATCACGCCGGCGTCGATCTGTTCGCGCAGCGCGTCGGGCCGGCTGGCGTTGCCCTTGCCCAGGAAGCCGATATTCATCGGCAGGCCGTCGGCCGCCTGCAGCATGCGCTCGATGTGCCAGGGCCCGGGCGTGCAGGTGGTGGCGAAGGTGCCCGTGGCCGGGCCGGTGCCGCCGCCCAGCATGGTGGTGATGCCCGAGGCCAGGGCCTCGTCGATCTGCTGCGGGCAGATGAAGTGGATGTGGCTGTCGATGCCGCCGGCCGTGACGATCATGCCCTCGCAGGCGATGACCTCGGTGCCCGGGCCGATGACGATGTCCACCCCCGGCTGGGTGTCGGGGTTGCCCGCCTTGCCGACGGCGGCGATGTGGCCGTCCTTCAGGCCGATGTCGGCCTTCACGATGCCCCAGTGGTCGATGATGAGCGCGTTGGTGAGCACGGTGTCGACGGCGCCCTGCGCTCGGGAGCGCTGCGATTGCGCCATGCCGTCACGGATGGTCTTGCCGCCGCCGAACTTCACTTCTTCACCGTAGCCGCCCGCGGCCAGTGTGAAGTCCTTCTCCACCTCGATCATCAGTTCGGTGTCGGCCAGCCGCACGCGGTCGCCCACGGTGGGGCCGAACATGTCCGCGTAGGCGCGGCGGTTGATGCTTGCCATCAGAGCTTCCCTTGCGTGAGGCCGCGAAAACCGAAGACGATGCGATCGCCCGCGTAGTCCACCAGTTCCACCGTGCGCTGCTGGCCGGGCTCGAAGCGCACGGCCGTGCCGCTGGCGATGTTCAAGCGCTTGCCGCGCGCGGCGGCGCGGTCGAAGTCGAGCGCGCCGTTGGTCTCGGCGAAGTGGTAGTGCGAGCCGACCTGGATGGGCCGCGTCGCGGTGTTCTTCACCACCAGCGTCGTGGCGGGTCGGCCGGGGTTGAGGGCGTGCTCGCCCTCATCGAGGAGGTATTCGCCGGGCGTCATGGTCATCCGGCCAGCAGGCCCCAGCCCATGTTCAGGCCCATCAACGCCACCACCGCGCCGGCCGTGCGCGTCCACCACACGCTGTGGCGCAGCAGCAGCTGGCCCAGGCCGATGCCGGCCACGTGCAGCAGGGCCGTGCCCGCCACCATGCCCAGCAGCGCCGCCAGGCCGCCGAGCTCCTGGCCATGCGCCGCGCCGTGGAACAGCGCGAAGGCGCCGACCAGCAGCGCGCCCGCGGCCTCCGGCAGCTTCGCGCGCGCCGCCAGCAGCAGGCCCACCACCAGCATCGACACGGCGATCATGGGTTCGATGGCCGGAAAGCCAACGCCGCCCTGCGCGAGCAGCGCGCCCGCGAACAGCGTCAGCGCGAAGGCCAGCGGCGCGATCCAGAAGCGGCGCGTGGTCTCCGCGCTCCACACCCCCACGGCCACCATGGCGGCCAGGTGGTCCAGCCCGGTGATGGGGTGCAGGAAGCCGGTGAGGAAACCGCCGTGGTGCTCGCCGCCGTCGGCGCCCACGTGGGCCAGCGTCAGCGAGGCCGTGCCCGCCAGGGCCAGGGTCGCGATGGTCTTGATGAGATGCGAACGGGTCATTCTTCTGTGCTCCTCGGTTCAGGCAATCGGTTGGTGGACGGTGACCAGCTTGGTCCCGTCGGGAAAGGTGGCTTCCACCTGGATGTCGGGAATCATCTCGGCCACGCCGTCCATCACGTCGGTGCGCGTGAGCACGGCGCGTCCCTCGCTCATGAGCTGCGCCACGGTCTTGCCGTCGCGCGCGCCCTCCATCACGGCGGCGGTGATGAGGGCGATGGCCTCGGGGTGGTTGAGCTTGAGGCCGCGGGCCTTGCGGCGCTCGGCCAGCAGGGCGGCGGTGAAGATGAGCAGCTTGTCCTTCTCGCGCGGGGTCAGGTCCATGGTTTGGCGGTTCTCCTCCAGGGTAGGTCAGCAAGACGCATACCCGGTGAGGGTAATGGCATGAAAGCTGCACCGCCAGCCCCGTGAACGCCACGCCCGTCGACCTCGCCAATGCCCCGGAGCCCCGTGCGACCGACGCGCCCCAGCGCATCATCAAGGTGCGGCGCGACTACAACAGCTGGGTCGGCAGCGAGACCATGGAAGACTATGCGCTGCGCTTCACGCCGCAGCGCTTTCGCAAATGGAGCGAATGGCGCGTGGCCAACACCGCCTTCGGCGTGGCCTCCTTCCTCATCCTGGAAGCCGTGGGCGCCACGCTGCTGGTCACCTACGGCTTCACCAACGCCGCGCTCGCCATCCTGGCCACGGGCCTGATCATCTTCCTGGCCGGCCTACCCATCAGCGTCTACGCGGCGCGCCACGGCGTGGACATGGACCTGCTCACGCGCGGCGCGGGTTTCGGCTACATCGGCTCCACCATCACCTCGCTCATCTACGCCTCGTTCACCTTCATCTTCTTCGCGCTGGAGGCCGCCGTCATGGCCTACGCGCTCGAACTCGCGCTGGACATCCCACCCGCCTGGGGCTATCTCATTTGCGCGCTGGTGGTGATCCCTCTGGTGACGCACGGTGTCTCCGTCATCAGCCGCTTCCAGATGTGGACCCAGCCGCTGTGGCTGGTGATGATGGTGGTGCCCTTCATCGCCGTGGCCGTGCACGCCCCCGGCACATTCGCCGAGGTGGTGCACTACGCGGGTGCATCCGGCACCGCTGTGGGGTTCGATTGGCACCTGTTTGGTGCCGCACTCACCGTGGGCATCGCGCTCATCACGCAGATGGGCGAGCAGGCCGACTACCTGCGCTTCATGCCCGCGCGCCAACCTGGGCGCGGCCTGCGCTGGTGGGCGGGCGTCATCGCGGGCGGGCCGGGCTGGGTGGTGATCGGGGTGCTCAAGATGCTGGGCGGCGCGGTGCTGGCCTACCTGGCCATCCGCCACATGGTGCCGCCCGAGCGCGCGGTGGACCCGAACCAGATGTACCTGGCCGCGTACGACTTCCTCATGCCCTACGGCTGGGCGGTGGCGGCCACGGCGCTGTTCGTGGTGGTCTCGCAGCTCAAGATCAACGTCACCAACGCCTACGCGGGCTCGCTGGCCTGGAGCAACTTTTTCTCGCGCCTCACGCACCACCACCCGGGCCGTGTGGTGTGGGTGGTGTTCAACACCTTCATCGCCTTCCTGCTGATGGAGATGAACGTCTTCCAGGCCCTGGGCCAGGTGCTGGGCGTGTACTCCAACATCGCCATCGCCTGGATCATGGCCGTGGTGGCCGACCTGGTGATCAACAAGCCCCTGGGCTTGAGCCCGCCCGGCATCGAGTTCAAACGCGCGCACCTGTACGACATCAATCCCGTGGGCGTGGGCGCCATGGTGCTGGCCTCGGTGCTCTCGGTGGTCGCGCACATGGGGCTCATGGGGCCCGCGGCCGAGGCCTTCTCGGCGGTGATCGCCATGGTCACGGCCTTCGTGGCGGCGCCAACCATCGCATGGCTCACGAAGGGGCGCTTCTACATCGCACGGCGCACCGAACCCGGTGGCTACTCGCGCCTGGTGCCGCAGCGCTGTGTC
Source organism: Hydrogenophaga intermedia (assembly GCF_000723405.1). Taxonomy (GTDB): domain Bacteria; phylum Pseudomonadota; class Gammaproteobacteria; order Burkholderiales; family Burkholderiaceae_C; genus Hydrogenophaga; species Hydrogenophaga intermedia. The sequence continues at coordinate 136,633 of NZ_CCAE010000001.1, read as the reverse complement.
ATCTGCGAGCAGGTGTATGAAGGCCCCGACATGGCGCACTGCCCGGCGTACCAGGGCCCCATCTGCTCGCTGTGCTGCACGCTGGACGCGCGCTGCGGCGACCTGTGCAAGCCGCACGCGCGCCTGTCGGTGCAGTGGAGCGACGCGCTGCGCCACCTGTTGCCGCAACGCATGTGGCCCTACCTGGACGCGGGTCTGGCGCATTACCTGCTGCTCATGCTCGTCGTGGCGCCCTTGCTGGCCGCCGTGCTGGGCCTCATGTACCGGCAGGAGGTGCAGACGCTGGCCATCGAAATCGGCGGCAGCGCCTCCATGCTCGACACCGCCTTGCGATCGGGCTTTCTGCGCGTGTACGCCGTGCTGCTGCTCATCGCGGCCACCGTGGCCTGGTGGCTGGTGCTCGCGCACAAGAGCCGCGAGGTCGCGCAGGAAGAGTCGAACCGCCAGACGCGGCTGCTGATGCAGGAAATCGAATCGCACCGCCGCACCGACGAGGCCCTGCAGCAGGCGCGCCACGCCGCCGAGCAGGCCAACCAGGCCAAGACGCGCTACATCAGCACCATCAGCCACGAGTTGCGCACGCCGCTCAACAGCATCCTGGGCTACGCGCAACTGCTGCAGGAAGACAGCGGCCTGGCGCCGCACCGCGCGCAGGCCATCCGCGTCATCCACCGCGGCGGCGAGCACCTGCTCTCGCTCATCGAAGGCACGCTGGACATCGCGCGCATCGAGTCCGGCAAGCTCGCGCTCGACGTCAAGCCCATGGCCTTTGCGGCCACGCTGGCCGAGGTGGCGGGCCTGTTCGAGCTGCAGGCCGCGGCCAAGGGCCTGCGCTTCGTCTACGACACCGACGGCCGACTGCCCGAGGCCGTGCGCGCCGATGAGAAGCGCGTGCGCCAGATCCTCATCAACCTGCTGGGCAACGCGGTGAAGTTCACGCGCCGCGGCGAGGTGCGCCTGCGCGTGCGCCACGCGCGCGAGATGGCCCAGTTCGAGGTGCACGACACCGGCCCCGGCATGAGCAGCGGCGAGGTGGAGCGCGTGTTCGAACCCTTCGCGCGCGGGCAGGGCGGCGCCGAAGTCACCGGTACCGGGCTGGGCCTCACCATCGCCAAGATGCTCACCGACCTGATGGGCGGGGAGCTCACGGTGCGCAGCACGCCGGGCCAGGGCTGCGTGTTCACCGTGCGCCTGTTCCTGCCCGAGATGCAGGGCGCGCTGCCCGTGCGCGAGCGCGTCGAACAGCCCCTGGGCTACGAGGGCGCGGCCCGGCGCGTGCTCGTGGTGGACAACGAAGAGGCCGACCGAGAGTTGCTGCAGCGTTGGCTGGAGCCGCTGGGCTTCGAGGTGCAACTGGCGCGCAGCGGCGACCACGCGCTGGAGCTGCTGGCTGGCCTGCAGCCCGGCGACCCAGGCGCCCCGCACGCGGTGTTCCTCGACCTCGCGATGCCCGGCATCGACGGCTGGGAGACGCGGCGCCGCCTGCGCGCGGGTGGCTGGGCGGGCGTGCCCCTGGCCATCGTCTCGGCCAACGCCTTCGACAAGGGCCTGCACAGCGAACTGGACCCCGGCGAGGCCTTGCCGCCGCAAGACTTCTTCGTCAAGCCGGTGCGGCGCTCGGAACTGCTGGCCTGGCTCGCGCAGTGCCTGGACCTGCGCTGGACCGAGACGCCGGTCGATACCCAGCCACAGCCCGCTCCCGCCGCATCGGCGCGGCCCGCGCGCGACGAGATCGAGCCCCTGCTCGAACTCGTGCGCCTGGGCTACACGCGCGGGATCCTGCAATGGCTGGACGACTGGGTGCGCCGCCACCCCGAACGCGCCGGCCTCGCGGCCACGCTGGCCTCGCTCGCGCGCGAGTTCCGCTTCGAGGCCATCGAACACCAGCTCATGCACGGCCATGCCTGAGCCCCTCGACCCGACCCCTTTGCCCGCGCGCCTGCCGCGCGGCGAGCACCGCGTGGTGCTCATCGTCGACGACGTGCCCGACAACGTGGCGCCGCTGCACGACGCGCTGGACGAAGCGGGCTACACCGTGCTCGTCGCACTGGATGGCGAAAGCGCCATTCGCCGCGCGTTGCAAGCGCTGCCCGACGTGGTGCTGCTGGACGCGGTGATGCCCGGCATCGACGGCTTCGAGGTCGCGCGTCGCCTCAAGGCCGATCCGGCCACCGCCGGCATCCCCATCATCTTCATGACCGGCCTGACCGAGACCGAGCACCTGGAGGCCGCGTTCGCCGCCGGCAGCGTGGACTACGTGACCAAGCCCATCAGGCCGCGCGAGGTGATGGCCCGCATGGGTGTGCATCTCAAGCAAGCGCGTGAGAAGCGCGAGGGTGCGCTGGAGCGCAGCCAGGCGCGGCACGCGCTCGATGCCTTCGGCTACGCCACCATCACCGTGCGCGCCAGTGACGGCCGCCTGCTGTGGCAGACCCCGCTGGCGCGCGAGCTGCTGCGCCAGCACGGGGCGGGGGACTCGCTGCACGCGCCCGACGCGGTGCTGCAGTGGCTGCGCCGCCACCTGGCCGACGCGCAGGCCCTGCGCGAGCCACCGCGCCTCACCTTGGCGAACGGCCCGCGGCGCCTCACCTTTCGCCTGCACCAGCGCGTGGGAGACGAGGACAGCGACCCGCTTGGCCAGGGCGACTGGCTCATCGTGATGCAGGAAAGCTCGGACGAATCGGCCTTCAGCGCGCTCTCGCATGCTTTCGGGCTCACGGCGCGCGAGGCCGAGGTGCTCTACTGGGTCGTCAAGGGCAAGATCAACCGCGACATCGCCGACATCCTGGGCGCCAGCCCCGCCACGGTGAAGAAGCACCTGGAGCGCATCCACGCCAAGATGGGCGTGGAGACGCGCACGGCGGCGGCGGCGATGGCGATCAACCGGGTGCGGCAGCTGGAGGCGCCGGCGGGGTGATGGCGACGCCGCGCGGTTGACCGTGGTGGTCGAGGTTTCACTGAGAGGCCCAATAGGGCCTCAGCAGATCACCATGCCGGTGTTCTTCCAGCACGTCGTGGGTGAGCTGGATCAACCCCTCACGGCGGATCGCGTTCGAGACCCTCGTGATGTCCTCGCTGCTGATGGTGGCGGTGTCGGCGTTCGGCACGCCCTGATGCGCCAGCTCCCGCCGCGCGGCGGCGTCAATGCCATCGATGTCGCTGCAGGCCTGCTCGATCGCTTCCATGCGCTCGGGCTTCAGGGCGCTCAGTACATCGCGCCACGGCTTCCAGTCCGTCAGGAACACCTCGAACTGCGCGTCTTCGAAGGCGCGGATGTCTCGCACGGCGACGCTCACCTCGCGCATCTCCACCTCGGAGATGGCGGTTCGGGTGAACTGCGCGTAGGGGTTCTTGCGGATCTTCAGCGCGCCCTGGCTCCATTCAAGGAACGCCAGAATGACTTCGACCTCATCCACCTTCTCGTCGGGATCTTCACCCAGAGATATGTAGAGATTCCTGAGTTGCCTGATCTTGTCGTTGGCCTTGTCCATCAGCAGAGTGCGGCGCAACACCTGACGGGCGTGCTCGAGGATGGTGGGCAAGGAGAGGGGCCGCTGCTGGAGCAAGGCATGGCTCTCGCAAGCCAGTTCGACGAAATGCCAGGTGAGCGAGGCGCGGTCGATGCAGGTGTCGTCCGCGCCGACCGCCACTTCCATGACCAGGCGGGCCAGTGCGAGGTCCTTCCTCATGCTGGACAGCAGGTTGGCGATGCGGGCGCCGTGCGCCTGGGACGCGAACCTCTTGTCCTCGCTCAACTTCACCAGCAGACGCGCAAATTCGCCGGCACCGGGCAAGCTTTCCAGTTGTTGCCAATCGTGTTCTCGGGTGTGCGACGCTGGGGTGTCGGACCAGAACCCGAGCGCTTCGGCAATGGGGCCGGCGCAGCGATCCGGCTCGTCATTCGATACGGAATCGACGTCGAACGACTCGTCTTCGCTGGAGGGATAAGGAAGCAAGACCAGGACCTTGTCGGACAACTTGTCCACCCACTGTGGCGCCCGCCACAGGCGAAGGCCTCGAAGGTCGACCCGTTCGAGCATGGGCACTTCCCTGGGGTCGATGTCCACCGTGACCATGACGGGGTGGCTGATGGTGAGCTCCCGCAGCGTGACGGGCAGGCCGAGGATGCACCCGATCGGACAACCGATGAGCTCCAGCCGGCCGATGGTCCTGGGGGGCAGCGGGGGCAGGCGCAAGAGGTTCGGGTCCGCGAGGCACAGATCGACGTCGGTGAGCACATCGTCGCGCGACAGGGCCAGCACCTGCATGAGCTGTTGGTACAAGGCCTTGGGGTCGCCTTTGTGGTTGTCGGGGTCGCTCGCCCATTCCTTTAAGTTGTCCAGGTACCGCTGATCGTGCTCGATCAGGATGGCCTCGTAGCCGTCGGCCACACGCCTGGCCGCGCCGTGCAGCATCGAACGGCTATCGACGCCATGCGAGTAGGTGCGCGCCAGGATCTGCAACTTCAGAAGCGAGGCGCCAAGGGCCAGTACCTCCGCGTCACGGGAGCCATCGCACAGGATGACGTACGCCGTTTGCGACGTGCCGCGATACGCGTGAAGCTCCGCCAGGGTGTCCCTGGCGGCGGATGCGGTATCGAACTGAGCGCAGACCAGGGGCGTGTTGCCCATGGTGTACGTCAGGTCGTCCACGAGATCCGCATCCAGTGCGCTCAGGCGCCCGATCTTGATGAACACCAGGCCCAGCGGCGGGCCGGTGACCTGGGTGCACCAAGGCATGTCGATCAGGGACGGGGGCGACAGGTCCGATGAGGGCCCGACCTGGCCGTCAATCTGCGCATGCTGTGCGATGACCTGCGCGATGCACGTGTCCTCCCGCAGGTGCTCACCGCTGAAGACCACGACCGGCGCGGCCAGCCCCGTGCCCCCTGTGTCGCGCGCCAGGTCACCGAGCGTGTCCTTCAGGCCCGCCAGATCCGGATGCGCTTGCCCACCGGTGCCGCACTGGATGACGAGCGCGACCGTGCCCGCCCCGACGCGGCCCGCCAGCGTGCGTTGCACGTGCAACAGGCGGTCGTCCTCGGTGCCCATCTCAACCACCTGCACGCGTTCGCTCAGTGAGGTCTGCAAGGAGGCCAGGCAGTGGAACGCGTAGGCGTCCGCCGGGCCCAGGACCACGGCCACGCAGGCGATGGTTCGGTGATCGGATGGGTCCAGGTGCGCCTTCGTGATCCGGGGCGCGGCATCGCTGGGGTGGGCGCGCTCATCAACCGGTGACCGGCGTGAGGGCGAGCGGGAAGTTCTTTTTGTGTCCGGAACCATGGCGAGGCGGTGGCGGTGCGAGGGCCCACCTCGCGGTGCGGGCTGGGTAACGGCCTCGCGCGCCAGGGTTCCTCCCGCCATGGTGGGGTCTGTACGCCACCTGGCGTACAGACCCCGGCGGAGGTCGTCCCTAGCATCCCTCTCGACCGACCAGCCACGCTCACCCGATGGTGCGTGGCGGCGGTGGACCCCGACTCCACACCACCTTCCAGCCATTCCATCCAGGAGAAGCGCCATGTCGTCGAACACCTCCCAGCCGCGTCGCCTGACGCTCAAGACCCTCGCGGTGGCCGCCACCGTCGCCTCGCTCGGCTTCACCGGCCTCAGCGCCCACGCGCAGGAGACCATCAAGGTCGGCGTGCTGCACAGCCTGTCGGGCACCATGGCCATTTCGGAAACCGTGCTCAAGGACACGGTGCTGATGGCCATCGACGAAATCAACGCCAAGGGCGGCCTGCTGGGCAAGAAGCTCGAGCCCGTGGTGGTGGACCCGGCCTCCAACTGGCCCCTGTTCGCCGAGAAGACCAAGCAACTGCTGACGCAGGACAAGGTCGCCGTCATCTTCGGTTGCTGGACCTCGGTGAGCCGCAAGTCGGTGCTGCCGGTGGTGGAAGAGAACAACGGCCTGCTGTTCTACCCCGTGCAATACGAAGGCGAGGAACTCAGCCCCAACGTGTTCTACACCGGCGCCGCGCCCAACCAGCAGGCCATTCCCGCGGTGGAGTACCTGATGAGCAAGGACGGCGGCTCGGCCAAGCGCTGGGTGCTGCTGGGCACCGACTACGTCTACCCGCGCACCACCAACAAGATCCTGCGCGCCTTCTTGAAGAGCAAGGGTGTGGCCGACGCCGACATCATGGAGGAGTACACCCCCTTCGGCCACAGCGACTACCAGACCATCATCGCCAAGATCAAGACCTTCGCCGGTCAGGGCAAGAAGACGGCGGTGGTCTCCACCATCAACGGCGACTCCAACGTGCCCTTCTACAAGGAACTGGGCAACGCCGGCCTCTCCGCCAAGGACGTGCCCGTGGTCGCCTTCTCGGTGGGTGAGGAAGAGCTGCGTGGCGTGGACACCAAGCCGCTGGTGGGCCACCTGGCCGCCTGGAACTACTTCATGAGCATCAAGAGCCCGGCCAACACCGCGTTCGTGAAGAAGTGGAGCGACTACGCCAAGGCCAAGAACATCGCCGGCCACAAGGACAAGCCCATCACCAACGACCCGATGGAGGCCACCTACATCGGCTTCAACATGTGGGCGCAGGCGGTGGAGAAGGCCAAGAGCACCGACGTGGACAAAGTGCGCCAGGCCATGTACGGCCAGACCTTCCAGGCCCCGGGCGGCTTCATCTCCACCATGGACAAGGAAAACCACCACCTGCACAAGCCGGTGTTCATCGGCGAGGTGCGCGCCGATGGCCAGTTCAACGTGGTGTGGAAGACGCCGGGCCCCGTGGTGGCCGACCCGTGGAGCGACTTCATCCCCGAGAACAAGGGCAAGAAGAACGTGCCCACCAAGGCCGCCAAGGTCGCATCCAAGTAAGGCGGGGGTGTGATGCGGGGTGTGTTCGTCCGATGTTGTGTGCTGCTGGCCGCCTGGTGCGCGCTGGCGGGCCCCGCCCATGCGCTGACCGCGGCCGACGCGCTCGCGGTGGCGCGGGGCGACACGGACGACCGCATCGCCGCCATCACCCGCCTCGCTGGTTCGGGGGACGAGCGCGCCGCGGCCTTGCTGCGCGCGCTCGCCGCCGAGTCGCTGAAGTCCACCGAAACGCAGGTCTTCATCGTCGAGGGCGAGACCGCCCTCGACGCTACCAGCGGCCAGCCCGCGACCCTGCCCGACATGGCCGAGGACGCCATGCTCAACAACCGCCTGCGCGGCGTGCTTGACACCGCGCTGGCCGGCATCGAACTCTTCAGCGCCGGCCCCGATCGCCAGCGCGAGGCCGCGCGCAGCCTGCAGCGCAATGCTTTCAATGACCCGGACCCCGAGGGCCTGCCCTTGATCGAGAAGGCCCTCGCGATCGAACTCGACCCGCAGGCGCGCCAGTCGCTGGAGCTGGCGCAGGCGGCGATGCAGCTCGCCAGCGAGGATGAGGCGCAGCGCCTGGCGGCCGCCCTGAAGCTGGGAGAGGCGCGCCAGCCCATCGTGCGTCCGCTGATAGAAGAACGTTTGAAGAACGAAGCGAGTGCCCAAGTGAAGGCCGCGCTCGCGACATCACTCGCGGCCATCGATCGCCGCGTTGCCCTGGCCAGCGGCCTGGGCCAGGCCTTCACCGGCATCAGCCTGGGCAGCATTCTGCTGCTGGCGGCGCTGGGCCTGGCCATCACCTACGGGCTCATGGGCGTCATCAACATGGCCCATGGCGAGCTGATCATGATCGGCGCCTACGCCACCTGGCTCGTGCAGGGCGTCTTTCGCCAGTACCTGCCGGACTGGTTCGACTTCTACCTGCTGTTCGCGCTGCCCGCGGCCTTCGCCGCCTCGGCCCTGGTGGGTGCGGTGATGGAGCGCACGGTGATCCGCTTCCTCTACGGCCGCCCGCTGGAAACGCTGCTGGCCACCTGGGGCATCTCCCTGGTGCTGATGCAGATGGTGCGCAGCCTGTTCGGCGCGCAGAACGTGGCGGTGGAGAACCCGAGCTGGATGAGCGGTGGCGTCACCTTGCTCGGCAGCCTGAACCTGCCCTGGAACCGGCTGGTCATCCTGGCCTTCGCGGCGGCGGTGCTCATCGGCGTGTCGCTGCTCATCGCGCGCACGCGGCTGGGCCTGTTCGTGCGTGGCGTCACCCAGAACCGGCCCATCGCCGCCTGCATGGGCGTGAACACCGCGCGCATCGACACCTGGGCCTTCGCGCTGGGCTCGGGCATCGCCGGCCTGGCGGGTTGCGCGCTCTCGCAGATCGGCAATGTCGGGCCCGACCTCGGGCAGGCCTACATCGTGGACTCGTTCATGGTGGTGGTGCTGGGCGGCGTGGGGCAGCTCATGGGCACGGTGTACGCCGCGCTGGGTCTGGGCCTGCTCAACAAGTTCATCGAGGGCTGGGCCGGTGCGGTGCTCGCCAAGATCGCGGTGCTGGTCTTCATCATCGTGTTCATCCAGAAACGCCCGCAAGGCATCTTTGCCCTCAAGGGGCGCAGCGTGGAAGCATGAGCAAGATGCCGCTGTCGACAAGCGCCGTGGTGCTGCCCCCGCGCGCGCCATTGCTCACCCGCGCCGGCTGGAGCGCCTTTCTCGTCGCGCTGCTGGCCGTGTGCGCGCTGGCGCCCGTGCTCAATCTGCTGGTGCCCGCCGGCAGCGCCTTCCACCTGAGCGACTACATGGTCAGCCTGCTCGGCAAGATCATGTGCTACGCCATCTGTGCCCTGGCCATGGACCTGATCTGGGGGTACAGCGGCATCCTCTCGCTCGGCCACGGCCTGTTCTTCGCGCTCGGCGGCTACATGATGGGCATGTACCTGATGCGCCAGATCGGCCGAGACGGCCAGTACCAGAGCGATCTGCCGGACTTCATGGTCTTCCTGGACTGGAAGGAGCTGCCCTGGCACTGGGCGCTGTCCGACAGCTTCCTCGCCACGCTCGCGCTCATCGTGCTGGTGCCCGGCGGCGTGGCTTTCGTGTTCGGCTACTTCGCTTTCCGATCGCGCATCAAGGGCGTGTACTTCTCCATCATCACGCAGGCGCTCACCTACGCCGCGCTGCTGCTGTTTTTCCGCAACGAGACGGGCTTCGGCGGCAACAACGGCTTCACCGACTTCAAGCGCATCCTGGGCATCGCCATCGCCACGCCGCCCATGCGCATGTTCCTGTTCGTGCTGACGGGGCTGACGCTGCTGGGCTTTTTCCTGATGGCGCGCTGGCTGGTGCGCAGCAAGTACGGCCGCGTGCTGCAGGCCATCCGCGATGCGGAAAACCGCACCATGTTCTGCGGTTACGACCCGCTGCCCTACAAGCTCAGCATCTGGACGATCTCGGCCGTGATGTGCGGCATCGCGGGCGCCCTGTACGTGCCGCAGGTGGGCATCATCAACCCGAGCGAGATGACGCCAGCCAACAGCATCGAGATCGCCATCTGGGCGGCCGTGGGCGGGCGCGGCACACTGATCGGCCCCATCGTCGGCGCCTTCCTCGTCAACGGCGCCAAGAGCTGGCTCACCGTGACCTTTCCCGAGTTCTGGCTCTACGTGCTCGGTGGCCTGTTCATCGTCGTCACGCTGTTCATGCCGCAAGGCGTGGTGGGGCTGGTGAAGAAACTGATGCGCGGAGGCAAGGCATGACACCGGATCTCATGCAGGCCGGCGCGGAGCGCATGCAGAAGTTCGCGGGCCTCCTGCCCTCGGGCAACACCGCATCGGGCGGGCGAAGGGCGGGTTACTCGCGGCCTGTGGTGGCCGGCGAGGTCGATGTCACGCACGGCCGCATCCTCTATCTGGAAGACGTGCACGTCGCCTTCGACGGCTTCAAGGCCATCAACGGCCTGTCGCTGGATATCGCGCCCGGCGAGCTGCGCTGCATCATCGGCCCCAACGGCGCGGGCAAGACCACGATGATGGACATCATCACCGGCAAGACTCGGCCCGACAAAGGCACGGTGTACTTCGGCTCCACCATCGACCTGCTGCGCCACCGCGAGGCCGAGATCGCCGCACTGGGTATCGGCCGCAAGTTCCAGAAGCCCACGGTGTTCGAGCAGCTCAGCGTCTACGAGAACCTGGAGCTCGCGCTGGCGACGAACAAGCGCGTGTGGCCGTCCATGCACTTCCAGCCCAACGGCGAGCAGCGCGACCGCCTGGCCGAGGTGCTCACCACCATCCACCTGGCCGAACACGTGGCGCGCCGCGCGGGTGAGCTGAGCCACGGCCAGAAGCAGTGGCTGGAGATCGGCATGCTGCTGATGCAGGACCCCAAGCTGCTGCTGCTGGACGAGCCCGTGGCCGGCATGACGGACGAGGAGACCGAGCGCACGGCGCAACTCTTCCTCTCGCTCAAGGGCCACCACTCGCTGATGGTGGTGGAGCACGACATGGCCTTCATCCGCACCATCGCCGAGAAGGTGACGGTGCTGTGCGATGGCGCGGTGCTGGCAGAAGGCACGCTCGACGAGGTGCAGGCCGACGAGCGCGTGATCGAGGTTTACCTGGGCCGCTGAAGGACTGGACATGCTTGAAGTCAGGGACATTCACCAGTACTACGGCGGCAGCCACATCCTGCGCGGCGTGAGCCTGCAGGCCCGAGCGGGCGAGGTGAGCGTGGTACTGGGCCGCAACGGCGTGGGCAAGACCACGCTGCTCAAGTGCCTGATGGGGCTGGTGCCCACCAAGGCCGGCGATGTGGTGTTCGACGGCCAGTCCGTTCGCCACGCGCCGCCCTATGTGCGGGCCCACCTGGGCATGGGCTACGTGCCGCAGGGCCGCGAGATCTTCGCGCGGCTGACGGTGCAGGAGAACCTGCAGATGGGCCTGGCCACGCGCCCGCTGGGCACGCCGGTGCCGCCGCAACTGTTCGAACTGTTCCCCGTGCTCAAGCAGATGCTGGGCCGTCGCGGCGGGGACCTGTCGGGCGGGCAGCAGCAGCAACTGGCCATCGCGCGCGCCCTGGCCAGCAAGCCCAAGCTGCTGATCCTGGACGAGCCCACCGAAGGCATCCAGCCCAACATCATCAAGGACATCGGCCGCGTGATCCGCCAACTAGCCACGCAGGGCCTGGACGGCGAGCCCATGGCCATCGTGCTGGTGGAGCAGTACTACGACTTTGCCGAAGCCTTGGCCGACCGCTACCTGGTGATGGAGCGCGGCGAGGTCATCGCCAGCGGGCCGGGCAGCGAGATGCAGGAGAAGGGCGTGCGGCAACTCGTGGCGATCTGAAGCCAGCCACACCCGACCGCGCCGCTGGCGGGGTTTCTCCGCCATGCCCCTGGAATGGGGCGCAACATGGTCATGTCTCGGTCTGCGCGGCGCGCGGGCCCTGGACGTTCGTGCAGGAACGCCGCTTGCCGCGCGCAATGCCCATCAACTGTCGTGAGGGCCCTGCCATGACGCACAAGTACCCACCGCCCGACCAGGCCCTGGCCGAGCACCCCAAGGACTATTCCGATCCCGAGCTCAAGGAATACACCGACGAGTTCGCGCAGGACATCCTCGACGAGGTGACGCCCATCATGCCGCTCGTGCTGCCGCTGATGGCCGTGCTGCAGATGTTCATGCTGGCGTTCATCGCGGTGGTGATGGCCTAGTATCCCGGTTCAACTGGGCGAGTTCGCCCAGACCCACTTGATCAACAGCTCGCCAGGCGGTGCAGAGCCCCGTGCGCAGCCGTTCTGCTCGGCCTTTTGAACGCATCGATCAAGGCGTTGCCGGGACTCGTGCGGCAGTTCGAGACCCTCCAGCTTGTTCAGCGTCGCGGCCCAGACACCGATCAGAGGATGGTCGAGCGTTTCCAGGCAGTTCAGGGCAATGTTGATGGTGTTCGCGTCCGCTGGGGCCTGCGCGCCGTGGCCGCAAGCACCGCGGCCACGGCGCGCAGGCCGACATCGCTGTCGTTGTGATAGTCGAGATGCTTCCGCAAGGCATCGAGGACCATTTGGGTGGTGAGCGTCACTTGGCTGTTTCCAACGTGAAACCTGATGAACGGACGGCCCATGTGTTCGTAGACCATGGCGATCACCACGAACTGGAGCAGTGCCGGAACGGCGATGTTTTCATCATGGACCTCGCGCAATGCGTCCATGAGCCGATGCACCGCGCTCAAGTGCCAGGTGTTGCCCTCCTGCGGGTTCGTCAAGGACCGACATAGAAACATCGCCATCAGGGTCGGGATGGTGCGATACGGCAATTGCGCCTTGGGCGCTGCGGTCGCGGCTTTCACAAGGCCCATCAATGGGCCGAGACAAGTTTCGAAATCTTCTGGCGTAGCAAGGCCCATGTGTGCATCCACCCACACCTGAAGCCGTTGCACGGGTGTCAATGGCCATTTGCGGTCCGGCATCTTCTCCAGGCGCTGAAACAGGATCCGGGGGGCTGTTTTGATCAGATCCATCTTCACCGGGAAGCGTCTTTTGGAAGTCGGCTCTTTGCAGCCGATGAGTGCAAGCGTGTAGAAGCAGGACAGGTGAACGTAGGGTTGGATGCGTTCCTGAAACTGCTTGCTGACGGTGCAAAGGCCGGCATTGAAGCGCGCGATGGTCCAGGCGTCTTCGACGGTGGTGGCTCTGGAGGGATCCGCCGCCGCGTGCTCGATGACCTGCGACTGGGCGTCCGCATGCAGGTCGTTGAACCCGGTGCGGGGCAAGGCGAGGGATAGGGTTTGGGATACGGGTGTCGTGCGGTTCATGGTGGCTCCAGAGGGGAGGGCCTCAGTCACCAGATCTCCCTCGGAGTTCCCCCACCGGCTCAGTCCACCGGGCGCGCGTCCAGCAGGCCCACGCGCTCCGGCGCCCGATACCCCGCCGGCAGCGCCACCCCGCCCGGCGTCACACCGGTGTGGTCGCCCAGCCGCAGCGGGCGCGCGCGGTAGCTCTGGCGCATGGCGTCCACGCGCTGCTGAAGCGTTTCCCTAGTGGCGATGCGTTCGGCGTGCCGCTGCAGCACCTGGTGCGCCGATTCGATGAGTTTGGCGTTGCGCGTGCGCTCGGCCTCGGTGAGCAACTGCTCCACGGTGCCGGTGGGGTCGCCCTTGAGGCTCAGGCGCATGGCCTGTTCGGACAGGCCGAGCACGCGCGCGTGCCCCTGGCGCAGGGTTTCGGCCCAGGGCTCGTTGCCTTTGGCGGCGCAGGCCAGCAGCTCGCTCATCGCGCGGCTGGTGCCGAAGCGCAGGGCGATGGCGGTGATGGCGGTCTCGGCGTCGGGCGGCGTGGCGCCGCGCTGCGCCATGCGCACCATCAGCGTGACGAGGTTGCACGCGCTTTCGGTGTCGAAGCCGGGCGAGAGCACCTCGCGCATGAGCCGCACCGTGGTGTCCAGCGCCGCCGCGTTCACCTTGTTGTGCAGATTGTTGATGGCGGCGGCCACTTCATGCAGGCGGCGTGGGCGCTCGGGCTCGAAGCTGCGGTCTGCCGTGCGCGCGAGCTGGTCCACGCAGCGCTGCAGACCACGCGTGTCGTTGTTGTCGAAGCGCGCCAAGGCCAGCAGCACCAAGGCCTGCGGGTCGAACAGTTTGGAGTCCACGCCCAGGCGCGCGGCGCGGTCCAGCAGGGCCACGCCTTCGCCACGGTCACCGCCGTAGAAGGCCAGCATGCCGTGCTTGAGCAGGCGGCTCACCGAATGCGGCGTCAGGCGCGTGGCCATGGCGTAGGTGGACAGGGCCTGATCGAACTGCCCCAGCTCGAACTGCGCGCGGCCCATCACGTCGTAGGCGTCGGCGTAGCTGTCGTCGTCCGCCAGCAGGCTTTCGATGGTGGTGACGGCCTTGGCCGGCACGCCGGATTCGAGCTGCGCGCGCGCCACGCCCAGGCGGGCCCAGGGCAGGGTCTTGGCTTCGATCACCGCCTCGTACAGGCGCTGTGCCTCGCCGATGTGGCCGGCACGCAGCAGCAGTTCGGCACCGATGCGGGCGGCGTACAGCCAGTAGTCCTGCCGGGTCTCGAAGCGCGCCAGGCACAGGGCGGTGGCGTGGTCGAAGTCCTGCGCGTCGATGGCGCTGAAGATGGCGTGCAGCACCTTCTTGCGCTGGCGCGCGAGCTGGATGCGCTCGCCCAGGCTCGCGGCGGTGTGCGGCTTGAGCAGGTAGGCGTCCAGCGCGGATTCGGCCGCTTCGGCCACCTTGCTGTAGGTGGCCTCGGCGGTGAGCATCATGAACACCGTGTGGAAGGGCAGGATCTGGTGGCGGCGCAGGTCGTCCAGCAGTTCCTGGCCGGAGTAGCTTTCCTTGTCGAAGCTTTGTTCGCAGACGACCACGTCGTAGTGCTGGGCCTCCAGGCGGCGGCGGGCGTCGTGCACGCGCGCGCACTGGGCAACGTTGCCCACGCCCAGGTCGCGCAATTGCGACACGATGATCGCGCGCGACTGCGCGTTGCCCTCGATGACGAGGGCGGCGGCGGTGTGCAGGGGGTTGTCGGCGACGAGCATGAAGGGGCACGGTCCGCAGTGGGCCGTGTGGGCATTCTGCCGGAGGGCCGGCGCGGGAATGCGGAGAAAAGCGGGGCAAGGAGCGCGCTGATCTGCGGTTGCAGAGGTGGGGCGTGGCTTATTGGCCGTACAGATCCGTCGTCGCACTCCTGAGCACTCTTATCGCGTAGAAGAAATTGCCGTCTTTGTCGAAGTTTTCTTCTAATACGAAATGCATTCCCTTGTGGACAAGGAGTTGCTGTTGGAGGTAGGTGATGTGCTCTTTGATGGCGGTCAGCAAGTCTTGCCGCAGCAGCTTCTTTTTGTCGTAGTCGTGTTGTCCGTTGATCAACCGTGTCACGTAGTCCTCGATGTACGTGACCTGTCGGTCGGTTCTTGTCTGGCGCAAGGCCCAATGGAGTCGCATCGCTTCGCTGGAGAAGCTCAGCCCCTGGTCTTGCGTCGGGTTGGCGATCGGGATGGCGCCGTTGAAGCCGTTGGGGTCAAGGCCGTTGGATGGGGCGCCGGTGAGTGTGATGCACGGGACGCCCATGTTTTGGCACAGCGAGTCGCACACCGCTTGCCGGGCCGGCACCGACAGGCCTTCCACGATGGCGGCCAGTTGTTTCACCAGCTCGCGTTCATGGCCGTTTTGCGCGCAGGCATTGCAGGCTGAGTCAGCCTGGCGGTCTATGGCTGCCATCAAGGTCTTGCTGCTGCTGAGCCACTCGGTGAGCGTCATGCGCTTCAAGACCTGGGTCACCCAATCCGACACCGGGTACTTGGCATGGCGGAACTCCAGCGTGTTCAACCAGGCCGCAGCCGTGGGTGCCACCAACAGGATGCGAAGCAGGTTCGAGAGCTGATTGACCGTGGGATGGTGATCGTCGGACTCATCCGGTAGGCCAAGTGCCCAACGAATCTCCGTCCAGATCACGTCCATCATGTAGTCGCTTGCGTCGATGCCAGGGGGCAGTGATCGGGCCAGGGCCTCGATCTTTGCCAGTTCCTCCATTGACTCCACGTGCGGCAACAATGCGCGCAGGCCGGCCAGGCAATGCTCGGCCGCTTGCTTCTGTCTTGTTGGCTCGCTGGACTCTACGGCGTACCTGTTTTTGAGCTGCAGCAGATGGCCATCGATGAAGCAGGGCGCATTGGCGGCGAGGTGGGCGGGTTCGCACAGCCAGAGCAACAGCCCATGGATCCGTGCCGCTTTGTCGCGGCTTTCGTCCGCTGGCTCCAGCACAAGGGTCGGTGCACCCGTGCGGGCCCTTTGTTCAAAGCGCGACACGATGCCCTTCAGCAGGCTGGGTAGCAGGGCCACCTGGATGGCCTCTTCCGGGCATTGGGTGACCAGCAAGTCCAGCATGTCCTTTAGCTGATTGATGGACGCCTCCTGCAGA
This sequence comes from Hydrogenophaga intermedia, assembly GCF_000723405.1. Taxonomy (GTDB): domain Bacteria; phylum Pseudomonadota; class Gammaproteobacteria; order Burkholderiales; family Burkholderiaceae_C; genus Hydrogenophaga; species Hydrogenophaga intermedia. The sequence continues at coordinate 120,906 of NZ_CCAE010000001.1, read as the reverse complement.
GGCTTCTCCAGGTGTGTGAGGGCGCTCAGGAGGCCGGGGGGCAGGTAGCCGGCGGGCAAATTCTGACCGGGCCAGGGCCGTTTCTGGTTGTCGCGCAGCGGTTTCAGCAAGGCCTCCATGTACTGGCGCGGGTTGGTTCCCCAGCGGTCGCCCAGACTCAGCAGACGGTGTTCGGAATAGGGGTTGGGATAGGCGCGTTCCAGTGTGGCGATCGCCAGGGAGCGCATGTCGCCCGGCAGGGAGCGTATGGCGCCCGACAGGATCAGTGACTGGTTTTCGGCGTGCTGGACAAGCCGTTCCACCAACTCGCCCATGCCCGGGCGCTGCTTGAACTCGAGTGCCGTCTGCACGAACGCGTCCAGGTCTTTCTGGGTGCGAACCTCAGGTACCTTGGCCAGCAGGTGGTCGACCAGCGGGCTTCGTTGGGTCGGGGTGTTGGGTTCAGCCCAGTGCGTGAGCACGATGGCGTCCAGGTCCGCTGGCAGATCAGGGGCTTCCCTGTCCAGCGAGGCTTGCGCCTCCTCGAGCTCGGTCGCGTTCTCCGCGGAGGGCTCTTTTTTTTCCGGGGCGCGCCGGTCGTACCGCAGGAAGCTCGTCGAACTCAGGAAGGGGGAGTGTTTGGAGTGGACTTGATTTTTTTGCATGGCACACCGATGGCGGAGGAGACGCGGCGGCAGCCGCGCAAAGCCGCCATGAGTGCATACCCGCCATCGGCCGGTTCCGGTCAACCGGCTTCATGCCTTCGGGCAACGCCCGAGGCACGGCGCTGCCCGCGCGTTCACACCCGCCAGATGCGCGGTGCCGTGTGCCCCAGCCCCCAGGCCTGTTCGCGCAGTGCCGCCCACACGCGCTGCAGCGCGGCCATGAGCGGTTCGACCTGCGGCGCGAGCGCACGCACCACGAGCAGACGCGCCTCGGGACTGGTGGCGCCCGCCTGCACCTCGGGCGCGGTGCCGGCCAGCGCGGCGCGCACCGTGTCGAGCAAGGCCTCGCGCCGGGCGTCGTGCCAGGCCGTGCCTTGCGCGAGCCACAGCGTGCCCATGGCCCGCTGCCCGGCCAGGCCCAGCGGGCTGTTGAGCAAGCGCGTGTCGGCCGCATCAATGCGCGCGCGTTCCAGCCACACGCCGGGCCACTGCACTTCCTGCAGCAGCGTTCCTTGGGTGAAGGCCTGGCCGGCAGCGGGCAGGCCGAGGGCGCAGACGTCCCAGCCCAGGCATTCGCCGCCGGGTTCGATGTCCATCGTCAGCGCGTTGCGCGCCCGGCAGTCGGGGTAGGCGATGGTCTCCAGCGGCAGCCATTCCAGGCGAGCACCCTCGGCCACGCTCAGGCGCACATGCTGCGCGGCCTCGGCGCCGTCGCTGCGGTAGAAGCGCGTGGCGCCGGGCGTGCTGATGAGGGCGTGCGCGCCGGGCTCTGCCCGCACGGAGATGTCGAGCGTGTCGCCGCCCACCAGCCCGCCTGGCGGGTGCACGACCACGTTGTGGCAGATGCCCGCGCCTTCGGGGTACAGGCTCTTGAGGATGCGCAGCGGGCCGTTGTGGCGGTGCTGCAGCGTGGTGCGTTCGCCGTCGCGGCGGTAGCTCAGGTCGAGGGTGGCGTGCCAGGGCATGCGGCGAGTGTAGGGTCGCTCCAGTCGAGTACCGGCGCGCTCACCCCCTCGGGCAGCCGCGTGCAGGCCAGGCGCAGCACGTGGCCTTCCGGGTCGGCCAGCACGGCCTGCCATTGGCCGTAGTAGGTGGGGAAGGGGCCTTGCACCACGCGGCCACCCAATGCGCTGGCGAGTCGCGCCAGGCGGTCGACGTCGGCTGGTGTGGGCAGCTCGAAGGTGGCGTAGGAGGTGACCGGCGCGTTGCGCGCTTCGCCCGCGCGCCCGGCGAGACCGAGCAGGCCGTAGGCGGGCGGCGCGTGCAGGCCGAGCAGGAAGCCCGGCCCCAGCAACCCACGGAAGATGGGCGAGCGGCTGTGCGTGGCCTCGGGCAGCTTGAACAGGCCCTGGTAGAAGGCGAGCTGGGCCTCGACATCGCGGCAGAACAGGCTGTAGACGAGTTTCATGCCGCCGCTTTCAGACCATAGGTCTTGAGGTACATGTCGCGCAGGTGTTCACCGGCGGTGCAGGGTTCGTGGCGCGGGACCTCGCCTTCGGGCACGGTGCCGGGCAAGGGCTCGATGCGCGTGAGGTAGTCGGGGTCGTAGAAGAAGGGGACGGAGTAACGCGCCCGGCCGCCCGAGTGCAGGTTGCGCACGCGGTGCGGGTTGGAGCGGTAGAGGTCGTTGGTCCAGCGCGGGATCATGTCGCCGAGGTTGATGACGAAGCTGCCGGCCAGCGGCGTGGCCGCCACCCATTGGCCGTCGGGCATCCGCACCTCCAGGCCACCGTGCGCGTCCTGCGCGAGCACGGTGATGGCGCCCCAATCGGTGTGTGCGCCGGCGCCGAAGCTGCGCTCGTCGGCGTCGGCCGGGTGCGGCGGGTAGCGCAGCATGCGCAGGGTGACGAGGGGGTTGGCGTCGCTGCCGTCGAAGTGGTGTTCGTCCAGGCCGAGCGAGACGGCCAGCAACTGCATCAGCCGCCGGCACAGGGCCAGCATGGTCTGGATGTAGGCCTCGCACTGGGCCGGGGCGTGCGGCAGTTCGGCCGGCCACTGGTTGTGGCCGTAGCCCTGGTAGCCCGCGCGCACGTAGGGGTGGTCGTCGGGGTAGGCCATGCCGCAGTAGAAGCTCTCCTTCATGTCGGGCCGGGCCTCGGCGTCCAGGGTCTGTTCGCCCAGGGTCTCGAAGCCGCGCATGGAGGGCGAGTGCCGCACCGAGAGCGCCTCGCGCCGCTCGGGCGGCAATTCGAAGAGCTGGCGCGTGAGCTCGAACTGCGCGCGCACCTGCTCGTCGGGCACGCCGTGGCCCACGAGGTAGAAGAAGCCCGAGGTGGTGCAGGCCTCGCGCAAGGCGCGCGCCACCTCGGCGGTTCGTGGGCTGCCGGGTGTGCCGGCGCCGCTCAGGTCGATGACGGGAATGCCCATGGCGCGCCTCCGGCGATCAGGCCTTGAGCCGGCGATCGGCCGGCGCGGGCAGGAAGCGGTCGGTCCACATGTCGGCGATGGCCAGGCGGCTGGCCAGGCCGAAGGCCGCCACGGTCTCGTCGATGGTGGCCTGCAGGCGCGGCGTGGTGGCCGCGCCCCAGCCGTCGCGGCGGGTGGCGGGCGTGTCCATGGTGGTGTCGATGATGAGTTGCAGGCGCTCGAGTTCGATGGCTTCGTCGAGCAGCGGGTCGCGCGCCTTGAGCGCGGACGCGGCGGCGCGCGGGTCGGCGATGGCCTCGATCCAACCCTGTGTGCTGGCCTTGACGAAGGCGCGCATGGCCTCGGGCGATTCGGCCATGGGTTTGGGCGCGGCGACGATGCCGTTGCCGTAGGAGTTGACGCCCAGCTCGCTGTAGCGGAAGGCGCGCAACTGGTCAGCGCCCATGCCGCGCGATTTGAGGTTGAGCAGGCCGGTGAAGTAGAAGATGGCCAGGGCGTCGAAGTCGCCCTTGACGAAGCGCGTGTAGCCGATATCGGGCGCGACGTTCTCCCACTTGACGCCACTGCCGTCGAAGCCCTGTGCCTTGGCCAGCACGGGGAACATTTTGCGCGAGGCGTTGAAGGGTTGGCCCACGATGGTTCGGCCGGCCAGGTCGGCGGCGCTGCGGATCGGGCCGTCCTTGCGCACGATCACCGCGTTGGGGTTGAGGTCGTACTGGATGGCCACCGCCGAGAGCTTGTTGGCGGGGTTGTTGGTGTTGAACTCGATCATGGTGCCGAGGTCGGCCGAGGCGGCGTCGTACGCACCGGTGGCCACCAGGCTGATGGCGGCGGCCGAGCCGTTGCCGGTGTCCACCGCTACGTCGAGACCGGCCTGGCGGTAGTAGCCGCGCTGCGCCGCGAGCACGAAGCCCGCGCCGGACGCTTCCACTTTCCAGCCGAGGTTGAACTTGAAGCGCTGCAGGCTGCCTTGCGCGCGCAGGAAGGGCGTGGCGCCGAGCAAGGACGCGGCGGCGGCGGAGTGGAGGAGGGCACGGCGTTTCATGGAGGCTCCTGGTGGGTGGGGTTCAGGGATGGGGTTCAGGCTTTCCAGAAGCCTTCGTGCGCTTCGCTGGATTCGTCGATCAGCGCGGGTCCGATGCAATCGATGGCGTGCGGTGAGGCGGCGAAAACGTCGCGGCAGGACAGCTCGGCGTCGCGTTGCTCGGCGCGTTCGCCACGGAACACGCGCAGGCGCACCGCGTCGATGCCGTAGACCACGCGGCCGATCGCGCTCCAGAAGATGGCGCCGGCGCACATGACGCAGGGTTCGGCGGAGGAATAGAGCGTGGCGCGCGCGAGCGTCTCGCGGTCGACGCGCTGGCCGAGCTGGCGCACGGCGTTGGTTTCGGCGTGGCCGGTGCAGTCGCCGGTTTCCGTGGTGTTGCAGTACGCCTCGGCGAGCACGCGGCCGTCGTCGGCGATGACGACCGCGCCAAAGGGCCGGTTGCCGCGGTCGCGCGCCACGCGCGACCAGGCGATGGCCTGGCGCAGGTAGCGGCCGTCGCGTTCGTCGAGCGCGACTTCGTCGAGCAGATCAACGCTCATGCCTTGATCGTCCGCGCGTCCAGCGAGGGCAGGAAGCCGCGGTGGAAGATGCCTTCCACGCTGGGGCGCATCTTGAGCTTGAAGACCTCGCTGACCTCGTCTACCTGTTGCTCCAGCGTGCGCTTGAGCACGTCGCCCAGGCCGTGGCCGCGCGTGTCGGCGGCGGCCACGTACTCGCGCGTGATGCGCCAACGCTCCAGCTCCACGGCCTCGTTGAGGATGGGCTCGCGCACCTTGGTGGCCGCGATGGCGGCCACCGGGTCGGCGAAGCTTTCCTGAATGGCGCGGTTGGTGGCGCGCAGGAAGGCGCTCACGGCCGCGGGGTTCTGCGTGATCATGGCGTTGCTGGCCAGGATGGCGTTGCCGTACAGGTTCACGCCCGCATCGGTGTACTTCAGCACCGACAGCTCTTCGGGCTTCATGCGCGCGAACAGCGAGACGGCGGAGTCGTGGAAGTAGGTGGCGGCGTCGACGTCGCCGCGCACCATCACGTTGTCGCGTGCGGAGAAGTCGGTGGTGGACCACTGGAAGAAGTCCTCGCCCACGCGCAACTGGCGCGCCACCATCGGCCAGGCGCGGCGTGTGGATTCAACCGCTGCCGCCGCTACCTTCTTGCCCTGCAGGCTCTTGAAGTCGCTGGTGACGCCGCGGTCCTTGCGGCCGATGATGGCGAAGGGCGCGCGGTTGTAGTACTGGTACACGGCCTGTACCGCGGGCGTGCCGCCGTTGGCCGCCTGAAACTCGATGAGCGAGCTGATGTCGCCCAGGCCCATCTGATAGGCGCCGCTGACGATGCGTGTGATGGACGCCACCGAGCCCGAGCCCACGTCGATGCTCACGTCCAGGCCCTCGGCCGCGTAGTGGCCGCGCTGCTGCGCGAGGAAGAAGGGCGATGTCTGGCCCGTGACGCGGAAGTCCAGCGTGAACTTGATGGGGGTGGGCTTGGGGGCGCCCTGCGCCCACACGGCGGGTGCCGCGAGCGCGGCAGTGGAGGCGAGGGACTGGGCGAGGAAGCGGCGGCGCTGCATGGCGGTTCTCCGGCAAAGCTGTTGGCAACCCGCTGCGCGCAGCGGGGGCTACAGAGCAATTTCCGGGCGGGTGCGTGGGGCGACCCGCTGAACGCTTCTACTCCTGCCGAGCGGGCTTGCACGAGCCGTGCCAGCCCACGGCGCCGTTGCCTGCACCGCCGCGGTGCGCGTGTTGCGCGCCAGCAATGGCCTGTGTCTTGCTACAGTTCGGGCTCAGAGTAGAAGCGTTCAGCCCGCGTCACGCGAGCAGGAAATTGCTCTTGAGCCCCCACGTTCAAGTCCAAGCCGTTTCCCCCAGGAGTGCTTCCATGCTCGTCACCCAGCAAGCCGTCTTCCGCCGCCACTGGCACGCCGTCATCCCGCTGACGGAACTGAAGGACGGACCCCAACCGTTCACGCTGCTCGGCGAGAACATCGTTCTCTTTCTCGACGAACACGGCGAGCCCGCCGCACTCAAGGACCGCTGCTGCCACCGCACGGCCAAGCTCAGCAAGGGCTGGTGCAAGAACGGCAACATCCAGTGTGGCTACCACGGCTGGGTCTACAACCGCGAAGGCCGCGTGGTCGAGATTCCGCAGTACGGGGCCGACCGCGAGATCCCCAAGGACTACGGCACACCGGCCTACCGCTGCGTGGCGCGCCATGGCTACGCCTGGGTGGCGCTGGAGGAACCCGAGGCCGACATCCCCGAGATGCCCGAGTTCGGTGCACCGGGTTGGCGCACCATCTTCCAGTTCTACGAGACCTGGCAGACCAGCCCGGTGCGCGCGCTGGAAAACTCGTTCGACAACTCGCACTTCAGCTTCGTGCACCGCGCCACCTTTGGCGTGGCGGCGCAGCCCAAGCCCAGCAAGTACGAGCTCATCGAAAACGATCAGGGGTTCTACGCGGAGACGGTGATCGACGCCGCGAACCCGAAGCGCTTTCAGCGCATCAGCGGCGTGACCGATCCGATCACGCAGCGCCACATGCGCAACGCCTACATGCAGCCGTTTTCACGCCGGCTCGACATCGAGTACCCCAGCGGCGTGCGCCACGTCATCATCAATTGCTTCACGCCCATCGACGATGGGCGCATCCAGTTGTGCCAATGGCTGTTCCGCAACGACACGGAGGAAGACTGCCCGGCGCAGATGCTGATCGACTTCGACGCGGAGATCACGCGCGAGGACAAGGACATCCTGGAGAGCACCGACGCCGATGCGGTGGTGGACCTGCGTCGGCGCGGGGTGGAGTTTTCGATGGAGTCGGACCGGCCGGGGATCCTGATCAGGCGACGCTTGATGGCGATGCTGGCGGCGGCGGGGGAGGCGGAGGTGCACCGCTGACGGCCTGAGTCTTCAGGTATCGGCCTCGTGCTCACTGCCGAGTAGCAGCGTCTTGCGCGATTCGTTGTTCATCCGCTCGAGCACGAGCTTTCGCAATGGCGCAGGGAAGGCCTCGGCAAGCCATTGCGCATGGGAGCGCGCCGGAGTGCCTCGGGCGACTTCGTTGAAAAGTTCGAGCACTTTGGCTTCGAGTTCGGCTTGGCGCTGTTGCACTCGATTGTCCAGGCAGGTGAGGCTGTCCCAATGGCGGGCGATCCACGATAGTGTCAGGACGCGGGTCGGCGAACTTGGGTACCAGGGCGGGGATGTCATCTCCATGAGGGCATACAAGCGCGCGCCTCTGGCGTCTCGCGTGGAGCGCTTGTTGAGATCGTCCAGGCGCTTGCAGCGAACCTTGGCGGCTTCGAGGGTTTCGGTCGTCAAGGTCTCTCGCCACACATTGTTGACGTATTCGTTCGTTGCGTGGCCAATCCTGTCGAGCGACTGCAGATCCTCGTTCACGCGCACCTGAACATCGATGGGATAGTGGTTCCAATGTGTCATCAGCAGCAAGACGATGTCATTGAACCTCCGTGGATCGCTGGACAGTCCTTGCTGAAACGCGAAGGCCAGGACGGTCAGTGGCAGTCGTCGCATGCCATCAAGCTCATCCTCGGGAACGCCTGGCGTGCGAGCGAGCTTGGACGCCGCCTGCAACAGGGCGCGCACCACCATGGCGCCGACAAAGTGCGATCGATCGGTGTGCAACAGGTGCTGCAGCAGATTGCGGACAGCCGAGGCGAGGTGTTGAGCCTCCATGCCTTCGAATACCGCCGGCATGGGTTGCTGAGGTCGGTCGTCTTCGCCGGACTCAATGGGGAATGAGCGCGTCTCGTGGTGCTCGAGGACGAATAGGCGCGCGTAGCTGGCGCAATGGGCGTCCATGGTGCCGGACAGCGCGTGTCGCCAACGCGTGTTGACCAGCGACAGGCGCGCGATGCTCAGAAGATTGACGCGCATCTTCTGCGTGGACTCCGCATCGGTGGATTCTTTGACAGAGACCAGAAGTAGCGTAACCAGGTACTGGACCACTTCTGAAGGCCATTCGGGAACCGCCCGACCGGACTCCGTGCTGTCAAGCTGCGGGCCAATGCTCTTGATCGGGTCGTCGCCACTTTCTCTGGGGCGTTTGTCTCCGGACGCGTAGTGGCCGCGTGTCAATGACGTGGTCTGGGAGGAGATCATGTCGCTGGGGTCCCGGTGTTGCGTCCCGTCCGGACGGACGAGATTCTGAGCACCTGCGTAACCCCGTCGCCTGACTCGGTTCACGTCGCTGGACGGGCGTCCTCGAATCAGCGTGCCGTCCAGAACCCCCGGTGCGGCGCCACCATCTCATCCACCAGCGCGTCGACCGGGCCGATCACCTCGACCGGCTTTTGCCCGCGCGCGAACACCTCGCGACACGGCAGCGAGAGCGTGGGGTTCTCTTCGTGGTCACCCGTGAGCGCGAGCAGTGCCTCTTCACTCGCCCCGTACACCACGCGCCCGATGCCGGCCCAGTACACCGTGCCCGCACACATGGCGCAGGGCTCGAAGGTCGTCACCAGCGTGCAGTCGCGCAGGTAGGCGCCCGGCCAGGTGCTGGCCGCGTGCCGGGCGAGCGTGGACTCGGCGTGGTTCACCGTGTCGATGTTGCCCTGCTCGGCGAGCACGGTCTCGCCGTCGGGCGCCACCAGCAGCGCGCCGAAGGGGTGGCGGCCCATGCCGGCGGCGCGCCGCGCCACGTCGTTGGCGCGGCGCAGATGGCGCGCGATCTGCTCGTCGGTCATGCGTTCTGGGAACCCCGGTGCGCCCAGCCGGTGGTGTGCTTTTCCACGAAGCTGAACAGCTCGTACATCGCCATGGCCATCACGCCCACCACCAGCAGGCCGCTGAAGGCCAGGCCCATCTGCATGGACGAGCCGGCGGAGATCAGCAGGTAGCCGATGCCTTCGTTGGAGGCCGTCATCTCCGAGACGGTGGTGCCCACGAAAGCCAGCGTGATGGCGACCTTGAGCGAGCCGAAGAAGTAGGGCATGGAGCGCGGCAGGCCGACCTTGGTGAGCACGTCCCAGCGCTTGGCACCCAGCACGCGCAGCACGTCTTCCAGCTCGGGCTCCAGCGTGGCCAGACCGGTGGCGATGTTGACCATGATGGGGAAGAACGAGATGAGGAAGGCCGTGAGGATGGCCGGGCCCACGCCGATGCCGAACCACACCACCAGGATGGGCACGAAGGCGGCCTTGGGCAGGGCGTTGAAGGCGGTCATCAGCGGGTAGACGGCCGCATAGGCCAGGCGCGAACTGCCGATGAGGAAGCCCAACAGCACGCCCACCACGATGGCCAGGCCGAAGCCGGCCATGGTGACCCAGTAGGTGCGCCAGGCGTGGCCCAGGATGGTGGTCTTGTGCTCCAGCGTCTGTTCCCAGATGCGCGAGGGGCTGGGAAAGATGAACTCGGACACGCCGAAGCCGGCGGTGATCACTTCCCAGACCACGATGATCGCGATCAGCAGCAGCAGCGGAGAAAAGCGCTCGATGTTCTTGCGTTGTTTGCTCGTCATGGACATGGAGCGCTCACTGGTTGATGACGGCGCCGCTCTTGCGCATGGCGCCGATGTGCCCACGAAGTTCATGGACGATGTCGGTGAAGCCCTTGGTGTAGGTCACATCGAGCTCGCGCGTGCGCGGGATCTCGATCTCGCGCTTGACGACGAAGCGCCCCGGGCTCTTGCTCATGCAGTAGACGGTGTCGGCCAGGAAGACCGACTCGCGCAGGTCGTGCGTGACGAGGATGACGTTGAAGCGCTGCGCTTCCCACAGGTCGCGCAGGGTGCACCACAGTTCTTCGCGGGTGAAGGCGTCGAGCGCGCCGAAGGGCTCGTCGAGCAGCAGCATCTTGGGTTCGTGGATGAGCGCGCGGCAGATGCTGGCGCGTTGCTGCATGCCGCCTGACAGCTCCCAGGGAAACTTCTTGCCCATGCCGCCCAGGCCCACGCTCTCCAGCAGCTTGTGCGCGCGTTCCTCGAATTCCTTGCGACGGTCCTTGAACTGGTGGCGGAAGGGTTCGACGATTTCCAGCGGCAGCAGCACGTTGTCGAGCGTGGTGCGCCAGGGCAGCAGTGAGGGCGCCTGGAAGGCCATGCCCGAGATCTTGAGCGGGCCGGTCACGGGTTGGCCGTCGATGCGGATCTTGCCCATGCTGGGCATCTTCAGGCCCGTGGTGAGCTTCATGAAGGTTGACTTGCCACAGCCCGAGGGGCCGACGATGGCGATGAACTCGCCCTGTTTCACCTTGAGGTTGATGTCCTCGACGGCGAAGACGTTCTTGGCGAGCAACTCTTCGTTGTAGGCGAGCCAGACCTGGTCGAAATCGACAAAGGGGGCGTCGCTCGCTGGGGCGGTGGTCGACATGGACGGCTTTCTTCGAAAAAAAGGCCAGCCGCGCGGTGGTGGCTGGCCCTGTGCTGAGCGAGGGTCTTATTTCTTGGCCGGCGGCAGGATGTCGAGCTCGGCCTTGGTCGGCAGCATGGAGCCGTTCCAGATCTTGGCGGGGTCGACGCGGGTCTTGGTGCCGTAGGCGTCGGACACCTGAGAGGCCATCAGGGCCAGGCGGCCCGGCACGACCTGGCCGAAGCCTTCCTTGCGCGCGTCGGGGCTGGCGACCACGGCGTCGATGGCCAGGGCCAGGCGGCGCGTTTCCAGGGGCACGTTGATGATGCCGTCGCGCGCCTTCACGGTGTCGATGGCGCCGGCCGGGTTGGCCATCACTTCCTTGGCGCCCTTGGCGAAGGCGGTCAGGAAGGACTTCACCGCGCCGGGGTTCTCGGCGATGAGCTTGGGCGAGGCGACGATGACGTTGCCGTAGAGCTTCACGCCGTGGTCGGCGTAGGGCAGGATGACCACGTCTTCCGTCTTCACGCCGCGCGCCTCCAGGTTGAGCAGCGAGGTGAAGGAGAAGCCGGTGATGGCGTCGATGTCGCCGCGCACCAGCATGGTTTCGCGCAGCGGCGGGTCCATGGAAGTCCAGGCCACGCTGTTGATGCCATTGGCTTTCTGGAAGACGGGGAAGCCCTTGCGGCCGGCGTCGAACACGGGCGCGCCGAGCTTCTTGCCCTCCAGGTCCTTGGGCTTGGTGATGCCGCTCTTCTTGAGTGCGAGCACGGCGGCCGGCGTGTTGTTGTAGACCATCATCACCGCCACGGGCTTGTTGGGCGCGTCGGGGTTGTTGGCGTGGAACTCCATCAGCGCGGCCAGGTCGGCGAAGCCCATGTCGTAGGTGCCCGAGGCCACGCGCGTGACGGTGCCGCCCGAGCCGTTGCCGGCGTCGATGGTGACGTCCAGCCCGGCCTGCTTGAAATAGCCTTTGGCGGCGGGTTGCAGGAACAGGGCGGCGGGGCCTTCGAAACGCCAGTCGAGCTGGAACTTGATGGGGGTCTGCGCGTGCGCGGCGCCCACGAAGCTGGTGGCCAGGGCCAGGGCGGCGGTGGTCTGGAGGAAGCGGCGTTTGTTCATGGTTTCTCCAAGGCTGGGCGGTGGTCGTCGTTGTGATGGCACGCCCGCCGGGGGTGGGCGCGGTGAAGAACGGATAGCAACATCGGTGCCAGTGGCAAGGCCCTGAAGCGCGGGGCAGCGGCGAGGTCGCCGAAAGGCCTTTTGCACACGGAATCTGTATACACATTCTCCGCGCGCGGCCGGGCCAGGGTCATCCTGACATACCCTGAAATGACGCGCCCCACGACGGTGCGGGCACCGGCGTGGGGCGCATTCTTGCCCCGATGTGGTGCGGCGCGCCCCGAGAGGAACCCGGGGGTGCCGTGGATTCAGGCCTGGGCCGCCGCCAGCGCCGTCATGTTGAGCACACGGCGCACGGTGGCCGCGGGCGTGAGGATGTGCACCCGGCCTTTGACGCCCATGAGCACGGGGCCCACGGTGACGCCGCCGCTGGTGGTGGTCTTCATCACGTTGTAGAGGATGTTGGCCGCGTCCAGGTTGGGGCAGATGAGCAGGTTGGCCGAGCCCTTGAGCGTGCCGTCGGCCAGGTAGGCGGCGCGGATCTCGGGCTGCAGCGCGGCGTCGCCGTGCAGCTCGCCGTCGCATTCGATGCCGGGGTGCGCCGCCACGAACAGGTCGCGGGCGCGCGCCATCTTGCGCGCCGAAGGGCGCTTGCTGGAGCCGTAGCTGGAGTGCGAGAGGAAGGCCACGCGCGGCGGGTGGCCGAAGCGTTGCACCGCCTGGGCGGCCATGCCGGCGATCTCGGCGAGCTCTTCGGCGCTGGGGTCCTCGTTGACGTAGGTGTCGGCGATGAAGACCGGGCCGCGCTCGGTCATGAGGGCGTTGACCGAGGCGTAGAGGCTGGCGCCTTCGCGGCGGCCCAGGATGCTGTCGATGCGCTCGAGGTGCGTCATGTAGCCGCCCACCAGGCCGCAGATGAGCGCGTCGGCGTCGCCGAGCGAGATCATGAGCGAGCCGATGATGGTGTTGGAGCGGCGCACGGCGGCCTTGGCCACCTCGGGTGTGGCGCCCTGGCGGCCCATGAGCTGGTGGTAGTGCTCCCAATACTGGCGAAAGCGCGGATCGTCTTCGGGGTTGACGTTCTCCACGTCGGTGCCCAGGCGCATGCGCAGGCCGGCCTTGGCGATGCGCGCCTCGATGACGGCCGGGCGGCCGATGAGGATGGGGAGGGCCAGGCCGTCGTCGATGGCCATTTGCGCGGCGCGCAGCGCGCGCTCGTCTTCTCCATCGGCATAGGCCACGCGCTGCTTCTTCGCTTGCGCCTTGGCGGCGCTGAACACCGGCTGCATGAGGATGCCCGTCTGGTAGACGAAGCGGCCGAGCTGTTGGCGGTAGGCGTCCATGTCGGCGATGGGCCGCGTGGCCACGCCGGAGTCGGCCGCGGCCTGCGCGACGGCGGGCGCGATGCGCAGGATCAGGCGCGAGTCGAAGGGCTTGGGGATGAGGTAGTCGGGGCCGAAGCTGAGGTCTTGCCCGGCGTAGGCGTTGGCCACCTCTTCACTGGTCTCGCTCTTCACCAGGTCGGCGATCTGGCGCACGCAGGCCAGCTTCATCTCCTCGGTGATGCGCGTGGCGCCGCAATCGAGCGCACCGCGGAAGATGTAGGGGAAGCACAGGACGTTGTTGACCTGGTTCGGGTAGTCGCTGCGGCCGGTGGCGATGATGCAGTCGGGCCGCACGGCCTTGGCGAGTTCGGGGCGGATCTCGGGCTCGGGGTTGGCCAGGGCCAAGATGATGGGCTTGGCGGCCATGGTCTTGACCATCTCGGCCGTCATCACGCCGGGGGCCGAGCAGCCCAGGAACACGTCGGCGCCGTTCACCGCGTCGGCCAGCGTGCGCTTGTCGGTGGCCTGCGCGTAGCGCTGCTTGGATTCGTCCATGCCGCCGGGGCGGCCTTGGTAGAGCACGCCCTTGGAGTCGCAGACGTAGATGCGATCGCGCGAGACGCCCAGGCCGACCATCACGTCGAGGCAGGCAATGGCGGCGGCCCCGGCGCCAGAGACGGCCACGGTGACTTCGCCGATGGCCTTGCCCACGAGCTCCAGGCCATTGAGCAGGGCAGCCGCGCTGATGATGGCGGTGCCGTGCTGGTCGTCGTGGAACACCGGAATGTTCAGGCGCTCGCGCAGCTTCTTCTCGATGTAGAAGCACTCGGGCGCCTTGATGTCCTCGAGGTTGATGCCGCCCAGCGTGGGCTCCAGCGCGGCGATGATGTCCACCAGCTTGTCCGGGTCCTTCTCGGCGAGTTCGATGTCGAACACGTCGATGCCGGCGAACTTCTTGAACAGGCAGCCCTTGCCTTCCATGACGGGCTTGCCCGCGAGCGGGCCGATGTCGCCCAGGCCCAGCACGGCGGTGCCGTTGGTGACCACGCCCACCAGGTTGCCCCGGCTGGTGTAGTCGGCGGCCTTGTTCGGGTCGGCCTGGATCTCCAGGCAGGGGTAGGCCACGCCGGGGGAGTAGGCCAGGGACAGGTCGCGCTGGTTGGACAGCGGCTTGGTGGGCGTGACGGCGATCTTGCCCTGGCGGGGCGAGCGGTGGTAATCGAGCGCGGCGTCGCGCAAGGCCTGTTCGGCGGGCGTCATGGCGTATCTCCTCGTTGTCTGCGGTGCCGGGGCCGGCATTGTGGCAGCGCCTGCGGTCGGCCCCACGCCAGGGTATCAGGCGCGCAGCAGGTCGTGCAGGGTGCGCGCGATGACCTTGGTGGCGCGGCGCAGGTCGTCCAGGCGCACGTGCTCGTCGGCCCGCTTGGCGTTGGATTCGCGCACGGTGCGCGGGCCGGCGCCGTAGATGACGCCGGGGATGCCGCGCTCCACGTAGAGGCGCACGTCGGTGTAGAGCGGCGTTCCGACGGCGGGAATGGGTTCGCCGAAGACCGCTTCGCCGTTCGTTTGCAGCGCCTTCACGAGCGCGGCGTTGCCGGCCAGCGGCTGCATGGCGCGCGCGAGCAGCATGCGCTTCACGTCCACGCGCAGCGCCTTGCCGCCGCGCGGCGGTGCGAAGCTGGCCGCCGCCTGGGCGATGGTCTCGCGCAGTGCGGCCTCCACCTGCACCGGGTCTTCCTCGGGGATCATGCGGCGGTCGAGCTTGAGCACCACCTTGCCCGGGATGACGTTGGTGTTGGTGCCGCCGCTGATGAGGCCGACGTTGAGGTAGGGGTGGGTGATGCCTTCGACCCCGGAGCGCACCTGAAGGTAGTCGCGGTTGAGCGCGTACAGGGCATTGAGGATGTGCGTGGCGCCCTGCAGCGCGTCGGTGCCGCTGTCGGGGATGGCGGCGTGCGCCATGTCACCCTGCACGGTCACTTCCAGTTGCAGGCAACCGTTGTGCGCCACCACCACCTGGTAGCTGAAGCCGGCGGCGATCATCAGGTCGGGCTTCGTCAGGCCCTTGGCGAGCAACCAGCCCGGACCCAGTTCGCCGCCGAACTCCTCGTCGTAGGTGAAGTGCAGCTCCACGCCGCCCTTGAGCGGTGCCTTCAGCGATTCGAGCGCGCGCAGCGCGAAGGTGAAGCTGGAGAAGTCGCTCTTGCTGACGGCGGTGGCGCGGCCATACAGCGCGCCGTCGGCGATCTCGCCGCCGTAGGGGTCGTGCGTCCAGCCCTCGCCAGGCGGCACCACGTCGCCGTGGGCGTTGAGCGCGATCACCGGGCCGCCATCGGCGAAGCGGCGGCGCACGATGAGGTTGGTGATGCTTTGCAGGCCGGCGGCCTGCACCTCGGCCTCGGGCACGGCGTGCTGTTCGGCGGCGTAGCCCATGGCGGCCAGCAGTTCGGCGGTGCGCTCGGCGTGCGGCGCGTTGTTGCCGGGCGGCGTATCGGTGGGCACGCGCACGAGCTGCTGCAGGAAGGCGATCTGCTCGTCGAAGTGGGCGTCGATCCAGGCGTCGAGTTGTTGGTGGGGCGTGGTCATGGTCAGAGGGGATCGACGGCCAGTTGATTGAGGAGATGCTCGAAGGCTCGCACGCACAGCTCGATGTCGTCGCTGGTGCTGCTTTCCAGGGGGTTGTGGCTGATGCCGCTGTTCTCGCCGCGCACGAACAGCATGGCCTGCGGCATCACCTCGTGCAGCTTCATGGCGTCGTGCCCGGCGCCGCTGGGCATGCGGTGCACCGGTAGGCCCAGCGCGGCCACGGCTTGCTCCCAACGCGTCTGCCAGGCCGGGTGGCTGGGCGCGGCCGAGGCGGCCATGGTGCGCTCCAGGCGCTGGCCCAGGCCACGGCGTTCGCAGATGGCGCTGAGCTCGGCGAGCACGTCGCGCTCCAGCGCGTCGCGCTGGTCGTCGTTGGGCGCGCGCAGATCGAGCGAGAACTGGCAGCGCCCGGGCACCACGTTGATGGAGCCGCCGGGCACGTTGAGCAGGCCGATGGTGGCGACCGAGTCGCCGTCCTGCGCGGCGCGGCGTTCCATGTAGAGCGCGAGTTCGGCCACGGCGCAGGCGGCGTCGCGACGGCGGTCCATGGGCGTGGTGCCGGCGTGGCTGGCCATGCCGATGACCTCGCCCACGTGGCGCACACCGGCGTTGATGGAGGTGACCACCGCCAGCGGCAGGCCCATCTCGTTGAGCACGGGACCTTGCTCGATGTGCACCTCGACGAAGCCGAGGTAGCGCGCCGGGTCGCGGCGCAGCGCGTCAATGGCGTCCAGCGTGCCGGGCAGGCCGGCGGCGCGCATGGCCTCGCGCATGGCGATGCCGTCGGCGTCGGTCTGCTCCAGCCACGCGGGGTTGAAGTCGCCCGTGAGCGCGCCGGAACCGAGGAAGGTGGCCTTGTAGCGCTGGCCTTCCTCTTCTGAAAAGGCCACCACCTCGATGCCGAAGGGCAGGCGTCGGCCGGCCTGGCGCAGGCGCTGCACGCAGGCCAGGGGCGCGAAGATGCCCAGGCGGCCGTCGTACCGGCCCCCGTTGCGCACGGTGTCGAAGTGGCTGCCGGTGAGCAGGCGCTTCGCGTCGGGCGTGGCGCCGTGGTACACGCCCACCACGTTGCCCACCGCGTCGATCGAGACCTCGTCGAAGCCGCACTCGCGCATGCGCGCCGTCAGTTCCTTCTGGCAGGCCTGGTGCGCGTCGGTGAGATAGGTGACGGTGAGCTGGCCCTGCTCCTTGAAGCCCGGGTCGCTGTGCTGCGCGAGGCTGTCGTGCCAGTCCCACACGTGGTGGCCCAGCACGGGCTCGGCGCCGAACTTGTCGGCCAGGCGGATCTCGGCGATGCGGTGGATGTTGCGCAGGGCCTCCTCGCGCTCGAAGTCCACCGGGTTGTGCAGGCGGCGCTGGAAGGTGGCGATGATCTGCTGGCGCGTGAGCCCGCTGCCGCGCGGGCCGCGCACCGCCAGGATAAAGGGGAAGCCGAAACGTGCGTTGTAGTCGGCGTTGAGCTGCTGCAGCGCGGCGAACTCCTCGGGCGAGCAGTGCGTGAGGCCGGCGCGGCTCTGCTCGCCCGTGCTTTCGGTGGTGAGCGTGTTGGCCACCATGGCCTTGCCCGCGAGTTCGGGGTGGGCACGGATCAGCGCGAGTTGCTCCTCGCGCGTGGCGCCGGCCACCGATTGCACCAGCGCCCACTTGAGCGCGGCCAGGCTGGCGAAGGGGCGCCGGGCCAGCGCGCGCTCCACCACCCAGGGCGAGTGTTCGTACAGGCCGTCGAGCAGGCGCAGGGCCTCGGCGGGCGCGGCGGCGTTGAAGGTGTCGAGCGTGAGGGCCATGGCGTCAGACAGCGAGCGGGTGTTGGGCGCGCCAGTGGCGCGCAATGTCCAGCCGCCGCGCCACCCAGACCTTGTCGTGCGACTGCACATGGTCGAGGAAGCGCTGCAGCGCGGTGATGCGCCCGGGCCGCCCGAGCAGGCGGCAGTGCATGCCGATGCTCATCATCTTGGGCCGGTCCAGGCCGTTCGGGTTGCCCTCGGCGTAGAGCGCGTCGAACGTGTCCTTCATGTACTGGAAGAAGGGATCGGCGTGCGAGTAGCCCTGCGGCAGCGCGAAGCGCATGTCGTTGCAGTCGAGCGTGTACGGCACGATGAGCTGGTGCGTGTCGCTGCCATCGCTCTTCTTCACCTTCATCCAGAAGGGCAGGTCGTCGCCGTAGTAGTCGCTGTCGTACTCGAAGCCGCCGAAGTCGGCGACGAGGCGGCGGGTGTTGGGGCTGTCGCGCCCGGTGTACCAGCCCAGTGGGCGCTGGCCGGTGAGCTCGGTGAGGATGCGCATGGCTTCGGCCATGTGCGCGCGCTCGGTGAGTTCGTCCACGTTCTGGTAATGGATCCACTTGAGGCCGTGGCAGGCGATGTCGTGGCCGAGTTCGACGAAGGCAGCCGTCACCTCGCGGTGGCGCTGCAGCGCGTGGGCCACACCGAAGACGGTGAGCGGCAGGCCGCGGCGCTCGAACTCGCGCAGCAGGCGCCACACGCCCGCGCGCGAGCCGTATTCGTAGATGCCCTCCATGCTGATGTGCCGCGCGGGGTAGGCCGCGGGGTTGAACATCTCGGAGAGGAACTGCTCGGAGGCGTCGTCGCCGTGCAGCACGCTGTTCTCGCCGCCTTCTTCGTAGTTGAGGACGAACTGCACGGCGATGCGCGCGCCGCCGGGCCAGCGGGCGTGTGGCACGTCGCGGCCGTAACCGATCAGGTCGCGCGGGTAGGGGGCGGTGGTGTCGTAGGTCATGACAGGGCCAATGAGAGTTCGTTCGCGGGCAGGGGCCGGTCGAAGGCCAGGCTGGCCTCGACGTGCTGCAGGTGCTCGTCCATCAGGCGCACGGCCAGGGCCTCGTCGCGCGCGGCCAGGGCCTTGACGATGGCGGCGTGCTCGTCGCAGGAATCGGCGGCGGCCTCGCTGCTCTGGTACATGAGGGTGATGAGCGCGCAGCGCGAGATGAGGTCGCGCAGCAGCTCGGCCAGCACGCGGTTGTCCATGAGCTCGGCCATGCGCACGTGGAAGTCGCCCAGCAGTTCGGTGCGGCCGGGCACGTCCTGCTGCTGCACGGCCTGGCGCTCCTGCGCCAGGTGCTCGCGCAGGGCGCGCAGCGTGGCGGGGGTGGCCTGGCGCACGAAGGCGCGGGTCATTTCCACCTCGAGCATGCGGCGCACGGCAAAGACCTGGCGCGCCTCGTCGGCCGAGGGGGTGGAGACGAAGGCGCCGCGCGCGGGCTCCAGGCGGATGAGGCGGTTCTGCGAGAGCTGGAACAGGGCTTGTCTGACCAGGGTGCGCGAGACGCCGAAGTGGTCGGCCAGTTTCTGCTCGGCCAGTTTGGTGCCCGGGCGTAGCCGGTGTTCCACGATGGCGCGCGTGAGCGCATCGACGATCTGGGCCGTGCTGGACGTTTCCATGCGGTGCATGATAGCCAGATTCGTGCCAAACTGTATACACTTTTGGTCGACCGAACTCGCTGACATAGGAGAACACCGCCATGGGCCTGAGCACCCACGTTCTGGACACGATGCACGGCTGCCCGGCCGCTGGCATGGAGGTGGCTCTGTACGCCACGCAGGGTGAGCAGGCGACGCTGATCAAGCGCTTCACGCTGAATGCGGATGGGCGCAACCCGGACGGGGCGCTGTTGGACAACGCGTCGCTGAAGGTGGGGACGTATCGGCTGGTGTTCGAGGTGAAGGGTTACTTCGACGCGCTTGGTGTGGAGTTGCCGGAGCCGCGGTTTCTCGATCGCGTGGCGCTGGACTTCGGGGTGGCGCGGATGGATCAGCACTACCACGTGCCGTTGTTGGTGAGTCCCTGGGCTTATTCGACTTATCGGGGGAGTTGAGCTTCTTTCGTTGGGCGTTTCGCTCGACCACCTCGCGAGGCTCGCGGCCACTGGGTGCCCTGCTCCGCGAATGTCCTCCGGACGGCTGCGCCGTCCTCCCCCTTTATTTCGCTACGCAGGGCACCCAGCGTCCGCGAGCCACAGGCCGGTTGGCGCACCAACAGACCGAGTGCCAACGAGGTCGTCGGCGCTCGGGTGTCCGGCGTAGCGACATAAAGGAGGAGGAACGGAGCGCGCCAGCGCTCCGTTCCGGGGGACAGTCGCGGAGCCGGACACCCGAGCGCCGATGACCGGCCCCCCCCGGAGAAAACCCGCGCAAACAAACAAAAAGGCCCGCCAAAGAAGCGGGCCCGAAAACGTCTCAAACCACGGAGATCACTTGCTGCGCTGTCCTTCGGTCAGCGTGTCCAGCTGGAAGTTGCCGCTCTTGTCCCAGAGCCACACCTCGGTGTACGTGACCCGCCCCATGCGGACGGGAGCCGGGAAGGGCGCGGCCGCGCGAACGGTGCGCTCGATCTCGCGCATCACATCCGGCGCGTGACTCGGCGCGCGCATCCAGCTCACCTGCTTGACCTCGCCGATGTCGTCGACCTCGACCTGCAGCACACCCACCGCGTGCAGCAGCGGCGGCAGCTTGCCTTTGTAAATGCGGTGGCCGTTGCGCTCGTAGAGGTGCCGCGCGCCGTCCTTGCGGTAGTCGGTTGGCGAGGCGGCAACGGTGCCGCGCAGGCGGCCAGCAGGGCCGCAATCGTCAGACCGGTCCAGCGCAGCGCGGATGCCTTGGGGGCGTCGGAGCGGCCTGGGGCGGCGGAGTTGTCTCGGGTGCTCATGCGTTTCTCTCAACGGTGCCGGCCCAGCCATACCGCGGGGCCGATGGAGTGTATGTGCGAAAGCGCACACGGTGCCAATCACTACGGCCGATACTGGGCGGCCCTTGAGTCCTCTTACAGATCCATACAGCTTTGTCGACATGGACACCACACATGGCGGGTGAGCTGCAGACCTTCCTTCGCCGCTTGCGCGACGAGCCCGCCGTGCTGGTGACGGTGCGCGCCTCGCGCGGCTCGGTGCCCCGTGAGGCCGGCACCTGGATGGCGGTGTTCGAGAACGACACCATCGACACCATCGGCGGCGGACGCCTCGAATGGGACGCGATGCGCCGCGCGCGCGAGATGCTGGCGCGACGCGCGGTGGAAGCCTCCGTGCAATCGGTCACGCTGGGGCCCAGCCTGGGTCAGTGCTGCGGAGGTGCTTTGGAACTTTCGTATGAGTTGGTGGAGGCTGCCGACGCCGAAGCCCTGAGCGAGCGCCTGGGCGCGGCGCGCCACGCTGTGGCGCTGTTTGGCGGGGGCCACGTGGGCCGCGCGCTGGTGCGCGCGCTGGCACCGCTGCCCTTCGCCATTACCTGGATCGACAGCCGCGACGAGGTGTTCCCCGATCCCTTGCCCGACGGTGTGGTGGCCGAGCACTCCGAGCCGGTGCAGGGGGCCGTGCCTGAGCTGGCGAGCGGCTCGCTGGTGCTGATCATGAGCTTCTCGCACGCCGAGGACCTGGACATCGTGGCCGCCTGCCTGCGCCGCCAGCGCGAGCGGGGCGACCTCGGCTTCATCGGGCTGATCGGCAGCCGCACCAAGTGGGCCACCTTCCGCCACCGCTTGCTGGAACGCGGCTTCACCGAGGCCGAGCTCGCGGGCGTGACTTGCCCGATCGGCCTGCCCGGCATCAGCGGCAAGGCACCGGCGGTGATCGCGGCGGCGGTGGTGGCGCAGTTGTTGCTGATGACGTCGAACGAACCCGCAAGCTCAGCGTGAGCCGCTACACTGCGGGCCGTCTGTGGTCGCAGCGGAGCCGGTGCAACAACGCACTGCGTATCGCGGCCCTCGGTCGGCTCAGAGCGCCCGCGGTGGTGAGTCGAAAAACGGGACCCCACGTCCCCTGAACGAGGTGCCATGGAAACCTACCTGCTCGACTGGGCCAATCTGCTGTTGCGCTGGCTGCACGTCATCGTTGCCATCGCCTGGATCGGCTCTTCCTTCTACTTCGTCTTCCTCGACAGCAGCCTCACCACGCCCGAGGACGAGTCGCTGCGCCGCGAGGGCGCCACCGGCGAGCTGTGGGCCGTGCACGGCGGCGGCTTCTACCACCCGGTGAAGTACGCGGTGTCGCCACCGCAGCTGCCGGGGCATCTGCACTGGTTCTTCTGGGAGAGCTACTCCACTTGGCTCTCGGGCTTCGCGCTGTTCCTGGTGTCCTATTTGTGGAGCCCCAGCGTCTACCTGATCGACCCGCAGGTCTTCGACTGGTCGCCGCCGGTGGCCATCGCCAGCGCGCTGGCGTTTCTGGTGGTGTTCTGGCTGGCCTACGACGCCATCTGCCGCACGCTGGGGCAGACGAAGAACGGTGACGCCAAAGTGGGCGCTGCGGTGGCGTTGCTCGTGGTGGTCGCGGCGCTGCTGGCGACCTCGCTGTTCGCGGGGCGCGCGGCCTTTCTGCTGGTGGGCGCGATGATCGCCACGGCCATGAGCGCCAACGTGTTCTTCTGGATCATTCCGGGCCAGCGCA
The DNA here is from genome assembly GCF_000723405.1 of Hydrogenophaga intermedia. Classification (GTDB taxonomy): domain Bacteria; phylum Pseudomonadota; class Gammaproteobacteria; order Burkholderiales; family Burkholderiaceae_C; genus Hydrogenophaga; species Hydrogenophaga intermedia. Next base: position 99,115 of record NZ_CCAE010000001.1, on the reverse strand, counting down.
AGGTGGTGGCCGCGCTCAAGGCCGGCCAGCCGGTGGACCCGATCCACGGCCAGCGCGGCAAGCAGCGCAGCGTGCACAACACCTACTTCACGTTGCCGGTGCTGTTCGCCATGCTCAGCAACCACTACAGCTTTACCTACGCCAATCCGCACAACGGCTGGGTGCTGATCGCCATGATGGCCGCGGGCGCGGCGATCCGGCAGTTCTTCGTGCTGCGTCACGGTTTCAAGCTGGGCCGCAACCCGCACCCCTGGAAATACGCGGCAGCGGGCGTGGTGGTGCTCATCGGGGTGATCGTGTGGCTCAAGCCCGCGCCGCCGGCGCCGGTGGCGGCGCGGCCGGCGGTGAGCGCGGCCCAGGTGCAGGCCGTGGTGGCGCAGCGCTGCGCCATGTGCCACGGCGAGGCCCTGCAATCCAAGGGCGTGCGGCTGGACAGCCCGGCGGAGCTGAAACGCCACGCGCAGGCCGTGTACCAGCAGGCGGTGGTCAGCAAGACCATGCCCATCAACAACGCCACGGGCATCACCGATGAGGAGCGCGCGCTGATCGGCGAGTGGTTCCGCGCGGGCGCGCCCACCGAGTGAACCGGCCGGCCCCCATGCCCGGCGGCGGGGCTGGGGCATGGAGGGCGGGTTAATCTCGCGGGTGTTCCCACCGCATCAACATCACCCGAGAGAGACCGCACATGAAGACGCGCGCCGCCGTGGCCTGGAAGGCCGGAGCCCCCCTCACCATCGAAACCGTGGATCTGGAAGGGCCGAAGGCCGGCGAGGTGCTGGTCGAGATCAAGGCCACCGGCATCTGCCACACCGACTACTACACGCTCTCGGGCGCCGACCCGGAAGGTCTGTTCCCCGCCATCCTGGGCCATGAGGGCGCGGGCATCGTGGTGGACGTGGGCCCGGGCGTGACATCGCTCAAGAAGGGCGACCACGTCATTCCGCTGTACACGCCCGAGTGCCGCCAGTGCAAGTTCTGCCTGAGCCGCAAGACCAACCTGTGCCAGCTCATCCGCGGCACACAGGGCAAGGGCCTGATGCCCGACGCCACCAGCCGCTTCAGCCTGGACGGCAAGCCCATCCTGCACTACATGGGCACCAGCACCTTCGCCAACCACACGGTGGTGCCCGAGATCGCACTGGCCAAGATCCGCCCCGACGCGCCCTTCGACAAGGTCTGCTACATCGGCTGCGGCGTCACCACCGGCATCGGCGCGGTGCTGTTCACCGCCAAGGTGGAGGCGGGCGCCAACGTGGTCGTCTTCGGCCTGGGCGGCATCGGCCTGAACGTGATCCAGGGCGCGAAGATGGTGGGTGCCGACAAGATCATCGGCATCGACCTCAACCCCGAGCGCGAGGCGATGGCGAGGAAGTTCGGCATGACGCACTTCCTCAACCCCAAGGACCACGAGAACATCGTCGACGCCATCGTGCAGCTCACCGACGGCGGCGCGGATTACAGCTTCGAGTGCATCGGCAACACCAAGGTGATGCGCCAGGCGCTGGAGTGCACGCACAAGGGCTGGGGCCGCAGCATCATCATCGGCGTGGCCGAGGCGGGCGCCGAGATCAGCACCCGGCCGTTTCAGCTCGTCACCGGCCGCAAGTGGGAAGGCTCGGCCTTCGGCGGTGCGCGCGGGCGAACCGACGTGCCGAAGATCGTGGACTGGTACATGGACGGCAAGATCAACATCGACGACCTCATCACGCACAAGCTCAAGCTGGAGGACATCAACGAAGGCTTCGCGCTGATGAAGCGCGGCGAGTCGATCCGCTCGGTGGTGGAGTTCTGATGGCCGTGGAAACGCTGAGCGAGCACCGCTGCTTCGGCGGCGTGCAGGGCTTCTACCGGCATGAATCGGCCACCATCGGCCTGCCCATGCGCTTCGGCGTGTTCCTGCCTCCGCAGGCCGCCAAAGGCCCCGTGCCCGTGCTGTTCTACCTGGCGGGCCTGACCTGCACGGAAGAGACCTTCGCCATCAAGGCCGGCGCGCAGCGCTTGGCGGCCAAGCTGGGCCTGGCCATCGTCACGCCCGACACCAGCCCGCGCGACACCGGCATTCATGGCGCCAGCGCCGCCTGGGACTTCGGCCACGGCGCGGGCTTCTACCTCGACGCGACACAAGCGCCCTGGGCGGACCACTTCCGCATGGAGAGCTGGATCGTCGAGGAGCTGCGCGCGCTGGTGTTCGAGCGCTTCGCCCTGCGCCGCGATCGCGTTGGCGTGTTCGGCCATTCGATGGGCGGCCATGGCGCGCTCACGCTCGCGCTGCGCCACCCGGCGCTGTTCCAGAGCGTTTCGGCCTTCGCGCCGATTGCCGCGCCCACTCAGTGCCCCTGGGGCGAGAAGGCCTTCACCGGCTACCTGGGTGAGGACCGTGCCCGCTGGGCGGAGCACGATGCCACCGAACTCATCAAGGCGGGCAAGCGCTGCCCGCTGATGCTGATCGACCAGGGTCGAGCGGACCAGTTCCTGGCCGAGCAGTTGCACCCCGACAAGCTGGAGGATGCCTGCCGCGCCGCTGGCCAGCCGCTCGCGCTGCGCTGGCACGATGGCTACGACCACGGCTACTACTTCATCCAGAGCGTGATGGCCGATCACCTGCGGCACCACCACCGAACGCTCGAGAAGCTGGGCTGATCCCATGAGCCCCATGAGCCGCACCTACGACCTCATCGCTTTCGACTGGGATGGCACGTTGTACGACTCCACTGCCATGATCGCGCGCTGCATCCAGCTGGCCGTAGCCGACGTGGGCGGCACCGTGCCCACGAAGGCGCAGGCCAGCTACGTCATCGGCATGGGCCTGATGCAGGCCCTGGCGCACGCCGCGCCGGACGTGCCACCCGACCTGTACCCGCGCCTGGGCGAGCGCTACCGCCACCACTACCTGGCCAGTCAGAACGAGCTGAGCCTGTTCGACGGCGTGCTGACCATGCTGCAGGCGCTCAAGGCGCGGCACCACTGGCTGGCCGTGGCCACGGGCAAGAGCCGGCGCGGGCTGGACGAGGTGCTGCGCACGGTGGAATTGCATGGCGTGTTCGACGGCTCGCGCACGGCCGACGAAACGGCGGGCAAGCCCAGCCCGGTGATGCTCAACGAACTGATGCGCGAGTTCGGCGTCGAGCCCGATCGCACCTTGATGATTGGCGACACCACGCACGACCTGCAGATGGCAGTGAACGCCGGCTGCGCGAGCGTGGGCGTGAGCTACGGCGCGCACGAGCCCGACGCCTTCCACGCCCTGGGGCCGCGCTTCGTGGCGCATTCGGTGGCTGAACTGCACGACTGGCTGAGCGAACACGCCTGAGGAGGCCCACGCCATGGCGCCCGCACCCGACGACGACCTTCACCCGCTGTGCCACAGCCGCGATCTGGTCGATGGCGGCAAGGGCGTGTCCTTCGACGTGAACTACGCCGGCCAGACCTGCCGGGCCTTCGCCATCCGCTACCAGGGCCAGGCGCACGCTTACCTCAACCGCTGCACCCACGTGGCCATGGAGCTGGACTGGCAGCCCGACCACTTCTTCGACGACAGCGCGCGCTGGCTGCTGTGTGCCACGCACGGCGCGGTGTATGACCCCGGGAACGGCGAATGCCGGGGCGGACCCTGCCGCGGCGGGCTCTTCAAGATCGAACTCGTGGAGCACGATGGCGTCGTGCACTGGCGCGCCCAGTACCATCTCAAGCCTGTGGAATTCTGAAAGAGAGCCCGTCGTGAACGAGGACTTCAACACCGCCGCCACCCCCCGCTCCGCCGGCACCGGCTGGGAACGCGAAACCATCGAGAAACTGCTGTTCGCGCAGATCAAGGAGCAGCGCGCCGCGCGCCGCTGGAAGCTGTTCTTCCGCCTGTTCTGGTTGCTGGTCATCGGTGCCGTCGTCTGGCTCGCGGTCAAGGCCGAAGGCATGGCCAGCACCCAGACCACCACGCCGCACACCGCCGTGATCGAGATCGAAGGCACCATTGCGGCCGGTGCCGAGGCCAGCGCCGAGTACGTGCTTCCCGCGCTGCGCCAGGCCTTCGAAGACGAGGGCGCGCAGGGCATCGTGCTGCTCATCAATTCGCCGGGTGGCAGCCCCGTGCAGGCCGGCATCATCAACGACGAGATCCGCCGCCTGAAGGGCCTGCACGAGAAGAAGGTCTACGCCGTGGTGGAAGAAACCTGCGCCTCGGCGGCCTACTACATCGCCGCGGCGGCCGACGACATTTACGTCGACAAGGCCAGCCTGGTGGGCAGCATCGGTGTGCTGATGGACGGCTTCGGCTTCACCGGGCTGATGGACAAGCTGGGCATCGAGCGACGCCTGATGGTGGCGGGCGAGAACAAGGCCATGCTCGACCCCTTCAGCCCGCAGGACGAGGCCCAGAAGGCCTACCTGCAGGCCATGCTGGACGAGATCCACCTGCAGTTCATCGATGTGGTGAAGCAAGGCCGCGGCGAGCGCCTCAAGCAGAACGGCGATACCTTCACCGGCCTGGTGTGGAGCGGCCAGCAGGCCGTCACCAACGGCCTGGCCGACGGTCTGGGCAACCTCGACTTCGTGGCGCGCGAGGTGATCAAGGCCGAGGAAGTGGTGGATTACACCCAGCGCGAGAACCTGGGCCTGCGTCTGGCGCGCCAGTTCGGCGCCAGCATCGGCGAAGGCGTTTTCAAGGCCGCACAATCAGCCGGCGTTCAGCTGCGGTAACCGTTCGGGTTCTGGCGCTGCCAGCGCCAGGCGTCGGCGCACATCTCGTCGAGCGTGTGGCGCGCCTGCCAGCCCAGCAACTGGCGCGCCAGTGAGGGGTCGGCCCAGCACTGCGCCACGTCACCCGCGCGGCGCGGGGTGACGCGGTAGGGCACGGGCCGCTCGCTGGCCTTCTCGAAGGCGGCCACCACCTCAAGCACGCTGTGGCCGCGCCCGGTGCCCAGGTTCACGGTGAAGCTCTCGCCCCGGCCCAGCAGGGCCTGGATGGCCGCCACGTGGCCGCGCGCCAGGTCCATCACGTGGATGAAGTCGCGCACGCCGGTGCCGTCGGGTGTGGGGTAGTCGTCGCCGAAGACGTTGAGGTGCTCGCGCGCGCCCACCGCTACCTGGGCCACGAAGGGCATGAGGTTGTTGGGGATGCCGGCCGGGTCCTCGCCGATCAGGCCGCTCCGATGTGCGCCCACCGGGTTGAAGTAGCGCAGCGTGCCGATGCGCCAGTGTGGCTGTGCGGTCTGCAGCGCGCTCAGCATGTCCTCGATGACCAGCTTGGTGTGGCCATAGGGGTTGGTGTGGCTGCGCGCGAAGTCCTCGGTGATGGGCACACGCACCGGGTCGCCATAGACCGTGGCGCTGCTGGAGAACACCAGCGTGGGCGGCAGCGAGGGGTCGTCGGCCGCCACGGTGGACATGGCCTGCAGCAGGCTGGTGGCGCCGCCCAGGTTGTTGCGGTAGTACTTGAGCGGGTCGGCCACGCTTTCGCCCACTGCCTTGTCGCCCGCGAAGTGCACCACGCCCACCGGGCGGTGGCGGCGCAACACGTCGGTGAGCCAGGGCGTGTCGAGCACGTCGCCGCGCTCCAGCGGCAAGGCCTGGCCGGTGATGCGCTGCAGGCGCTCCATCACCACCGGGTGGCTGTTGGCGAAGTTGTCGAGCACGATGGGCGCGTAGCCGGCCTCGACGAGCGCCACGGCGGTGTGGCTGCCGATGTAGCCGGCGCCGCCGGTGAGCAGGATCTTCATTTGGCGGTCTGGGGTTTGGGCTCGCGGCCGTAGATGTCCTCGAGGCGCACGATGTCGTCCTCGCCGAGGTAGGCGCCGGACTGCACCTCGATCATTTCCAGTTCCATCTTGCCGGGGTTGTGCAGGCGGTGCACCTCGCCGATGGGGATGTAGGTGGACTGGTTCTCGGACAGCAGGAACACCTCCTGCCCGCGTGTGACCTCGGCCGTGCCCTTCACGACGATCCAGTGCTCGGCGCGGTGGTGGTGCTTCTGCAGACTGAGCGAGGCGCCGGGCTTGACCCCGATGCGCTTGACCTGGAAGCGCGCGCCCATGTCGATGCTGTCGTACCAGCCCCAGGGCCGCGCCACGCGGCGGTGCGTGGCGGCCTGCGGCACGTCGCTCTTGGCCAGGTGGGCCACCACGTCCTTCACCTGCTCGGCGTGGTCGCGCTGGGCCACCAGCAGGGCGTCGGGCGTGTCGATGATGAGCAGGTCGTGCGTGCCCAGGGCCACCACGGGGCGGTGCGGGGCGTGGATGAAGGTGTTGGCCGCGCGCAGCGCATGGCCCTGGCCCTGCACGCGGTTGCCGTTGCCGTCGGCGGGTGCGAGGTCGGCCACGGCGTTCCAACTGCCCACGTCGCTCCACTGGCCCTGAAAGGGCACCACGGCCACGTCGTCGTGCGGCTCCATCACGGCGTAGTCGATGCTCTGCGAGCGGCAGGCCAGGAAGGGCTCGGCCGCGGGGCGCACGAAGCGGCAGCGGCCCACGGCTTCCTCTTTGGGCGCGGCCATGGCCTGCTCGCAGGCGGTCCAGATGTCGTTGGCGTGGCGTTGCAGCGCGGCCTTCAGCGTGGACGCGCTGGCCAGGAAGATGCCAGCGTTCCACAGCACGTTGCCTTGCAGCAGCAGGGCCTGCGCGGCCTCGGCGGCGGGCTTCTCGATGAAGCGGGCCACGCGGCGGCTGCCGTCGGCGCGCGCATCGCCTTGCGCGATGTAGCCGTAGGCCGTGCTGGGGAAGCTGGGCATCACGCCGAAGGTGACGATGGCACCGGCCTGCGCGGCGGCCACGCCTTGCTGCACCGTGTCGGCGAAGGCCACGGCGTCGGGGATGTGGTGGTCGGCAGGACAGAACAGCAGCAGGCCGCTGTCGTCGCCATCGCGCAGAGCCTGCAGCGTGGCAAGGGCCATGGCGGCGGCGGTGTTGCGCGCGGCCGGCTCCAGCAGCAGGGTGCCGCCGTGGCCGCCCGATTCGATGGCGTCGGCCACCAGGAAGCGGTGCTCGTCGGCCGCCACGCACAGGGCGGGCTGGCCGCTCCAGGCCACGCGGTCCAAGGTAAGCGTGAGTAAAGACTTGTTGCCCACCAGCGGGACGAACTGCTTCGGAAAACTCTGGCGGGACAAGGGCCACAGGCGGGTGCCCGAGCCGCCGCACAGGATGACGGGTGTGATCTTCATGCGTTTTGTTTCCGGAAGGACCGCGCGCGAAGCGGCGGTGCGGTGTCGCGCAGGGGCGCGGTCACGGGCCGTGGGTATTATGGGCAGCTTGTTTGACAAATCGCTCGGGAGCATTGCAAGACATGACGACGATTCGTAAAGCCGTATTTCCCGTGGGCGGTCTCGGCACCCGGTTCCTCCCCGCCACCAAGGCCATTCCCAAAGAGATGCTGCCGGTGGTGGACAAGCCGCTGATGCAGTACGCCGTGGAAGAGGCCTACAAGGCCGGCATCCGCGAGATGATCTTCGTCACCGGCCGCAACAAGCGCGCCATCGAGGACCACTTCGACGTGGCCTACGAGCTGGAGACCGAGCTGGAAGCGGCCGGCAAGGGTGCGTTGCTCAACCTGGTGACCTCCATCAAGCCCGACGACATGGACTGCTTCTACGTGCGCCAGCCGCGCGCGCTGGGCCTGGGCCATGCGGTGCTGTGCGCCGAGCGCATGGTGGGCAACGAGCCCTTCGCGGTGCTGTTGGCCGATGACCTGATGCTGGGCAAGGACCAGCTCACGGGCGGGCCCACGGTGCTGGCGCAGATGGTCAAGGCCTACGAAAGCAGCCCGGGCACGGTGCTGGCCGTGCAGGACGTGCCGCGCGCCGAGACCAAACGCTACGGCGTGGTCGACGTGCACGGCGCGAACACCGCCCTGGCCGAGGTGTTCGCCATGGTGGAAAAGCCCGCGCCGGAGAAGGCGCCGTCCACGCTGGCGGTGGCCGGGCGTTACATCCTCACGCCGGCGGTGTTCGAGAGCATCCGCCAGCAACCGCGCGGCGCGGGTGGCGAGATCCAGCTCACCGACGGCATTGCGGCGCTGATCGGCAAGGAGCGCGTGCAGGCCTACCGCTACGAAGGCAAGCGCTACGACTGCGGCAGCAAGGAAGGCTTCCTGGAGGCCACGATCGATCTGGCGCTGGCCAACCCCGAGTTGAGCGGCGCGGTGCGCGCGCACCTGCAGCGCATCCAGGGCTGAGGCCCGTTCAAGGGCCGAAGAGAAACACGGCCGGCAGGTCCAGCGGCAGATCGGCCGCGAGCGAGGGGTCGCGCCGCCAATCGGCCACGCGCGCGCTGCGGATGCGTTGCGCGGGCAGCGCCAGCCCGCTGGCCACGGCCAGGCGCGTGGCGGGCTGCAGTGCATCGATGAGCGCGCGCAGCAGGACCGCGTTGCGGTAGGGCGTTTCGATGAGGATCTGCGCCTGGCCGCTGCGCGTGGCCAGGGTGTCCAGCTCGCGCAGGCGTTTGCCGCGTTCGGCGGCGTCCTGCGACACGTAGCCCACGAAGGCGAAGTGCTGGCCGTTGAGGCCGCTGCCCGCGAGCGCGAGCATCAGCGACACCGGGCCCACCAGCGGGCACACGCGCAAACCCATGGCGTGCGCGGCGCGCACCACGCTGCTGCCCGGGTCGGCGATGGCGGGCATGCCGGCCTCGCTGAGCAGGCCGATGTCGTGGCCCTGTAGCGCGGGCGCGAGCCAGTCGCGAGTTGCCTGATCGTCCTGCGTATGGTCGCCACGCTTGTGTGCCTGCCGGGGCAGTTCCACGATCCGCTGTTCTTGCAGCGGCGCGGCCAGGCCCGTGGCCGCGTCCACGCGCTTGAGAAAGGCGCGCGCGCTCTTGGCGTTCTCGGCGATCCAGTGCGTGAGCCGGCTGGCCACGGCCAGGGTCTCGCCCGGCAGCAGGTCGGGCAGCGCCGCCGCGCTGTCGGCCACGCCGAAGTCCAGCGGCGTGGGCACCAGGTACAGCCTGCCCGACGTCACGGCAGGCGCACGCCGGCGGCGCGCAGCATCTGGCAGGTGCGGATCAACGGCAGCCCCACCAGGGCGGTGGGGTCGTCGCTGTCGATGCGCTCGAGCAGCGCGATGCCCAGCCCCTCGCTCTTGGCGCTGCCCGCGCAGTCGTAGGGCTGTTCGGCGCGCAGGTAGCGCTCGATCTCGCCGTCGTCGAGGTCCCGGAACACCACGCGCACGGGTGCGATGTCCTGGCGTTCGAAGCCACTGGCACGGCACACCACGGCCAGTGCGGTCTGGAACACCACGGTCTGTCCGCGCATGCGGTGCAACTGCTGCACGGCGCGTTCATGCGTGCCGGGCTTGCCCAGCGGCTCGCCGGCCAGGTCGGCCACCTGGTCGCTGCCGATCACCACCGCTTCGGGGAAGCGCTCGGCCACGGCACGGGCCTTGGCCAACGCCAGGCGTTGCGCGATGGCGGCCGGCGTTTCATCGGGCAGTGGGGTTTCATCGACCTCGGGCGCGGCCACCTCGAAGGGCAGCCCCAGGCGCTGCAGCAACTCACGCCGATAGCGGGATGTCGATCCCAGGACCACGGCCCGGGTGGGGGAGGGGGTGTTGCTCATGGGCGTATTGTCAGGGCCTGCCTAGAATGCCCCGATGGCCAGCAAGCCCCCCACGTCCGTTTTCAATCCGCAGCGCCTGGACGCGCTGCGCTTCGCCCAGGCGGGCGCCCGACTCGATGGTGATCCGCCGCTCGCGGATTTCCGGCGCCTCGCGAGCGATCTGCATGCGCCCGCTGACGCCCAGGAGCGTGTGCGATGGAGCGCCGAGGGCGAGATGCGCGCCGGGCCGTCCGGCGGCGCGCCGCAGGCCTGGCTGCACCTGCGCGCCGAGGCCTGCGTGCCCCTGACCTGCCAGCGCTGCCTGGGCCCCGTGCAGACCCCCATCGAGGTGGACCGCTGGTTCCGCTTCGTGGCCGACGAGGCCACGGCGGAGGCGCAGGACGACGACAGCGAGGAAGACCTGCTCGCGCTGGAGCCGCGGCCCAGCCTGATCGAGGTCGTCGAGGACGAGCTCATCCTGTCTTTGCCCCTGGTGCCCGTGCACGAGAGATGCCCGCAACCCCTGCCCGATGGCGTCGGCACGCAGGCTGAGGAGGGGGAGGGCTCTGGCAGTGAGCGCCCGCACCCGTTCGCCAGCCTGGCCAAGCTCAAGGGTCGGTCGTGAACAGCGATCAGCCGCAGGGGGAAGACTCGGGCTATAATGCTTGGCTTTGCGCCAGGGCGGGCCTGATGGGCCGGGCAGCGCGTGGTTTCCACGCCGTGTTTCAGCCGATGACGCCCTCGAATCCTCACCAACGCCTTCCAGGAGCCCAACATGGCTGTCCAGCAAAACAAGAAGTCGCCCTCCAAGCGGGGCATGCACCGTTCGCACAACGCGCTGACCACCCCGGGCACCGCCGTCGAACCCACCACCGGCGAAGTGCATCTGCGCCACCACATCAGCCCCAACGGCTTCTACCGCGGCCGTCAGGTGCTCAAGAACAAGTCCGAAGCCTGATCCACGGGCTGCCCGCCGGGCGCGCTTGCGCGCGTCCGCTGGCCACGGAGACACGGGCCCGCATGCCGCATGCGGGCCTTTTTCATTAGAACAAGGTCGCCGAGCGCGCCCCGCGAGAAGTCGAGATGATCACCATCGCTGTGGATTGCATGGGGGGAGACATCGGGCCGGCCGTGACCATGCCCGCCTGCGAGGCCTTCCTGGCCAGCCATCCCCAGGCGCGCCTGCTGCTGGTGGGGCGCGCCGACGCACTGCGCGACTGGCCCCGGCTGAAGGACCATGAGCGGTGCACCGTCGTGGCCGCGTCCGAGGTCGTCGAAATGAGCGACCCGATCGAAGTCGCCCTGCGTCGCAAGAAGGATTCGTCCATGCGCGTGGCGATCCAGCAGGTGAAGGACGGTCACGCGCAGGCTGCGGTGTCGGCCGGCAACACCGGGGCCCTGATGGCGATCGCGCGTTATCTGCTCAAGACGCTGGACGGTATCGAGCGACCCGCCATCGCCACCCGGATGCCCAACGCGCGCGGGGGCGCCACCACCGTGCTCGATCTTGGCGCCAACGTCGATTGCACGGCCGAACACCTGCTGCAGTTCGCGGTAATGGGCTCGGCTCTGGTGGCCGCTGCCACCGGGCGCGACGACCCCTCGGTGGGCTTGCTCAACATCGGCGAAGAAGTCATCAAGGGCAACGAGGTGATCAAGCAGGCCGGGCAATTGCTGCGCCAGGCCGCCGCCGCGGGCGACCTGAACTTCCACGGCAACGTGGAGGGCAACGACATCTTCAAGGGCACCACCGACATCGTGGTCTGCGACGGCTTCGTGGGCAACGTGGCGCTCAAGGCGAGCGAAGGCGTGGCCTCGATGATTGCCGGATTCATCCGCGAGGAGTTCACGCGCAACGTGTGGCGCAAGCTGGCGGCGGCGGTGGCCTTGCCGGTGCTCAACGCCATCCGCCAGCGCGCCGACCACCGCCTCTACAACGGCGCCGCCCTGCTGGGCCTGCAGGGCCTGGTGTTCAAGAGCCATGGCTCGGCGGATGCCTTCGCGTTCGAACAAGCCCTGGCCCGCGCGTATGATGCCGCCTCCCGCGGCCTGCTCGACAACGTGAGACAACGCATTGCCCGCGCCCAGCCGCTGCTGTCGCCCGATACGACCATCAGCGAACGCGGCGGCATTCCGACCATCTGATTCCCTCCGCATGAGCGCTTATTCCCGCATCACCGGCACGGGCAGCCATCTGCCGCCGCGCCGCCTGACCAACGACGACATGGTGGCGATGCTGGCGCCCAAGGGCATCGAGACCAGCGACCAGTGGATCATCGAGCGCACCGGCATCCGGGCCCGCCACTTCGCCGACGACGGCGTGTTCGCGAGCGACATGGGTGCCGACGCCGCGCGCGCCGCGCTGGACGCGGCCGGCCTCACGGCCAAGGACATCGACCTCATCATCGTCGCGACGTCCACACCTGACATGGTGTTTCCGTCCACCGCCGCGATCATCCAGCACAAGCTCGGTGTCGCGGGCTGTCCGGCCTTCGATGTGCAGGCCGTCTGCAGCGGCTTCGTCTACGCCATCACCGTGGCCGACGCGATGATCCGCAGCGGCACGGCGCGCAAGGCCCTGGTCATCGGAACCGAGATCTTCTCGCGCCTGCTCGACTTCAACGACCGCACCACCTGCGTGCTGTTTGGCGATGGCGCGGGCGCCGTGGTGATGGAAGCCTCCGACACGCCCGGCCTGCTGGCGAGCGACTTGCACGCCGACGGCAAGCACGTGGGCATCCTGTGCGTGCCGGGGCATGTGTCCGGCGGCCAGGCCTCGGGCCAGCCGCTGCTCAAGATGGACGGGCAGGCGGTCTTTCGCCTGGCCGTCACTGTGCTGGACCGCGCGGCGCGCAACGTGCTGCACAAGGCCGGCCGCGCGGACACCGACATCGACTGGCTGATACCGCACCAGGCCAACATCCGCATCATGCAGGGGGCCGCGAAGAAGCTGCACCTGCCGCTGGAAAAGCTCATCGTCACCGTCGATGAGCACGGCAACACCTCGGCCGCATCCATCCCGCTGGCGCTCGATCACGCGGTGCGCTCGGGGCGCGTGCAGCGGGGCGACACCCTCATGCTCGAAGGCGTGGGCGGGGGGTTCACCTGGGGTGCGGTCCTGCTCGACTACTGAACGAACGCCGCGGCGCCGCGCGCCGCTGGCCAGCAAGCACACAAGAATGAAACCGTTCGCTTTTGTTTTCCCCGGTCAGGGCTCGCAGTCCGTGGGCATGCTCGATGCCTGGGGCGATCACCCCGTTGTCGCTGACACCTTGCGCGAGGCGTCCGACGCCCTGGGCGAAGACCTCGGCCGGCTCATCCACGAAGGTCCCAAGGAAGCCCTGGGCCTGACCACCAACACTCAGCCCGTGATGCTGGTGGCCGGCGTGGCCGCCTGGCGTGTGTGGCGTGCCGAGGGTGGGGCGCTGCCGTCGGCCGTGGCGGGTCACTCATTGGGTGAGTACAGCGCGCTGGTGGCCGCCGGAGTGCTCACTCTGGCCGACGCCGCACCGCTGGTGCGTTTTCGCGCGGCGGCCATGCAAGAGGCCGTGCCGGTCGGCACGGGTGCGATGGCCGCCATCCTGGGCATGGACGCCGAGCGCGTGAGGGCCGGTTGCGCCGAGGCGCAGGCCACGTTCGGCGCCGGCAGCGCCGAGGTGGTGGAGGCCGTGAACTTCAACGATCCCGCACAGACCGTAATCGCCGGCAGCAAGGCCGCTGTCGAGAAGGCCTGCGAGGTGCTCAAGGCCAACGGCGCCAAGCGAGCGTTGCCGTTGCCCGTGTCGGCGCCGTTCCATTCCAGCCTCATGAAGCCGGCGGCCGAGCGCCTGCGCGAGAAGCTGGCCGGGGTGGCCCTGGCCACGCCCAGCATCCCTTTGATCAACAACATCGACGTGGCCGTCGAGTCCGACGCCGACCGCATTCGCGACGCGCTGTACCGCCAGGCCTTCGGGCCCGTTCGCTGGGTGGAATGCGTGCAGGCCATGCGCGCGCGCGACATCGACGCCATCGTCGAGTGCGGCCCCGGCAAGGTGCTGGCCGGCATGACCAAGCGCATCGACGCCAACATCCAGGGCGCTGCCCTGTACGACCCGGCCACGCTGACCGAGGTCAAGGCCCTGCTGGCCTGAACGAGGAGAACAACATGACGGACGTGAAATTCGCGGGCCAGGTGGCCCTGGTGACCGGCGCGTCGCGCGGCATCGGCGCGGCCATCGCGCACGAACTCGCCCTGCAGGGTCTCACCGTGGTCGGCACCGCCACCAGCGCCGACGGCGCGGCGAAGATCGACGCGGCGCTCAAGGCCGTTGACGCTGCCGGCGCCGGCAGCCGGGGTGCGGTGCTCGACGTCAACGACGCCAAGGCCGCCGAGGCGCTCATCGACGAGGTCATCAAGGCGCACGGAGCCCTGCATGTCCTCGTCAACAACGCGGGCATCACGCGCGACATGCTCGCCATGCGTCTGAAGGACGAGGATTGGGACGCCGTGCTCGACACCAACCTCAAGGCCGTGTTCCGGCTCAGCCGCGCCGTCATGCGCCCCATGATGAAGCAGCGCTATGGCCGCATCATCAGCATCACCAGCGTGGTGGGCGCTTCGGGCAATGCGGGGCAAGCCAACTACGCGGCCGCCAAGGCCGGGCTGGCCGGCATGACCCGCGCGCTGGCGCGCGAGCTGGGCAGCCGCAACATCACGGTGAACTGCGTTGCCCCAGGCTTCATCGAAACCGACATGACCGCCTCCCTGCCCGAGGAACAGCAGAAAGCGCTGCTGTCTCAGATCCCCCTGGGACACCTGGGCAAGCCCTCGGACATCGCGCACGCCGTGGTCTTCGTGGCCAGCCCGCGCGCCGCCTACATCACTGGCCAGGAACTGCACGTCAACGGCGGCATGTTCATGGCCTGATCTCCCCCGGGGCCGCGGCCCCGTCCCCCGGCTAAAATGCCGCCCTGCATTCCAACCCACCCTTTGAGGGACCTATGAGCGATATCGAAGCACGCGTCAAGAAAATCATTGCCGAACAACTCGGCGTGGAAGAAGGTCAGGTCAGCAGCGAAAAAGCCTTCGTGGCCGACCTGGGCGCCGACTCGCTGGACACGGTGGAACTCGTGATGGCCCTCGAAGACGAGTTCGGCATCGAGATCCCCGACGAAGAAGCCGAGAAAATCACCACGGTGCAGCACGCCATCGACTACGCGCTGAAGCACCAGAAAGCCTGATTGCCCCATGAGCCGTCGTCGCGTTGTCGTGACCGGCCTGGGTTGCATCAGCCCCGTGGGCAACACGGTGGCCGACGCCTGGGCCAACCTCTTGGCCGGGCGTTCCGGCATCTCCACGATCACCCGGTTCGACCCGTCGAACTTCGCGTGTCGCATCGCGGGAGAAGTCAAGGGTTTCCAGCTGGAGTCCTACATGAGCGCCAAGGAGGCGCGCACGATGGACACCTTCATCCACTTCGGTATTGCCGCGGCGCATCAGGCCGTGGTCGATTCCGGCCTGCCCACGGGCGAGGCACTGGATGAAGAAATGGCCACACGCATCGGCTGCATCATCGGCTCGGGCATCGGTGGCCTGCCGCTGATCGAGGAAACCCACACCGAGTTGACCAACCGCGGCCCGCGCCGCATCTCGCCGTTCTTCGTGCCGGCCTCGATCATCAACATGATCTCGGGCCATGTGTCGATGCGCTTCGGCTTCAAGGGCCCGAACATCGCCATCGTCACGGCCTGCACCACCGGTCTGCACAGCATCGGTGAGGCCGCCCGCAAGATCGAGTACGGCGATGCCGACGTGATGGTGGCGGGTGGCTCGGAGGCGACGGTGTCGCCGCTGGGCGTGGGCGGTTTTGCTGCGATGCGTGCCCTCTCAACCCGCAACGACGACCCCGCGGCCGCTTCCCGTCCCTGGGACAAGGATCGTGACGGCTTCGTGCTTGGCGAGGGCGCGGGTGTCATGGTGCTCGAGGAATACGAGCACGCCAAGGCGCGCGGCGCGAAGATCTACGCCGAAGTGGCGGGCTACGGCATGAGTGCTGACGCCGGCCACATGACCGCCCCCAACATGGACGGCCCCCGCCGCGCCATGCTCAACGCCCTGCGCAACGCCGGCGTCAACACGGACGAGGTGGACTACCTCAACGCGCACGGTACTTCCACCCCCCTGGGGGACATCAACGAGTCGAACGCCATCAAGGCGGCGCTGGGCGACCACGCCAAGCGCATGGTGGTGAGCTCCACCAAGTCCATGACTGGGCACTTGCTCGGCGGTGCCGGGGGTATCGAGAGCGTCTTCACCGTGCTGGCCATCCAGCACCAGCAGATCCCGCCGACGATCAACCTCGTCAACCAGGATCCCGAGTGCGATCTCGACTACTGCGCCAACACGGCGCGTGACCGGGAAGTGAACGTCGCGGTGAAGAACAACTTCGGCTTCGGCGGCACCAACGGCACCCTGGTGTTCAAGCGGGTCTGATCACTTGATCGGCTCGCGCAACGCCCCGTCGGTTTCGTACCCGGTGGGGCGTTGCCGTTTCTGGGGAGGTGTGCTGACGGCGTTGGCGCTGGGCGTGACGCTGACCGGGGCCTGGATGGCCGCCACGCTGCCACCGAAAGCCTGGCTCCCGCTGGCTGGGGCGGGGCTGGTCTGGATGGTCTGGGCGGCGCGCAATGACCGGCACCAGCCCACTGGGCTGTTGCGATTCAGCGGCGCGCCAGGGCAGGGCGGCGCCTGGCGCTGGGTTCTGAACGGTTCGGATGAGGGTCTCGAGCTTGATGCCGCGCAGCCGGCGCTGGATTTGCAAAGTCGCATGCTGCTGCGCCTGAAAGGGGCGGCCGGCGTACCCGTCTGGGTGTGGGTGGAGCGCGCTCGCGCACCCGCCGACTGGCCGGCCTTGCGCCGCGCCTTGGCATCCGATCGGCTCGGCTGAACCCGTGCCAAAGCTCCCCGAAGGCGACAGGGGCATGGGGTATAGTCCCGCGCGCATGACAACGGAAGACCACACCGCTCCGCCGCCGCCCGACAGCGACGTCATGCTGGTGCAACGCACCCTGGCCGGCGAACGCCGCGCCTATGACCTGCTGGTCATCAAGTACCAGCGCCGCGTCGAACGCCTTATAGGCCGCATGGTGCGCGATTCCGACCTGGTCCAGGACATCGCCCAGGAAACCTTCATTCGAGCTTACCGGGCCCTCGCCCAGTTCCGCGGGGACGCCCAGTTCTACACCTGGCTGTACCGGATCGCGGTAAATACCGCGAAGAAGCAGCTGATGGAATTGAAGCGCGACCCGCTGGTCTTCCAATCGCAGCTAAAGGGAGCTGAAGACGATGAAACTTCCGCCCCGGAGCGCGAACTAAACGCGAACATAGCCGACACCGAGACGCCTGAAGCGGTGTTGGCGAGCAAGGAAATCGCCAACGCGGTCAACGCCGCGATGGAGGCCTTGCCCGAGGAACTGCGCATGGCCATTACCCTGCGCGAGATCGAAGGCCTGAGTTACGAAGAGATCGCCCAAGCACTGGAATGCCCTATTGGCACCGTGCGTTCCCGCATCTTCCGGGCGCGCGAAGCCATTTCCACTCGCATCAAGCCCTTGCTCGACCGTCAGTCGGGCAAGCGCTGGTGAGTTGGTCAGTCACGCAGAGGTTGCCCCGATGAACCAGTTCACTTTCCCCGATCCGGCCCTTCAGGGTGCCGACCACGTGTCGGCCCTGTGCGATGGTCGCCTGGACATGCACGAACTCGACGCTCTGTTCGCGCACTGTCGCGCGAGCGACGAACCCCTGGCCCAGTGGCGCGGCTATCAGCTCATCGGTGAAGTGCTGCGTGGCGAGGGGGCGGTACTGCCGGCCCGCGCGCCCCGGGATTTCCTGGCTGAGCTGAACCAGCGTCTCGACGCCGAGCACAAGCCCGCGGCCGATGCCGAGGCAATGCCGGTTCGCGCCGTGCGCGGACCCGCCGCGAACGACGCCCTGTTCCGCTGGAAGATGGTGTCAGGCCTGGCCAGCGTGGTGGCGGTGGCCGCCGTTGGCTGGACCGTGCTGACGGGTACCCCTGGCGGCAACCAGGGGCCTGTGATCGCCCAGGAGCGCACGACCGCGCCGGCGACCACCCTCGCAGAGGCGCAGTCTGCGGCTCCCGTGGCCGCCATGCCCACCCGGCCGGTGGTGGTATCCACTTCGCAAGGCAAGCTGATCCGCGACCCGGCTCTTGAGCGCCTGCTGTCCCAGCACCGCCAGCACGGCGGCATGTCGGCGTTCCAGTCCTCGACCGGCTTCATTCGCAACGCCACCTACGACACGGACGCACGCTGATGGCCGCGCCCATGACGACCGCTCACCCCACCACCGCGCATTCCAGGGTCTGCCACATCCGCGCGCCGCGGTTGCGTCGATTGGGTGCCGCTCTCATCGTCTTGGCCTGTGCCGGTGGCTGGGGCGGGACGGCACTGGCTCAAGGGGCGGTGTCGCCTGGGGTGGCCCCGGCGCGCAGTGTGACCGAATGGCTCGCGCGCATGCACGAGGCGTCTCGCCAGCGCTCCTACATCGGCACGCTGGTCGTCAGTTCCGGCAGCGCGATGTCGGCCTCCAAGATCTGGCATGTGTGCGATGGTACGCAGCAGATGGAGCGCGTGGAGACGCTCACCGGCGTGCCGCGCACCACCATCCGCCGCAATAGCGAGGTGATCACCTTCGAGCCCGAAACCCGCACGGCCATGGTCGAGAAGCGCGAGTCGCTCGGCGTCTTCCCCGACATGCTGCGCACGCCAGCAAGCGCCGTCGCCCAGTACTACGGTGCCCGCGAAGTGGGTGCTCAGCGCGTGGCAGGGCACATGGCTGACATGGTGGAGATCGTGCCGCGCGACGAGTGGCGCTTCGGCTACCGCATCTGGTCTGAGAAGAAAACCGGCCTGATCGTGAAGCTACAGACGCTCGGCGCGCAAGGCCAGGTGCTGGAGCAGGTGGCGTTCTCCGAACTGCAGCTCGACGCACCCGTGAGCATGGACAAGCTCGCGCGCCTGATGAAGGACACGCGGGGCTACGACGTCGTCAAGCCCGCACTGCGCAAGACGACGCCGCAGGCAGAGGGTTGGCAATTGAAAGAGCCGATCCCCGGCTTCAGTGCCATGAGTTGTCACACGCGAGAAGTGGCCGGCGGCTCGGTGTCGCCGGGGCAGGCGCCCATGCAGTGGGTGTTTTCCGATGGCCTGGCGTCCGTGTCGCTGTTCGTTGAGCCCTACGACGCGCAGCGCCATGGCAGCGAAGAACAGGTGGCCATGGGTGCCACGCATTCCGTCAGCCGTCGCGTGGGCGACCATTGGGTGACGGCGTTGGGCGAGGTGCCCACCTCGACCCTGCGGCGTTTCGCTGATGCCCTCGAACGGATCCGATGAAGCCTGACCAAAAAAGGAAGTTGCCGATGTCCGCCGTCCGATTCCGCCTTTCCTTGCAAGCCCTGGCCCTGGCCACTGCGTTCGGTGTCGCCGGATCGGCCGCCGTGCTGACGCCCGCGCCCGCCTTGGCGCAGGCGCCTACGACCAATGCGCGCGGCCTGCCTGACTTCACCGATCTGGTCGACCTTGTCGGCCCTTCGGTGGTCAACATCCGCACGCTCGAGCGGGCCTCGGCGCGTGGCGGCGCCGAGGGGGGCCCGGACGAAGAGATGCTCGAGTTCTTCCGCCGCTTCGGCATTCCCATCCCGCCGGGCGTGGTGCCGCGCGGCCCGCGCCAGGGCCCACCGTCCGACGAAGCGCGTCCCCGCGGCGTGGGCTCGGGCTTCGTGCTGAGCGCGGACGGCTTCGTCATGACCAACGCCCATGTGGTGGATGGCGCCGACGAGGTGATCGTGACGCTCACGGACAAGCGCGAGTTCAAGGCCCGTATCGTGGGCGCGGACACGCGAACCGACGTGGCGGTGGTCAAGATTGAAGCCACTGGCCTCGTGCCCGTGAAGGTGGGTGACATCAACCGTCTGCGCGTGGGCGAATGGGTGATGGCCATCGGCTCGCCCTTCGGCCTGGAGAACACCGTCACGGCCGGCATCGTAAGCGCCAAGCAGCGCGACACGGGCGACTACCTGCCCTTCATCCAGACCGACGTGGCCATCAACCCGGGCAATTCGGGCGGGCCGCTGATCAACATGCGCGGCGAGGTGGTGGGCATCAACAGCCAGATCTACTCGCGATCGGGGGGCTTCCAGGGCATCTCCTTCGCGATCCCCATCGACGAGGCCGTGCGCGTGTCCAACGAGTTGCGCACCAGCGGCCGCGTCACGCGTGGTCGCATCGGCGTGCGCATCGACCAGGTCAGCAAAGAGGTGGCCGAGTCGCTGGGAATGGCGCAACCCAAGGGGGCGCTGGTGCGTGGCGTGGAACCCGATTCGCCGGCCGCCAAGGCGGGTGTGGAGCCGGGCGACATCATTCTCAAATTCGACGGCAAGGAGATCGACAAGTCGGTCGATCTGCCGCGCCTGGTGGGCAACACCAAGCCGGGCACGCGCAGCGCCATGACGGTGTTGCGCCGGGGGAGCCAGCGGGACCTCAACATCGTGGTCGCCGAACTCGAGCCCGAGCGTCCCGAGGCCCGCGCAGCGGCACCCGAGCCCACCCCCGTGCCCAGCAGCAACGCGGTGCAGTCGCTGGGCTTGACGCTGGCGGAACTCAGTGCCGACGAGGCCAAGGCCCTCAAGGTTCGTGGCGGTGTGCGCGTCATGGGCGTCACCGGACCTGCCACGCGCGCCGGCCTGCGCGAAGGCGACGTCATCGTGGCCGTGGCCAATACCGAGGTGTCGTCGGTGAAAGATGTGGAAGCGGCGCTCGCGCGACTGGAGAAGAACAAGCCCGTGAATCTGCTGCTGCGCAGGGGCGAGTGGGCGCAGTACGCGGTCGTGCGCCCGCAGGCCCGGTGAATGGTCGTGGAGCGGCTTTTGGGGAACTTGGGCCAATAACCCCGGCCCTCACTGGGCATCTGCGCCGTCTGTCGCCAAGTGTTTCGGGGGCGCCACGGGTCGCCGAGACCGATCGACCGGTCGGTCAGCACGAAGGTTAGTCAGCACTAACGCGAATTCAGTCACTGATGACCGGATTCGATAAAATCACACACGTTGTCCACAGATTGGAGCGGCTTCATGGGCCCCGAATTCACGATGCGGGAGCCCTTGCCGCCTTGTCCCAGTCTGATCCACAGCCGCTGCACAGCTCGTACCCAGAGCCTGTGAATAAGCTGTAAACAACTGCCCTGTTGCGGCCCGGCGACAGGGCTTGGAAGCTCGGTGGCGGCTGTCTGCGGGGGGCTTTTTGCCTATAATGAAACCCCAACTATCGCAGTTGCCATTGATTGTTGGTTACGGGCGCGTCAGCAGCTGACGCGCCCTTTTTTATTTCCCGCGCGGCCCTTCAGCCGCCAAACCTCAAACCGTCACACCCTTCGCCGTCTCCGCGTACTCCTCGATCTGGTCGAAGTTCATGTAGCGGTACACGCTGGCGGCGTCCTTGTTGATGATCCCCATCTCGGCGTGGTACTCGGCCACGGTCGGGAGGTGGCCCAGCTTGGACGCGATGGCCGCCAGTTCGGCCGAGGCCAGGAACACGTTGGTGTTCTTGCCCAGGCGGTTGGGGAAGTTGCGGGTGCTGGTGGACACCACGGTCGCCCCCTCACGCACCTGCGCCTGGTTGCCCATGCACAGGCTGCAGCCCGGCATTTCGGTGCGCGCACCGGCGGTGCCGAAGGCGGCGTAGTGGCCTTCCTTGATGAGCTCGTTCTGGTCCATCTTGGTGGGCGGGGCCACCCAGAGCTTCACCGGGATGTCGCGCTGGCCGCCCAGCAGCTTGGCCGCGGCGCGGAAGTGGCCGATGTTGGTCATGCACGAGCCGATGAAGGCCTCGTCGATCTTGGTGCCGGCCACGTCGGACAGCAGCTTGGCGTCGTCCGGGTCGTTGGGGCAGCAGAGCACGGGCTCCTTCAGCTCATTCAGGTCGATCTCGATGACGGCGGCGTACTCGGCGTCCTTGTCGGCCTCCAGCAGCTGCGGGTTGGCCAGCCATTCCTGCACCTTCTGGATGCGGCGCTCCAGCGTGCGCTTGTCCTGGTAGCCCTCGGCGATCATGTTCTTCATGAGCACGACGTTCGAGTTCAGGTACTCGATCACGGGCTCCTTGTTGAGCTTGATCGTGCAGCCGGCGGCGGAGCGCTCGGCACTGGCGTCAGACAGTTCGAAGGCCTGTTCCACCTTCAGGTCGGGCAGGCCTTCGATTTCGAGGATGCGGCCGGAGAAGATGTTCTTCTTGCCGGCCTTGGCCACGGTGAGCAGGCCGGCCTTGATGGCGGCGTAGGGAATGGCGTGCACCAGGTCACGCAGGGTCACACCGGGCTGCATCTGGCCCTTGAAGCGCACCAGCACGCTCTCGGGCATGTCCAGCGGCATCACGCCGGTGGCGGCGCCGAAGGCCACCAGGCCAGAGCCGGCGGGGAAGCTGATGCCGATGGGGAAGCGGGTGTGCGAGTCGCCGCCGGTGCCCACGGTGTCGGGCAGCAGCAGGCGGTTGAGCCAGCTGTGGATCACGCCGTCGCCCGGGCGCAGGGCCACGCCGCCGCGGTTGCTGATGAACGCGGGCAGCTCGCGGTGGGTCTTAACGTCCACCGGCTTGGGGTAGGCGGCGGTGTGGCAGAACGACTGCATCACCATGTCGGCGCTGAAGCCCAGGCAGGCCAGGTCTTTCAGTTCGTCGCGCGTCATGGGGCCGGTGGTGTCCTGGCTGCCCACGGTGGTCATGCGCGGCTCGCAGTAGGTGCCCGGGCGCACGCCCTGGCCTTCGGGCAGGCCGACGGCGCGGCCCACCATCTTCTGCGCCAAGGTGAAGCCAGCCTTGGTGGCCACGGGCGCCTGCGGCAGGCGGAACACGGTGGAGGCCGGCAGGCCCAGGAATTCACGGGCCTTGGCGGTGAGGCTGCGGCCGATGATGAGGTTGATGCGGCCGCCAGCGCGCACCTCGTCGAACAGCACATCGCTCTTGAGCTTGAACTCGGCCACGGTGGCGCCGTTCTTGGTCAGCTTGCCGTCGTAGGGCAGCACCTCGATCACGTCGCCCATCTCGAGCTTGGACACGTCCACCTCGATCGGCAGCGAGCCCGAGTCTTCCTGCGTGTTGAAGAAGATGGGGGCGATCTTGCCGCCAAGGGTGACACCGCCGAAGCGCTTGTTGGGCACGAAGGGGATGTCCTGGCCGGTGGCCCAGATCACGCTGTTGGTGGCCGACTTGCGGCTTGAACCGGTGCCCACGACGTCGCCCACGTACGCCACGACGTGGCCCTTCTTCTTCAGGTCGTCGATGAATTGCATCGGGCCGCGCTTGCCGTCTTCCTCGGGCTTGAAGACCGCACCGCCTGGCGCGCCGAAGTCCCCGCGCGTGTTCTTCAGCATCGCCAGGTAGTGCAGCGGGATGTCGGGGCGGCTCCAGGCGTCGGGCGCGGGCGAGAGGTCGTCGGTGTTGGTTTCGCCGGGCACCTTGAAGACGGTGACGGTGATGGACTTGGGCACTTCGGGGCGGGAGGTGAACCACTCGGCCTCGGCCCAGCTCTTCATCACGCCCTGCGCGTGGGTGTTGCCGGCCTTGGCCTTGGCGGCCACGTCGTTGAAGAAGTCGAACATCAGCAGCGTCTTCTTCAGCGCATCGGCGGCCACGGCCGCCACGTCGGCGTCGTCGAGCAGCTCGATCAGCGGGTGCACGTTGTAGCCACCCACCATGGTGCCCAGCAGCTCGGTGGCCTTGGCCTTGCTCACCAGGCCCACCTTCAGGTCCCCGTGCGCGACGGCGGCCAGGAAGCTGGCCTTGACCTTGGCGGCGTCGTCCACGCCGGGCGGCACGCGGTGGGTGAGCAGGTCCAGCAGGAAGGCGTCTTCGCCGGCCGGCGGGGCCTTGATCAGCTCGATCAGCTCGGCCACCTGCTGCGCGGACAGCGGCAGCGGCGGGATGCCCAGCGCGGCGCGTTCGGCGGCGTGGGCGCGGTAGTCGGCGAGGAAGTTGGACATGGGGGGGTTCTCCGTGGGGGACTGGCAAAAAAGGGGGTCAGGTGAACAGGGCGTGCACGGGCTCGGGCAGGCGGCGGCCGGTGCGCTGCGCGCGCTCCAGCACTTGCCAGTAGTAGCGGTAGCTCGCGCGGTCGTGCAGGCGGCCGGCCACCTGCACGGGGGCCCAGGCCGCGGCGGCGGCGCGCTCGATGACGGTGGCGGCTTCGTCCACCTCATCAGCCGCTGGCGCGAAGGCCGCGACGATGGGGCGGATCTGGTCGGGGTGGATGCTCCACATGCGGGTGAAGCCGAGTTCGTGTGCGGCGCGGCGGGCGCTGTCCTGCAGCGCGGCCACGTCCTTGAACTCGGTGACCACGCCGTGCGCGGGCACCTTGCCGTGCGCGTGGCAGGCACTGGCGATTTCGATCTTCGCGCGCAGCACCAAGGGGTGCGTGAACTGGCCTTGCGAGCTCATGCCAGCCGAAGGAATGGCGCCGCCGTGGGCGGAGACGAAGTCCATCAGGCCGAAGCTCAGGCTTTGCAGACGCGGGTGCGCGGCGATGTCGAAGGCGCGGTGCACGGCAGCGGGCGATTCGATCAGCGCGTGCAGCGGCAGGTCGTGTGCACCGGCGGCGTCGAGCAAGGCGGCGGCGCGATCGAGGTCGGACACGGTCTCGACCTTGGGCAGCATCACGTGGCACAGCCGCGCGCCAGCGCGGCCCACGATGTGCGCGATGTCGGCCTCAAAGGCCGGGTGGTCGACCGCGTGCACGCGCACCGCGACACGCGCGCCGGCGGGCGCGGACAGCGCGAGCTCGGTCACCAGCGCGGCGTGCTCAGCCTCGCCGCCCACGGGGGCGCCATCCTCGCAATCGAGGGTGACGTCGAACACACAGGCGCCGAATTCGGCGGCAAGCTCGGTCTGCAGCGCCAGGCTCTTGCGCATGCGCGCCTCGACGCCGCTGTAGTGGTCGCACACGGGCAGCACCACGGCGCCGGCCTGGGCGCCCAGCAGCACGTCACGGGGGTGAGCGGCGGCGGTCATGACGGGCGGCGCGCCACGATGAAAAGGCGCGGAAAGGCCAGCAGGCGGCGGCCATCGGCGCGAGGCGGATACGCGGCGTCGATGCGGCGTTCGTAGTCGGCCAGGAAGCGCGTGCGCAGCTCGGCGTTCAGGGGATCGACGAACGGGCGCAGGCCGGTCGCGCTCACCCATTCGACGATCGCGCCGGCAGACTCCATGCGGTGCTGGTAGACGGTGTGCCAGGCATCGACCTGCACGGCGTCCTTCGCCAGCAGGTCGTAGTAGTCGGCGATGGGCCGGCGCGGCTCGCGCAGGCGGCTCGCATCGCCGATGCATCCGGCGTAGGCCGGCTCAGCCGCCACTTCGCGCATCAGGCGGTGGCTGGGTTCGTCGAGGTTGTCCGGCATCTGCACCGCGAGCACACCGCCCGGGGCCAGCAGGCCGAACAGCCGGGGAAAGAGCACCTCGTGCCCTGGCACCCACTGCAGGGCGGCGTTGGCGTAGATGAGGTCGGGCGCGCCTTCGGGTTGCCAGTTGGCGATGTCGCCCAGCGCAAAGGCCACGCCTGGCAGGCGCTGGCGCGCGCTCTCGAGCATGGCCTGGGAAGTGTCGATGCCCGGCACCTGGGCATCGGGGTAGCGCTGCACCAGCAGCTCGGTGGAATTGCCGGGTCCGCAGCCCAGGTCCACCACCCGCCGCGGCGAGGCCAGTGGAACGCGCGCCAACAGCTCCTGCGCGGGACGGGTGCGTTCGTCCTCGTAGCGGCTGTAGAGCGCGGGGTTCCAGTCGGCCATCGCGGGCGGTGTGGGAATTACAGGAGGTGCTTGACGCCGTCCTGCTCGCCTTGCAGCTCGGCGAGGGTCTTGTCGATGCACTTCTGGCTGAACTCGTCGATGGCCAAGCCTTCGACGATCTTGTACTTGCCGTTCTCGGTGGTGACCGGGAAGCCGAACATCACGTCCTTGGGGATGCCGTACTCGCCGTTGGAGGGCACGCCCATGGTGACCCACTTGCCGTTGGAGCCCAGGGCCCAGTCGCGCATGTGGTCAATGGCGGCGTTGGCGGCCGAGGCGGCCGAGGACAGGCCGCGCGCCTCGATGATGGCGGCGCCGCGCTTGCCCACGGTGGGCAGGAACACGGTCTCGTTCCAGACCTGGTCGTTGATGGCGTCCTTGACGCTCTTGCCACCGATGGTGGCGAAGCGGTAGTCGGCGTACATGGTGGGCGAGTGGTTGCCCCAGACGGTGAGTTTCTCGATCTCGCCGACCTTGCCACCGGTCTTGGCAGCGATCTGGCTGGCCGCGCGGTTGTGGTCCAGGCGCAGCATGGCGGTGAAGTTCTCGCGCGGCAGGTCGGGCGCGCTCTTCATGGCGATGTAGGCGTTGGTGTTGGCGGGGTTGCCGACGACCAGCACCTTCACGTCGCGGCTGGCCACGGCGTTCAGGGCCTTGCCCTGGGCAGTGAAGATCTGCGCGTTGGCGGCCAGCAGGTCGGCGCGCTCCATGCCGGGGCCGCGCGGGCGGGCGCCCACGAGCAGGGCGTAGTCGGCGTCCTTGAAGGCGAGCATCGGGTCGCCGGTGGGGATCACGCCGGCCAGCAGCGGGAAGGCGCAGTCTTCCAGTTCCATGATCACGCCCTTGAGCGCCTTCTGGGCCTTCTCGTCCGGGATCTCCAGCAGTTGCAGGATCACGGGCTGGTCCTTGCCGAGCATCTCGCCGGAGGCGATGCGGAACAGCAGGGCGTAGCCGATCTGGCCGGCGGCGCCGGTGACGGCGACGCGAACGGGCTTCTTGGTCATGGGGAGGACTCCAGGGATGGGGTTGGAAAGCGTGGCAACCGCGGGCACCGGCGCTGCGCCAGAAAGCGCTTGGCGAGCGGGCTGGGCGGGTCGGGTGACGGACGGCGAGTTTACCCGGGTGAACCCTAGGCAGTCAATTTGTCTTATGTCTTATATAAGATATGATTCAACGCCCCATGTTGGCGCCGCAACGCCCTCCCATGGCCACCACGCCTCCACCCCAAGACCCCAGCCCCGACGCCAGCGCCGACTCGGTCGCGCCCGCGTTCAGCCCGCTGTACCAGCAGATCAAGGGGCTGATCCTGCGCAGCCTGCAGGCCGGCGAATGGAAGCCCGGCGACCTGATCCCGAGCGAGTTCGAACTCGCGGCGCGCTTCAAGGTGAGCCAGGGCACCGTGCGCAAGGCCATCGACGAACTCGCCACCGACAACCTGCTGGTGCGCCGCCAGGGCAAGGGGACGTTCGTGGCAACGCACGCCGAACAGCACATCCAGTTCCGCTTCCTGCGGCTATTGCCCGACCAGGGCACGCTGGACGACCAGGGCCCGGCCGAGCGCCGCATCATCGACTGCCGCCGCCTGCGCGCCCCCGCCGAGGTGGCGCGCCCGCTGGGCCTGCGCAGTGGCGACCCGGTGCTGCTGGTGCGCCGCGTGCTGGCCTTTGGCGGCACGCCTGCCATCCTCGAAGAGATCTGGCTGCCCGGCGGCCCGTTCAAAGGCCTCACCGTCGACGCGCTGGCCAGCGACACCGGCCCCATGTACGCGTTGTTCGAATCGCAGTTCGGCGTTCGCATGGTGCGCGCGGTCGAGAAACTCAAGGCGGTGGCGGCCGACGCCGACACCGCCGAACGCCTGAACATCGCCGAAGGCCACCCGCTGCTCAGCGTGGAACGCCTTTCCTACACCTACAACGACACGCCCATGGAACTGCGGCGCGGCCTCTACCGCACCGACACCCGGCACTACCGCAATGAATTGAGCTGATCCGGCGTGCACCAGCGTGGCGCAGTCGGGCATACCGGGCCCGGCATAGTCCATCGCTTGGTGCATTGCAATAGAATTTGCCCGCCCCGGTGACCACAGTTACCAACGGGTTACACCCCTCTCCCCGCCCGAGTGCCTTCCCCACGAAAGCCCTTCCCATGCCCGAGTTGACCCGCAAGCGGCCCGAGTTCCGCAACATCAACGCGTTCAAGGACCTGACCACCTACCGACTGCCCGCAGCCGGCTGGGTGTCGATCCTGCACCGCGTCAGCGGCCTGCTGATGTTCCTGCTCCTGCCCCTGATCGTCTGGCTGTTCGACACCTCCGTGTCGTCCGAAATCTCCTACGAGCGCTTCGTGAGCGCCTTCGCCGGTGGCATCGGCTTCGTGCCGGCCTGGTTCCTCAAGCTCGTCGTGCTCGCCCTCATCTGGGCCTACCTGCACCACCTCATCGCCGGCGTGCGCCACCTCTGGATGGACGTGAGCCACGACGCCGTGACCAAGCAGTTCGGCAAGACCTCCGCCGTGGTCACGCTGGTGCTCAGCATCGGCCTGACCCTGGTGCTGGGCGCCAAGCTGTTCGGCCTGTACTGATCGCTGCGAGGTTCACCACATGTCCGTCAACTACGGTTCCAAGCGCGTCGTCACCGGCGCCCACTACGGCGCTCGCGACTGGCTCGCGCAGCGCATCACCGCCGCCCTCATGGCGCTCTTCACCCTGGTGCTGCTGGCCAAGGTGCTGCTCGTCAGCGGCCCGCTCGGCTACGAAGGCTGGGCCGGCATTTTTGCTGCCCAATGGATGAAGGCCCTGACCTTCGCCGTCTTCATTGCCCTGGCCTACCACGTGTGGGTCGGCGTGCGCGACATCTGGATGGACTACGTCAAGCCCGCCGGCCTGCGCCTCGTGCTGCACGTGTTCACCCTGGTCTGGCTCCTGGCATGCCTGGGCTGGGCCGTTCAAGTTCTCTGGAGACTCTGAGGCCATGACCGCCACCGCTTCCCTTCTCAAGCGTCAGTTTGACGTCGTCATCGTCGGCGCCGGCGGCTCCGGCATGCGCGCCTCGCTGCAACTGGCGCGCGCCGGCCTCAAGGTCGCCGTGCTGTCCAAAGTCTTCCCCACCCGCTCGCACACCGTGGCCGCGCAAGGCGGCATCGGCGCCTCGCTGGGCAACATGAGCGAAGACAACTGGCACTACCACTTCTACGACACCATCAAGGGCTCCGACTGGCTCGGTGACCAGGACGCGATCGAGTTCATGTGCCGCGAAGCGCCCAAGGTGGTGTACGAGCTCGAGCACATGGGCATGCCGTTCGACCGCAACCCCGACGGCACCATCTACCAGCGCCCCTTCGGCGGCCACACCGCCAACTACGGCGAGAAGGCCGTGCCGCGCGCCTGCGCCGCGGCCGACCGCACCGGCCACGCCATGCTGCACACCCTGTACCAGCAGAACGTTGCTGCGCGCACCACCTTCTTCGTGGAATGGATGGCACTCGATCTGGTGCGCGATGCCGAAGGTGATGTGGTCGGCGTGACCGCGCTCGAAATGGAAACGGGCGACGTCTACCTGCTCGAAGCCAAAACCACCATGCTGGCCACCGGCGGCGCGGGCCGCATCTTCGCGGCCTCCACCAACGCCTTCATCAACACCGGCGACGGCCTGGGCATGGCCGCGCGCGCTGGCATCCCGCTGCAGGACATGGAGTTCTGGCAGTTCCACCCCACCGGCGTGGCCGGCGCGGGCGTGCTGCTCACCGAAGGCTGCCGCGGTGAAGGCGCCTTCCTCGTCAACTCCGAAGGCGAGCGCTTCATGGAGCGCTACGCGCCCACGCTGAAGGACCTTGCACCGCGCGACTTCGTCTCGCGCTGCATGGACCAGGAAATCAAGGAAGGCCGTGGCTGTGGTCCCAACAAGGACTACGTCATGCTGAACTTCAGCTACCTCAGCGCCGACACCATCCACAAACGCCTGCCCTCGGTGTACGAGATCGGCGTGAACTTCGCCAACGTCGACATCACGCGCGAGCCGATCCCCGTGGTGCCCACCATCCACTACCAGATGGGCGGGATCCCGACCAACGTCAATGGCCAGGTCGTCACGCCCGACGGCAGCGGCGGCCAGAAGGTGGTCAACGGCCTGTACGCGGTGGGCGAATGCTCATGCGTGAGCGTGCACGGCGCCAACCGGCTGGGCACCAACTCGCTGCTCGACCTGCTGGTCTTCGGCCGCGCGGCCGGCAACCACATCGTCCAGTACAACGACAAGAACAAAAACTTCAAGCCCGTGCCCAAGGACGGCGCCGACCTCACCCTGTCGCGCCTGGCCCGCCTGGACGCCACATCCAGCGGTGAGTACGCGCAGGACGTGGCCAACGACATGCGCGCCGCCATGCAGCAGCACGCGGGCGTGTTCCGCACCCAGGCCGGCATGGACGAAGGCGTGCAGAAGATCAACGCCATGCGCGAGCGCGTGGGCAAGATCGAGTTGAAGGACAAGTCCAAGGTCTTCAACACCGCCCGCGTCGAGGCGCTGGAGGTCGAGAACCTGATCGAGTGCGCCCAGGCCACCATGACCTCGGCCGCCGCCCGCCGCGAGTGCCGCGGTGCGCACACCGTGTACGACTACGAACGCCCCGCCGACGACGCGCAGTTCCCGCTGGGCCGCAACGATGCCGAGTGGATGAAACACACCCTGTGGCACAGCGCCGACAACTCGCTGAGCTACAAGCCGGTGAACCTCAAGCCGCTGACCGTCGAATCCGTGCCGCCCAAAGTCCGCACGTTCTGAGCACGCCCCCCGGAGAGCCCCACATGCTTCGCACATTCAAGATCTACCGCTACGACCCCGAGAAGGACGCCAAGCCCTACATGCAGACCATCCAGGTCGAGCTGGACGGGCACGAGCGCATGCTGCTCGACGCGCTGATGAAGCTCAAGGCCGTGGATCCGTCCATCTCGTTCCGGCGCTCCTGCCGCGAAGGCGTCTGCGGTTCGGACGCGATGAACATCAACGGCAAGAACGGTCTGGCCTGCCTCACCAACATGAACACGCTCAAAGGCGACATCGTGTTGAAGCCCCTGCCCGGCCTGCCGGTGGTGCGCGACCTCATCGTCGACATGACGCTGTTCTTCAAGCAGTACCACAGCATCAAGCCCTACCTCGTCAACGACAGCATTCCGCCCGAGAAAGAGCGCCTGCAGTCGCCCGAGGAGCGCGAAGAACTCAACGGCCTGTACGAGTGCATCCTGTGCGCGAGCTGCTCCACGAGCTGCCCGAGCTTCTGGTGGAACCCGGACAAGTTCGTCGGCCCCGCCGGCCTGCTGCAGGCTTACCGCTTCATCGCCGACAGCCGCGACCAGGCCACCAGCGAGCGCCTCGACAACCTCGAGGACCCGTACCGCCTGTTCCGCTGCCACACGATCATGAACTGCGTCGATGTCTGCCCCAAGGGCCTCAACCCCACCAAAGCCATCGGCAAGATCAAGGAAATGATGGTGTTGCGCGCCGTCTGAGCGCACCCACCGTCCCACCCGCCATGCACGCCACCGCCTCCGTTGACGATCTGCTCGACGAGCGCAGCCTGAGCAAGCTGCGCTGGCGGTGCCGCCGTGGACTGCTCGAGAACGATCTGTTCATCGAGCGTTTCTTCGCCCGTCACGCCACCCGGCTGACGGTGCGGCAGGCCGATGCCTTGGGCCAGTTGATGGAGCTGTCGGACAACGACCTGCTCGATCTGCTGCTCGGCCGCAAGCCCCCCGAGGGCGCTCTCGACCGCGACGACGTGACGCAAGTGCTTGCCTTGCTGCGCGCCGACCGCTTCACCCCATCACCCGAGGAACCCGCATGAAACTCGTCGACAACAAAGCCACCCTGACGTTCTCCAACGGCAGCCCCAGCGTCGATCTGCCCGTCTATGGCGGCAGCATCGGCCCGGATGTCATCGACATCCGCAAGCTGTACGCGCAGACGGGCATGTTCACGTATGACCCGGGTTTCCTGTCCACCGCCTCGTGTCAGTCGGCCATCACCTACATCGACGGCGACAAGGGCGAACTGCTGTACCGCGGCTACCCCATCGAGCAACTCGCCACGCACTGCGACTACCTCGACGTGTGCTACCTGCTGCTCAACGGCGAGCTGCCCGACGACAAGCAGCGCGGCGACTTCCACAAGCTCGTGACCAACCACACCATGGTCAACGAGCAGATGCAGTTCTTCCTGCGTGGCTTCCGCCGCGACGCGCACCCCATGGCCGTGCTCACGGGCCTGGTGGGCGGCCTGTCGGCCTTCTATCACGACAGCACCGACATCAACAACCCGCAGCACCGCGAGATCGCCGCCATCCGCCTGATCGCCAAGATGCCCACGCTGGTGTCCATGGCCTACAAGTACGGCATCGGTCAGCCCTACATGTACCCGCGCAACGAGCTGTCCTACGCGGGCAACTTCCTGCGCATGATGTTCGGCGTGCCCTGTGAGGACTACAAAGTCAACCCGGTGCTCGAGCGCGCCCTTGACCGCATCTTCATCCTGCACGCTGACCACGAGCAGAACGCCTCCACCTCCACCGTGCGCCTGTGCGGATCCTCCGGCACCAACCCGTTCGCCGCCATCGCGGCCGGCGTGGCCTGCCTGTGGGGCCCCGCGCACGGCGGCGCCAACGAGGCCTGCCTGAACATGCTGGAAGACATCCAGCGCAACGGCGGCGTGGCCAAGGTCGGCGAGTTCATGGAGAAGGTCAAGGACAAGAACTCCGGCGTCAAGCTCATGGGCTTCGGCCACCGCGTGTACAAGAACTACGACCCGCGCGCCAAGCTCATGCAGGAAACCTGCAACGAGGTTCTGGAAGAACTGGGCCTGGGCAACGACCCGCTGTTCAAGCTGGCCAAGGAGCTCGAGAAGATTGCCCTGGAAGACGACTACTTCGTGCAGCGCAAGCTCTACCCGAACGTCGACTTCTACTCCGGCATCGTGCAGCGCGCCATCGGCATCCCGGTCAACCTGTTCACCGGCATCTTCGCGCTGGCCCGCACCGTGGGCTGGATCGCCCAGCTCAACGAGATGATCAGCGACCCCGAATACAAGATCGGCCGTCCGCGCCAGCTCTTCACCGGCTCGCCGCGCCGCGACGTGCCCGGCGCCAAGAAGTGAAGCGGCCTGCCAGCACACTCATCTGACCCTGCGCCCGCCGCGGCCACCTGCCGCGGCGGGCGTCTTTTTTGGCACTGACGCCTAAAATGCCTGCCCGGCCCACAGAGGCCCTGTGAGACAAGCCATGGGACGCACGCTCTACGACAAGATCTGGGACGAACACGTCGTCCACACCGAGGAAGACGGCACCACCGTCCTCTACATCGACCGTCATCTCGTGCACGAGGTGACGAGCCCACAGGCCTACGAAGGCCTGCGCCAGGCCGGCCGCAAGGTCTGGCGCGTGAGCTCGGTGGTGGCCACGGCCGACCACAACACGCCCACCACCGGCTGGGAGCGCGGCTACGCCGGCATCGCCGACCCGATCAGCAAGGAACAGATCACCACGCTGGACTCGAACATCGCCGAGTTCGGTGCAGCGGCGTTCTTCCCCTTCCTGTCGCAACGCCAGGGCATCGTGCACGTCATCGGCCCCGAGAGCGGCGCCACACTGCCGGGCATGACGGTGGTCTGCGGTGACTCGCACACCAGCACGCACGGTGCCTTCGGTGCACTCGCGCACGGCATCGGCACCAGCGAAGTCGAGCACGTGCTGGCCACGCAGACGCTGCTGGCGAAGAAGGCGAAGAACATGCTCATCAAGGTGGAGGGCACGCTGGCCAAGGGCGTCACCGCCAAGGACATCGTGCTGGCCATCATCGGCCGCATCGGCACCGCCGGCGGCACGGGCTACACCATCGAGTTCGCGGGCAGCGCCGTTCGCGCGCTGTCCATGGAAGGCCGCATGACGGTGTGCAACATGGCCATCGAGGCCGGCGCGCGCGCCGGCCTGGTCGCCGTGGACGACAAGACCATCGAATACGTGAAGGGCCGCCCGCTCTCGCCCAATGGCGTGGAATGGGACCAGGCTGTCGCCTACTGGCGCACCCTGCACTCCGACGGAGATGCGAAGTTCGACACCGTGGTCGAACTCGACGCCACGAAGATCGTGCCGCAGGTCACCTGGGGCACCTCGCCCGAGATGGTGCTGGGCATCGACGCCCGCGTGCCCGATCCCGACAAGGAGAAGGACGCCAGCAAGCGCGGCGCCATCGAGCGCGCGCTGCAGTACATGGGCCTGGAACCTGGCAAGCCGCTGGACGACATCTTCGTCGACAAGGTCTTCATCGGTTCCTGCACCAACAGCCGCATCGAAGACATGCGCGAGGCCGCGGCCATGGTGAAGAAGCTGGGCCAGAAGGTTGCCAAGAACGTGCGGCTGGCCATGGTGGTGCCGGGCTCGGGCCTGGTGAAGGCCCAGGCCGAACGCGAAGGCCTGCACGAGATCTTCATGGCTGCCGGCTTCGAGTGGCGCGAGCCCGGCTGCAGCATGTGCCTGGCCATGAACGCCGACCGCCTGGAGCCTGGCGAGCGCTGCGCCTCGACCAGCAACCGCAACTTCGAAGGCCGCCAAGGCGCAGGCGGTCGTACGCACCTGGTGTCGCCCGCCATGGCGGCGGCCGCCGCGGTGCATGGCCACTTCGTGGACGTGCGCACCCTGGCCTGACCCTTCAACCCAAGGAGATCCGCATGAAAACCTCCCTCTGGACGATCACGGCGCTGACACTGTCGCTCTCGCTGGCGGCGTGCAACACCTGGCAGGGCGTCAAGGAAGACGCCAAGGATGCTGGCCATGCCGCCGGCCGCGGCATCGAGAAGGCGGGCCAGGCCACGGGCCGTGGCATCGAAAAAGCCGGCGAGAAGATCCAGGACATCTCCAAATAGGCGCTCATCGACATGCAGAAGTTCACCCTTCACAAGGGGCTGGTCGCCCCGATGGACCGCGAGAACGTCGACACCGACGCGATCATCCCCAAGCAGTTCCTCAAGTCGATCCGCAAGACGGGCTTCGGCCCGAACCTGTTCGATGAGTGGCGCTACCTCGACAAGGGCGAACCCGGCCAGGACCCGGCCTCGCGCAAGCCCAACCCCGACTTCGTGCTGAACCAGCCGCGCTACGAGGGCGCCTCGGTGCTGCTGGCGCGCAAGAACTTCGGCTGCGGCTCCAGCCGCGAGCACGCGCCCTGGGCCATCGACCAGTACGGCTTTCGCTCGGTGATCGCACCGAGCTTCGCCGACATCTTCTTCAACAACTGCTTCAAGAACGGCCTGCTGCCCATCGTGTTGCCCGAGGCCACCGTCGGGCGCCTGTTCGATGAAGTCGCCGCCTTCCCTGGCTACGAACTCACCATCGACCTGGAGCGCCAGGTGATCGTGGAACCGAACGGCCAGGAGATCCCGTTCGACGTGCAGCCCTTTCGCAAGTACTGCCTGCTCAACGGCCTGGACGACATCGGCCTGACCTTGCGCCACAAGGACAAGATCGCTCAGTACGAAGCGCAGCGCCTGGCCACCAAGCCCTGGCTCGCCCACACCCTCAACGGCTGACCACTCCCCTGTTCATGAAAATCGCAGTTCTCCCCGGTGACGGCATTGGCACCGAAATCGTCGCCGAGGCGGTGAAAGTTCTTCAGGCGCTCGACCTCAAGTTCGAGCTGGAAACCGCCCTGGTGGGCGGCGCGGCCTACGAGGCGCATGGCCACCCCCTGCCCGATTCCACGCTCAAGCTAGCCCAGCAGGCGGACGCCGTGTTGTTCGGCGCTGTGGGCGACTGGAAGTACGACAAGCTCGACCGCCCGCTGCGGCCCGAGCAGGCCATCCTCGGCCTGCGCAAGCACCTGGGCCTGTTCGCCAATTTCCGCCCCGCCATCTGCTACCCCGAACTGGTGGGCGCCTCCACACTCAAGCCCGAGGTGATCTCCGGGTTGGACATCCTCATCATCCGGGAGCTCACGGGCGACATCTACTTCGGCCAGCCCCGGGGCCGGCGCACCGCCGTCGATGGCCACTTCCCTGGCGCCGACGAAGCCTTCGACACCATGCGTTACAGCAAGCCCGAGGTCGAGCGCATCGCCCACGTCGCCTTCCAGGCCGCGCGCAAGCGCAACAAGAAGGTCACCAGCGTGGACAAGGCCAACGTGCTCGAGACCTTCCAGTTCTGGAAGGACGTGGTCACCGAGGTGCACGCGCAGTACCCCGACGTGGAGCTGGAGCACATGTACGTGGACAACGCCGCCATGCAGTTGGTGCGCGCGCCCAAGAAGTTCGACGTGGTCGTCACCGGCAACATGTTCGGCGACATCCTGTCCGACGAGGCCTCCATGCTCACCGGCTCCATCGGCATGCTGCCCTCGGCCAGCCTGAACGCGAAGAACCAGGGCCTGTACGAGCCCAGCCATGGCAGCGCCCCCGACATCGCGGGCAAAGGCGTGGCCAACCCGCTGGCCACCATCCTCAGCGCGGCCATGATGCTGCGCTTCAGCCTGAACCAGCCCGAAGCCGCCGAGCGCATCGAAACCGCCGTGAAGGCGGTGCTGGCCCAAGGCCTGCGCACGCCCGACATCCACAGCGACGGCACCACCAAAGTCGGCACCGCCGACATGGGTGCCGCTGTGGTGAAGGCGCTGCGCTGAGGCGCGCCGGGGCCTTGCGCGCCCCGGCGATCCACTACAATCCCGCTCCATGTTTGCCGCCCGCCCGTTCGCCTTGAACATCGCATCCGCCGCCACGGCGGGTGTGGCCGTGCGCGCAATCTCCACCAAAACCACGACCATTAAGGGCTGACTCAGCCTGGTTCGTCGTGCGCCCTCCCCGGCCAGACGAGCCGGGCAAGTCGGTCCGGTCTGGACCCGATGACTTCAACGAAAGGGCGTTTCTCAATGAGCAAGTTGGTTGGACTGGTTGGCTGGCGCGGCATGGTCGGGTCGGTCCTCATGGATCGCATGGTCGAAGAGAAAGACTTCGATCTCATCGAACCGCTGTTCTTCTCCACCTCCAACGCGGGCGGCCAGGCCCCCGCGATGGCGAAGAACGAAACGAAGCTGCAGGACGCGAACGACATCGAGGCGCTCAAGCGCTGCGACGTCGTCATCACCTGCCAAGGTGGCGACTACACGAACGACGTGTACCCCAAGCTGCGCGCCGCCGGCTGGAAAGGTCACTGGATCGACGCCGCCTCCAGCCTGCGCATGAAGGACGACGCGGTCATCATCCTGGACCCCGTGAACCTGCCCGTCATCCAGAACGCACTCGCCAAGGGCGGCCGCGACTGGATCGGCGGCAACTGCACCGTGAGCTGCATGCTCATGGGCGTGGGTGCGCTGTACAAGGCCGGCCTGGTGGAGTGGATGAGCACCCAAACCTACCAGGCCGCCAGCGGCGGCGGCGCGCAGCACATGCGCGAACTGCTCACGCAGTACGGCACGCTCAACGCCGAGGTCAAGGCCCTGCTGGACGACCCGAAAAGCGCCATACTCGAGATCGACCGTAAAGTCATCGCCAAGCAGCGCGCGCTGTCGGGTGCCGAGGTCGCCAATTTCGGCGTGCCCCTGGGCGGTTCCTTGATTCCCTGGATCGACAAGGACCTGGGCAACGGCATGTCCAAGGAAGAGTGGAAGGGCATGGCCGAGACCAACAAGATCCTCGGCCAGGGCGAGGGCTTCGGCAATGCCGCCGTGCCGGTGGACGGCTTTTGCGTGCGCGTGGGCGCCATGCGCTGTCACTCGCAGGCCCTCACCTTCAAACTGAAGAAGGACGTGCCGCTGGCCGACATCGAGGCCATGATCGCCGCCGACAACGCGTGGGTGAAGGTGGTGCCCAACACCAAGGAAGACACCCTGCGCGACCTCACGCCCGTGTCGGTGACCGGCACCATGACCATACCCGTGGGCCGCCTGCGCAAGATGGCCATGGGACCGGAATACCTGGGCGCCTTCACCATCGGCGACCAGTTGCTGTGGGGCGCGGCGGAGCCACTGCGTCGCATGCTCCGGATTCTGTTGCAGGCCTGAACAAGGCCACCGATCGGACACTGCCCGTCTGGCCTCGTTGCGGGTGTGCAACGAGACCGGGTGGTCTCTGCTGGACGAACGGTAGCCTCTCAAACTCAAGCGGATTCTCAGCTTGTAACCGTAATCCGTTGATGCTATGGTCATTTCTCGGTTTTTCCCATCGAGGTTCCAGTGCCATCCCACACCCGACACACCCCTTCACCGTCGACCTCGTCCGTGTCGGAACACACAAATCGGCGGGGGCTGATGGGCCTGCATGCCATCGCGGCCGCCGCCCTGGTATCCACGCTGGTCCTCAGCCCGCACGACGCCCTGGCCCTGGCCCTCGGACGGGTCACCGTGCAGTCGGCCCTGGGTGAGCCGCTGCGGGCCGAAATCGACGTCCCCGACATCAACGCCGCCGAGGCCTCCAGCCTGCGCGTGACGCTCGCCCCCGGCGACACCTACCGCGCCGCAGGCGTTGACGTGAACCCCGCCCTCAATGGCATCGAGATCACGCTGCAGCGCCGCCCTGATGGCCGCTCCTATCTGCGCCTGCGCAGCCCGAACGTGGTCAACGAGCCTTTCGTTGACCTGATCGTCGAAGCCAACTGGGCCACTGGCCGCCTGGTGCGCGACTACACCTTGCTGTTCGATCCGCCCAACCTGCGGGCGTCCACGCCGCAGCCGGCACCCATCGCGCCGCGCGCCACCGCGCCAGCACCCACACCCACACCAGCACCAGCACCGCCCCCCGCAGCCGCTGCGCCTGCACCCGCGCCCGCCGCACCGGTCACCGCCTCTCCGCGCCCGGCGCCCGCGCCCGCCGCCACGCCGACCCCCGCGCCTGCGCCTGCGCCCGCCAGCGAGGCACAACGCCAAGTCACGGTGCAACGCGGCGACACGGCCGGCGGCATCGCCATGGCGAACCGCCCGGCGAACGTGTCGCTCGACCAGATGCTGGTGGCCATGCTGCAGGCCAACCCCAACGCCTTCATCGACGGCAACGTCAACCGCATCCGCGCCGGCGCGGTCGTCGATCTGCCGTCCCGCACCGAGGCATCCGCCATCGATGCGAGCGAAGCCCGCCAGACCATCGCCGCGCAGAGCCGCGACTTCGACGAGTACCGCCGCCGCCTGGCCGGCGCAGTGCCCGCCGCCCAGGTCGACACCGCCCAGCGTGAAGCCGCCGGCCGCGTGCAGACCGAGGTGCAGGACCGCGGCGCGCCTGCCCCGTCCAGCGACCGCCTCACGCTGAGCCGCCCGCAAGGCGGTGCGGCTGGCACTGGCAGCGAAGCCCAGATCGCGCAACAGCGTCAGTCTTCCGACGCCGCGCAGCGCAGCGCCGAACTGCAGCGCAACATCGACGAACTGGCCAAGCTGGACAGCCAGGCCAAGGCGCCTGCCGCGCCGGCCCCCGCGCCCGCCGCAGCCGCGCCGGCCCCTGCAACTCCGACCACTCCCGCTCCGGCTCCCGCCGCCGAGGCCCCTGCGGCATCGCCCACCCCGGCGCCGGCTGCCGCTCCCCCGGCACCTGCGCCTGCCGAGGCTGCCGCTCCTGCGCCCACGCCCGCACCGGCGCCTGCAGTGGCCGCCCCGCGCCCGCCCGCCATGCCCGCCCCCGCGGCGGACGAGCCCGGCTTCCTCAGCAGCCTCACCGACAACCCCCTGCTGCTGCCACTGGCCGGCGGCCTGCTGGCCCTGCTTGCCGGCCTGGGCCTGTGGCGCGTGCGCCAACGCAAGGCCAACGCCAACGTCGACAGCTCCTTCCTCGAAAGCCGCCTGCAGCCCGATTCGTTCTTTGGCTCCAGCGGCGGCCAACGCATCGACACCGCCGAGGCCATGGCTTCGGGTTCTTCGATGGTCTATTCGCCAAGCCAACTCGACGCCGCAGGCGACGTGGACCCGGTGGCCGAAGCCGACGTGTACCTCGCCTATGGCCGCGACCTGCAGGCCGAGGAAATCCTCAAAGAGGCCATGCGCAGCACGCCCACGCGCGTGGCCATCCACACCAAGCTGCTCGAGATCTATGCCAAGCGCCGCGACGCGCGCGCCTTCGAGGTGGTCGCCAGCGAAGCCTTCGGCCTTACGCAGGGCGAAGGCCCCGAGTGGGAGCGCGCCTGCGAACTCGGCCGAGAGCTCGACCCCACCAACCCGCTGTACCACCCCGGCGGCAAACCCGTGCCCAAAGCCGGTCTGGCGGCCGCCACCGCGGCAGGCGGCCTGCACGCCTTTGGCCCCAGCACCGTCAACCTCGATTCGCAAGCCTCCACGGGCGCCGGCCCGCTGGACCTCGACCTCGACATCCCGATGGACGACGCGCCGGCCTCGCGCCCCGTACCGGCCGAACGTCCCGACATGGCCGCCATGTCGGACCTGGACGACCTCGACGCCACCGAAGCCCTGACCGCGCCCTCAGCGTCGCCGACCAGTGCCCCAGCTTCGATGTCGATGGACTTCGACCTCGACCTGCCGTCGCCCGCCAACGAGGCCGAGCGCTCGGCCACCACGCCGGCCGACATCGAAGTGCCCAGCCTGGGCCAAGGCGCACCCGACAGCATCAGCGCGCCCAATTTCGACCTGGACCTGAAGACGACCTCCACCAAGGCCGGCCTGGCCCCCGAGCCCGCCGGCAGCCTGATGGACTTCAACCTCGACGGCCTCAACCTGGACCTCGACAGCGGCCACAAGGAGCCTGTGACCATGGCTCCCGCAGGCGATCTCACCGAAGAGAACCCGCTGGAAACCAAGCTTTCGCTGGCCGAGGAATTCCGCGCCATCGGCGACTTCGAAGGCGCGCGCTCGCTGGCCGAAGAAGTGCTCGCCGAGGCGTCCGGTCCGCTCAAGGCCAAAGCCAGCACCTTCCTGGCCGACCTGACCACCTGACCCGCCCGCCCGACGCCGCCGCTTGACCGAATCCTCGGCAGAGTCTCCCACCACGCCCAGCCCGATGCACCGCATCGCGGTGGGCGTGAGCTTTAACGGCCGGGCGTACGACGGCTGGCAAAGCCAGCCCAGCGGCAACACGGTTCAGGACAAGCTGGAAGACGCGCTCTCGCGCTTCAGCGCCCTGCCCGCCGTGAACACGCTGTGCGCCGGCCGCACCGACGCCGGCGTGCACGGCCTCATGCAGGTGGTGCACTTCGACACGCCACTGGAGCGGGCCGAGTACGCCTGGGTGCGAGGCACCAATAGCTTTCTGCCGCCCGACATCGCCGTGCAGTGGGCGCGTGAGGTGCCTGCAGCTTTCCACGCACGTGCCAGCGCCGTCGCCCGCCGCTACGCCTACGTGCTGCTCGAATCCCCCGTGCGCCCAAGCGTGGAACAAGGCCAAGTGGGCTGGGTGTTCCGCCCGCTCGACGCCGACGCCATGCGCCAGGCCGCCAAGCATCTCCTCGGCGAGCACGACTTCACTTCCTTCCGCGCGTCGCAATGCCAGGCGCACACGCCGGTGAAGACGCTGCGACGCATCGAGATCGCGCGTCGCGGCGCCTATTGGCGCTTCGAGTTCGAAGCCAACGCCTTCCTGCACCACATGATCCGCAACATCATGGGCTGCCTCATCGCCATCGGCAGCGGCCACCAGCCGCCGGGGTGGATGGCCGAGGTGCTGGCCGCGCGCAGCCGCGATGCCGCGGCCCCCACCTTCTCCCCCGATGGACTGTACTTTCTCGGCCCGGTCTACGATGCCGCCTGGGGCCTGCCGGAACGCACGCCCGCTTTCGACTGGCTCCCATGACCGTCCCGCACCGCACGCGCATCAAGTTCTGCGGCCTCACCCGCGAGGCCGACGTGGACGCGGCCGTGCAGGCCGGTGCCGACGCCGTGGGCTTCGTGTTGTACGAGCCCAGCCCGCGCTTTGTGCCACCCGAGCGCGCCGGTGAACTGGCACGCCGCCTGCCCGCCTTCGTCACGCCGGTG
This sequence comes from Hydrogenophaga intermedia, assembly GCF_000723405.1. Lineage (GTDB taxonomy): Bacteria > Pseudomonadota > Gammaproteobacteria > Burkholderiales > Burkholderiaceae_C > Hydrogenophaga > Hydrogenophaga intermedia. Next base: position 57,853 of record NZ_CCAE010000001.1, on the reverse strand, counting down.
CTGCTGTTCGTCAACGCCAGTCCTGAATGGATCGCGCGCGGCGTGCGCGCCGTGCCCAACGCCCTCTTGCAAATGCACGGCGACGAAACGCCGGCCCAGGCCCAGGCCCCGGGCCGGCCTTACTTGCGCGCCGCGCGCATCCCCGCCGGCGCGGCCGGGGAATCTTTCGATCTCCTACAATTCGCGGATGATTTCGCCTCTGCCCAAGCCATCCTGCTCGACGCCCACGTCGAGGGGTTCGGTGGCGGCGGTCAATCCTTCGACTGGACGGCCTTCACGTGGTCACACCCTCGACTAAACGCCAGCTCTCGCCTCGTTTTGTCTGGTGGACTCACGCCTGCAAACGTGACCGATGGCATCAGACTCGTCCGGCCCTGGGCCGTTGACGTGAGCTCCGGCATCGAGGTGTCCAAGGGCATCAAGAGCGCCGACAAGATGCAGGCCTTCGTGGCCGCCGTGCGCGCCGCCGATCGCGCGACCGATCCGGCGCCAGCACCCTCCCCGCAGCGATCCTGACCCTTTGCCACGGGTCGCGCGGGCCATCCACCGCACAGGATTTCGCATGCAGACCCCTTACCAGCAACCCGACACCCGCGGCCATTTCGGCATCTACGGCGGCAGCTTCGTGAGCGAGACGCTCACGCACGCCATCAACGAACTGAAGGCAGCCTACGAGAAGTACCAGCACGACCCGGACTTCCTCGCCGAATTCCACCACGAGCTCGCCCACTTCGTGGGCCGGCCCAGCCCGGTCTACCACGCCGCGCGCATGAGCCACGAGATGGGCGGCGCGCAGATCTTCCTCAAGCGCGAAGACCTCAACCACACCGGCGCGCACAAGGTGAACAACACCATTGGCCAGGCCATGCTGGCGCGCCGCATGGGCAAGCCACGCATCATTGCCGAGACTGGCGCAGGCCAGCACGGCGTGGCCACCGCCACCATCTGCGCGCGCTACGGTCTGGAATGCGTGGTTTACATGGGCAGCGAGGATGTCAAGCGCCAGAGTCCCAACGTCTTTCGCATGAAGCTGTTGGGCGCCACCGTGGTGCCTGTGGAAAGCGGGAGCAAGACGCTCAAGGACGCGCTCAACGAGGCCATGCGCGACTGGGTCGCCAACGTGGACAACACCTTCTACATCATCGGTACCGTGGCCGGCCCGCACCCGTACCCGATGATGGTGCGCGACTTCCAGAGCGTGATCGGCGAGGAATGCCTGAAGCAGATGCCGGAGATGCTACGTGAAGCGAACTGCGCGGGCGAGCAGCCCGACGCGGTGATCGCCTGCGTGGGCGGCGGCAGCAACGCCATGGGCATCTTCCATCCCTACATCGCGCACAAGGACACCCGCCTGATCGGCGTGGAGGCCGCCGGCGAGGGCCTGGACAGCGAGAAGCACGCGGCTTCGCTGCAACGTGGCAGCCCTGGCGTGCTGCACGGCAACCGCACCTACGTGCTGCAGGACGACAACGGCCAGGTCACCGAGACGCACAGCGTGAGCGCGGGCCTGGACTACCCCGGCGTGGGTCCGGAACACGCCTACCTCAAGGACATCGGCCGCGCCGAATACGTGGGCATCACCGACACCGAGGCCCTGGAAGCCTTCCACTACCTCTGCCGCACCGAGGGCATCATCCCCGCGCTCGAGTCCAGCCACGCGGTGGCGCACGCCATGAAGCTCGCCAAGACCATGAAACCCACGCAGTCGATCCTCGTCAACCTCTCGGGCCGCGGCGACAAAGACATCGGCACCGTCGCCGACCTCTCGGGCGTGGACTTCTACGACCGTCCCTCCATGCGCGGACACACCGTCAAGGGGGGCCAAGCCAAATGAGCCGCATCGACAAGACCCTGGCCGAACTCAAGTCCCAGGGCCGCAAGGCGCTGATTCCCTACGTCACCGCCGGCTTCCCCTTTGCTGACATCACGCCCGAGCTGATGCAGGGCATGGCCGAGGCGGGCGCCGACATCATCGAGCTGGGCGTGCCCTTCTCCGACCCCTCGGCCGACGGCCCGGTGATCCAGAAAGCCGGCGACCGCGCGCTGGCTGCGGGCATCGGCCTCGCGCAGGTGCTCGCCATGGTCAAGCGCTTTCGCGAGCGCAACACGACCACGCCGGTGGTCTTGATGGGCTACGCCAACCCGGTGGAGCGCTATGACCAGAAACACGGCGCCGGTGCGTTCGTGAACGATGCGGCCGAGGCCGGCGTCGACGGCGTGCTGGTGGTGGACTACCCGCCCGAGGAATGCGAGGACTTTGCCCGCGCCCTGCGCGCGCGCGACATGGACCTCATCTTCCTGCTGGCCCCCACCTCCACCGACGAGCGCATGGCCCAGGTGGCGCGCGTGGCCAGTGGCTACGTGTACTACGTTTCACTCAAGGGCGTCACCGGCGCGGGCACGCTGGACGTGTCCCAGGTCGAAGCCATGCTGCCGCGCATCCGCGCGCACGTGAACATCCCCGTCGGCGTGGGTTTCGGCATCCGGGACGCGGACACCGCCCGCGCCATCGGGCGCACCGCCGACGCGGTGGTGATCGGCAGCAAGCTCATCCAGCTCATAGAAGACGAACCGCACGAAAAGGTGGTGCCCGTGGCCGTCCAGTTCATGCGCACCATCCGAAAAGCGCTGGACGCATAATCCCGCCTCGCGCCCCCCACTCCCCCGGAGAACCGCATGTCCTGGCTCGAAAAGCTGCTCCCTCCCAAGATCACCCAGACCGACCCCACCGAGCGCCGCAGCGTGCCCGAAGGCCTGTGGGTGAAGTGCCCCAGCTGCGAGGCCGTGCTCTACAAGAACGACCTGGAGAAGAACCAGAACGTCTGCCCGCACTGCTCGCATCACCACCGCATCGGTGCGCGCGCGCGGCTCAACGGCTTCCTCGACGCCGAGGGCCGCTACGAGATCGGCCAGGAGGTGCTGCCGGTGGACGCGCTCAAGTTCAAGGACAGCCGCAAGTACCCCGAGCGCCTGAAGGAAGCGCTGGAAACCACCAGCGAGACCGATGCCCTCATCGTCATGGGCGGCGCGGTCAAGGGCATGAGCCTGGTCGCGGCCTGCTTCGAATTCGACTTCATGGGCGGCTCCATGGGTTCGGTCGTCGGTGAGCGCTTCGTGCGCGGCGTCGAGGAAGCCATCGCGCAGAAGGTGCCTTTCGTGTGCTTCACCGCCACCGGTGGCGCGCGCATGCAGGAAGGCCTGCTGTCGTTGATGCAGATGGCCAAGACCAATGCTTCGCTCACGCGCCTGGCCAAGAAAGGCCTGCCCTACATCAGTGTGCTCACCGACCCCACCATGGGCGGTGTGAGCGCGGGCTTCGCCTTCGTGGGCGATGTGGTGATCGCCGAGCCCAAGGCGCTGATCGGCTTCGCCGGCCCGCGCGTGATCGAGAACACCGTGCGCGTGAAGCTTCCTGAGGGCTTCCAGCGCGCCGAGTTCTTGCAGACCAAAGGCGCGGTCGACTTCATCTGCGACCGCCGCGAACTGCGCGCCACCGTGGCCAATCTGCTGGCCATGATGCAGCGCCAGAGCGCCGACGCGGTGGTCGAGGATTGAGCGACGGCCCGGCGGCCGCTGACCCGCTCAAGCTCGCCCAGCTGCCCCTCTTCCCGCTGCAGACCGTCCTGTTTCCGGGCGGCTGGTTGCCGCTTCGCATCTTCGAGGTGCGCTACCTCGACATGATCGGTCGCTGCCACAAGGCCGGCGCGCCCTTCGGCGTGGTCAGCCTGAGCGAGGGCAGCGAGGTTCGCCGCCTCGACCCGAACGCCCCGCCCGGCGGCGACGGCTTCGCCAAGGAAGTCTTCCATCCGGTCGGGGTGCTCGCGCGCATCGAGTCGCTGGAGAAGCCGCAACCCGGGCTGTTCGTGATCCGCTGCCAGGGACTGCAGCGCTTCAACGTCACGCGCCGCACGCGCCTGCCACATGGCCTGTGGGTGGCCGACGTGGACCTGCTGCCCGCCGACGTTCACGCGCCCGTGCCCGACGAACTGACCTCCGTGGCCATTGGCCTGAAACGCGTGCTGGAAAACCTGCGCGAGCGCCAGCCCGGTGCCGAGGAGCAGTTGCCGATCCAACCGCCCTACCACTGGGACGACGCGGGCTGGGTGGCCAACCGCTGGTGCGAACTGGTGCCCGCACCGGTCGCGCTCAAGCAGCGCCTGATGGCGCTGGACAACCCACTGCTGCGCCTCGAACTCGTGGGCGACCTGCTCGAAAAACTGGGGCTCGACCGCTAGGCAGCTTGCCGCTTCAAGGCAGCAAGGACAGCGCGTGCATGTAGCGCGCGTCCACCATCAGATCGTCCCAGGCCATGGCCTTGCCCTGCGGCAGCAGCGTGCGGCGGCGCTCCTCGCTGGCGGGTGATGGTGTCCAGTCACCCTGCACCGCGGCGCGCGCCAGCTCGTCAATGGCCTCGTCGATCGGCGCACCACCCTCCACCACGCTCTGGTTGCACAGCAGCACCATGTCGCAACCCGCCTGCAGCGCGGCGGTGGCAGCCTCCGCGAAGCGCACCGCGCGTCCCTCGATCTGGCGCGCCGCGGCCATGCCCAGGTCGTCGCTGAACACGGCGCCCGTGAAGCCCAGGCGCGCGCGCAGCACGTCCTGCAACCAGCGCGCCGAGAAGCCCGCAGGACGTGCATCCACCTTGGGGTAGATCACATGCGCGGGCATCACCGCGCTCAGCGAGGCACTGAGCCAGCCGTAGGGCAAGGCGTCGTCGGCCAGGATGGCTTTGAGCGAACGCGTGTCGCGCGGGATCTCGTGGTGCGTGTCGCCGCGCACGAATCCGTGGCCGGGGAAGTGTTTCCCGCAGTTGCCCATGCCACTTTGCCGCAGGCCATGCATGAGCGCCTGCGCGAGCATCGCCACCACGCGCGGGTCGCGCGCGAAGGCGCGATCACCAATGACCGAGCTGTCGCCGTGATCGAGGTCGAGCACGGGCGTGAAGCTCAGGTCGACACCGCAGGCGCGCAGTTCGGCGCCGAGCACGAAACCGGTTGCCGTGGCGGCGTCGATCGCGCGCATCGCCGCGTCACCGTCGGCGCCACCGGCCATCCAGCGCTCGCCGAGTGCAGCCATGGGAGGCAAAGCAGTAAAGCCATCGGTGCGGAAGCGCTGCACGCGGCCACCTTCCTGATCCACCGCCACGAGCAGGTCCTCACGCACGGCCTTGATCTGCGCGCACAGCCGCGTGAGCTGCGCGCGGTCATGCCAGTTGCGGCCGAACAGGATGGCACCGCCCACCAGAGGGTGGTCCAGGCGCTGGCGGTCGGCGTCGCTCAGCGTCAGGCCGGCGACGTCGATGATCAGGGGGGCGTGGTGGTTCATGGCGATGGAGGGTCGGTGCGTTCGACGACCACGAAGCTGGCCGCGTAGTCGGTCTCGTCGGTCACGGTGACGTGCGCGCGCAGGCCTTGCGATTCGAACCAGGTCTTGAGCTCGCCGTGCAGCACGATGATGGGTTGGCCGCTGGGCAGGTTGGCGATCTCGCAGCGGCGCCAGCTCATGGGCATGCGCATGCCCAGGCCAATGGCCTTGGAGAAAGCTTCCTTGGCCGAAAAGCGCGTGGCGAGGTAGCGCAGGCCACGCTGCGGCCAGCGCGCGCTGCGGCGCTGCCAGACGGCAAACTCAGCCTCACTGAGCACCTTGCTCGCGAAGCGCTCGCCCTGGCGTTCCATCGTGGCCGCGATGCGGCGCACGTCGCAGATGTCGGTGCCGATGCCGTAGATCATGCGAAGGCGTCGGCGATGCAGCGCTGGTAGGCCACGACGGTGGCCTCGTAACCGAGTTCGAGCGCATCGGCGATCAGGGCATGGCCGATGGAGACCTCGCTGACGCCGGGAACGGTGCGCAGGAAGGGCGTGAGGTTGTCGCGGTTGAGGTCGTGGCCGGCATTCACCGCCAGGCCAGCGTCCAGCGCGGCCTGCGAGGCCTGCGCGAAGCGGCGCAGTTGCTCGGTCTGTCCGGGCGTGCCAAAAGCCGCCGCATAGGGCTCGGTGTAGAGCTCGACCCGGTCAGCACCGACCGCCTTGGCCGCGGCCATCTGCTCGGCCTCGGCGTCCATGAACAGGCTCACGCGCACGCCCAGCGCCTGGCACTCGGCGATCAGGGGCCGCAGGCGCTCGGCGTCGTCGGGGAAACGCCAGCCGTGGTCGCTGGTGAACTGGCCCTCCGAGTCCGGCACGAAGGTGGCCTGGTGCGGGCGCACGGCGCGCACGAAGTCCATGAGGTTGTGGAAGGGGTTGCCCTCGATGTTGTATTCGCGCCCGGGCCAGGCCTTGAGCACGGCGGCCAGGTCGTGCACGTCGTGCGCGCGGATGTGGCGCTCGTCGGGTCTCGGGTGCACGGTGATGCCGGCGGCCCCGGCCTGCAGGCACAGCGTGGCCGCGCGCGTGACGGAGGGTATGCCCAGGTGGCGGGTGTTGCGCACCAGCGCGACCTTGTTGAGATTGACGGACAGCGCGGTTCGGGGGTGCACCATGCTCGGGCTCGGTCAGGAATCGGTTGAAGCGGCGTCGGGGGCATGCCCGCGGCGGCGGCGCATGGCCTGCACATCGAGCATGAGCTGGCGCGTGCGAAACACGCGCACGCCACCATGGTAGTGCAGCAGGTTGCGCAGAGGGATGCGCAGGGTCGGCGCGATCTCGGCGCACACGCGCAGCACCGGCACGAAAGGCGCGGGGTCGTCCAGGGCCTGTTGCAGGTCGCGCCAGCGGGCGGCGTCCAGCGCGTGGTGATCGTCCTCGTGCGCCACGCGCAGGCCCGACTCGGCCTGCAGCACGTAGCGCTCGCCCTCGCTCAGCGGCGCCAGCGTCGAGCCCTCACGCACCAGGTCGGGCAGCAGACCGATCTCGCGCAGCATCAGCAGCTCGAAGGCGCGCAGCACCACGGTGCGGGCGTCGGGCTGGTCGGCCAGGGTGTGTACGGCGGTGGCGAACCAGTCGAACAGGCGCGGGTACGGGTCGTCGCGCGCCAGCAGCTTCACCAGCAGTTCGTTGAGGTAGCTGCCCGCAATGAGGGCTTCGCCCGTCGGCATGACATGCCCACCCACCCAGTGCGCAGCCTTGAGCGTGCGCACCTCGGCGTCGCCGCTCCAGCTCAGCTGCAGGGGCTGCAATGGCAGCAGCACCGGGCGGAACTGCGAGGTGGGCCGCTTGACGCCCTTGGCCACCAGGGCGATGCGGCCGTGGTAGCGGGTGAATACCTCGAGAACGAGGCTGGTCTCGCTCCAGTCGTAGCGGTGCAGAACGTAGGCGGACTCGTCGGCGACGCGGCGCAAGGCGCTCACTCGTATCCAAAAGAGCGCACGCGCGCGTCGTCGTCTGCCCAACCGGATCGGACCTTGACCCACAGCTCCAGGAACACCTTGCCGCCCCAGAGCTTTTCCAGCTCCATGCGGGCCTCGGTGCCGATGCGCTTGAGCTTCTCGCCCTTGTCGCCAATCACCATGCCCTTGTGGCCCTCGCGCTCGACAACGATGGTTGCGGCGATGCGGCGCAACTGCCCCTCTTCCTCGAAGCGGTCGATGATCACCGTGGAGGTGTAAGGCAGTTCGTCACCGGTGAGGCGAAACAGCTTCTCGCGCACCATCTCGGCAGCCATGAAGCGCTCGCTGCGGTCGGTGAGTTCCTCGGCGTCGTGGATCCAGGGCTGCTGGGGCAGGTACTTCTCGCAGATGCCGAACAGGCGCTGGATGTCCTTGGGCGCCTTGGCCGACATGGGCACGAACTCGGCGAAGGCGTGGCGCTCCTGCATGGATCGCAGCCAGGGCGCCAGGTCGCCGCGGCGGTGCACCTCGTCCAGCTTGTTGGCCAGCAGAATGACCGGCGCCGAGGCCGGCAGCAGCGAGAGTACCTTGGCGTCGGCCAGATTGAAGCGGCCGGCCTCGACGACGAAGAGGATCAGGTCCACGTCGGTCACCGCGCCCAGCACCGTCTTGTTCAGCGAGCGGTTGAGCGCGTTGCCATGGCGGGTCTGGAAACCGGGCGTGTCCACGAAGATGAACTGCGACGCACCCTCGGTGCGGATGCCGGTGATGCGGTGGCGAGTGGTCTGCGCCTTGCGCGAAGTGATGCTGACCTTCTGACCCACCAGCGCATTGAGCAGCGTGGACTTGCCGACGTTGGGCTTGCCCACGATGGCGACGTAACCACAGCGCTTATCGGCCTCGGCGACCTCGGGGTGCGGCGCCTCGGGTGCGTCGGCGGCGTCGGCCGCAGCAGGTTTGCCGAGCGCGCGCGCCAGCATTGCCTCGAGGTGGGCGTCAGCGGGCGGCGGGGCGGGAGTCTTCTGGCTCATGGGGTGGCTTTGTCGGCGGATGGCGCGCTCAGGTGTTGCAGCATGGCAGCGGCGGCGGCTTGTTCGCCCGCGCGCCGCGAAGCGCCGATGCCGCGCTCGCTGTGGCCGGTTTCCTGCACGGTGCATTCCACGTCGAAGGTCTGCTTGTGCGCCTCGCCCAGCGTGGCCACCACGCGGTAGACGGGCAGCTTCATTTTGCGACCCTGAAGCCACTCCTGCAATTCGGTTTTCGGGTCTTTGCCCAGCGCCGTCATGTTGGTGCTGAGCTCGATACCGCCATAGAGGCGCCGCACCAATTGCGAGGCGGTCTCGAAGCCAGCGTCGAGATAGACGGCACCGATCACGGCCTCCAGCGCGTCGGCCAGGATGGAGGGGCGCTTGTGCCCGCCCGAGCGCTTTTCACCATCACCCAGCCGCAGGCCCGACGACAGGCCCAGCGCCTGGGCGAGTTCGAACAAGGTGTCCTGCTTGACCAGGTTGGCGCGCACACGCGAGAGGTCGCCCTCGGGCAAGGCATCCAGCTTCTCGAACAGCAGGCCGGAGATGGCCAGGTTGAGCACGGAATCACCGAGGAATTCCAGGCGCTCGTTGTGGTCGGCGCCAAAGCTGCGGTGGGTCAGCGCCCGCTCCAACAGGCGGGGATTGGCAAAGCGGTGCTGCAGCCGGCCCTGCAGCGCGGTGAGATCGGGGCTCAAGCCATCAAACGGGCCGCGCTCATTGCGAGCTGCCCTTGTACTTCATTACCAGCCAACCCGGGCCGGCCAGGTGGATCTCGCGGGTGTAGTCGAATGACACCACGACGCGATCGCCCTGCTTGCCGACCGTGAGGTCTTTGCCCGAAATGGTCTTGATGTCGTCGATCGTGGCGGCCTTGTCAAAGATGCTGCGCACCTCGGCCACGGTATCGCCCGCCGCGGCCTTCTGCACCGCCTTCTGAACAGCCATGTACTCGAGGTAGGTGGGGAACACCTGTGCCGCCACGATGCCCGCCAAGGCCAGCAGGGTGCCGACGATGATCAGGCCGACGAAGGTCAGGCCCCGTTGTTGCCGCTTCAACTTCATGCGCGTTCCTCCAGAGAGCTCGCCGTCACTCGAACGAGCCGATGCGACCGAAATCGCCGAAGTTCATCCAGACGAAAAAGGCCTTGCCGACGATATTCGCTTCGGGCACGAAGCCCCAATACCGCGAGTCGAGCGAATTGTCGCGATTGTCGCCCATCATGAAGTAGTGCCCGGCCGGCACCTTGCAGACCATGCCTTCGACGCTGTAGCGGCAACCGTCGGCGAAGGGGAATTGCGTGACGCCTTCGACAAAGGCCGGGCGCGTGTCCTCGTTGAGGATGTTGTAGTGCTTGCCGCCCAGGCTCTCCTGCCATTGCTTGGCGTAGCGCATCGAGTCCTTGTCGAAGAAGTCAGGCTGCGCCACCCGGGGCACGGGCTGGCCATTGACCGTGAGTTGCTTGTTCAGGTAGGCCACCTCGTCGCCCGGCAGGCCGATCACGCGCTTGATGTAGTCCAGGCTGGGCTTGGGCGGGTAGCGAAAGACGATCACGTCGCCGCGCTGCGGCGCGTGGTTGTCCCAGACCTTCGTGTTCAGGACAGGCAGACGAATACCGTAGTGGTACTTGTTCACCAGGATCAGGTCACCCACGCGCAGGGTAGGGATCATGGAGCCCGAGGGAATCTTGAACGGCTCGAACAGGAAGGAGCGCAGCACGAAGACAGCCAGGATCACGGGGAACAGGCCCGCGGTCCAGTCCAACCACCAGGGCTGTGCCAGCGCCCGCTGACGCGCCGGCTCTATGTCGCCCTCGATCTCGCTGAAACCCTGCTTGGCCAGGGCTTCCTTGCGCTGCTGGTGCTCCTTCACCAGGTGCTCGGCCACGCGGCGGCGCTGCGGCAGGAACACGAGCTTGTCGATCACCCAGTAGATGCCGGTGACCAGCGTCGCCAGCAGCAGCAACAGAGAGAAGTTGCCTTCGACCGCGCCCGAATACCAGGCCACGGCGTAGAGCCCGAACGCCGCGAGGATCGCCCCCGTGACCGCACCCATGGCGGACCTCATCAGTCTTGCACCTGCAGGATCGCCAGGAAAGCCTCCTGGGGCACTTCGACGGAGCCGATCTGTTTCATGCGCTTCTTGCCAGCCTTCTGTTTTTCGAGCAGTTTTCGTTTGCGGGTGATGTCACCACCGTAGCATTTTGCCAGCACGTTCTTGCGCAGCGCCTTGATGGTCTCCCGCGCGATAACGTTGCCTCCGATGGCCGCCTGAATGGCCACGTCGAACATCTGGCGGCTGATGATCTCGCGCATCTTGGCCGCCACCGCGCGGCCGCGGTACTGCGACTGGCTGCGGTGAACGATGATGGACAGGGCGTCGACCTTCTCGCCATTGAGCAGGATGTCGACCTTGACCACGTCGGAGGCGCGGTACTCCTTGAACTCGTAGTCCATGCTGGCGTAGCCGCGGCTGACGGATTTGAGCTTGTCGAAGAAGTCCAGCACGATCTCGCCCAGCGGCAACTCGTAGGTCAGCATGACCTGCTTGCCGTGGTAGGCCATGTTGATCTGCACGCCGCGCTTCTGGTTGGCCAGCGTCATCACGGGGCCCACGTATTCCTGGGGCATGTACAGGTGCACCGTGACGATGGGCTCGCGAATCTCCTCGATGCGGCCGGCGTCGGGCATCTTGGACGGGTTCTCAACCATGAGCACCTCACCGTCGCCCTTGACCACCTGGTACACCACACTGGGCGCGGTGGTGATGAGGTCCTGGTCGAACTCGCGCTCCAGGCGCTCCTGCACGATCTCCATGTGCAACAGACCCAGGAAGCCGCAGCGGAAACCAAAACCCAGCGCCTGCGACACCTCGGGCTCATAGTGCAGCGAGGCGTCGTTGAGCTTGAGCTTTTCCAGCGCGTCGCGCAGGGCGTCGTACTGGTTGGCCTCGGTGGGGTACAGGCCGGCGAACACCTGCGGCTGCACCTCCTTGAAGCCAGGCAGCGGCTGCTCCGCTGGCCCGGCGTTGTTGGGCAGCTTCTTTTCCAGCGTGACGGTGTCGCCCACCTTGGCGGCCGCCAGCTCCTTGATGCCCGCGATGATGTAGCCCACCTCCCCCGCCTCCAGCGATTCGCGAGGTTGCGTGGCCGGCGTGAACACGCCCAGGTTGTCGGCGTTGTAGGCCGCGTTGGTGGCCATGAGCTTGAAGCGTTCGCCCTTGAGCAGCCGGCCGTCCACCACCCGCACCAGCATCACCACGCCCACGTAGGCGTCGTACCAACTGTCGATGATCATGGCGCGCAGCGGCGCGTCGGGGTTGCCGCGCGGCGGCGGCACCTTGGCGATCACGGCCTCGAGGATCTCCTCCACGCCCATGCCGGTCTTGGCCGAGCAGGGAATGGCCTCGCTCGCGTCGATGCCGATGACGTCCTCGATCTCGCTCTTGGCGTTCTCGGGGTCGGCATTGGGCAGGTCCATCTTGTTGAGGACCGGCAGCACTTCCACGCCCAGGTCGAGCGCGGTGTAGCAGTTGGCCACCGTCTGGGCCTCCACGCCCTGGCTGGCGTCCACCACCAGCAAGGCGCCCTCGCAGGCCGACAGGGAGCGCGAGACCTCATAAGAGAAGTCCACGTGGCCGGGCGTGTCGATCAGGTTGAGGTTGTAGACACGGCCGTCGCGGGCCGTGTACTGCAGCGCGGCGGTCTGCGCCTTGATGGTGATGCCGCGCTCTTTCTCGATGTCCATCGAGTCGAGCACCTGCTCGCTCATCTCGCGATCGGAGAGGCCGCCACAGCGGGAAATGATGCGGTCCGCGAGCGTCGATTTGCCATGATCGATGTGCGCGATGATCGAGAAATTACGTATGTGGTTCATCAGAGGACCAGGCCAGGGACCATGTTCATCGTGCGCCGGGCCAAGGCGCGCGACCATAAAAAATGTCGCCTGTCAAGAACTCTCTGCTGACAGGCACAACACCTAAGTCTATATCGGACAAGGATTTTGGCTTCTGGGCCAGCCCCTCGGGCAGTCCTGCTCTGGCAGGCTAGGAGCCACATAAGAGCAAGGCGGTTGCGGGTCTCGGCGTAGCTGAGCAAGCATCCGGCAATGTCCGTGCAGATGATATGACAAGGCTCCTGCGAGCCATAGCCCAAAAACACAAAAGCGCAGGCCACTGACCTGCGCTTTCGTGTCGCCGCCGATGTGGCCACGCCTATGTCGGCGGCGCGTCCCGCCGGGGCACTGACGGCGCTTTCGCCGCCGTCCCCTTCCTGAACCCCCGATCCCGTGCCATGAACGCTTCCAGCATGTGCGGGATCAACGTCATCGCATCGACCGGCTCGCCGTAGGTCTGCGCGTGCAGTGCGGCGTAGCGGTCGAGGTCGGCCTTCAGGCTGGCCGGACACGCGAATGTCAGCTTGACGCTCTCGCTCTTGGGCAACGGCCCGAGCCGCAGCTTGTTCGTGTTCATTGCGATGCACCCCTCTGGAAGAACAGCGGCTGGTACGGTCGCAGCACCAGGTCGCGGTTGACGATGATGCGCACCGGCAGGCCGGGGCGAGCCGTCAGCGTGGGCTGGATGTTCATGTTGCGCCGGGTCATCTCCTGGCCGATCTGGTTCACGCTGTCCTGCACGCTGTCGCGGCCGGCAATGACGACGCGATCCCCGCCCTGGCGATTCTCCGGGGCGGCCAGTTCGGCGCCGACGCCCAGCAGCGTGGTCAGCACCGCGCCGGCGAAGATGCGATCCCAATGCCAATCGACACCATCCTCCAGGCCCGCGTAACCGGCCGGGTCCGTGCCCACGAGGTTGTCGAGCTGGCTTGATGAGGTGTCCGGCAGGATCAGCCGGTGCCACACCATCTGGAGTCGGGTCTGCCCGTAGCTGACCTGGCTGTTGTAGCGGCCCAGGATGCGCGAGCCCTGCGGGATCAGCAGATGGCGGCCGGTGGCCGTGTCGTAGATCGGCTCCGTCACCGTGGCGATCACGTCGCCCGGTAGGTCGGACTTGATGCCCGTCACCAGTGCGCCCGCGATCACCGTGCCGGCCATCACCTGATACGGCGAGGCAGGTAGTTGCAGGTTGCCAGAATTGCGGGTTTGCACAGGACCGGCATTGCTCAGAAACGCTTCCTTCTGGTCCTGCCGGTTCTGCACGGCGGTGGGATCGCCCGGCTGCGCGGCCGTCGAAGCCGGTCCGGCGGCCAGCGGATCGAAACCCGCCAGTCCGGTCAGCGGTGGGGTTCCTGCCATGCTCTGAGTGGGAGGGGCTACGGCGGCGCGCTGTCCGCCCGTGCTGAAGAACACGGACGAAGCCGCCGCTTCCTCGGCCTCCTTGAGCCGCGCTAGGCGCTCGGCTTCGGCCGGGTCATAGCCCGGTTGCGAGTAACCCTGCGCTCGCTGTTCGGCGCGCAGGATCGGTGCTCCGAGGTCGCCGGGTAGCGGTTCGCCCAGCTCCGGCGGCAGCGGTGGCAAGGTCGGCGGTAGTTGCGAATAGTCGATGGGCAACTGCGCCAGCCCTTCGGAGCGCGACACGCGATCGACGTTGTACAACTCGGTCGGCTCGCCTGCGCCACGGCGCTGCGGTGCTTGCAGCGACCAGAGCGTTGCGCCCAATACGGCGGCGGCCACGCTGCCGACCAGAACTGCCAGCATGCGCCGGTTCAACCGCGTGACGGGACGCGGCTGCGCCCGCAGGGCGACTTGTTCCGGCGCCAGCTTCGGGGCGGCGCCAAGCATGTCCGGAGAATCGTCCTGGCTCATGGTCAGTTCCTCCGCGCGCCCGTCGTGCCGTCCGTGCGCTCGATGCGCACCACGTCGCCCTTGTCGCCACCCAGGCGCAATTCGGCCGCGCCGAACAGCCGGTCCACGATGTAGTACGGCGACCGGAAGCGGTAGTTCACGAGTTGGCCATCGCCCTGTGCGCCGATCACGAACAGTGGCGGCAACTCGCCCTGTGCGATGCCGCCGGGAAACTGGATGTAGACTTTCTCGCCGTCGTCGAAGGCGCGCAGCGGCTTCCACGGTGTATTGCTACCGCTGATCGCGTAGCGGAAGCGGATGTTCTCCAGCGACAGGCCCGTATCGAGCGGCGCCGCCGTCTGCGCCGCCCGCGCCTGGCGCTGCAAGGCCAGCATGCGGTCGCGCGGATAGTCCCAGGACACCGACGCCATCCACGCCTTTTCGGTCGAAGTCAGTTCGATCAGATAGGTGCGGCGGCTGGTGGTGATGACCAGATTGGTCTTGAGGCCGGTGCGGATCGGCTTGACCAGCACGTTGACGCGCAGTTCGCCGCCGGCGCCGCTCGACGTATCGCCGACGATCCAGCGCACCGTGTCGCCGGCGGCGACCGTCACCAGTTCCTCGCCGGGCTGGAGTGTAATCACCGTGACCCGCTCGGGACTCGTATAGACCTGGTACAGCGCGCCGTCGGTAAACGGCCAGACCTGAATCGCATTGATGTAGCCTTCGCGCGTGGGCGCCATGCGCGCTTCCTCGTTGGCGCGGGATACGCGCACGCGCTCGTCCTCCGGCTCGGGTGTCACCTCCGTTTCCGCGAGTTCGGGCAGCGGCATCAACTGCCCCGGTAGCGGCAAAGGCTCCGGCACCGCAACCACTTCCATCGGCAGAGGTGGTTCGGGCAAGGGCTGCGCCTGCACCGGCTCGTCGAGCGTGATGCTCGGTGGCTTGCGTGGCGTGGCGCAGCCCGCCAGCGTGACGGCAATCAATGCAACAGCATAAAAGCGCAAAGACGGTTTCATGGCCTGCCTCCTTCGGTTGAGTCGAGTTCACGGCTCCATGACAGGCCGTTGACGTAGATGCCCAATGGATTGCGGCGCAACCGTTCCTCGGTGCGCGGCGTTTGCAGCACGATGGAGACCACCGCCGTCCAGCGTTCCAGCCCTGCCGCCGCGCCGTTGACGTAGCGGCGCTCCGTCCAGCGCACGTTGAACGACGTGTCGCTGGCGCGTACAACGCTGTTGATCTCCACCGTCACCGTTTCCCGGCCGATCCGCGCAAAGGGATCGTTGGTGCGCGCGTAGTCGTTGAGCACGGCCGCGCCGCGGTCGGTGGTGTAGTCGTAGGCTTCGAGCCAGTTGTCCCGCACCACGATCGGGTCGATGGACAACGAGCGAACTATCGTGACGAAACGTGCCAAGTGATAGCCGATCTGCACGTCTGTTGGCCGGTACGGCGTGGCTGCCTCACCGACGGCGCGCACCTGCCCGCCGTGGTCCACCTCCACCACGTAGGGCGTGACGATGGACTGCGCCGAGCGCCAGACGAGGCCGCCCGCCATCAGCAGCGCGAGCGCGAGGCAGCCGAAGGCCATCAGCCGCCAGTTCTTCGCCTGTGCGCGGGCCGAGCCGATGCGCTCGTCCCACACCTGTTCGGCAGCCTGGTACGGCGTGGCCGGCTGTGGTGTGTCGGCATAGCGCACCTGCGGTCGTTTGAATCGCATGGCAGGTTCTCCTTATGAGTTCGATGGGTCGCGCAGGCTGGGGCCGCTGCCCGAGCCGCCGCCGTCGCCACCGCGCAGCGTGTGCGCGACGGTGGTGGCGGCATGGGTGAGCTGCTGGCGGCGTTGCAAGCGCCTCGCCCACGCGGGTTGTCCGGTGCTGGCGGCGGCGTCCGCACTGCCGCCCTGAGCGGCCGAGCCGGTAGCAGCGCTGCCCGTGGAAGCATCGGGATTGATGGCGGCAGCGGCACGCGCCTTCAGCGAATGCACACCGGCGGCCACGCGCTGCCCGACCGACTGCGCGCCGGTCCTGGCAACATTGCCCAGACCGGCCGCCGCGCCCTTGAGGCCACCGCCGGCACCAGAGGAACCCGCTTGGAAGGCCGACTTGGCGCTGCTCGCGGTCGATGCCATCGAACGTGCGCCGCCGACGGCCATGCGGGCAGCGCCAGGTGCCATGCGCGCGCCGGCCGCAACGGCACCACCGACGCCGGTGGCTACCGCACCCACGGCAACGGCGGTCCCGGCCGCGCCGAGCGTGGCTCCCGCCATCGCACCGGCGCCGAGCTGCGGCGAACCGGACACCAGTCCGGTAGCAATACCCGGCCCGAAGATCCCGAGCGCCAGCAGCGCAAGGGATGCCAACATGATGACCAGCGCATGGTCGATGGAGGGTTCGTCCGGCGCGACCTGGAATTCGGCGAACAGGCCGGTGCCGATGCCGACGATCACCGCCAGCACCAGCACCTTGATGCCCGACGACACCACATTGCCCAGCACCTTCTCGGCCAGGAACGCGGTCTTGTTCCACAGCGCGAACGGCACCAGCACGAAGCCGGCAAGCGTCGTCAGCTTGAACTCGATCAACGTGATGAAAAGCTGGATCGCCAACACGAAGAACGTGACGATCACCACGAGCCAGGCCAGAAACATGACCGCGATGGGTGTCACGTTCACGAACACCTCGGGAAAGCCCGCCATGTCGCTGATCTGTTCGAGGATCGGCGCGCCGGCGTCAACGCCCACCTTGGCCAGCCGGCCGGGTTGCAGGAACTCCGCCTGCGTGATGGTCGATCCCGAAGCCATCAATCCCAAACCCGCGAACGAGCGGAACACGATGCTGGCCAGCCAGTTGAAATTGCCGATGATGTAAGCGAAGGCACCGATGTAGAGCACCTTGCGGATCAGCTTGGCGATCACATCGTCGCCCTGGCCGGTGGCATGGCTCATCGCCCAATAGAGGCCCGCGATGGTCATGTCGATCACGATCAAGGTGGCGGTGAGGAACGCAACCTCGCCACCCAGCAGACCGAAGCCCGAGTCGATGTAGGTGGAGAAGACGATGAGGAAGCGGTCGATCACCGAGATGTCGTTCATGGCGCGTGCCCTCAGTCGCCGCCGTAGAACGGCACGGTCTGCGGCGTGTAGGGCGTGCCTTCGCCGTGGAAGCGTCGCCGCACTTCGCGGGCGCGCTCGGTGGCTGCTGCCTGCCGCGCCAGTTCCAGCGACGCGGCGCGGTCCTGCGTCAACTGGAGCTGCTGCGCCTGGATCGCCTGCTTGGCCTGCAAGGCCAGCAACTGGTTGGTTGCCTGCATGGCTTGCAACGCGCCGGTGGCCGACTGGCTCTGGCCGACCAGATCGGCCAGCACGCCTTCGTCCTCGTTGAGGTTCTGCGACACCTGCGCCTGCATCCGCATGGCTGTGTGCAGGCCGTCGAGCGTGTGTCGCCAGCGTTCGCGCGCGTCCTGCGCCATGCGGTCACCACTGACGGTCGCGGCGTATTCGTGCGGGTACAGCCGGGCGAATTCCCGATCCATGTTCGTCACGTCGTAGGCCAGACCCTGCGCCTCGGCGATCAGGCGTTCGGTGGTCGCCAGCGTCGAGCGCAGGCGATTGACCACGTTGTAGTCGAGGCTCGTCAGATTGCGTGCCTGGTTGATGAGCATCTGCGCTTCGTTCTGAAGCTGCCGCACCTGGTTGTTGATCTGCTCCAGCGTGCGGATCGCGGTCAGCGTGTTCTGGATCAGGTTGGTCGGGTCAATCACCGCCCATTGCGCCTGCGCGGCAGGCAGCGTGCAGAACAGAGCGGCAGCGACGGTCGCAAGAAGTGTCTTCTTCATGACGGTTTCTCCTGTGGTGGATTGGAAGCGGCAGGTGCGGACGGCAGCAGATCGGCCGCCCAGTCCAGGCCGCAGTGGCGCAGCCAGGCGGCTGCGAAGCTGGAAGACGAAGCCGACGCTTCCACCGCGTCAATGTCGCGCTGGTCCTGCGGCGTCGAAGCACCGGCGAAGGCCAGCGCGACCGGCCCCAGGTCGAGGTCAAAGAGGCGATTGCCCAGCCGCGACTGGTAGTAGTAGTCGCGCTTGGGCTGCGCGGTGGCGACGATCTCGATTTGCCGGGCGTTGAGGCCGAAGCCTTCGTAGATCTTGCGGATTTGCGGCTCAGTGGCTTGTGGATTGGGCAGGAAGATGCGGCTTGCGCAGCTCTCCACGATGGCCGGCGCGATGCTGGAGTCCTTGATGTCCGCCAGCGACTGCGTGGCGAAGATCACCGACACGTTTTTCTTGCGCAGCGTCTTCAACCACTGGCGGATGCGCGCGGCGAACACCGGGTCGTCGAGGAACAGCCACGCCTCGTCGAGAATCAGCAAAGTCGGTGCGCCGTCGAAACGCTCGTCGAAGCGCGCGAACAGATAACCGAGTACCGCCAGCACGGCGGCGCGGCTCGCCATCAGTTCCTCCATCTCGAAACCCTGCACGTCGGCGGTGCCCAGACGGTCGTGATCGGCATCGAGCAAACTGCCGTGCGCGCCGCCGAGCACGTAGGGCGCGAGCGCCTGGCGTAGCGCGTTGTTCTGCAACAGCACGGAAAACCCGGTCAGCGTGCGCTGCTCCACCGGCGCACCGGCGAGACTTTCCAGCGCCGACCAGATGGCCGCCTTCTCGTCGGGGCCGATGCTCGCGCCTTCACGCAGCATCCGGCCTTCGAGCCATTCGGCGGCCCAAGTGCGGTAGCTTTCTTGGTCGATGCGCGCGAGCGGCTGAAACGCGATGCCGCTGTCCGTGCCCAGGTCGTAGTGCTCGCCACCGAGGCCGAGGATGGTGGCGCGCATCGAGCGGCCCATGTCGAAGGCGAAAATGCGTGAGCCGGGATAACGGCGGAATTGCATCGCCAGCGTGGCGAGCAACACGGACTTGCCCATGCCGGTCGGTCCAACGACAAGGGTGTGGCCGACATCGCCGATGTGCGTCACCAGACGGAACGGCGTGGCGCCATCGGTGCGCGTGACGATCAAGGGTGGCCCGTCGAGGTGGGCATTCTTCTCCGGCCCGGCCCACACCGCCGACACCGGCATCAGGTGCGCGAGGTTCAGCGTCGAGACGATGGGCTGGCGCACGTTCGCGTAGGCGTTGCCCGGAATCGACGACAGCCACGCCTCCACCGCGTTGAGTGTTTCAGGGATCGTGACGAAACCCCGGCCCTGAATGACGCGCTCCACCCTGCGCAGCTTCTCGTCGGCCGCGCCGGCATCGGTATCGAGCACCGTCACGGTCGCGGTGACGTAGCCGAAAGCGACTTGATCGCTGCCCAGCTCCTGCAAGGCCGCATCGGCGTCCACCGCCTTGTTCGATGCGTCGGTATCGACCAGCGGGCTTTCCTGTTGAAAGATCGTCTCGCGCAGCAGTGCGACGACGTTCTTGCGCTTGGCGAACCACTGGCGGCGCAGGCGGCCGAGTTCCTTTTCCGCCTCGGACTTGTCCATGCAGAGGAAGCGCGTGCTCCAGCGATAGGCGAAGCCGAGTCGGTTCAGGTCGTCGAGCAGCCCCGGCCAGGTCGAGGTCGGGAAGCCGCGCACCGACACCACGCGCAAATGCGCATCGCCCAACATCGGCGCAAGCCCGCCGGTCAGCGGGCAGTCGGTCAGCAGCGCATCGAGGTGAAACGGATGCTCCGGCACGGCCACGTGATAACGCCGCGTGGAGATGGTGGCGTGCAGATAGGTAAGCGTTTCGCTGTCGTCGAGCCAGGCAATCTCTGGCATCACGCCGTCGAGCAGGTCGAAGCAACGATCCGTCTCCGCGATGAAGGCGATCAGGCGTTCATGCCAATCCACGCCACGCTGCGACGTATTCTCGTAGAGCAGATTCGCGGCGCGTGCGCGGGACTCCTCCGGCGGCAGGCACACCAGCGTCAGGTGATAGCGGCTATCGAAGTGACTCTGGTCTTCCTCGAACACCGCTCGGCGTTCCTCGTCCACCAGCCAGGACAGCGGTTCGGGAAACTCGGACTGCGGATAGTCAGCCGCTGACAGCCTTTCGGCCTCGACGAACAAGGCCCACCCGGAACCCAGGCGGCGTAGCGCGTTGTTGAGCCGCGCTGACGTGGCGATCAGCTCGCCCTGCGTCGCGCTGTCCAGGTCCGGCCCGCGAAAGCATGCTGTCCTTTGGAACGAACCGTCCTTGTTGAGCACGATGCCGGGCGCCATCAACCCGGCCCAGGGCAGCCAGTCGGCGAGCAGTGCGGGACGCTGACGGTATTCGGCGAGATGCAACATGGCGTCGTCCTCACACGTCCAGCAGAGGCTTGTGCTTGATGTGCCGCGCGAACACCTGCATGAACTGCGGATCGACGCGCGCCCCCCATACCGCGAGCGAATGGCCGACGATCCACATCACCAGACCCGGAATCCACAGTTGCAGGCCCAGTCCCACGGCGGCGGCCAGCGTGCCGTTGGCAATGGCGACCGTGCGCGGCGCACCGCCCAGCAGGATGGTTTCGGTCAACGAACGATGCAGCGGCACCTCGAAGCCGCTGGCGAACTCATCGGGCGCACTCATACGACAGCCCCACCGGAGAAGCTGAAGAAGGACAGGAAGAACGAGGACGCCGCGAACGCGATGGACAGGCCGAAGACGATCTGGACCAGTTTGCGAAAGCCGCCCGACGTGTCGCCGAAGGCCAGCGCCAGGCCGGTGGCAATGATGATGATGACTGCGACGATGCGCGCCACCGGCCCCTGGATGGAGTCGAGGATGGCTTGCAGCGGCCCTTCCCAGGGCATGCTGGAACCGGCCGCGTGCGCCGTGCCGGTCGCCAGCAGGAATACGACCGCCAGCAGCAGCCCCTGTTGTGCTGGCCCGGCCAGGCACCGTAGGCGTGCGAGCAGGGAAAGCGGATTTACGGAAATGCGGGAATCATGAGAAACGTAAGCAGGCGTCATGGCAGTTCTCCAGAGTGGGTTGAGGACGGGGAAGGAAGCGGCGCGAGCGCGTCGTCGAGTTGGTAGCCCTGACCGTCGAAGCCGGTCACGCGGGCGACGGTCTGGACCTGGCGGGCACGGCCGCGCCCGGCAATGAAGACAATGACGTTCACCGCTTCGGCGATCAGCGCGCGCGGCGGCGTCATGGCGACTTCGAGAATCAGTTGTTCGAGGCGCAGCAGCGCGCCGTGCGCGGAGCTGGCGTGCAGCGTGGCAATGCCGCCGGGATGCCCTGTGCCCCACACCTTGATGAGGTCCAGCGCCTCGCCGCCGCGCACTTCGCCGACGATCACGCGGTCGGGGCGCAGGCGCATCGTGGCGCGCACCAGTTCCTGCATGCTCACAACCCCGGCGCGGGTGCGCAGCGGCACATGGTCGCGGGCAGAACACTGAAGCTCCACCGTGTCTTCGAGCACCAGCACGCGATCACCAGTGCTGGCGATTTCGGCCAGCAGCGCATTGGCGAGCGTGGTCTTGCCGGTGCTGGTGCCGCCGGCGATCAGGATGTTCTGGCGCTCGCGCACGGCGCGGCGCAGGAACTCGGCCTGCTCCGCACTCAGGATGCCGTCGCCCACGTAGTCGGCCAGGCCGATTACGCCCACGGCACGCTTGCGCAGGGCGAAGGCCGGACCCGGCGCGGCCGGCGGCAGGATGCCCTCAAAGCGCTCGCCGGTCTCTGGCAGCTCGGCGGTCAGCAGCGGCCGGCCGCGATGCACCTCCGTGCCGACGTGCGCCGCGACCAGGCGGATGATGCGCTCGCCATCGGCGGCCGACAGCGACTCGCCGGTGGCGGCACGGCCCGTGGAGAGCCGGTCGATCCACAGCGCACCGTCCGGGTTCAGCATCACTTCCACCACGTCCGGGTCTTCGAGCGCGGAAGCGATCAGCGGCCCCATCGCCGTGCGCAACATGCGAATGCGCCGATCCAGCGAGGTGACAGAGGACGATGGCGGCTGCGGGACGGCACTCATGCGGCAGCCTCCTGCGCGCGTTCCTGCGCTTCGGCCAGCGCCGCCGTCTCGTCCAGCCGCTGCGTGTCGGGCTGGATCTCCTCGTAGACTTCGCGCACGAGGCTGCGCCCGCGCAGCAGGTGGCGGCCGAGCTGTTCGATGAACTGCTCGAAGCGCGCCTTGCCCTGTGCCTTCGCGGCTTCCTGATGGGCCTCGGGCAGCGGTGTGCTGACGGTCAGGTAGTAGCGCACGAACAGCGCCAGCGTTTCGATCTGGATGTTCTGGTCGCGCTCCAGCTTCTCGAACTGGCGCGACAGGCGATCCAGCCGCTTGGCCATCGCCGCTTCGCGCTGGTCGGCCGCATCCGGCGACAGCCAGGACGCGAGTGCGGCCGCGACGATGCTGGATTTCGAGACGCCTTTCTTCGCGGCCAGCTCGTCCAGGCGCTTCGCATGGTCGCGCTCGATGAACAGGTTCAGGCGATGGCGGGAATGAAGATGGCTCATAGCTGGATTCCGTCGTCGGGGTTGAGGGCGGCCAGCCGAGCCGCGCGCTGCAAGCGCGGGTCGAGCTGGGACGGCAGGGGAAGCGGCAGATCGTCGTCGTCATCGAGCAGCGCCAGATCGCTGGCCGCGTGCTCGGATTCAGAGCTGTAGGCGACGACTTCGGACAGCTCGGGCTGTTGGCGCGGGCCGCCTTCGTTGGCGTCTCCCAAGTCCGAAGCCACAGCGGGCACGGCAGGCATGGCGGGAATCGCCAAGGCGCTCCAGTCATCGGGCCGCGCGGCCGGGGCATCGGCGTAGCGGCCCTGCGCCAGCGTGGGTGCTGGCAACACGCGGCGCTTGAAGTTGGCGTCCGCGTAGTAGCGCAGCTTCTTCGCCTTGATCGGCGGATGGCCGGAGACCATCACCACGGCGTCGTCGGGTGGGAGCTGCATCACCTCGCCGGGCGTGAGCAGCGGGCGCGCCGTTTCCTGCCGCGACACCATCAGGTGCCCGAGCCAGGGCGCGAGCCGATGGCCCGCGTAGTTGCGCTGCGCGCGCAGCTCGGTGGCGGTGCCCAGCGTTTCGGAAATGCGCTTGGCCGTGCGTTCGTCGTTGGTGGCGAAGGTCACGCGCACATGGCAGTTGTCCAGAATCGAATGGTTCTGGCCGTAGGCTTTGTCGATCTGGTTGAGCGACTGCGAAATCAGGAAGGCGCGCAGCCCGTAGCCGGCCATGAAGGCGAGCGCGGATTCAAAGAAGTCGAGCCGGCCGAGTGCGGGGAACTCGTCGAGCATCAGCAGCAGCTTGTGCTTGCGCTCCACGCCGTCGCTGCCATCGAGCGATTCAGTGAGGCGCCGTCCGATCTGGTTGAGGATCAGACGAATGAGCGGCTTGGTGCGGCTGATGTCCGACGGCGGTACCACGAGGTACAGCGATACAGGATGCTGCGCGGAAATCAGGTCCGCGATGCGCCAGTCGCAGCGCGACGTGACTTCGGCCACCGTGGGGTCGCGGTACAGGCCAAGGAAACTCATCGCGGTGGACAGCACGCCGGACCGCTCGTTGTCCGACTTGTTGAGCACTTCGCGCGCAGCAGACGCGACGACGGGATGCGGTGCATCGCCGAGGTGCTTCGTCGTCATCATCCGATGCAGCGTCACCTCGAACGGACACGCGGGATCGGACAGGAAGTTGGCGACGCCGCGCAGCGTCTTGTCCTCGCTGGCGTAGAGCACATGCAGGATCGCGCCGACCAGCAGCGCGTGCGAAGTCTTCTCCCAGTGGTTGCGCCGCTCCAGCGCGCCTTCGGGATCGACCAGAATGTCCGCGATGTTCTGCACGTCGCGCACTTCATGCGCACCGCGCCGTACTTCCAGCAGCGGGTTGTAGGCGGCGGACTTCGCATCGGTAGGGTTGAATAGCAGGCAGTGCGAGAAGCGCGAGCGCCAGCCGGCGGTGATAGCCCAGTTCTCGCCCTTGATGTCGTGGATCACGGCGGACGCGGGCCACGACAGCAGCGTGGGCACCACCAGGCCGACGCCCTTGCCCGAGCGCGTGGGCGCGAAGGTCAGGACGTGTTCTGGGCCTTCGTGTCGCAGGTACTGGCGGCCATGCAGGCCGAGGAAGACTCCGGATGGCTGGGTCAGCCCGGCTTTGCAGATTTCCGCGGCATCGGCCCAGCGGGCCGAGCCGTAGGTCGTGACCAGACGAGATTGGCGCGAGCGCCAGATGGACATGCCTATGGCGACCACCACGGCCACCAAGCCGCTTCCGCCCGCGATGGCGCCACCAATGTCAAAGACGTGCGACGCATAGGCGTCGAAAAGGAACCACCACTCGAACAGCTTCCACGGGTGGTAGATCGGCGTGCCAAGGAAATCGAACCACGGCGAGCCAAGACGTATCTGATAACCAAGGGTCGCAGCTGTCCATTGTGTGGCGCTCCACACTCCGGCGATCACGATGCTGAATACCACGGCAATCTGACCGAACAACACGTTCGTCCCTTGCATCTCCCGGCCTCCGATTTCCCCTGCGCGCACTGCGTTCAACGTGCCGCTGGTGTCAGGATCGGTGCCGGGTCAGTGCCGGTCAAAGACCGTTATCGGGAGAAAGGTCGAACAAAAAGCAAGAACTCGCGCAGGGGCGTAGGCAGAAAAAAAGCCGCAAGCGATGGCGCATTGCGGCGTGTTTGACAGAAATTAAATGATTCGTGGCGAACTGCCTACAATCAAAATTTGGGCGGATTCTCCAGTGATGTATACGGCACCTTGCCGTCGCCATAGAAGCGCTTGCGCGTTGCCTCAGAAACCCGGTTGCACAACTCATTGCCCAGCTTGGCTCGTTCCAGCTTGCATTGCTGACGCAGCTCTTTGAGGCGCTCGGGATTAGCTGCAAGGGACTCCACCGTTTCAATGGTGGTCTTGGTCGCGATCGGGTTTGACTGACCGCATGCGGTTAGCATCAAAGCGAGCAGAAGCAGGATGATCTTCTTCATAGCTCGATATCCTTCAAAGCACCAGATTTTGAGGATGCAGGCCAATCAGGATCGTTCGACTCCATGGACGCCAGCCGTTCAATGAAGCGAGCCAGCATCTGCGACGGTTCGGCGTCCCTACGAAGCAGGTAAGTAGTCAACAAGGGTGGCTGTCCCGCAAGCGGGCGCGCCACGACGCCTAGCTCACGACTGAATGCGATGTGCGCGCCACCCGCAAGGCCCAATGCCAAGCCGGCCGATACCAGCATCATCATCACGTCGAACGTCGCCACACGCTGCGCGATCAGCGGCTCCCGTTCCTGTCGGCGCAGGATGCGATCAACTTGGCGAGCATGGCCTTCGCATGCTGCGGGATCACCCAGCACGATCGGGTAGCGCAGCACTTCTTCCAGCGGAATTCGTTTGTAAGCCAGCACGGGATGACGCGCGGGCACGGCTACCATCAACTGGTCTTCCCAAACTGGATTGACGATGATGCCGTCGCCGGCCTCATCGGCCATGGAAAAGCCCGCGTCGTACAGATCATCATGCAGGCCCTTGATCTGCTGATCCAGCGGCACTTCGAAGAGCCGGATTTCGATTTCTGGATATTCTTCGCGGCAACGTGCCAGTAGCGCCGGCAGGCGCGATGGTGTGATGCCATCAGACAAAGCAATGCGCAACTGCCCGTGAAAGCCATTGGTAGCCGATTTCACGCTTTCACGCGCCTGCTCCAGGACTGCAAACACGCGCGGAATGTGATTGAGGAACAGCTTTCCGGCGAGAGTCAAGCGCGTGCTGCGAGTAGTGCGCACAAAGAGCTGCACGCCCAACTCCTCTTCCAGTTCCTTGATAGCACGTGATAGAGGTGACTGCTCGATGTGTAGCCGCTCAGCGGCACGGGCAAAGTGGAGTTCTTCAGCAACGGCCAGAAAGCAACGCAGATGACGAAATTCCACTGGACGATCTCCTTTGTGTGATAGCACCACCGACTGCTTCGATCGTTGTGGAAGCCTTAGCCTTGATCGCCATCATTTGCGTTAGCCGTAAAGATGGTGTCCCCAGTCAGAGGTGCGAGGAGCAACAGCACCGCCTCAACCCAGCGCTGGAACTAGCGAACGTTGCAGCTTCGTGTTCGCGCGGGGCACGTCGCTGTAGGTCAAGGAAGAGGCGTCGATGCGGCGGTCATTCCTTGGTCTTTCGTGGATGGAGGTCAGAACGCGATCTGCGTGCGGGCACCAACGGCTTGGTACCTCGCGCCAATGTCGCCACCGCCACCCGTTCGCTTGTCCACCGTGCCGTTGATGTAATTAAGCATGAAGCGGATGTTGCTGTTCACATACCAGTTCAGGCCGAGCGTGAGGTTCTCCTGCCGGCCGCCGAAGATGTCCCTGTCGTTGAGATCAATCATGCTGTAGCGCGCAGCAATCTCCCATGCGCCCCAGTCGCCCATCCTCCAGTCGAAGGGACGACTTGGCGCAACGCTCCCATAAGAGCCGGAGCTTGCGCTGTAGCTTCGCTTCTCGCCGGTGAGGATGTAGCCACCCTGGATGTAGTAACCACTGAAGTCGAGGCTGGGCCCGTTGCCGGGGGTCGGCTCGACGTTGAAATCGAAATATTCGCCCTGGAAGTGGAAGCTGCCCAGTGTTCCGGCCAGTTCCGCGCTCAAGACGCGCGCGGAGTCGATCGGAAGAGGACCGGTGCCCAAGATGCGGTTGCCGTCGATGCGCATCTCAATCCGGTCTCGCAGGTTCAGTTCCGAGGCGCCCGTCGGCGCATCGAACAGGTACTGCACGTCGCCGCCGATCAGGAGCGAGGCGCTGTCGGTCAGAACCGGCAGGAACACCACCCGTCCGGTCGCGGCGGTCTGCCTTGCATCGTGCGATGTCCTGCCGGAGGCCGGTCCCGTCAGGAAGGCGCCGGCCCACCATTGCCGGTCGTTGGCGGTAATGCCGAAAGCGGAACGCGTGGCTCCGCCGATGCCGGCGGCGACTTCCACGGGCGCGGCTCGCTCCATAAAGGTGATGTTGTTGTTACTTGTCGCTCGGTCGAGCATGTAAGGCACGCTGAGAATGCCGCCCCAGATCTTGAATGGTTTGAAACCGCTATAGGTAAGGTAACCTTTGTCGAAGACCGCGCTGGTGGCGCCGCCGGACCCGCCGCCCTCAAAGACGAGGTTGTACTCCCAGTCGTCCAGGAACGTGCCGATAACGCCAAACTGCGCTCGGCGCGCGATCGCGCCGCCGACAAGGTCCTGCGGCGTCGTGGCTATGGTGTTCGGCCGGTAGTTGTAACCGCCGAAGTCGAGCTGCAGGCGGCTCGTGAGAGAGATGCAGTTTCGTCCGTCGGGGCTACAGATCGTCGGCCGGTTGCTGGAGGACACCCGGACGCTAGGTGCGTCGGCGGGCGTCGCCGTTCTGGCCGCAACCACCTGTTCGGCGGCCCCTCTGGCTTCTTCCCGCCCCTCCGCAACGTCCCCTTTCAGGGTCGCGACTTCGTTCTGCAGCTTGCTGATTTCCGCCTTCAGCGCCTCCAGCCGGGCGCTGGCGGAATCCTGCGCGGCGGCGGGTCCGCCGGCGAGGATCGCAGCGACAATCGCCGTCGCCGTGAAGATTCCGCATCGTTTCACGCAATTACATTTACGCGGGCGAGGACAAGAATGGTCCGGTGCAGGTTCCAAACCACTTCGCTTAATGTGCCTGCTCACGAAGATCCTGCTCGTACTGAATTGCCCAGTCCCCGACACACGCTAGTCTTCCAATGGTTTTGGAATGGACCGCCCTTTGTCCTTTTCAGCCACGATGAATTCGAGAAAGCGGAGTCTCTCCGTTGAACTCGGATTCCAGTGAGCATGAATGGTGCCGGCCGGAACGAGCAGACTGTCGCCAGCGCGTAGAGTGACTGGCGGTTCACCTTCCTCCTGCCAGATGCCAGTGCCGGAAAGGATGTGGAAGGTGACCGCAGCCGGATGAAGGTGCCGTGGATTGATGCCACCCGGCTCATATTCGACGTGATAGACGGCGACTTCCTGGTTAGCCGTATCGGGCACGGCTGTCTTCAGCAGCGGCGCATGCGGGATCACGCCGATTCGCCTTTCCTGAGCGGAGGCCGGTTGGGTGTAAGCCATACATAAAACTCCTGTTATCGCAATGACGATGCTGAAGAGAGCGCCTTTGGTCACACATTGCCTCCCAACCTTCAGAGATGCCCAAAGGCCGGGTCCGACTGGAACCGGACATTGCGCTGGCGATAGCCAGTTGAAAACAGAGCCTGAATTAGCGAAGTAGTGCATGTGAGCCTCCGTAAGAAATTTGATTCTTTCAAGGCATATTAAGGTAGTAGGCATTGTCAGACAAACGACTTTAACTTACCATTCCCCCAAGAAAAAATTGGGGTCTCACATGATGCGACAGTTGCCCTCGCTGAACGGACTGCGGGCTTTTGAGGCGGCTGGCCGGCATGGCAGTTTCACTGCCGCGGCAAGAGAGCTGAACGTCACCCAAACTGCGGTAAGTCGCTTGGTCCGTCTGCTGGAAGATCGTTTTGGCTTTCCTCTGTTTCTGCGACATGCGAACGCGCTTGAACTGACGGCGCAAGGGCAGGCGCTGCTGTCCGGTCTGACTGATGCTTTCGATTCCATTGCCCGGCTCACCGAAAGCGTTACGGCAATGCGTAGTGGCCCGGTGCTGACGGTTGGAGTCGGTCCAACCTTGGCGATCACTTGGTTGATCCCGCGACTGGCAAGCTTCTATCGCAGCCATCCCGACGTCGAAGTGCGCATGGCGACGGGTGGCGCAACTCGTCCGGTACGCGATGACTGGACCTGCACTATCCGACGCGATACCGACGCGTTGCCAGGCTACGATGCAGAACGCCTATTCCCGAGCGCCGTCGTGCCGGTCTGCACCCCTAAACTCGCATCGACGCTGCGCTCGCCTGACGATTTGCGCGACGCGATTCTCATCGTCGTGTCCGACATGCCCAATGAATGGCCGTACTGGTTCGAGGCTGCGGGCTTGCGTTCTCCCGTGCACCCCGCCAGTGAAGTGTCGTTCGAGAGCAATGTCATGGCGATGCAGGCAGCGCTCGACGGGGTCGGAGTCGCTATCGCTCAAATCCCTTACGTCAGCGACGCCCTGGCAGCGGGCCGGTTGGTCGCGCCATTCCCGATCGTCGCGCACACAGTCGGGAGTTGGCTTCTAGAATACCGCGCTATTCGAAAGGAAGATCCGGCACTTCTAGCTTTTCGCGCTTGGTTGCACCAGGAAGCTGATCTGGCGCGTCAAGTTGAGATCGTGCTAGGGCGTGCGAACACAAACGGAAGCGCTCGGCGATCAGCAGGCCACCCGCCGCGCGATTGACGCCGGCTTCGAGACGTGGAGCTGCATGGGGCATCCGACACTAGACGGATATGCCCTTGGTACGTCCGATTTCCCACGACACGCCACCGCCTCGCACCGTGGCGGCGATCTGCTGTCCCAGTCTCTGTTCGATCACCGGCCGCCACGGGACCAGACGGAACCCAATGCCGTCATCGAGCATCGCATAGCGCCCGCTGGCAAGTATGATGCTGCGCCGATAGATGCCGGCCACGCGCTGCCCGTCGGCCACTGAGCGATGCTCCAGCCCGGTTTCGGTGGCAATGTCCTGCGCGGCCTGCGTCAGTTCCCGATTGCGCAGCGTCGCCAGCAGGTTGCGCGCCAGGATCACCCGCTGGCCGCGCCGCTCGGCCAGTCCCTGTTTGGCCAGGAAATCTGCCCGATTCTGTAGCGCGTCCTTGACCTCGCTGCCAAAGCCAAAATCTCCAAATCTCTTGCCGCCACCGATCAACTGCTGATCCAGCCAGGTAGCCCCGATCACGTGAGCCTGCCGCTCGATGGGCAGGTGCGATTTCAACTCCACGGCCACGCCGCCCAGGCGCTGCGCGTCATACTGATGCCCGCGTGCGGGCAGATCGTCCGGCACCTTCCACAGCCCCTCGGCCACACGCTCCACGATACCGGCCCGGCGCAGGGCTTCCAGCCGACGGACATGGGCCGCAACGACTTCCTGCGGATCGCGGCCGGCCTGCGCCTGACCTTGTGCAATCGCCAGGTGATGATCGGTGCGATACAGCCCATCGCTCGCCAGCGCGGCGATGTTCCTGTCCGCCGTCCGCACCTCGGCGGAACCGTGCACTTCCACCACAGCGCCGGTCGGGTAGTTGCCGGGTGCGTCGCGGGCGTTGAGCGCGACATAGTGGGCCTTGCCATCCACGCCGTCGATGATCAGATAGCCCCGGTCGAGCAGTTCGTCGGCCAGCCCCTTGGCGGCCACCCGGCCGATGACGGTTCGGCCGTCCTCACCTGGCTCGAAGACAGCCAGCTCGCGCGGCTGGCCGCTCATGGCCCGTTGCATGGTGCGGATGATGTCGCCGCGCTCGCCCATCGCGCGCAGCGTTGGTTCCGCGTCGGCATGAACGGCCCACACACCAGGCTGGCTTTCACTCGCTAGTCCCATGCGCTGCAAGCGTTGCAGGCGGCCAACCAGCAGCAGGCGCTGGCGTTGCAGCCGGGGTTCGTTGAAGTGTTCGACATGCACCAGGCCGTCCGCCGCTTCACGCTGTAGGGTACGGTCCAACCCCGTCCACCGTTCCTGTTCCACCTCGCGCGCCATGCTGCGCTGGATCTCCAGCTCGGTGCGAGGCCCGAGCCATTCGGTGGCGAGTTCGGCGGCACGTTCGCGCATGCCGCGCGTGATGTACTCCTGCGAGATGATGAGGTCTTTGCCGGTGTCGTCCTTGCCGCGCAAGACGACATGGGTGTGCGGGTTGTCGGTGTTCCAGTGGTCCACCGCCACCCAATCGAGCTTCGTGCCCAGGTCGGCTTCCATGCGGGTCATCAGGTCGCGGGTGTAGCGCCGCAGGTCTTCCAGCTCGGCGGCATCTTCCGGCGAGACGATGAAGCGGAACTGGTGACGGTCCTCGCGGCCACGTTCCTCGAAGGCGGCCAGGTCGGCGTCGTCGGTGGTCGTGCTGTACGCCTGCCCCGGCTCGCCGTCGCGGCCGACGCCTTCGCGCTCGATGTAGCGCAGGTGCGTGATGGTCGAACGCGCGCCGGCCTGCTTGAGATACACCAACCGCACCTTGACGGTGGCGCGGCGCGAGGTCGCGGACAGCGACTGCCCGGTGAAGCGCGCGGCGACGTGGCCGCGCCCCAACCGCGAACCGGGTGCCTTGCCGCGTTTGCCGCCGGTGGCATTGGCCGCTTTGCTGGCCTGGCGCAGCACCTTGGAGACGAAGGCATCGCCGCGCTGCTTCGGCGCGCCGGGGCGCAGGCGGAAGCGGTCGGCGTCGTCATTGCTGCGCCGGCTCATGCGGCAGCTCCGGCGAAGTGCAGCGCACCACAGGGCGTGATGCACGCGGTTTCGCCAATGCCCGTGCGGCATTGACGCTGCTCGCGGCACGGTGCCGCGATAGGGCGCGTGCCGCGCCAACCCCACGTGCAGACTGGCTTTGTGCGCACCGTGGTGCCGCACCCTTCAATCTTGCCCTGCATCTTCCCCCGGCCTGACGGCACGGGGGGGGGCGATGCCCCGGCGGCGCTGCGCATAGCGCAGCTTGGCCGCCGGCGAGCGCCCGCCATGCCTGCGGCATGGCGCGCTCAGGGCAAGCTGTCTGCACGGGGGAATGCCGGTTGCTGCGCGGTGCGAACGCACACGCGCTGCACCGGCCTGAACACGGGAACGACATGCCGAACGGCGCGCTGCTGTGCGCCGTCACGGCTGTGGCTCCAGGCGGATCGGTCGCGCCACGCCGAGCACGGCGACGGCGCTGACCGGCCCGAAGTAACGGCTGTCGAACGATGCCGGGTTGGTGTTGCTCAGGAGGAACAGCTCATCATCGGCGAGCGGACGGCACTGTGGCCAGGATGACAGCGGCCGGCCCCAGCGATCGGTGCGCAGCACGGCGGCTATGGGCACGCCGTCGATACGCACGATGCCATTCACGATGCAGACGTGTTGCGGCGCGACCGCGCCAACACGTTTGAGCAGCGGAACGTGCGACGGCAGATAGCCGCGCTGCGCGGCGAGCGCGGCGGCGTCTGCCGGCAAGGTGGTCAGCACGATGCTGCCAACGTGCAGCGCGTGCGCCGGTTCGATGCGATACCAGCCGACCGGCACGCTGTCGGACGGGTTGTAGACGATGCGCGCCGATGGCTGCACGAAGGCCGCCCAGGCCAGCGCAGCGAGGCCGCAGGCAGCGAGTGCAGCCAGTGCGAGGCGCGCGCGATGGCGCGAGCGAGGAACGGCGCTTGTGGTGACGGTCGTG
The DNA here is from genome assembly GCF_000723405.1 of Hydrogenophaga intermedia. Lineage (GTDB taxonomy): Bacteria > Pseudomonadota > Gammaproteobacteria > Burkholderiales > Burkholderiaceae_C > Hydrogenophaga > Hydrogenophaga intermedia. Next base: position 25,619 of record NZ_CCAE010000001.1, on the reverse strand, counting down.
ATGTTCATTGCAGTGCCCTCCCGGCCAGCCAGGCCGCATGACGTTCGGCGGTGTAGTCCGGCAGCGGCAGGCGTGCGGCGAGACGGTTGCCGAGCGTGCGCCAGTACGCGGGCGACACGTCGGCGGGGTCGATGCCCAGCGCTTCGATGGCGTCGATCCGTGCGAGCACGGATCGCGTTTTCTGTTCGCCTTCGGCGTGCAGCAGCAGGCGCGCACCAGGACGAATGCCGGGGATGTTCTGCATGGCATCCAGCGGCGTGCAGGCTTGCAGCACCAGGAGCTGCCAGCGCACGGTGCCGTAGTCGTTCGATTCCCAGCGGATGCGGCAAAAGACCGCCGCCGGCAGGAACACCGCGCAGCGCCGCCAGCGGTCGAGCTGCACGGTGCGAGCTGGATGGCCGAAGCGCAGATAGAGATTGATGCGCTGCTCGATGTAGGCGAGCGACACGCGCGTGAGCGGCACGCGGCTGTCGAGTGATGCGAGCGGCTGCGGTGAAGACGGTGGCGCAGCCATGACCGCCTGCGTGGCGGGGTTCATGGCGTGTGCTCCGGGAACTCGCGTTCCAGCAGCGCACGCAGCAGCTCGGCTACCGTCACGCCCTGCGTGAAGGCCGATACCTTGATGCGGGCGCGCATGGAGGGCGTTACATCGAGGGTCAGGCGCGCGGTGTAGAGGTCGCTTTTCTGGACGCCGTTGGCGTCGCCTTGGCGAATCCAGGCCTCGGCCTGCGGATTCGCCGGCGGTCGCACGCCGATGGCGATGCGCTTGCTACTCATGGCGACCACCTCAGCAGCTCGTCGGTCAGCGCCGTGATCTCGCGTGCAGCAGCGCTGTCTGGCGCGGTTTCTCGTGCAAGCCGCCCAGCGGCCACGCTGTCGGCGAAGACGATGCGCTGGCGGATTTCCGCGTGCAGTGCGGGCAGCGGCTGCTCGGCGAGTGCGCCACGCGCTTCGCGTCCGATGACGGTGCGCACCACACGCCGGTTGATGACGAAGGCCGCGCGAAGCGCTGGCCTGAACAGTTGCGCCTCGCGGATCAATGCCACCATCTCGGCGCTGGCCCACAGGTCGTAGGGACTCGGTTGCACCGGCACCAGCACGCGGTCGGCCGCCAGCAGCGCGGAGCGCGCGAGTGCGGCGATGCGTGGCGGGCCGTCGATGACAATGTGATCGCAGCGGCGTGCCAGCTCCGGCGCTTCCTGGTGCAGCGTTTCGCGTGCGAGGCCCACGGCGCTGAACAGCCGTGGTAGCCCCTGCTGGCTGCGTCGCTGCGTCCAGTCCAGTGATGAACCCTGCGGGTCGGCGTCCAGCAGGATGACCTGTTGACCGCGCAGCGCGAGTTCACCCGCGATGTGGGTGGCGAGCGTGGTCTTGCCGACACCGCCTTTCTGGTTGAGCAAGGCGACGATCATGGCGCAGCCCTCCGTTGCGGAAAGCGGCTCGATGAACGGCCTGAAAAACGCCTTTGCTGTTGACCTTCAGCGGTTATCCACCGGCCCAATAGCAAGGTCTTGTTACTCGTTAGATAGCTTCTAAAGTTAGATATAAAGTTAAGGGCCGGAAAAATCCTTGTGGCCGCTGAAGTTAGGCGCGATTCGCGCGCCTGATAGCACGATAGGGGTGCGCCTGATAGCACGAGTCCCGGCGCGCCCGATAGCACGAGCCCATTCACAGCTTGTCCCGTTTTCATCCCCGCAGTTATCAACGTGCCGTGGACGGCACGGGGCGGAAGGCCAGAATCTCCGGCGTGCCGGGCCAGCGCTCGACGGACAGCACATAGCCAGGCAGCGATTGCCGAGCAGCCAACGTGCGCAGGTCGCGGGCGAAGTCGCGAGGCTGCGCCAGGCTGCCCGACTTGCGATACAGGTAGGGGAAGTCGAACTGCCAGCCGTCGCGCTGCTTGCCGCCGTGCTTGCGCACCAGGCGGTACAGCCAGCGCTCGATGCCGCCGGTGAGCTTGAAGTAGGCCGGGTCGATGGTGAGCACCAAGGCTTCGTCCAGCACGCCAGCAAAGAACCAGTCCGGCAGGATGAGTTCGAGGCCGAGCGGCGCGCCCCTGGCGTCCGTGCGCTCCTTCCATTCGTTGATCCACGAGAAGCGATGCAGGCGCCGCCCCGTGGTCTCGCGGATCGACGTGGCAATCGTGGTTGATTGCAGGCGATCCAGTGCAGCCTTGAGGCGCTGGTAGTCGCGCAGCGACGTGCCGCGCCCGATGAAGCGCAGGATCTCGTAGGGCGTGGCCTGCATCCTGCGCGACGGGCGCAGACCTGAGTCGCGCGCTTCGACGATCTGGCTGGCGGCCCAGATGAGGATGTCGGCATCCCAGATGGTGGCGATGCCGTGCTCCTGTGTGCCTTCCACGCGCACGGTGACGCCGCCGGAGCGGAAGTCGATCGGCGCCGTGCGCCGCGACTTGGCCAGCGAGAAGAACGGATAGGCCATCATGTCTTGTGCGTCGCGCGGCGCCATGTCGCCCGGCAGCGCGCGGAACAGGTCGAGCTGTTCGCGCTCTTTCTCCGAGCTGGACACGACGAGAACCATCCGCGCGCCGGTCGTCAGCGGCCATCGCGGTAGTCACCGGCGTGGCGCTCGGCGTACTCGGGGTCGGACGTGGCCTCGAAGCTGCGCGCGTCGGCCCAGGCATCGAGGTCGGCCACCGAATACATCACGCGGCGGCCGAACTTGCGAAAGCGCGGGCCGCCGCCGATGACGCGCTGCTTCTCCAGCGTGCGCGGCGACAAGCGCAGGTAGTCGGCGGCTTCGTCGTTGGTCAGGTAGCGCGAAGGCTGGGCGGGTTGTTGCGTGACAGCGGGAGCGGCTTGCGGCCGCAGCGGTGCGGGTCTCATGGCGTGAACCTCCATCGGTCTGAATCGCCGACCGCGACAGCGCGGCCGGATGGAGGCAGTCTCAGAAAAGAAAGGCGCTGTGCTCAGGGACGTTTTGCGAAGGATGCGAAACGTCCCTGCGTGTGTGGATGAAGCTGCGCGAGACGGCGGTAGCCGCCGCGCATCAAGGTCTGGCCCCGCCGCACCAGGCGGCGCACGCGGGCACGCAGCGCGCCGTCGGCGTGCCAGTCCTTGGCGACCGCCGCAGTGCCGAACAGCACGTCAGCCACGGCGCGCAGGGATGCACCGGCCAGCGTGCCGTCGAGCGCCTGCAAGGTGCGCAGTTCCAACAGCGCGGTCGTCGAAGGGCGTGCCCCGGCCAGTGCCGTCGGCGCGACCGCCACCAGTTTGTCCAGTTCTCCCACCAGTGCGCGGCAACGGGAACAGGGATCAGGCGATGCACGCATGGCATAGGCGTAGGCCATGCCATCCGCCAGATCGGACGCGAAGGCCAGGCGCAGACAGCAGCCGGCCCAGCGGGTGGCGAGCACCAGCCGCCGCCCGTCGTGGATCAGTTGCTTGCGGCCCGGCAGATGCCAGAACGCAAAGCGTGCGGCATCGGGCGGCGGGTCCGCATCGGGATAGAGCTGCACCACGCTGTCGTGATCGGGGAACCAGGCCGGGTGCGCGTCGCGCGCATCCAGGGCCGGGTCTTCCAGCAGGCGCAGGCCCCAGTGCTGCGCCGCTCCGGGATGACGGCGACGGCGCAGCCAGTCGCGCCGGTAGTCGGGGTGGCGGCGCAGGTATTCCCACGCCAACGCGGGGCCGTCCAGGTGCAGGACGTAAAGGTAAGCGGCACCGGGGTGCCAGTGATCGGACTCTGCCATGACGCAGCCTCCTGTCGGACAGCAGGGCTCGTCGCCACGGGCGTCAGGGGGAGCTACGGCTTCATCGGCGTATCGTCACGGGTACTCGCTAAACTGGCGGTGTCAAGACCGATTGGCTCCAGGGCATTGCACAGGTCGTCCGAATGCGACGGCTGCGCGAACGATGATGGTGCGCAGCAATGGACACGGTGCCGCAAGCCGCGTCGGGAATCAGGACTGTTTTGGTCATGCACGCACTTCGCCGGTGCATGAGTGCCGATTGATGCGTGGGCGGTCTGAACTCAGACCGAAATAGACACAGTGCGCCGCGCTTGGCGGCACTGTGCTGACCCACGATCGCGGGCCAGCGGGGCCGGTCAGTCGATGATCGACCCGTTGCGCTGTGCCAGCCGCGTGTACTCCGATAGCGTGCGCGTGGCGACGAAGTACAGATCGCGTTCGACGGGCAGCTTCAGCGGCCCAACGATCGACGCCAGCTCGGACAGCCGCACGGTGCCTTCCTCCGGCATACCCAGGCCCAGGTCGCACAGGCCGAAGGCGGTGTCGCCATCCTCGGGATCGAGTTCGGTCAGCAGCCAGGTCGCGTGCGCGTCCGGGGTGAACAGCTTGACCACCGGCAGCGGGTCGATGCCCGCGCCTTCGGCGCGTGCGCGGCCGTTGGCGAGCAGTTGCGCGCGTTGTTCGTCGGTAATGAGTGTCTTCATGGTCGCTTCCTCTTGAAGGGTTCGCTCCACGGCGGAGCGAGGCGACACAGGGCGCACGCGGCCAGCGCGGCCGTCATACCCCAACACGGTTCGGTGCGGGCCGGGGTTGACGGCAAGCGGCGTGCGCCAGGCTCGCGTGCTTGTTCGCTGTGGGGAGAACCGGGGAAGCGGTACTGATCCGCACGAAGCCGACGAAGCACGCATGTGCTTGCACGCCAATCCGCAAAGCCGGATTTGCGGAAGTACGAAAAGCCTCGGAGCAGGCGAAGCGGATTTGCAGAAGCTCACGGAACCGTACTCGCGGCAATCACCGAATCCACGGAAGCACGAAGGCGGCAATCCGCCTTTGCGCATCCACCCAAAGCCGGCCGAGCGGGCCAGCAGCAAGTGCTCGAATCGTAGGGCAAAAGCGAGGAAAGAGTTATCTTTAACGTGGTTTTAATTGTGCCGTGAATCGACGCTTCTATGCATGCAGAAGCGTCCAATCCAGCGCGGCCGGCCAACCGGCGCCACCACCTTCGAGGCCGAGCCGGCACGGGCTTTCGGCGAGGCGGTGCGTGCGCTGCGCACGGAGCATGGCGTGGCGCAGGAGGCGCTGGCGCATCTGGCCGGCGTCGAGCGCTCGCACATGGGCAAGGTGGAGCGTGGTGAGCATATGCCGACGCTTGCGCTCATCCTCAAGATCGCGCGAGCGCTCGGGTGCAGTTCGGCCGAGCTGATGGCGGAGACGGAACGCCGCCTGGCGGCGTCGGAGTCGTAGTGCGAGAAGCGCCCCGCCACGGTGGGCGGGGGCGATGCTCAATCGGCCTTGCTACTGCCACCCGACCTGGCTGACTTTCTTCCGCGCTGTGCAGGCACTCCGGTGTCCCAAAGGCCATGTGCTCGCAGCAACTGCGCGGTTGCCACGCCGTCCATAATCACGTAGCGGCAAGGGGCTGTAAATGAGCGATGTAGGGCGTAAGCCTCCACGGTCTTGCGCACGGCCGCGCCGACGTTGTGGCAGTGCTGAACGATATAGACCTGCGCGGGAGTATTGAAGAGGCGATAAATCTGGTCGGCGTTCTTACCCAGGTCGCGCGGCGTCATCGGATGGAATTTGGCCGGCCCTTTGAGCAGAAAGGCGCCGGTCTTGCGTTCGCCGTCGATCAAGAGCCGGTCAGAGAACAAATCGCTCTCTTCTCCGCCCCAATCCTTGGGAACATCGTGCTCATTGAGCAGATGACAGATCAACTCCTTGATCTTGTGCTCGGGAATATCAGCAAGACGGGCAAACTCGGTCTTGGAAGGAATCCATGTTCTATCCATGCCTGCAAACTGCTCAATGTCGTTGGGCTGCAACTCCAAGGTTGAGGCGAAAGGCAACGGCATCGACGACTGACCGCTGACCAGATCCCCGATTGCATAGGGAATCGCACGGATGGTATCTGCGGTGACGTCGGCGATGTAGGCGAAGGCGAAGAGCCGAGTCGATCCCGCCATGCGGGTGTAGGCCGTGTCGTTTACAAGGCCGTTCTTCGAGAATTCGAGGACGAGCTTCTTTCCCTCCATTGGCTCGTCGAGTTTCTCGGTCAACGTCAACGCCGATTTCTTGTTGGCGTAGCCGAAGCCTTTGCCATAAAAATGTCCGTTGTAGATGAAGGGAGTGCCAGGCTGAATCGCGTTCTCGACCGCAAGCTGTTGCAGGGTCTTGATACCACCCGATGCAATCGCATCCAGCACGTAGCTGCCGACAGCGCTGCCGAGTATGGCTGAGGTCATGGGTACGTCCTTGCCTTGCAACGTATGGAGGACGTGGGGCGGCAGCCCCTCCGTATTGACCAAAGAGAGAATGCGGTCGCGGCTGAGGTAGAACGCCATCAGCTTGGCCGTTGCAGAAGCGCGTATGCTGGTCGCTGGAGTGCTATTCATCTTGGCAGCGACCTTCTCAGTCTTGCGCTAGCAGATGGCGAACGGTCGCAACCGCTTCATGCCAACTGTCCGTGACCAGTTGCATCACGCGAGCATCGGCTCCTCCTTCGTTCTTCTCTTCAAACCAGCTTTGGTTGTGATTGTTGATGCGATCACGATAGCCCGAACCTCTTCCCCATTCGCTGTAGCACGTCTTCCAGAAGTTGGCGTCAGCGGTCATTTCATCCGAATGAATGCTTTGTCCAACCAGTTGGGCCTTTCGGACAAGCGCATCGAAGCCGGCCTCCATCGTTCTGACTGTTTGATGGATGAGGTCGTGGGCATCACTGAACTGGTCGTCTTGCAGCAGGTTCTCGGCGATCTCCTTGAACTTCTGCAACTTCGGTTCGGCAATACCGGCAGCGATGCGCCGGGCACCGTGACTGAGTTGGTGGGCATAGTTAAGATTCCACCAATCGCCGTCTCTTACGATGGCGGCATAGACGGTGCGCGGGTGTGCGGTGCCCACAGCCGCCACCAGACTGTCGTGGACATGCCGCTTGGTTTGTGCCGGAATTGCTTCGTTGTTGTCCAACCAGATCGTCAGACGACGCGCTGCGGCCGCCATCGCCCCCCGAGCCTGGTCTTTTTCGTAGTTCTCAAGCATGGATTTGGCGCCGGCGATGATTTCGCGCAACCCATTGCGCTGCCACTCCTGCACGGCGGTGATGCGGGCACGGATGAAGTTCCGCAGTTGCTCAGGCGCATCCTCCGCGGCATTGAAGAACATGACAGGCAAGTGGTCGAGCCCCATAGGTTGCAGCTTCAACTGCACTTCTTCGCCCTTGACTTCATAGCCTTCTTCGGCCGACTGCACGGGGAAACCATTGTCCTTAACAGCGAGTGCTTCACTGGGGCGCGGCAGCGCAAGGATGGCTGCGTGACTATCCAGTGTCCGAACCCCTCCTTCCCGAGCGCGGGTCAGCAATTGCCGCACGGCAGTAGCTGGCGCTTCATTGAACACGGTGCATAACACGACCACGGTATGCGTGTCATCAAAATGAACTTCAAGATCGCCGCGTTCAGCGATGTCGTCGATGCCTTGCGTGTCGATCAGTGTGACCGAAACCGATTCATCGCCCAGGATCGCGACAGGCACGACCAACTCGATCCGGCGCGGCAAAGTGAATTCCTCGCTGCGGCCGTTGTTGACGCGCTCGAAGATTTCCTGCAACCAATCGAGCGGCGGCTTGCCCAGGGTGTCGTCGTGCCAGATGTCGCGCCGATCGCGCTTGTGCAACTCCATGCGAGACAGGATTTCCACAGACAGCGACTTGGCATCGGTGAACCGCGCAGCCAGCTCACGGGCTTCATCGACCGCAGGAATGACGGAGCCGTCCGAGCGTTTTTCGCTGCGGCGACGTCGAAGCCCGGTCATATTCCGCAAGGCACGCTCGACCTCACGGGAGATTCCCGGCGACGCGCCGCCTTCGCCGTCATCATTCACTGAACGCGACGCTTGTGGAGGATTCACAAGAAAGTTCGCGAAATCAGCAACGTGCCGCCGTACTTCATCTTCGGTGCACGGCTCCACGATAAGCCCATATCCAGGACCGCGCCGTACATGCACTTCACAGATAGTTATGCCGCCAGCGCCGGTTTCCAGGACAGCTTTTGGCATTCCCTTGCTGCCCGGAATTTCAAGACCTTCCGCGCGGCAAATCGCAGTGGACTTGCCCACCGCAATGGTTCCTATGAAGGCCGCCTGGTAGCGCTTGTCCGCCACGCTCGCCGCTTTGGCGAGCAATTCTTCCTGATAGCGAACCAGACGGCGCTCGTAGAACTGTTTCACATCGGGGCGCTCGGCAAGCGCATGCACCTGTTGCGCCGTCTGTTCCGCTTCCCACAGCAGGTCGGCATCCGGATCGCCGAGGGTCGGCTCCGGGATCATCTGCCACTGGCGCTCCAGTATCTCCCGCAGCTTCAGCGCGTCAGCCGTGCCGATGCCATCGAGCACGGTCTGAAGTTCCTCCGGCGCCAACGGTCGGTCGCCGTTCTCGACGCGGGATAGCACTGCGGCGCTCCAGGTGAGTTTCTTTGCCAGTTCGTTCTGCTTGAGCCCTGCTTCATCGCGCAGGGCAGCAATGCGCTTACCAATCGCCGCGTCTCTGTTCATCGTTGCCTCCAGAATTTATGGAAACGATACAGAAACGTTTCTGAAACGTCAATAGTAACGTTTCAGGAAGCCATGCGCCACTCCCGGACGCTAGCCGACACGGGCAATACTGGCGCTTGTGCTCTCGGAGTGAGGCGCCCCGCCACGATGGGCGGGGCGCCGGGGCGGCCGTCAGGCCGCCGGCTTGCTGCGCGACCAGATCAGGTTGTGCGAGCCGTCTTCTTCTTCGATCAGGCGGGCGTAGATGGTCGCCGGGAACGACGGATCATCCAGTGTCACCGACAGGTAGGGCCGCTCGGCCTGGCTGACTTTCTTCCATGCCGCGCCGATGTCGTAGCCGCCCGCCGCCTGGATGCGGAAATCGGGGGCGTTCTCGCTGCCTTTGTCGTTGGGGACGAACTTGACCTTGACGTTGAGTGTCAGGGTGCGGACCGTGCCGGTGAAGCCGTCGTTCTGTGCGGTGAATGTGCCGATGTTGGCCATGATGTTTGCTCCTTTCGGGTTGCCAAGGTCGCGCCCATCGCGTCCTTGTTGTGATCCGGTCGGCGGGGGACGGGCTGGCTGCATCGCGCAGCGGCCGCAACAGCGTGGAGGACCGGGAGGCGCAAAGAATTTGTCCCGCGAGGAATGCGCGCAGCGCAGGGGAAATTGTTTGCGCCGGACGGTTGCAGCCATGAAGCCCGAGGCGCAGCCGTGCTCCCGCCAGGATTCACAACGAACCAAGGACGCAACGGGCCGAACTGACCCGAATGGAGCGATGGCCAGCTCGGCGCTCCGCATGAAGGCGTTGATGGCACGCGCCCGAATGCTGGCAAGGTCTGGCCCACAGCGACAGGCGGAATGCCCACCGCATCCAGCGGCGGACGGTTTGAGGCGTGGTGTGGATGCGTCATGGCAAGGCCGTGGGGCATGTCGGTGAACAGGCCGGCGTGACGGCCCGGACAGCCCACCATCAGCGTCGAGGACGGCACGTTTTCGCACAACCGGGCGCAGCAAGGTGCAGCGTGCTCCGGCGCACTGCCCACCGTGGCGGGATGCGGGCGTCACTGACTACAACTGGAGCGGTGCACCACCTTGGTGTAAAGTGGTGCATCATCTGATTCGAAAGTGTTTAGGTCATGCCTGCAACAAAGCCGATTGCAACCTCAAAGCCCAAGCGTGATCCGGCTCCGAGGGCGTCCGTGACATTCCCGCCCGAACTCTACGAAATGCTGGAAGCCATCGCCCGGAGCAAGAAGGTCTCCGTAGCATGGGTCGTTCGCGACGCAGCAGAGAAGTACGTCGCTGAACAGTGGCCACTTCTGGAGAAACAGCAATGAACGCAGTGCTTGCTGTGAGGCCGGTCAAGTGGCAGGCCACGACGACCTTGGAACCCATAACCTCCCGGACTGAGACCAATTCGCGGGACACCGCGCGGTGGAAGCGTCACGGACATGAAAGGGGTGGACCTTGCCGATTGTCCTGAACGCATTTCCGCTGAAAGTCCCCGAGTTGGAGCTTGAAGTCCGCCAGATTCCCTACGACAAGGAAACCCTGGATGGCCTTCGCGCCGCTCATAAAGCGACGCACGCCTTTCGCCGGCAGGGCGACAACATCCTGATCTTCTCGGGGGACGGCACGTTCCCGGCATCTGGCACGCCGCAGACGATCGCGCTCAAGGACAACTTCGGCGTCTTCTATTCGCTGGTCAAGGACGGACTGATCCGCCATCTCGCTGGGCTGGGCCGCAACCCATCCGGCTTCAATCCCATCGAACTGGTGAGCGCCAAGCCGGAAGACAATCTTCTGGTTCCGATTCTTGGAGACGCTTACCCCTTTAAGGTTTGCGCCAAATACTCAATCGACACCCGCACTGTCCTGGGCCATCCATGCCTCGTTATTGATTGCACAACGCGCCGCGTGCTCAAAGAGAACGGCCTGTTCTTCCTGAATGCCGGGTTCGATCTTGCGGGCCGCTACGTTGTCACCGAGCAGGACGACGGATACAGAAAGCTTCTGGGGTCGGTGAGCGGCTGCAAGGGTGAAACGCTCTATGTCACGCGGCCCGACGGTCAGGTCGTTCAAGCCGAGGCGAAAAACGTTTATCTGGAGGCCAGCCGGACGAACTTCGATGACTACATTCTGCATACGCACCGCGCGCAGAAAGACGCCATCGTCGAGCGTATCCGGCAATCCGTTTCCGTATTCAATGGAGGCGAGAACAAGAAGGCCCGCATCGACACGCTCAAGAAGTACATCCAGTCGAAGACCATCCCGCTGATCGACGGAACGCGCATCGAGATCCAGGATTCACCCAATATCCAGAAGGATTGTGGGCAGATGCAGAAGCCGGTGTTCGTCTTCAACGACAACGGCGAAGCGGATTGGGCCGAGAAAGGTCTGACACAGAGCGGCCCCTATACGAAGCGCACCTTCGATAGGAACGATCCGTCGATCTGCGTGATCTGCGCCCAGCACGACAAGGGGCGCGTCGAGCAATTCGTTCGCAAGCTACTGAAAGGCATCCCGAACAGCAAGTATTTCAGCAACGGCCTTGAAGGCAAGTTCACGCTCGGAACCAGCCGCGTTGAAGTGTTCGCGACAGCCACCGACAGCGTGGATGCGTACAAGAACGCCATCGAGGCTGCGATCCGGAAGAAAGCGGATGACGGCGGGCGCTGGGACCTGGCCCTCGTGCAGGTCCGGCAGTCCTTCAAGAAGCTCAAGGTCACGGAGAATCCGTACTATCTCGGCAAGAGCCTTTTCTTCCTGCATCAGGTTCCCGTACAGGATTTCACGATAGAGCTTCTTGCGCAGTCCGACTATTCGCTCGGGTACTCGCTCAACAATATGGCGCTGGCTTGCTACGCGAAGATGGGCGGCGTCCCTTGGCTTCTCAAATCCTCACCGACTCTCTCGCACGAACTCGTGATCGGCATCGGCAGCGCGAATATCGGACAGGAGCGTGGCGCTGACAATCAGCGGATCATGGGCATCACCACCGTCTTCTCCGGAGACGGCAGCTACATCGTCTCGAATACTTCGAAGGCGGTCGTGCCGGAAGCCTACTGCGAAGCGCTGACCGCCGTGCTCGGAGAGACGATAGAGAAGATTCAGAAGCGGATGAACTGGCAGAAAGGCGACACGATCCGCCTGATCTTTCATGCGCAGGTCAAGAAGTTCAACAAGGAAGAGATCGAAGCCGTCCGCGCCGTAATCGAAAAGTACCGTGAGTATCAGATCGAGTACACCTTCCTGAAAATCTCGGAGAATCATGGTCTGCATATGTTCGACTCCGCGACGGCCGGCGTGCAGAAGGGACGACTGGCTCCGCCGCGCGGGAAGACGTTCAAGCTTTCCAAGCACGAAATGCTTGTCTACCTGATCGGCCAGCGCGAACTGCGGCAAGACACAGACGGACATCCGCGCGGCGTGATCCTTGATGTTCACAAGGACTCGACCTTCAAGGACATTACGTATCTGAGCGCCCAGCTATACAGCTTCGCATCGCATTCCTGGCGTAGTTACTTCCCCAATCCGATGCCAGTGACTATCAGCTATTCCGACCTGATCGCCCGGAATCTTGGATGGCTAAATCAGCTTCCGGGCTGGAACGACTCGGTGATGATCGGGCAATCCCAATGGTTCCTGTAGAGAAGGAAAACGCGTACCAGTTGCGCGAATATTTGCACCACAAGGTGAGCGAGAGCGCGCACGCCGATCCTTTCAAATCCTCCTTTCTGTATTTTCTTGGATTGTTGAAAGACGGCGTTCCGTCCTTCGATTTTGCGACACTCTCCTTGTATCAGCGGTGCGCGATTGCGGGCCTCGGCGTTTTGGACGAAACCGTTTCGAGTCTGGATGTCTCCCGCCTACTCGGCCAGGCCGCCAAGATCGACTCCACGCCACGCCCGTGGGTCTCCGACATGTTCGGCGTCATGGCGGTGAAGTGGCTGGCCGGGCAGATGAACGACGCGCGCATCGCCCGCGAGTTCGAGAACTGGATTTCAGGATTCCTGGCTCAGCAGGTCAGCGGCGACCACCTCAATGTGTTCGAGAAAGATATCGCGATGTATGTCCGCAGCAGCGACTCCGCTGTCCATGCGAGCGCTTGCGTGCCGCTCTTTCTTCACTATCGGCAGATACGGCGAATCGAAGACCACCAGACTCGCCTTTCCCTGATCGGCCGCTTCATGGCCGAGTTCCGGGCGCAGGCGCAAGAAGACGCTTCGACGGCGCTGTTGAGCCTAATGGTTTACGTCTTCGATCAGGTCAATCAGGACGTGGCCGTGGTGCCGCCGAAAGGCTGGAGCCTCGACGACCTCCTGGGATTTCTGGAGCATATCCCCGTCGGCCTAAAGCGGTGGACATGGGAAGACGCCGGGCGCACAAGAGGCGCGGAACCCGTCAAATGGCAGGTAGAAAACGAATACCATGTCCAAAACTTGCTCTATGTCCTACTCGCGCCGATCTTCAACGACATCGCGGACGAAGTGAACCTTCAGCCCGTCGGGCAGAAAAATCCGCGCATTGATCTCTACCTGCCGTCGCTGCATACGATCATTGAGGTCAAATACCGGAAAGACGTGAAGAAGTCCTTCCCGACGCTCATTGGCGAGATCGCCGAAGACGCGTCCCTCTATCGCGCCGACACGAAATACAAGGATGCGCGGATCGTCAGCTTCCTGTGGGACCGCACGCGCGCGACGCAAGAACATGCCAAATTCAAGGAGGGTGTCTTAAAGATCGACGGAATTGATGGGTGTGTCGTAATTAGCGCACCCTCAACAATGAGCTAGCGGGATTCAGGTTCCTGATGACCCGTGATCGCGAGCTACGGCACGTTCTGCTTTGGTCGTTGAGACCTGCCGCGCCCGGATTTTGAAGTGCAGCAAAAAGCCCCGGCGCGGTCTGCGCCGGGGCCATGCTTCACGCGGCTACCTCATGCCGCCAGCGTTTCCGCCGCTTCGGTGTCGGCCTCTGCGTCGATTTCCTGCGCCGCGCTGCCCTCTGCCGCGAACAGGGCGGGCATCCAGCCGGTGCCTTCGGCCAGACGCTCGGCCTCGCTGGCAATGTCGGTCTTCTTGAGCTTGGACAGCCGGGTGACGTGCGACGGCGCGAACTGCTGCACGGCTTCCAGAATCACGGCCTTGGACACATGGTTGAAGTAGCCTTCGGCGGTCGGCTTCCACCATGCGGCCATGTCCAGCCCGACCGCCTGCGCCAGTTCCGCGCCGGGCTGGTGCTGCGTGGCGCGTGGCGTTACCACGTCCACGCTGGCGGCCACGCATACGCCCAGCAGCCGCACCAGTTCGCCTTGCTCCATCGCCAGCAGCGCGGCAAACAGTTCGGCGCTGTCCTGCGGCAGCCGCTCGCCCCATGCCTGCCGCACTTCGCGCAGCGCCACGGCGGCGGGTGATTCCGGCCAGTCGGGCGCGTGGGTGTCCAGCCTATCCTGCATGGTCAGGCGCACACCGAGCGGCAAGTCGTGGCCGTAGTGATCTTCCTGCAAGACGGTCTGCACCATGCGATGCACCAGCGCGGCCAGCGCCACCTGCGGGTGCCGGGCCACTTCGATTTGCAGCGCGGCGGTGCGGTGCGCGCTCAGGCGTTGCGCCAGCCGGTCGGACAGGTTCGCAGCCTTGGGCGGCGCGGCGTCCTCGCCTTCGTCGTCGTTCGCGTCTTCCGTTCCGGTGAAGCCTTGGCGCAGCTTTTCCAGTGTGCGCAGTGCCTTGGCCTCGGCCTCGCGCAGCAGCCCGCGATGAATCGCGGCCTCACCGTCGCGGTCGATGGTGACGATGACACCGGCGACGGCGCGCACGTCCGGGACGTAGCCTTTCAGGGCGTCCTGCACGGCTTGCAGTTCTGCGGCCACCAGCTCGCGCTGCTGTTCCAGCGCCTCGGCCTTGTCTTCGTCCTCGGCGTCGTAGGCGTCTTCCAGCGCCCGGTCGATCTTGTCGAGACGGGCTTGCAGCGAAGCGATGCGGCGGGCCTCGCGGGCGTTCGGTTCGCGCTGCTCACGCGGGGCGTTCTGGAACGCCTGCCGTTCGGCGTAGCTCAGGTGCGGCACGGCTTCCACCCATGCCCAACCCTCGGTGCGCACGTCCTCGGCCAGCGCATCCAGCTTGCCGCGCACCAGTTTTTCCAGCAGCGGGGCATCGACCAGAAAGGTGCCGCTGTCGTCGTCGGCGAACAGGTCGCGGCGGATGCCACCGCCCGCCGCCGTGTAGGCGTCCAGCCCGGCGAAACGCACCAGCGGGTGCGTGGCGTCGATCTCGCGTTCGGTCAGGCGTTCGCGCAGCGCGGATGCGCCGCGCTGCCATTCCGGCGCACCGTAGAACGCGGCCTCCTGCGCGGCGTGGTCGTCGGTGATGGTCAGCGCCATCAACTGTTCCAGCGTCACGGCTCCGGCCCGGTAATCGGCCATCAGGCGCGGCGAGACGTTGGCGAGTTTAAGGCGGCGCTGCACCACCAGCGGGGACACGCCGAAGTCGGCGGCAATGTCCTCGATGGGGCGGCCTTCCTCGACCAGTGCGGCGAACGCCTCGAACTGGTCGGCGGGGTGCATCTGCTCGCGCAGCAGGTTTTCGGCGAGGCTCACGGTGCGGGCGCTGCTGTCTGCCACCAGCAGGCACGGCACCTCAAAGTCGGCGGGGATGCGCTTCTTCTTCGCCAGCAGCTTCAAGGCAGTGAGGCGACGATCACCGGCCACCACTTCGTACTGCTCGCCATCGGCGGCAAGGATGACGATCAGATTTTGCAGCAGGCCAATGCGGGAAATGCTCGCGGCCAGTTCGGGGATGGACAGGCGCGGGGTCGTGCGCGCGTTGCGCTTGGAGCGACGCGGCAGCAACTGCGACAGCGGAACCAGAATCAGGTTCTTGGTGGGGTCGGCCACTTCCAGCGTGGCGGCGGTGTGGATGGCGCGGGTTTCGGTTTGGGTTACGGCGTTCATGGTGATGACTCCTAGAGAATGAGAGAAACGAGGGAATGAATGGAGGGGCTGCCCGCCCCTCCGCGTGGGGTTCAGGCTTTCAACTGGCGCATACCATCGGCGAGCAGCCACAAGGCGCGGTTCAGGCGCACGGATTGGTCGATGCCTTGCACGGGGCGCGTGCGCTGGCGGCGTCCGTTGGCGCTGCGGCCTATCAGTCCGCCTTGCGTCAAGTTCTCCTGCGTGCGGTTGAACACGCTCCACAGGTCGGGGCGGCGGTCGTCGAAGCGGCGCGAGGCCAGCACTTGGCTTTCGGTGATCGGTGCGGGCTTGTCCGGGTCGTCGTACTTGAGAGCCAGCGCGGCGCGGGCGAAGACTTCGGCCTCGCCGCTGTCTAGCGTGATGGCCTGCATGGCATCGCGGGATTCCTGCGCACGCTCGAAGCCGTGCAAGACCTCATAAGCGCCTTCGATGACGTGGCCCGCCACGTCGCCCTTGTGAGGCACGCGCACGTCCGCCACGGTGTCGCCGCAGACAAGGCCATTGCTGCACACGAAACGGAACATCCCGGCCAGCATCTGGTAGCTGCTGGTGCCGTCGTGCGAGTTCAGCAGGATGATTTCGTTGGCTTCGCTGCCGTTGATTTGGCTGGCGTGGCGCAGTCGAATCATGTGCTTGGTGTAGTCGCGGCGGTCGTCCTGCCGCACGCGGGTCTGGCACACCATGAAGGGTTGGAATCCTTCGCCGCGCAGTTCGGCCAGCACCGTGGCGGTGGGGATATAGCTGTACCGTTCGGAGCGGCTGCCGTGCGGGGCTTCCGCGAAAATGGACGGCGCCACACGGCGAATCTGGTCATCCGACAAGGGGTGTTCCGAGCGCAGCACCGGGGATCGGGATGCGAAACGGGAGGCAAGTTGCATGGTCTTTCTCCTGACAAAGGGTTTGCTGTTGAAACCCCACCGGATTCCTAGATTCGGAGCCCGCCTTTCGGCTTTCCGGTGGGGTCGGCGCGGAGACCTGGGCCGGCCTCGTTGCCACCGTCTTTCCTGAGTTCATCGCCCGCGACGGTCAGGAGCGCGCGGACGGGGGCCGTCAAGGAAACAAGCGACGGGTTGGTGCGGCCCGCAGCGCAGCGAGGACACGGCCCGGCGCGCCTTGACGGCACACGGGCGCGGGCTACAGTCGCGGATGAGGTGATGAGCGAGGGAAGACGGCGGTTGTGGCAACGGCCGCAGATGGCGCCGACCCCACGCAAGCGAAGCGCGCAGGCCCGGATCGAGGAGCCGGGCCGAAGGCGTCAGCCGAGCGGAGCGAGGGAACGATGGAAGCCCGCACGGGGCGAGACGCCGAAGGTGGCTCGATGCGCAGCACGACAGCGCGACCGGCTAACTAGCCGGAGACGCTCGAATCGAAGTGTGAGTCGTGCAGTGCGCCTACGATCACGTAAAGTCGCAGACAACAGGCGTGCGGAAGTTAAGGGTCAAGTAGCCAAAGCACATAAATAACCGATGAAGCGACTTAACTATTTTGCGCGAGGGACATAGATGATTCCGAGGTTCAATACCGACATCGTTGGGGCAATCGTCCAGGCAGATTGCCGAGGCGTTCCCTATGAAGAAATGAGGGATCTCTACATCCAACGGAATGTCTTTGAGGTAGCTCTTGACGCCCCCGTGTATCGAATCATGGAACTCCAATACTTCCGCGAGGATTTAAGCAGAAAGTGTCTTACCTACACCAAGATCGACAAATCAAACTGGGGCGATTCATCGGAGAATCCACTGCTCGACCGGGAGTTCAAGGATGTTGTCACGGGCGCACCACTGACGCTCAATGGCGTGGTTGCCTCGGTCTACGGCTCCTGCTGGTCGGCCACGGCCCTTGACGCGCAATCAGACTGGGCAATTTTTTCTCGTCGCAATCCCTCCGTGCGCGTGCAATCGACACCCAGGAAGCTACTGGACGCTGCGATGAGCAGAGGCAACGAGTTCTATATGCTGCAACACGTCATCGGCAAGATGCAGTACGCCACAGACGCCGAAATAGAGGCGCATTTCTCCGATCAAAACTGGGAGAAGCATCTCGACAGCCTTGGGCAAGGGATTGCAGCGTCCTTCTTGCGGTTAAACAATAATCTTTCGAGCGAAGATGAAGTCAGGCTCCTCTACGACCACACTGATGGGGCGTGGCCCAAGTCCAATGTTCGGATCGTAGATCGCTTCGCAAAGGTGCCATTCGATTGGCTTGCTGCGGTCAATGGCGTGGTAGTTGGCCCCTTTGTGTCCGATGGGGGCGAAGCAATAGTCCGCAGCGAATTGCAAGGCTTCGGGATCAACTGCGCGGTGTCGAGCAGTCCAACCAGAACTAGCGTCGGCTAAGATCAGGACACTAGGCGCAGCAGAAAAAAAGCGCGCCGCCCCGCAGGACGACGCGCCGGATGGTTGCCGCGCGATCAGTGCGCGACCATCGACTGCAACTGCTCGATGACGCCAGGCTCAACGAAGACGCACGGCTGCTTGTCCGCGATCGGCACGTTGAACACCTTGGCGAACACCTCGCGTTTCAGGTGCGCCAGGCGGCCCGTGCGATGCGCCTGTTCAGGCTTCAAGCGACCACCACCCGCCGGCGAGCCACTGCGCTGCGGGTCGCATTCAACCAAGGCGACAAAGCCGTCATCGGACAGCTTCTGGTGTTCGGTGCACAGGCCCCAGCCTGTCGTCGTGTGGCGTTCCAGGCTCGCGCGCAGGCGCTTGTCGAGAAGAAGGTTGCCAGTGTCGTAAGCGACGCCGCAGACAAGGCAGACATGACGTTCCAGTGAAACATGCGATTTGTCGTTCATGATGACGATCTCCGGTTGCAGGGGCGGAATTGCCCGGAACCGTCGCCAGCACGGCGCAGCGCAAGCAGTCACAGGGTCGAAGACGGCCGCCAGGACGCCAGCGCGCAAGGCGCGCGCCGCCCTTGACGGCGAGAACGCCGTGATACGGTGAAGGGAACAGCAAGACCGCCCATCCCGACCTCCAACGAAGGCACGGACAGGCAAGCGGAGCGCGCAGGCCCGCAGGGCCGGAGATCGTCGGCATCGGACGCAGCAAAAAGGGGGCCGAAGCCCCCGCGATCACAACAGCCCCCGTTCGGCGAAGGACGCTGTGGACTCGCCACCGACAACGATGTGATCCAGTGCACGCACGTCCACCAGCGCCAGCGCATCCTTGAGCCGCTGGGTGATCTGTCTGTCGGCCTGACTCGGCTCAGGGTTCCCACTCGGATGGTTGTGCGAGAAAATCACAGCCGCCGCATTGAGCCGCAACGCCGTCTTCACGACTTCGCGCGGATACACCGCCGCCGAGTCGATGGTGCCGCGGAACAGCTCGGCGTACTCGATCAGCCGATGCTGGCTGTCGAGGAACAGTGCCGCGAAGACTTCGTACTCGAAGCCGGCCAGCTTGGTGCGCAGGTAGTCCTTGACCAGCATCGGCGATGTGAACAGCGCACCGCGCGGGATCTTCTGGTCGATGACCTGGCGGGCCGCCTCCAGGATCTGATCGGCGGTGGCCAGCATGTAGCGCCCCTGGCTGTCACGCACCAGCAGCGAGGAATCGAAAGCGAGAGAGAGTTGCGACATGATCGTGCTCCGGTTGCTCGGGCGGAATTGCCCGGAACCGGCGCCAGCACGGCGCAGCGCAAGCTGTCATAGGGTCATGGACGGCCACGGCCGCAAGCGTGCGAGCACGCGCAGCCCTTGACGGCGAGAACGCCGTGGTACGGTGAAGGGAACAGCAAGACCGCCCATTCCCACCTCCAACGAAGGCACGGGTAGGCAAGCGGAGCGCGCAGGCCCTCAAGGGCCGGAGGCGTCAGCCGAGCAGAGCGAGGGAACGATGGAAGCCCGCATGGGGCGAGACTCGCGCAGCGAGGCTCGATGCGCAGCACGACAGCGCGACGGCGGCACGCCGGGACGCACGGATTCCCTCCCTGAATATCCTTGTGGAGTGAACCCTATGCGGCATTTATAGTTGTCTGTCGGCCGGCTGTCGGGTTGCTGTCGTGTTGTCCTTGTTCCTGGCTCCCCATACTTCGCCACGTCTACTGAAAACGAAGGAGCCGCCCATGAACACTACAGAACATGCTCAACAAACCCGTCTGCTGACCCCGGCCGAACTGGCCGTGTGCATCAAGATGTTCCGCGAGATGCGGCAGTGGTCACAGGAACAGTTGGCCGCGATTTCCGGCCTCAACGTGCGGACGATCCAGCGGGTCGAGCAAGGCTTGTCCGCCAGTCTTGATACACGTCGTGCTCTTGCTAGGGCGTTCGAGTTCGAGGACATCGACGCACTCAACAAGCCGTTCACCATTCCGTCCGAGGAAGAATTCAAGGCCGAGAAAGAAAAGTTCGATCGGGAGCACGTCACGCTGACGGCCACCCCACTGACAACAGGCAAGCAGTTGGCCAAGTTGGCCGAGTCCTGCACGATGGACTTGTCAGAGCCAGCCTTCGAGCTGACCCGCGAAGCGGACGAGACATTCGCCATGCTGGTGGACTACTTCCGCGACTACCGGGACTGCGCCGATGCCTACAGCGAAACGCAGAAGTTCGAGATATACGACGAGATGCAATCCCACATCGACGCGCTCAAGGCGCTCGGCGTCTCACTGCGCAGTGCCACGCGCAAGGTGCAGGTAAAGTGGGGTTTGGAGCAGGACAGCAAGCCGATGCCTGCCAGCGTGTTGTACGTGGTGGCTTTCCCACTCGGTAAGGAGCCGGAGCAGTTTGCAACGCCGAAGTCTGCCGGCATCCGCCTGTAGCGCGGAATGCGTCAGGGTCGGTTCGAGGTCATCACCATGCTTTAAACTTGAACAGCCGTCCCCGCTCACCCTCGTCATGCAACGTCACGACAATTTCGTCCGCGGCAAACACCGGCTCATCGTCATCGGCACGCGCTGGCAAGTCCGAATCGATCAGCGTGATGGTGGGCTGTAGCCCCAGTTCGGCGTATCGGTGAATGACCGCTAACAGGTTCTCCTTTTTGCGATCATCCAGCGACTCGAACACACCATCGTGATAGACGAAGCGCGGGAACTTGTCGTCGAGGTGGGCACGCAATACAGCAAGGTCGAAGGCAATGCACAGTAGCTTGCGATACGTGTATCCAAGGTCGGCGCTGGTCGCATTGCCCGATTCATCCAAAATCTCCGCCTTGAACTCAAGGTGCCCTGCCTGATTTGGCGAGACGCTCAGCAATGCCTTGCGGTCGATCACTTCTTCAACGATTTCGCTGAAAAAGACCCGAATCGACGAAAACAAACTATCCGGGTCCGAGTTCTGCTTTTCGACGTCAGCTTCTATCTGGGTTTGCAGATGACCGCGCGCCTCCGTCAGCGCCCTAATGTCAGTGCGCAATTCCTGCAAACGGTGCAGGAAGCCGCGCTGGCGCTCTAGGGATGTGATGTCGGCGCGCAGTGTTACCATTTCGTCGGAAACTTGTCTGTACTTTCCGAAAATGTCGGTTTCGCTCAGAAATGAAAGCATGTCCGAGCGCTTTTTACCCAGCGACCCGAGTTCAGCATTGACACGCTTCAGCTCGGCTTCGATCTCCACACGCTCTTCCTGAAGATAGCCACGACGCTCATCCGTGATCGCCCGGTTGAAGGCGATCAATTGTTGGAAGTCCTTCTTGACCTGCCCCTTGAAAAGGACACCCGCTTCCTCGAACAAGCGCTGGGCTTCCTCCGGATTAAACAGAATCTGATCTTCCTCCAGCGAAGTCAGTATCTTCTTTCTGTTCTGAGTTAGCGAATAGCGCTCGCTGTTGAGTGTCGCGATACGCTCATCTATGCCATCGACCAACTGCTTGGTTCGATCCTTATCCTGAGCACGAAAATCAAAGGCATCAAGAAGCTTCTGCTTCTTCTCTGCCTCCTTCTGCTTGAGTAAGAGGATGCCTTCGATCTTGCTGATGTCCTCAATCGACCCACCCAGTTCGTTCTTAATAGTCTGGGCAGTATCTTGCCTTTTGGAGAGTTCATCTTCCTTCTCATAATGCGAAGCGATTAGTTTCGCGTTGAAACCCAGCATATGCGCAAGAAATGGTTTCCAATCGGCATGCTTGGACGCGAACTTGCGCAGTTGGAATACCTCGCGAAAGTCCTCCTGCGAGCGCAGCAGATAGCCCAATCCCTTGCGATATGACCATGGCTTTAGTGCGCGCCAATCGAGTAGGCCATCGAGCAGATCGCGGGCGCGCTCGAAAGCCACATCCTGGTGGTCCCATGCCAAGATCGACAACGCAGAGAAGTCCTGGTGTCCCGCTTCGTGCTTCTTGAAGCTGATCTTGGTTGCCTCCTCCACGCTACGCCGTATCGTAACGAATGAGGCGTCTTCCAGCTCGATCTCTAAGAAGAAAACGAAATCTCTGAAACGATCAAGGTGCTTGAAAAGGAAGAACTTGGCGTCACGTCCAGCTAAGAATCCGAAATCGAGCAAACGCCCCAGGGTCGTCTTTCCAAGATTGTGAGTATCCTTCTCGCGATTCTCCGGGAGACGAATCTCAGCCATGATGACATTCAAGCCCTGCACAAAGTCGACGGGCTCGAACAAGTCCGGCTTGTTTGAATAAAGTCTAGACAGCTTCATTTGGCCCCACATATTCCACGGCGTCGGTCTTGGGGCGATAGTCGATCAGTCCCATTAGATAGAGAAAATTTAGCGCCGGTAGGAATAACACATCGCCTCCGGTAACGGTCTTCTTCGCATACTTGCGCAGTGCGCCGTATTCATCCACGCGGCGATCTTTCAGTCGCATCAGCAACAACAACGCAACGTTAATAACCGTGCGATCCGGGTGCGAGTGTTTAGTCGGCCGCAGCATCGCTTACCTCCCCAATATCGCAGTTCCAGTACATGTAGAACAGCACGGCACGGGTCAAGCGCTTGTGTGCATGCTGTCGCAACACGGGATCGCGGTTGAATAGGAGGTCTACCAAGTACTCCATTACGTCATCGAAGGTCTGGTAGTCCTTGCGCTTGGCAATAATCTTGAGTTGAAACTCATCGACCACAGATTCATACATGCGCAACAGCTCAAGGTTTTCCGGCGCGGCCAGGAATGCACGAATCTGCGCAGTTTCCTTCAGGTATTTCTTGCGTTGCGCCTTGGCGTACTCGGCGCTCATGTTGTTCAGGAGATTCTTCTGCTCATAGGTGACCCGCTCAGTGGGTGGATCGTCGAGCAATGCCGATATACTGTCCTTCTGCCGGGCCAGCGCCTGTACGACCTCAGCAAGATCGTCCGGACTAACGATCAAGGGCGAATCGACCGGGTCGAGATCGGCCTTTCCTGCTACGTCAGGAAACGTCTTCAACAGGACTTCCAATTGCTCCAGGCCACACAAGTAGATCGATGAATCAGGGATACCGCATTGCGCTGCGATGTACGCGCGTATCTCGCTCTCGGCATTGCCAGCCAACCGTCGATTGGCAAACAGCATGTAGTGGTCGAGCTGCTTGGCCTCACGTAGCTTCTTGATGCGTGGAATCTCCTTGGCGAGTACCGTGTTCGCCGCGTTCGTACTGAAAAAGTCTGGCTCCGAGAAATTCCGGTTGTAGCCGTTGGTGTGCTTGGCCTGGACGATGGTCGTGCCAACCCAAGGCGCAGCTTTGCTTGGATGTAGCTCGGACGTGCCAACGAATTTAGCATCGCGTCCTCCATCAGGCCCCTTGGCGAAACCTTGCACGGAAATGCCAAGCAGATGCTGGCACAAGAAAACGATCAGTTTTTCGAACTGATCGTCGCTCATATCCTCGTAGGCGAACTTCATCTCACCCCCGAGCTAAGTGTCAGCGGACCGCTCATCACACGGCAACCGTAATGCCGGCCGCATGCGCGCGACGCGCAGGCTGTACGACGATCTCGACATGCTGGTCGAGCGACACCAGTGCCTGCATCAGCCGTTCAAGAGAAATGTTCTGTAGCTTGTAGCGGCGAACTTGGGACACCTTGGGCTGCGTCATACCGGTAATGGCGGCCGCTTCCGTCTGGCTAAGATCGCGTTTGTCAATTAGCTCGTTGAGCTTGACCGCAAGAGCGGCCTTCGCTGACAGTTCCTCCGCATCATCGAAGCCGAGGTCTGCCAACACGTTGTCGGTGCCTTGAGGATTAGCTTTGCGCGTCATTACGATCTCCCGCTCAACCCATAACGGGCGAGCACTGCCTTCAACCGCTTCTCGATCAACTCCACGTCCGGCTGTGGCGTAGCAATTCCGGACTTGGATTTCTTCTGAAACGCATGTAGCACATGCACAACATCGCCGACGCGCACGGTGTAGACCGCGCGAAAGGTGTCGCCCCGGTGGTCCTCCACTAGCTCATAAACACCAGGGCCGAGACCTTTCCAGAGTTTCGCCGAATCAGGTGTTCGGCCCAACTGCACGACGAACAGCGCGACGCCCATGTCCTTCTGAACGGGAATGGGGAACTCCTTGAAGTCCTTCTTCGAGGAGCCCTCCCAATACAGGAACTTACGTTTCTCAGACATAGATTATACCCGTTCGGATATGAGACGCAAGAGCCGAATTGTCGCGTCAGCGTCGCGACAATTCGGCCCGCACCGGCTGCGATCGGCAGTGGTAGAAATGAGGCCCCAAGTCATGCCGTTGCCTCCTCACGACGCTGCGCCCCAGTGATCGTCTTGCGCCGGTTTGCCACCAGTTCCGCCGCCTGGCGCACCGGGTCGTCCTCGGTGTGGACGTAGCGCATGAACATCGCCACGGTCTTGTGCGCGGTCAGCACCATGCCGACCTTCACCGGGATGCCCGAATTGGCGATATCGGTGGCCGAGCGGTGGCGGATGCCGTGCGTGCCGACGTGCGTCACGCCGGCCGCCTTGAGGGTGCGCTTCCAACCGCCGTAATGCTCCCCATAGGTCATGTGCGTGAGGGGATTGCGCGGCGACGGCAGCACATAGCGCGAGCCTTCCCGCCTCGGCGCTGTCGAAAGCAACCGGTAGGCTTCCTCGCTCATGGGCTTGGACATGCAGCCGGTCTTGCTGTCGGGCCAGACCACGCGGCGGTTCTCCAGGTCGATCCACTCCCATTCGAGCAGCACGATTTCGGAACGGCGGGCCGCAAACTCGAATTGCAGGCGGATCGCCAGCGGGATGACATAGGGCTCGATACCCTCGGCTTCCACCTTGTCGAGTTGCTTGAACAGCTTGCTCATTTCCTCGTCGCTGATGAGGTGGGTTGTCTTGCCAGCGGGATACATCGGGACGTGACGGCATGGGTTCGTGCCGTCGGGCCTGTGGCCCCACACCTCGGCCATGTTGAACATCTTGCGCATGACGCTGAAGGTGCGGTTCGCCTCTGCCGGCTTGTGCTCCAGCTTCTTCATCATCGCCGCGACATCCGGGCGCTTCACATCCTGCACCTTCATGCGGCCCAGGATCGGGATGATGTTGCGGTCGATGACGCCCTGATAGCCTCGTTGCGTACTGGGCTTGTTGCGTTGCTTGGAGTAGTCCCCCATGAACGTCGCGCAGAGTTCCTTGACCGTGGGCGCCTTGCGCGCCTCGGTTTTGGCCGCGCCCGGATCGCCGCCCCGGCGAACCTCAGCCAGCCAGTTCTGCGCCAGCGAGCGGGCTTGCTCTACGGTCAGCTCTCCGTACAGGCCCAGCGCCGGCTTGCGGCGCTCGCCGGCATTCGTCCGGTACTGGAGCATGAAGACCTTGCGGCCGGCCGGTGTAATCTTGCACAGGAAGCCGGGAACAAGCGTGTCGCGCAGCTCGATGGGCTGCGCCTGGGGTTGTGCCGCATCGACTGCGGACTTGGTGAGTTTGATCTTGGCCATGATGACTCCTGGGAAAGACACGGTTTCCAGGAGCCTGTTAGGAGCCAAGCGGACGGAAGCCGGGTCAAGTTTCGGAAAGCACCGGCATAGGATGAACTCACGTAAGTTCTTGATAAACCTGCCACAACGAGCTGTGGCGTAGTCCAGCGAAGTTCGGTGCTGGAGTCATGGTGAAATAAAAAAGGCGCCATCCCTGCGGATGGCGCCTTTTTTCGCACTGTGTCAATGTCCCGGTGGCCAGGCGTTAGGCTTTCAATGGGCCGACGGTCAATGTCAAGCTGACCGCCACGCGGCGCGCGCTCAGTGTGAGCGTCCAGTCAGCCCATCTTGAAAGCCGAGGCGGTTCATAGGAGCCTCGAGTCCACTTCAACTCTTGGTGGAC